>CAKOTA010000001.1 GCA_934119965.1 uncultured Bacilli bacterium
TAGTAGCATTATATTTTGAAAAATCAAGAGAAGAACTAGAATACAATACATTAATAGAAGAAGCAAAACAAAATGGTCTTAAACAAGGAATTGAACAAGGTTCTGTAAATAAAAGTATAGAAATAGCAAAAAATCTTAAAAATCTTAGTACAGATATTGAAACTATATCTAAAGCAACTGGATTAACAAAAGAAGAAATAGAAAAATTATAAAACTAACTATTAAAAATAACATAAAATACAACTTTTAATAGTTTAATTGTAATTAGTTACTATTTTGACAGCAATAATAAAATGCAAAATTTTGCATTTTTTTAAATACTAAAAGAATTACTAATTTTCTTAAAAATAATAAAAAAATTCTCAAATTTTTAATTTTGACTAAGTCAAATTTATATAATTGAGCTTCTAAAATTCGAAATTGGTCATTTTACATATAAAAAATAACTTGTTATAATGAATCCGAAATGAAGAAATATTGCCTCTCATAAATTAGTTTGTTATACTTTCTGCTTAATTAGTATTCATATTTAAATATTTCTTCATTTTAAAATTATGGTATAATTATTTTGTTAAATAGTAAATTTAAAAGGAGGTTAATTATGGAATTATATAAATTAGAAAATGTATATAAAACATATAAATTTAATGATACTTTAAACCATGCTTTAAACGATATAGATTTAACAATTGATGAAGGTGAAATAGTAGTAATACTAGGTCCTAGTGGTAGTGGTAAAAGTACAATGTTAAACTTATTATCAGGAATAGATAAACCATCAAGAGGTAAAATTTATTTTAATAATTCAAGAATTGATAAAATGAATGAATTAGAACTAACAAATTATAGAAAAGATTACTTAGGATTTATATTCCAAAGTTATAATTTAGTATCTAGTTTAACCGTAAAAGAAAATATAGAATTAGGTCGTGAATTAAGTATTAATCCATTAAATATGGATGAAGTAATTGCATCGGTTGAACTAAAAGAACAAAAAAATAAATATCCATATCAATTGTCTGGTGGGCAACAACAAAGAGTAGCAATTGCAAGATCACTTGTAAAAAATCCTAAAGTACTATTCTGTGATGAACCAACAGGAGCTTTAGATGAAAAAACAGGAAAAAAAGTACTAGAATTATTACAAGAAATAAATAAAAAATATCAAACAACAATGATAATAGTAACACACAATCCAAGTATTGCTTTAATGGCAAATACAGTAATTAAAATGAATAGTGGTGTAATTAAAGAAATAATTCATAATAAAGAAATTGTGAATGCTAAAGATTTGAGGTGGGCTTAATGAAATTATTATTTTTAAACTCATTAAAAGGGCTTAAAAAGAAAAAAATTCAAATGTTAGGAATAACACTATTAGTAATGTTATCAACTGGTATATATGTAGCAATGTGTTCTTCATTAGATCGAATGGAAGATAAATACTATAGTTATTTAGAAGAACAAAAAGTAGAACATATTAGTGTTGATTATTATATTGACTATAGTAAAGAAGTAACATTAGATGATTTAAATTATTTATTAGAAAATAATTTTCAAAATATATCAGAAGAAGAAAGATATGTATTAGAAAATTATAGATATTATTTGAATCCTTTAATTGAATTATTAGAAAATCCATTCAATAACCCAGCCTATAATTATATATTAGATAACATATTTACTAAATATGATGCTGATAAATATATAAAAAATAAAAAATTAGATGAATTAGCAAATATCTATGATTTTGAATATGAATTAGAAATAAGTAAAACTTTAAAAGAAGAAGACACTTATATAAAACTAATTCCTTATAATGAAAATAAAAAAATCAATAAAGCATACTTAGTAGAAGGAAAATTACCAACAAATGAAAATGAAATAACAATGCTACCTAAATATGCTAAAATACATAATATTAAAATTGGTGATAAATATAAAATTGGTGAAAAAGAATATAAAGTTGTTGGATTTACTTATGCACCCGATTATATTTATCCATTAGTTTCTTATTCAGCAATTATGTTTGATGAAGAAACAAATAATGTTGTTTATATCTATAATGATAATTATCAAAATGTAAATGGGATAGAAGAAAAGACTTATTCAATTTACTATCACGGTAAAATAAAACGACAATTTGATGCTGAAGAAATGATGAATAGCATAGATAATCCAAGTAATGAAGATGTAACTAAAATATTTGGAAGTAAAAACTATAATGTAACAATGGGAATATTTGCTGTAACTAGATTAGGAAGAATTGCTTCATTACAACTAGAATTTGCTACTAATAGACTATTTGCTGAATACTTCTTGTATTTATTATTAGGAATTGCTGTATTCGTAATAGCAATTGTAACTAAAAAAAGAATAGAAGATGAAAGATTACAAATAGGAGTATTAAAATCTTTAGGCTATAGTCCATTTAGTATAGCTTATAGTTATCTAGTTTATCCTATAATTGGGTCATTAATAGGTGGATTGTTAGGATTTATAATAGGTAGTTTAGTAAATGGTCCTTTAGCAAGCCTATATATAAGTTATTTTATAATTCCATTAGGTAAATTCAAAATAAGTACAAAATATTTAATTGATTGTTTGTTAATTCCAACAATATTATTGTCAGTATTAAGTTATATAATAGCGCTATTTATGCTTAGGAAAAAACCATTATCACTTCTAAGAGAAGGAAGTAATTTAAAAGTAAATTTATTTTCAAAAATAGTAAATAAAGTAACAAGTATCTTACCATTTAAATATAAATTTAAATATTCTTTAGCATTTCGTTCATTACCTAAACTGTTAGTGGTTGCAATTACTTCATTTTTTACAGGAATGTTGATTGTTCTTACTTTAATAGGTATGAATTTAATGCAAAATCTAATTGATAAATCATTTGAGGGAATGAGTTATGATTATATGGCTTATACTAACTCAATTGAAACAGAAGAATTAGATGATAATGCTGATTATATAATTAGCTCTAGTTTGCCAATAAAAGAAGTATTTGATAAAAATAATAATAAAAAGAAAATAGAAAAAGATTTGAATATTAGTATAACAGGAATCGACAAAGACTCTAAATATATTAAAATATTAAATGATAAAAATGAAAGCATTATTAATTTATTAGATGAAAACAGTATTATTATTAATCGTAATATGCAAAATCTATATAATATTGAAACTGGTGATACTTTAGTACTCGGTTTGGATAAAGATTTTAAAAATACAATTACATATAAAGTAGTTGGAATATCTGAAGAATTTATGAATTTGTCTGGATATGCCTTAAGAGAAGAAATGTGCAAAAAAGTAGGATATGATAGTGCTTGTTATTCTTCAATTATCTCAAATGATAAAAAATATTCTAATTTAAAAGAATTAGACTCTAATTTAGTAGATAAAATAGCAACTGTTATAAATTTCAAAGATATGAAAGATAATATGAATAAAGCAATGCAAAAATATAATGCAAGTATTTATATTGTAATAACATTCGCATCTATTATGGCATTTGTTATAATTGCAGTTATTGCTAATATTGTAGTTGAAGAAAATAAAAAAATCATTTCTTTAATGAAAGTAATGGGATATAAAAATAAGAAAATTAGTTCAATTGTACTTAATATATATACACCAATTATAATTATTTCTTATTTATTAAGTATTCCTGTTACAAAAGAAATATTAAAACAAATAGTTTCCGTTTTAGCTGGTGATATGAAAATGACTATTCCAATATCTTTGGAACCAACTTTAGCAATTCTTGGTTTAGCAGCACTTTTAATTGCTTACTATATAGCAGTAGGACTATCTAAACGAGTATTAAATAAAATACCTTTAGCAGTAGCCCTTAAAAGAGAGTAGGTGAAATATGGAAAATTTAATTGAATTAAAAAATGTTTATAAAACATATAAAATGGATAAAATTAAAACTAAAGCTTTAAACGATATAGATTTAACAATTAAAAAAGGAGAAATTTTAGTTATCTTAGGAGCATCAGGTGGTGGAAAAACAACCTTACTTAATGTAATGTCTGGCTTAGATAAGATTGATAAAAGAAAAAATAGTTTCATTAAATATAATGGTAAAGATATTTCTAAATATAGTGATTTTAGAATGACTAGATTTAGAAAGAAAAATTTAGGATTCATATTTCAAACATATAATCTTTTAGAACATTTGAATGTCAGAGAGAATGTATTAGTGGGTTCTAATTTAGGAAAATCTAAAGTAGATGTTGATGAAATCCTAGAAGTTGTGGGAATGAAACGACATAGTAAAAAATATATGTATGAACTGTCTGGTGGCGAACAACAAAGAGTTTCAATAGCGCGTGCTTTAGCTAAGCAACCAACTGTTATGTTCTGTGATGAACCAACTGGTGCCTTAGATGAAAAAACTGGTAAAAAAGTATTAGAATCATTAATTGAAGCTAATGAAAAATTCGGAACAACTTTAATCATAGTTACTCATAATCCTGGTATTGCTTTGATAGGTGATAGAGTAATAAAAATGAATAGTGGTAAAATAGTTCAGGAAATAAATAATGAAAAAAGAACTAATCCTAAGGATATTCCTTGGGGATAGTTTTTTTTATGGAAAAAATCGATAATTAAAAGTTAATAACATCTTTTTTTATTGCTTTTTCTTGATTTTATAAGTATAATATTAATTGACAAAATATTTACAGTGTGGTGAGAATATGTATTTAAAAACAATAATGGCAAGTGGATTTAAATCATTTGCTGATAAAATAACAATCGATTTAACACAAGGTATAACAGGAATAGTAGGACCTAATGGAAGTGGTAAAAGTAATGTTGTAGATGCCGTTAGATGGGTATTAGGAGAACAATCAGTTAAATCACTTCGTGGCGAAGGAAATATGACTGATGTAATATTTTCTGGATCTAAAACAAGAAATCCTTTAAATGTTGCTAGTGTTACTTTAATATTTGATAATAGCGATAAATATTTAAATATTGATTATGATGAAGTAGCTATTAAAAGAAGAGTATATAAAGATGGAACAAATGAATATTCAATTAATAATGAAAAATGTCGCCTTAAAGATATAACTGATTTATTATTAGATACTGGAATTGCTAAAGAATCCTTTAATATAATTTCTCAAGGTAAAGTAGAAGAAATAATAAGTAGTAAACCAAGTGATAGAAGAATTATATTTGAAGAAGCAGCAGGAGTAGTTAAATATAAACGAAGAAAAGATGATGCTTTAAGAAAATTAGAAAAAACTCATGATAACATGTCTAGAGTAAACGATATAATTAGTGAATTAGAAGTTCAAGTTAATCCTTTAAAAGAACAAAAAGAAAATGCTATAAAATATAATGAATTAAATAAAGAATTAGAAAGTATTGAAGTAGCGCTTATAACAAAAGAAATAACAACAATTAATTTTGAATATCAAAACAATAAAGAAAGAATTGAAAAAATAAACAATGAAATAATTGAAATATCTACTCAAAATAGTACAAATGAATCAAAAATAGAAGAATATAAATTAAATATTAGTAATTTAACTAATTTAATTAGTGAACTAAACCAAAAATATATAAATCAAACAAGAGAAGTAGAAAAAATAAATAGCCGTAAAAATATCTTATTAGAAAGACAAAAATATGATGCAACTGATACTAAATTACACAATAATTTAATTCTATTAAAAGAAGAAAAAATAAAAATAGAATCAGAAATTAACAATTTAAAAAATACAATTGAATTAAAACAAGAAGAACTAAATGATTGTTTAGAAGAATACAAAAAATATGAAGAATACATATTAAAATCAAAAGAAAACAAAAATAAAATAGAATCAAACTTAAGAAACAAATTATTGAATAAAAATGATTTAGAAAATAAAATAAGTTATTTAAAAAATTCAATCGAAAATAATGATACATTACCATATGGAGTAAAAAATATTTTGAATAATCCTAAATTAAGAGGCATTCACGATGTAATAGGAAATTTATTCGAAGTTGAAGAAAAATATGCTGTAGCAATTACAACATCATTAGGATTTAGTATATCTAATTTAGTAGTTGATGATGAAGTTGTCGCTAAAGAAGCAATTAAATATTTGAGTGAAAATAAAATTGGAAGAGTTACATTTTTCCCACTAAATATAATTAAAGAAAAATTTATTGATAAACAAGTAATAGATAAAATAAATAAAGAAAATGGTTATATAGGAATAGCTTCTGAATTAGTTAAATATGATTCTAAGTATAGTAATATAATAAAAAATCAATTAGGAAATGTTATTGTAACTGATAATATAGATTCAGCTAATAAAATAAGCAAAATAATTGACCATAAATATAAAATTGTAACATTAGATGGAAACCTAGTTCATATTGGAGGATCATTAACAGGTGGAACTCAAGTAAAACAAAAAAATGTTATAACAGAAAAATACGATTTAGAAAACTATTTATTAGAATTAAATAAAATTGAAACCGAAATAAAAGAACTAGAAAATAAAATAAATGATAATGATTATGCATATAGTGCTTTAGAAGATAAATTATATGTTGTTAACAAAAATAAAATTAATTTAGAAGAATTAATTAAAAACAAAAAACAAGAATTAAAATTAAAAGAAGAAAAACTAGATAGTATTGATAAAGAAACAACTGATACAAATAATAGACTAGATAACAACATTTCAAATGAAGAAGAAAAAGTATTAAAAGAATATTATGATGCATTAGAAGAAAAAAATAAATTAGAAAATGAAATATCTAAAAATCAAAATAAATTGGATAATATTAAACACGATTTAGAAGAATTTGAATTTAGCGTTAAAAAAGAAAACAGTGAATTTAATTTAAAAAATAAAGAATTAAAAGAATTAGAAATATCTGTAAATAGAATGGATGTTAAATTAGATAATTTATTAAATAAATTAAATGAAACATATAATATGACATATGAAAAAGCTAAAACATTATATACTCTAGAATTAGATGAAAATATTGCTCGTAATGAAGTTAATAATTTAAAGAAAAAAATAAAAGATTTGGGAGTTGTTAATTTAGGGGCAATTGAAGAATATGATAGGGTAAGTACTCGTTATGAATTTTTGATTAAACAAAAAGAAGACCTAACAAACGCTGAAAATACATTATTAGAAATAATAAATGAAATGGATACTGTAATGGAAAGTGAATTTGCTGAATCTTTTAAATTAATAAATGAAAAATTCAAAGAAACATTTAAAGAACTATTTAAAGGTGGTACAGCCGAACTTAAATTAACTGATCCTGATAATATGTTAGAAACAGGAATTGAAATAATAGCTAGTCCACCAGGAAAGAGTCTTAAAAGTATTTCATTATTATCAGGTGGTGAAAAAACATTTACAGCAATTAGTTTATTATTCGCAATTCTAAAAGCAAGACCAGTACCATTCTGTATTTTAGATGAGGTAGAGGCTGCCTTAGATGAAGTAAATGTTGATGGCTTTGGTGAATACATAACTAAATTAAAAGAAAAAACTCAATTCATTTTAATAACACATAAAAAAAGAACTATGGAATATGTTGATAATTTATATGGTATTACAATGCAAGAATCTGGAGTATCTAAATTAGTAAGCGTTAAATTAGAAAATTTTAGTTAAAAATATGTGAAATTAATTGTAAATAAATAATAATTTTGCTAGAATTATATAGGAGGTAATAGTATGGAAAGTAAAACTAAAAAAGCAACAAAAAAAGAAACAGTAAAAAAAGAAGTAATTAAAAATGATGAAGTAACTATTAAGAATCAAATTAATTATACAGAATCATTAAATAAAATATTCTATGTATTAATTGTAATAGCAGTTATATTAGGGTTAAATTTAGTAATTAACATTGTTAAAAATGCAGATTCAATAAGTAATGAAAATAATACAGAAGAAAGCACAAATACTGATTATGATGTAAGCAAATTTGAAACATTAACAACTACTGAAGCAGCCGATAAAATTAGTAAAGGTGGAACTCAAGTAGTTTATATTGGTAGATCAAATTGTGGATATTGTGTTAAATTTGTTCCAATATTAAAACAAGCACAAGATGATTTAGGATATAAAACAATTTATATTGATTTAAATGAAGTTACTTCTGATGACAAAGAAAAATTAGTAGCATATGATTCATATGTTGAAGAAAACTTTGGATATACTCCAATGGTATTAGTATTTAAAGATGGAAAATATGTTGATGGTTGGGTTGGATATACTGAACTTGAAGAATTTAAATCTTTCTTAGCTGATGCTGGAATTAAATAAAATTGATATTTATCAATTTTTTTTATATTTCAAGATAGTTTTTTAAAAATATTAAAATATATTTATAAACACACATTTGTATAATAAATTTGTTATAGAAGAATGATGACTATCTATGAAAATATTAAGAGGATATGTTCTAGCTTATGGATTATCTGGCCATATAATAGCATCTAGTATTCTTCTAAGTATAACAGCAATATCTATGTTAGGAATTAAGTATATCAAATTATTAGAAAAATAGTTAAATGTATACAATAAAAAGGTCATTATGACCTTTAAATATTACTAAATATAGTATCAATAATTTTATCTTGAAGCTCCTGATTTTTCCATACAATTTCAAACAAAACACCCATACCAGGTAAAACAATCTCGTCTTTAGATTTGATTGATTCTACAATAGTTTCTCTGATGTCATCTTTTGAACAATTTTTAAAATTATTTACAATATATTCTCTAATATTTACATCCATAAAATCCATCCTTTCACATATATTTTGAATTTATAATCAAAAATTATACAAAAGTATTTATTTTTTATTAAAAAAAATGTATAATTATCTTAGGAGGAATGTATATGTTATGGATTATTTTAGCGATCGTTGCTGTCATTATTCTATTTATAATTAGTACTTATAATGCATTAGTACAATTAAGAAATAAAGTAAGAAATCAATGGTCACAAATCGATGTTGTTTTAAAAAACAGAGCTGATTTAATACCTAATTTAGTTGAAACAGTTAAAGGATATGCTGGACATGAAAGTGAAACATTAGAAGCTGTAATTAAAGCTAGAAATAGTTATGTTACTGCTGCTACACCAGAAGATCAAATGAAAGCTAGTGGTGAAATTAGTGGTGCTTTAAGTAAATTATTTGCTTTAACAGAAAGTTATCCTGATTTAAAAGCAAATACAAATTTCTTAGATTTGCAAGCTAAATTAACTGAAACTGAAGACAAAATTAGATACGCTAGACAATTTTATAATGATGCTGTTAATAGATATAATAACAAAGTTGAAATGTTCCCATCTAATATTGTAGCTGGAATGTTCCATTTTGAAATGGCAAAATTATTTGAAGCTAGTGAAGCTGATAGAGAAGTACCAAAAGTACAATTCTAAGACTTATAAAAATAAGTCTTTTTTTTCTGAATTTGTGGAATTTTTGTTGTTATTGTGTTAAAATAATAATAAGGTAGGTTGATATGATGAAAAATGCTGACAAAAAATCAAAAAAAGATAAAAGTGAAATCAGTTTAGAATTAGATAAATTAGAAAAAAACCTAAAAAAAAATAAATCAGAAAACAAAAATGTAGACTTAAAATTTAAAATAATTGATATGGAAAAAGCTAAAGAAGATATAGCAACTAATTTAAAAGATTTGGAACAAACTTTAAAACATCAATCAAAAGACAGAAAAAATATGCTTAAAGAAGTATATGAAAATATTGATAGTTATTCTAATAAAATACTTGAATATGAAAATAAATTAAAAGAATATGAAATAAAAGAAATAAGTTTCAAAAATCAAGAACGTGAATTAGATGAATATATGCAAATATATAATAATAAATGTGAAGAATATGATGAAGAAGTAAATAAATTAAATAGAGAAGTTCTTAATATGCGTAAAAGAGTAATGACTGTTGAAAGAACAAATTCTAATCTAAAGTCAATTGTTGAATTAATTATTAAGGAATATGGGATAGAAAAAATTTCTGAGATTACAGGAATTGAACAAGATAATATAGAAAAGTACCTTCAAGATTAACTTGAAGGTTTTATTTATAACATTTGATAATTTGTGCTATTGTATGTTGTTGTTCCTTTATTTTCTAATGCTGTAACTCTTCTGTCTAGTATATTTAGTCTTTGTTCTAAACTACTAACTTGTTGTTCAATTGTATTATCAGTTACCATATTAGTTTGAGGTATAGTTTGATTCATCATATTAGGCATCATTGGTACTCCAGGCATCATATTAGGCATCATTCCAGGGTAAGTTGGATATACTGGATATGGTGTTCCGCAATTTCTATCTTTTTTCATAAACACACTCCTATTCTAATTAATTATATGCTTTTCGTAGATATTTGTGCTATAATAAGTTAGGGATATGATAATATGATAGATTTATACAAATATGAAAAAGAATTATACAATAGTGGCTATAATTATATAGGAGGAATTGATGAAGTTGGAAGAGGGCCATTAATCGGTCCTGTTGTAACAGCCTGTGTAGTTTTACCTAAAGATTTTATTTTAGAGGGGTTAACTGACTCAAAAAAATTGAGTGAGAAAAAAAGAAATATTTTTTATGATTATATTATAGAACATGCAATATCATATGGTATTGGTATTGTGGGACCAGAAAGAATAGATGAGATTAATATTTATGAAGCTACTAAAGAAGCTATGTATATGGCTTATAATGAAGCAAATAAAAAAGTAAAAATAGATTATGTTTTAATTGATGCTATGCCACTCATCCTAGATGTTCCTAATAAGTCGATTATCAAAGGTGATGCTACAAGTATATCAATTGCAGCTGCTTCAGTAGTTGCTAAAGTAACTAGAGATAGAATGATGTATGAATTAGATAAAAAATATCCTGAATATGGTTTTGCAGCTCATAAAGGTTATCCTACTAAAAAACATATAGAAGCAATTAATAAATATGGATTAATAGAAGGATATAGAAAAACTTATGGTCCAGTAAAAGAAGTATTAGAACAAGATTTTATTAAATGATTTATAGAAAAATTATTATATGGAGGTACTTATATGCAAGTAAGAATAATTAAAGTAGGAAATTTACAAACGAATTGTTATATTATAATTAAAAATGGTTTTTGTATGATAGTAGATCCAGGTGATCAATTTTATTCAATTCAAGAACAAATTGGTGATAATAAATTAGTTGGTATTTTAATTACCCATAGACATCCAGATCATATTGGTGCGTTAGCAAAGTTTGTTCAAGAATATGGTGTACCAGTATATGATAGGAGTAATCTAGAAGAAAAAAAATATGAAATAAGTGAATTTAAATTTGAAGTAATTTATACACCAGGCCATACAAATGATTCTATTTGTTTCTATTTCTATGAATATAATTTTATGTTTGTTGGTGATTTTATATTTAAAGGTACTATTGGAAGAACAGATTTGCCAACTGGTAGTAATGTAGATATGAACAATAGTATTAATAAAATAATTAACTATAGTGATAGAATAAAAGTTTATCCAGGTCACGGCGAAGAAACCAATTTAGGTGTAGAAAAAGATACAAATCCATTTTTTAATTAAAAGACAGATAATGTCTTTTTTTGTTGTATTAAAAAAAGTTCTAGTTTTGTCGAATGTGAATAAATTTAGAAAATAGTGTGCTAAAGTATAGTAGGAAGGTGAACAAATGCTAAATACTATTCTTGAATATCGTAAAGGTATATTGTTTGTTAGATTAGATGGACATTTAGTGAGTAGTAATATTAAGTTTATTAGCAGTGCTTTAATTCCCATTATTGAGAGAGATAACTTAGAAAATATAGTATTAAATATGGAAAATGTAAGAGAAGTAGATATAAAAGGAATCCATTTTATATTCTATTTATATGAAATGTGTAAAAAAAATAAAGGAATGTTAATGTTATCAAACATAAAAGAAGAAATCAAAATAAAATTAAAGAAAAATAAGGTATTTAAATATGCTAAAGAAATAGATAATGAATTAGAATCATTTAGAATAGGAGAACTAATATGACAAATGAACAAATAAATGAATATTCATCATATATATATAGTATTATGAAAAGATTTAAAAACTATAAAAATAAAGAAGATTTGTTTCAAGCAGGTTGTATTGGTCTAATTAATGCCTATAATAGATTTGATCCTAGTATGGGTGCAAAATTTACAACTTACGCTTATTTAGATATATTAGGTGAAATGTATAAAGTTGTTTTGCAAGATAGATCATTAAAAATAGGAACAAAAATGAATAAACTAAATTTAAAAATAGAAAAAGCAAATATTTTATTAAGTCAAAAGTTATGTAGATATCCTACTATAAAAGAATTGTCTGATTATTTAGAAATAGAAGAAGAATTAATTGAAAATTGTTTAAAATTAAATAATCCAATTATTAATTTAGATGAAACAATTAATAATGAAGGAAGAGAACTTACTTATTATGATACTATTTCTAATAATGATGTTGATATGGATACTTTGGTAGCATTAAAACAAGAACTAAGTAATCTAAGTGATGATGAAAAATACCTATTAGAAAAAAGCTTAATAGAAAATTATACTCAATCTGAATTAGCAACTATTCTACACACCAACCAAGTTCAAGTATCAAGAAAAATAAATAAAATAAAAGAAAAAATTAAGTCAAAAGTGGCTTAGTTTTTTAATTGAAGAAATTCCATTTGCTAAGAAATATATAAGTTATATAAAAATTTGACAAAATTTCATTTTTTAATATAATAATAAACATAAAAAGGGGGAATTAATTATGCAAACAATGTCAATTTCGAATAAAAAATTTAAAGAATTACAAGAATTACCTTTAGGAAGTACAATTCAACATAAAGAAGGAAATATTTATTTAATCAAAGATAAAAACAAATGGAATTGTAGTTACAAGGTAGTAAAGAAATTCTATGACAATAAAAGCCCAATATTTGGTAATAAATTACTAACAATTAATAATCTAGAAAATAGTAAAATTGATATCCCAGAATTAGTTTTACCTCAAAAACTAGTCGTTAATAATGATAGATTAATTGGCTATACAATGGATTATATTGAAGGCAATAATTTAAAAGAGTTAATTGATGATAAAAAATACGATAATTTAGAAATGATTAGACACTTAAAAGAGATAGGTGTTATATTAGAAAAAATAAATAAATTAAATAAATATAAAACATGTAATTTTCATTTAAATGATATTCATGAAGCTAACTTTGTGGTTGATAAAGAAAAACATATAAGAGTAGTTGATATTGATAGTTGTAAAATAGGAAATAATATCCCTGTATGCGCTAAATACTTAACTCCTTTTTCTCAAATAGATGAACTACCAGAAAAATATAAGAAATGTGCTGACACAAGAATAGGATATATAGTGCCGGATATGAATACAGATTTATACTGCTATAACATTATGATATTAAATTATCTATATAAAGATAATATTCAAAAACTAGATATTGCTGAATTTTATTCATATTTAAACTATTTAAATAGTATTGGATTTCCATATGAATTGCTAGATTGTTTTAGTGTTTTATATCAATATAATAACAATGTTAATCCATATGAATTATTAGAATTAATTCCTAAAGATATGGGAAGAGCACATCATAAAGTATATGAATTAGTTAAATAATAAAAAAATTTAAATTATCGAAAATAGCTTGCTAAAATAGAAAAATATTACTTTATTTTTAAAATATAATTTGTTATAATGGCATAGGTGATAATATGATTAGTTTTTTAGAATTATTTTTAGGGAAAAGTGCTAAATGGTTAATTTTATTTATAATAGGAACTATTTTGGGATATTTTTTACTTAAAATAGCAGATAAAAAATTACCTCGAAAAATATATAATATAATATATTTTATTGTTTACGCTATATTAGGTATATTTTTAATACTATTTTTTATAGAATTAATAATAAGAGTATTTACAATTTAAGGAAAAACTTTGTGTTTTTTCTTTTTTTTTGTTATAATGAAAAAGGTGGTAAATATGAAAAACTACGATGAAAGTTCAATAAAAATTCTAGAAGGACTAGAAGCCGTAAGAAAAAGACCAGGTATGTATATTGGTTCAACCGATAAAAGAGGTTTACATCATTTAATCTGGGAAATTGTCGATAATGGTGTCGATGAAGTAATAAATGGTTATGGTAAAAAAATTAAGATTTCAATTAATCAAGATGAATCAATTACAGTAGAAGACGAAGGAAGAGGTGTTCCAGTTGGAATGCATTCTAGTGGAATGTCTACTCCTGAAGTAATTTATACTGTATTACATGCTGGTGGTAAATTTGAAACTGGTGGATATAAAGTATCTGGAGGATTGCACGGAGTTGGTGCTTCAGTCGTAAATGCTCTATCTAGTTGGATGGAAGTTTATATTAAAAGAGATGGGTATGAACATTTTATTAGATTTAAAGATGGTGGTAAATTAGATATACCATTAAAGAAATTAGAAAAAACTAATAAAACAGGAACTAAAGTAACATTTATGCCTGATCCTACAATATTTTCTACAACGCATTTTTCATTTACAACGATTTGTGAGAGAATGCAAGAATGTGCATTTTTACTTAAAGGATTAACAATCGAAGTATATGATATACCTGATGATAAAAAAGAAGTATACCATTATGAAAATGGTTTAGAAGCATTTGTAGATTATTTAAATGAAGACAAAAATTCATTACATAAAACTGTTCATTTTGAAGGAATGAAAGAAAAAATAAATGTTGAAATAGCATTTCAATATACTGATTCATATTCAGAAAATATAATTTCATTTGTCAATAATGTTAAAACAAATGATGGTGGAACACACGAAGTTGGATTTAAAACAGCAATAACAAGAGTATTTAATGATTATGCTAAAAACAATGGATTTTTAAAAGCAAAAGATAAAACTTTTGAAGGAGCCGATACTAGAGAGGGACTAACTGCTATTATAAGTTTACAAATACCAGAAGATTTATTACAATTTGAAGGTCAAACTAAAGGTAAATTAGGAACTCCACTTGCTCGTAATGTTGTTGATAATATAGTAGCTGAAAAATTACAATTTTTCTTAGAAGAAAATAAAGAGGTAGCAACCAACATTTTAAATAAAATGGTAAAAAGTAAAAATGTTAGAGAAGCAGCTAGAAAAGCAAGAGATGAAGCTCGAAATGGAAAATCAAAAAGCAAAAAAGAACAAGCCTTGTCAGGTAAATTGTCACCTGCACAAAGTAAAGATGCTACTAAAAATGAATTATTCTTAGTTGAGGGAGATTCAGCTGGTGGTTCAGCTAAACTTGGTAGGGATAAAAAATATCAAGCAATTTTACCATTAAGAGGTAAAGTCTTGAATACTGAAAAAGTTAGAATGGAAGAAATATTCAAAAATGAAGAAATTAATACAATGATTCACACAATAGGAGCTGGAGTTGGAACTGATTTCGATGTTAAAGATTGTAATTATGATAAAGTAATTATAATGACTGATGCTGATGATGATGGAGCCCACATTCAAATACTATTAATCACTTTCTTCTATAGATATATGAAACCATTAATAGAAGCTGGGAAACTATATATAGCTATGCCTCCATTGTATAAAATTTCGTCTGGCAAAGAAGAATATTATGCTTGGACTGAAGAAGATAGAAAAGAAATACTAGAAAAATTCAAAAATAAAACATCTAATACACAAAGATATAAAGGACTTGGTGAAATGGATGCCATTCAATTAAGAGAAACAACAATGGATCCTGAGAAAAGAAGTTTAATTAAAGTAAGCATTAATGATGGGGCTTTAGCCGAAAAAAGAGTAAGCGTTTTGATGGGAGATAAAGTAGAACCAAGAAAAGAATGGATAGAAGAAAATGTTGATTTTACTTTACAAGATAATTACGTAAAATAGGAGTAAATCCTATTTTTTTTATTATAAAAAACCCACTATTTTAGTGAGTTTCTTCATATAATTTTTTAATTTCTTTCGGATATTTTTCAATACTAGTATTTTTAATTATATTTATAGTTCCATCTTCTTTAGCTTTAGAATAATACCACTTTTTAAACTTAATAAGTTTTAATGAATTTTCTATATTTTTTTCTTGGTTTTCAAACATTTTTAATCTTTTATCAATTGTTGAATCACCTTCGGTGCACCAAATCATAAATTGTTTTATTTCACTAATTTTCATTCCAAAATTCTTTAGACATTCAATTATTCTTAGAGAATTTAAATCTTTTTTAGAAAAGTTTCTTGTTCCACCAGTTGTTCTATCTATGTTTGGAAAAAGATGATTCCTTTTTGTCCATCAGGGGGTTCTAACATTGAAGAATCTTTAGATGATTTAAAAAAGACATGTCAAGATATAAACATTATAGAAAAAAATTAATATATTAAATTTACTGAATGGAGGATTAATTATGGTAAAACAAACAGCAGGTAGAGATAAGTTAAGTGATTTTGCCCCAAAATTTGTTGATTGAATAATGATGTTTAAATGAGAATGTAATGATATTAAGGTATAAATTTTATTTGAAATATGTGTTTATAAAAAATCGCTTTAATTAAAGCGATTCGTATTTATATTTGAACATTATATTTTTTTATAAGTAAATTGACATTTGCAAAATCAATATTGGCAGTACTACTATCTCCTATAACACCACAACGAACATAAATGGTAGTTTGAGTATCTATTTTTATCATTATTGATTCTGAACAATCCATTCTAGATGTAGTTCCTGCTTTAACTTCAAATGAAAGATCCTGTATTACATAACCATTAGCGTTTGACAAATAAAAGATAGCTCCATGACTTTGATCAACTCCTGATATTTGACCACATAAAGTTATTTCGTAAATACCTGGTTCAACTAATACAATATTTGTATTATCTGTTAGATTAAAGTAATCATTATTGTCTGGGATACTTAAATATTCTTGAAATGTCATAACCTTTGAATAATGTGCTTGAGCAAAACTAACAAATAAAACTGCATCGTAACTTGTAGGACTTAGTGCAGGTGTTCCAGCAGGCCCAGTAGGGCCAATATCTCCTTTAGGACCAGTTGGACCGATTTCACCTTGTGGTCCAATATCACCTTTGTCTCCTTTTGGAATAGTAAATTCTAAGGTATGTTCTAGTCCAATTTTAGTATCAGAAACTTGTGCTTGTGTTCCTTCTTTTCCAGTTATAGTATTACCAATTACAAAGGTTTCGGTATCACCAGCTGGACCTTTAATATTGCCAACATCTGTCCAATCATTAATATCGTAATTCCAGATATATAATTCACCATTTACTATATAGGCATCACCATTTTTTCCAATAGGATGTTCTTTTTTTAAATCATCTATACTATTATAACTTCCTTGTATTTCTAAACCTTTGCCAGCAGGTCCAGTAGGTCCAGTAGGGCCTGCATAAGGAATAATCCCTGCTTTTTTTAGTGTTGAACGAATTTTATTATTCATCATAATTTCATTAATTTTATCTTCATATTTCATTTTAGTCACCTCAATAATAGTTATTATAATTTATGTGGTTATATTTTTTTTGGTTATGCTTTTGTATATAGAAAGGAATAAATATAAAAATTACAACTTGCTATTCTAGTGTATTAAAAAATTATATGGTTTTATATATTTTTAATTGACTATTGGTTTTTAAAAAATTATGTTATATAATAATGTAAATTAGATTGATAGGTGTTAATAATTGGATGCAAGTAATTTTAATACCGCATTAATTACCAAAAATTTATTACAACCATTAGTATCTAAATTCAGGGAACAAGTTATTAAGGCTAAAGTAAAAGCAGATAGAAATGAACTTATAAGATATATTGGAGAGGATAATTTTGAAGAATTAGTTGATGCAGTTAATAAGGTAGATTATCTTTCGCGCAATGGAGTTGTTCGCAAACTTAATACATCACAAGATGATAGTATGGTTAAAGAATATTATGAACAAGTAGAAAGAGTGAAAAAAATATATATTAATATTGATAATTATTATAATAGTAATATTGATAATTTAATAACTCAATCTTTTCATAAAAAAATGTAAATAAGGAAAATATTTATTTTCAAAGTTGAAAATTTTTATATAGAAATAATATATAGTAATTTAATGAAATTGTTTATTTAATATATTAAAAAGAAACTTAATAAGTTTCTTTTTTGGTATATTTGATTATTATTTTGTTAATTATTTCAGATCATATTTTTACATTTCGTTAAATCTATTAATTAAATTATATATAAATATTTATAAAATTATAATAGATTTATAAGGAAATTGGTAATTTATGTCGTATGATTTTAATGAGGAGGAAAAAGTATGCAAACTAAAATAAATGGTGTGCAAAATGAACATTGTTTCTCAAAGTATCTAAATGGTAATAAAGTTAAATTTTTAAATCCAATGTTTAAAGATTTAATATATTCATTATTTCCTAAGGCTTTAGAAAATTCAAAGATTAATTGTAGAGTAGATTATAATAAGAAAAAATATGATTTGGTAATTAAAATAGAAGATACAATTAAAAAGATAAGTATAAAAAAAGGAATAAATAATTCTGTCCATGTTGAAGGTATTTCTAGTTTTATTCATTTTTTAATTGATTCTGGTGTTTCTAAAGAAATTGTTACTAGTTACTTAAAGTATCATTATGCTGATGGGACGACTAATGGTAGTGGCAAAGAAAGATTATCAGTAGAAGAGTATAAGAAAAATAATCAATTAGAAATAGATAAAATAAATATAGCAATTAATAATGAATATATATTGAAAAGAGCAATTAATAGATTTATTTTACAAGGAAAAAATTCTAATGAATGTGTTGATGCTATTATATATGGAACAATTGAAGATTTCTTCTTTATTACTAAAAAAGAAGTGGAAAAAATAATTTTGTCTAAAAAGGACATTTATTCAAGGGGAGTTCATTTTGCAAATTTATATTGTCAACCTATGACTAGAAATTTAAACAGAAATTCAAGATATGAAAATAAGAGATTTTGTGTTCAAATTAAATGGTATAGTATCTTTGATGATATTATTGAGTATAGGAATAATCAATTGTTGAATAATTAAAATAAAAAATAGTCATAGATAATAATTTGATTGATGTAGTTTAATGGAAAGAAATACTAAAAAAAGGTTAATCTTAATATTTTTTTAATCCATTTTATATTTGTTTTCCAAGCATGACTGCGTGAAATAAGTACAAAAAAACAGACTATATAAAGTCTGCAATTTCATATGGAGCAGATGATGAGAATCGAACTCACGCAGTCAGCTTGGAAGGCTGAGGTTCTACCATTAAACTACATCTGCATTTAAGTAGGCAATATTAATTATACTAGATTTTGCGTGAATGTCAATAACTTTTTCAAAAAAAATTCTCTTTTTTAAATTTTTTTTGAGATTTAGTTAATGTAAATTTAATGTTAAAATATAATTATAATAGTTATAACATTGAAAAAATATAGCAATTATAGTATAATTTATTTAATGTGAAATGGAGTGAATAAAATGGACTTTATAAAGAAAAATAAATTATTATCAATATTTATAGGATTATTAATTGTATTCATCATATTAGCTGTTGTACTATTAATGCAACTTATTGGTGGTAACAAAAAGGGTGAATATGGTGATCGCTTAACTGGAATTGAAAAAGTGGAAATAACATCAAATACAAAAAATCAAATAGAAAAAGAAATAGCAAACGAAGAACTAGTAACAAAGGTAAAATATGATTTAAAAGGTAGACTAGTAAATATAGTATTAAATGTCAAAGATGAAAAAGAAATAGATTCAGTAAAAGAAATAGGAAATAAAATACTATCTTATTTTGATGAAAAACAACTTTCATATTATGATATTCAAATACTAGTAAATAGTGACAATGAAAAAAGTGAAAAATATCCAATAATAGGTTATAAACATAAAACAAGAGATGCAATAAACTGGGATTAGGTGAAAAAAATGAAAAAAATATTAAAAATAGTAATAACAGTAGTTGTAATACTGAGTATCGGATTAGGAGTATTTTATGTATTAAATAAATCCGATAAAAATACAACACTATCAATATTAGAAAAACAATGGATTGAAGATAATAAAAACACAATGCAAGACTTTGCAATCTTAAATGATATACCAATATATAATCACGATGGAGCAGGGATAATCTATGACTTTTTGCAAGACTTAGAAGAAACAACAGGATTAGAATTTAATAAAATGACTTATGCTTATGGGAAAGAATCACCATCAAAATACTCATTTGCAATCAAAAATAAAAAAGCAAAAAATGACATTTTAATAGAACAAGATAATTATGTATTAGTAACAAAAGAAAATAAAAAAATAGTAAATCTAGATGAAATTACTGATATGACAATTGGTGTTGAAAAAGATAAAATGTCAGATGTTGATAATTACTTAAACATAAATAATAAAAATTCTTTAACATCTTACAATAATATTGAAGAAATGATTGAAGAATTTAAAAACGACAAAACTAAACTAACAGCAATTGTTATCCCTAAAAAAATGTATGTAGATGATATAATTAAAAATAAATTTTATATAAACTATAACATTACAGAAATGACATTAGACTATGTGATTACACTAGGTGATAATGCAACATTAAACAATATAATAAAAAAATATTATGAAAAGTGGAATAATGAAAACTATAAAAAACTATATGGTAAATATTTTACAAACGAATACTTTGAATCTTCCAATATTAACAATGATTCACAAGTAAAATTTGAAAGTAAACAATATAAATACGGATTTGTTAACCTAAAACCATATGATCAATTAATTAATAATAAATTAATAGGAACAAATACCGAAATAATCAAAAAATTTACTGATATATCAGAAATTGAAATACTATATACAGAATATAGTGATATTGCAAGCTTATTAAAAGCATTTAATGATAAAAAAGTAGACTTTATATTCAATAATAACTCAAATGAAAAATATTCAGTCAAAACAAAAGAAACAGTATCACCATATGAAGAAAAAATTGCTATAATATCTCACAATAAAAACAATAAAGTAATAAATTCAATTAAATCAATTGATTATGCTTATACAATAAAAAATACAAAAATAAGTAATTATTTAGAAAAAAATAAAATAGAAACAAAACAATATAAAAATATTGATACATTACTTTCAAAAATAAATCAAAAATCAATTCTTGTAATAGATTATGATACTTATAATGTGTATAAAAATAAAGAATTGAAAGACTATGAGATAAGAACAACTTTCAATTTGGATAGTGATTATAATTATGTATTTAATGTTAATAACTCAAACGATACATTCTATAAATACTTTGATTTTTACTTATCATTCGCCGATAGTAAAAACATTATAGAAAAAGTAAACTATAAAGATTTTGTTACTGAAAGCAACAATGCAATTATAAAAAATATTTTAATAATAGTATGTTCTTTAATATCATTAGGAATAATTACAATCATCATTAAAATAGTTAAAAATAGCAAAAAAACAATTCAAGGTGTTAGTAAAGAAGATAAATTAAAATATATAGATATGTTAACATCATTAAAAAATAGAAACTATTTGAATGACCATATCGAAAAATGGGATGATTCACAAATATATCCACAAACAATAATTATTGTTGACTTAAACAATGTAGCTTATATAAATGATAATTATGGTCATAGTGAAGGCGATAATGTCATAACAGAAGCTGCCAATATATTAATAAGAAACCAATTAGAACAAACAGAAATAATAAGAACAAATGGTAATGAATTTTTAATATATTTAGTAGGATATGAAGAAAAACAAATAATTGCTTACAAGAGAAAACTTACAAAAGAATTTAAGGAATTATCTCACGGATTTGGTGCTGCGATTGGTTATAGTATGATTACTGATGGTCTTAAAACTATTGATGATGCTATAAATGAAGCAACGTTAGACATGAGAGCAAATAAAGAAGAAACTGAAAATTAGTTTCTTTTTTTCTATAAATTTGATATAATTTAAAAGGTGATTTTATGAATCAAAATAATATTAGAAATTTTTCAATAATCGCACACATTGATCACGGTAAAAGTACTTTAGCCGATAGAATTCTAGAAATAACAGGAGCTATCACAGATAGGGAAAAACAAGATCAATTGTTAGATAGTATGGATATTGAAAGAGAAAGAGGAATAACAATTAAATTAAATGCTGTTAGTTTAACTTATAAATATAATAATGAAGAATATTATTTAAATTTAATTGATACTCCAGGTCACGTAGACTTTTCGTATGAAGTATCTCGTTCTTTAGCAGCCTGTGAAGGCGCAATACTTGTAGTAGATGCTGCTCAAGGAATTGAAGCTCAAACTTTAGCAAATCTTTATTTAGCAATGGAAAATGATTTGAAAATCATTCCTGTTATAAATAAAATTGACTTACCAAACGCAGATATACCAAAAGTAAAAAAAGAACTAATTGAACAATTAGGTTTTAAAGAAGAAGAGATAATTTGTACAAGCGCTAAAAACGGAATTGGAATAAAAGAATTAGTCGAAAGAATAATAGAAGTAGTTCCAGCTCCAACTGGAAACAATAAGGAAAAACTACAAGCTTTAATATTTGATAGTTATTTTGATGCTTATAGGGGAATAATTACTTCAATTAGAATTGTAAATGGTAGTGTTAAAGTTGGAGATAAAATTAAGATGGTTGCAACTAATGCCACTTATGAAGTAATTGAACTTGGAATTCATAATCCTCATGAAGTAAAAAAGAAAGAACTTAATACAGGTGATGTTGGATACTTATGCGCAAGTATCAAAAGTATTGAAGATGTAAAAGTGGGAGATACAATTACTTCAGCTAATAATCCAGCTCAACAATTAGAAGGATATAAACCAATGAAACCAATGGTATTCTGTGGAATATATCCAACTGAGTCATCTAAATTTCCAGATTTAAGGGAAGCCTTAGAAAAATTAAAATTAAATGATGCGTCTTTAGAATTTACACCTGAAACATCACAAGCATTAGGTTTTGGATTCAGATGTGGCTTTTTAGGCTTATTACATATGGAAATAATTGAAGAAAGAATAGAAAGAGAATTTAACATTGATTTAATTGCTACTTCTCCGTCAGTTATTTATGATGTTGAACTAACTGATAAAACAAATATTTTAATAGATAGTCCAGCTAAAATGCCTGAAAAAGTTAAAATAAATAAAATTAGTGAACCATATATTAAAACTAATATATTTGTTCCAAGTATGTATATTGGTTCAATTATGGAGCTATGTCAAGATAAAAGAGGAAACTATATTGGAATGGAATATCTAGATCAAACTAGAGTAAACATTCATTATGAGATTCCACTATCAGAAATCGTATACGACTTTTTTGATAAATTAAAATCTTCAACTAAAGGATATGCTTCATTTGATTATGAATTAATTGGATATAAACCCAGTGATTTAGTTAAAATGGATATTTTATTAAATGGTGAAATAGTAGATGCCTTAAGTGTTATTGTTCATAAAGACTTTGCTTACAAAAGAGGAAAAGCAATAGTTGAAAATTTGAAAAAAATGATTCCAAGACAACAATTTGAAGTACCAGTTCAAGCAAGTATTGGTTCAAAAGTCATAGCAAGAGAAACAATTAAAGCCGTAAGAAAAGATGTTTTAGCAAAATGTTATGGTGGCGATGTTTCTAGAAAAAGAAAACTACTTGAAAAACAAAAAGAAGGTAAAAAAAGAATGAAAGTAGTTGGTAGTGTTGAAATTCCTCAAGAAGCTTTTTTAGCTGTTTTATCAATGGATGAGGAATAAATTTTAAAAAAGGTTAGTATTATGTTGTATGATGTATAGAAAGGATACATATATGAATATAAGAATTGAACAAAGAGTATTAAGCATTGGAGAAAGATTTGTGTTACAAAAAGAACAAAATCCAACAGTAAGAAGTATAGCCTATGAGTATGGAATATCTAAAAGTACAGCTCATAAGGATTTAACAAAGCGACTTGAAGAATGCGATAAGTCCTTGTATACAGAAGTACAAAAAATATTAGAAAAAAATACTGAAGAACGCCATATAAGAGGTGGCGAAGCTACAAAGAAAAAATATTTAAAGAAGGTATAAACTATGGATGCAGTAAGACAAAAGAAAATTTTAGAAGTTGCAAAATATATTATTGCCAATAAAGCAACAATTGCTATGACAGCTGATTATTTTGGATTATCAGTTTCTTCTATAAAAAAATATATAAATGATCAGGATAAACTAAAAGCAATTGATTTTGAAATATATAATGAAGTTAAAAAAGTTCAAAATGAATTAGAAAATATAGGACATTACATTGGTGGAAAAAATGGAATAAGAGAACCAAAATATACAGAATTTGAGGCATTAGAAATCGCGGAAACAATGATTTCAGAATCTTTGACTATAACAGAGGCAGCTAAGAAATTTGATATTCCTAAATCAACATTATATGAAAGAATTAGGGCTATAAAGGATGATGAAATTCAAAATGAGTTGAATTTATTATTAGAAAATAATAAAGAAAGATTTGGACCTCAAAAATAAAAATTTGACAAAATAAAAAAATAGTATATAATACATAACTAATCAAAGGGGGATTGGTTGCTATGAATAAAGAAAGAAGAATTAATTTAGAATATGAAATGTTTTTAAATGGTTATTCAATAAAACAAATAGCCGAATTATTAAATGTTTCCTATTTAAAAGTTAAAATTGATATTAATAAAGCACAAAGAATAATTAACAAAGAAAAAATATTAATTAATAAGGGGTTAAGAATAAGTTTTAATTAAAACTTATTTTTTTGTGATATAATTGAATTAGGTGGTAGTATGAAATCCGTATATATTCATATTCCTTTTTGCAGTAATATATGTTCATATTGTGATTTTCCAAAAATATATTATCATAAAAAATGGATAAATGATTATTTAGAAGCTCTAAATAGAGAAATTGAATTAAGATATAAAGGTGAATTGATTGAAACAATTTATATTGGTGGTGGAACACCATCAAGCCTAGAAATAGAAGAATTAGAAAAATTATTCTCAATTATAAAAAAAATAAAATCTAACTACTTAGAATTTACAATTGAATGTAACTTAGATAATCTAACAAAAGAAAAAATAGACTTATTTAAAAGAAACAATATCAATAGAATAAGCATTGGAATCGAATCCTTTGATAAAAAGAATTTAAAATTTTTAAACCGAAATCTAAATAATTTAGAACTAATTCCATTTATGAAAAAAATTGGAATAGACAATATAAATGTAGATTTAATATATGCCTTACCAACTGAATCAAAAAAAACATTAATAAATGATATTGATAAATTATTAGAATTAGATGTTCCTCATATATCAACATATTCATTAATTATTGAACCTCATACAATGATTTATAATAAAAAAATAGAAAATATTGATGACTTTTTAGACTTAGAAATGTATAATATAATATGTTCTAAATTAAAAGCATATAATCATTATGAAATAAGTAACTTTAGTAAAAAAGGATATGAATCAAAACATAATCTAACTTATTGGAATAATGAACACTATTATGGTTTTGGTATGGGAGCAAGTGGATATATAGATAATATTAGATATACAAATACCAAAAGTATTAATGAATATATAAAAGGAAATTATATTTTAGAAGAAGAAAAACTAGATATAAAAGAAACAATGGAAAATGAAATGATCTTAGGATTAAGAAAATTAGAAGGAGTAAATATATCTAATTTTAAGAAAAGATATAATAAAGAAATAAAAGAAGTATTTAAAATTGATAAATTAATAGAAGAAGGAAAATTATTAATAGAAAATGATTACATAAAAATAAATTCTAAATATTTGTATGTATCAAATGAAATATTAATTAATTTTATAGGTGATTAGATGAAAGATGTATTTAATAAAGAATTAAGTTATATAAAAAATGAAAGATATAGAGAAAATGCTAAAAAATTTATAGAAATGTTGCCAGACTATTTTTTTGAAATACCAGCCTCATCAACAGGCAAATATCACCCTAGTTTTTCACTAGGAGAAGGTGGACTAGTTAGACACACTAAAGCTGCAGTTAGAATAGCCCACGATTTACTTTACAACAACTCAATAGGATATAACTTTAAGCCAGAAGAAAAAGACTTAATAATATTTGGTTTGTTAATTCACGATGGTTTAAAATCAGGATTACCTAAAGAAAAATATACAAGAGTAGATCATCCAATATTAGTTTGCAATTACTTAAAAGAAAATCAAGATAAACTAACCTTTAAACCAAATGAAATAGAATTTATTTGTAGTAGCATTGAAACTCATATGGGTGAATGGAATACAGACTTTAATGGAAATGAAGTACTAAAAAAACCATCAAATAAATATCAAAGATTTATCCATATGTGTGATTTCCTATCTAGTAAAAAATATTTGGATATAAAATTTGAAAATAATGAAATAGTTGAATAAATTTTTCTAAAATGAATATATTAATAATGAACATATTAATTATGTTCAGATTAAACACTCTATAATTAATTAGAGTGTTTTTTTTCGACAAAAAATTTATTATTACAATCCTATAATTATATTGGTGATGAAAATGAAAAAAAATTTATATTTAATTTTATTTTGTGTTGTAATTGGACTTTTTATGGGAACATATATGTTTAGTCAGTATGATAAGAAAAAAATAGAAAAAGTAAGTACGGGAGCAAAATACATAAATCAAACAATTTATGCCTTTCAATATGGTGTTTATTCTAATAAAGAAAATATGCTTAACAATTTAAAAAATGTTAATTATGTTTATCAATTAATAGATAATAAATATTATGTATATGTTGGAATGACTAAAAATAAAGATAATATTGAAAAATTAAAAAATTATTTTAAATCATTATCATATGATATTTATGTCAAAGAAATAACTGTAAATGGAGAATTTGCTGAAAACCTAAGTCAATATGATTTGTTATTAGATGAAGCAACAACAAATGAATCAATTTCTACAATTTTAAAAACAACTTTAGCTAAATTTGAGGAATTTAATGAAAATTAAAGAAATACCAATTAATGATAGACCAATAGAAAGATTGATAAATAAAGGTAGTGAAGCTCTATCAAACGATGAACTTTTAGCAATCCTTCTAAGAACAGGTACAAAAGAGATGTCAGCTAAAGATTTAGGAACATTAATTTTAAATAAAGTAGGAATAGGTGAATTAAGAAATATTACTTATGAACAACTAATAAGTATTAAGGGAGTTGGAAGTAAAAAGGCTGGTACAATTATGGCAGCTATTGAATTATCAAAAAGAATGAATCAAAAAGTGGTTAATCTAAGAGGAGAATTTAATGACCCCTTAAAACTATATAATCATTATCGTGAAATATTGAAAGATAAAAATCAAGAACATTTTTATGTAGTATATTTAGATATTAGAAATAAAATTATAAAAGATAAACTTTTATTTATTGGTACAGCTAATTATAGTACCGTTCATCCAAGAGATATATTCAAAGAAGCATATCTAAATGGCGCTATATCGATAGTTGTAATTCATAATCATCCCAGTGGTGAAGTATTACCATCTAAAAATGATTTAGAAACAACTAAACAATTAGTAGCAGTTGGTAACTTATTAGGAATCAAAGTAATGGATCATATTATAATTGGTGAAAATAAATATTATAGTTTTTGTGAAAATGGTGATATATGAAAAAGAAAATAATAATAGGTATAATAATAATATTGGTTTTACTTTTTTTATTAGTGGTTTTTATAAATGACAAACGAAAATTAACAGTTATTGAATCTATTTCTAAAGATACACTAACTGTTGTTAATAAAATAATAGATATTCCAATTAACTTTGTTAATGACAAAATAAATGAAGTTAAAATTAAAAATGATATTTATAAAAAATATGATAAGTTAAAGAAAAAGGTAAATGACTATGAATTATTAGAACAAAAATATAATGAAACAGCTAAAGAACTAAATGATTTAAAAAATAATTTGAACATTAAAGATAACTTAATCGATTATGAAATAATAGATGCTTATGTTATAAGTAGAAATGTTGGTTATTGGTATGATACTCTGATAATTAATAAAGGGAAAAATGACTCTATAAAAGAAGGTATGGCTGTAATAAATAGTAGAGGATTGGTAGGAATTATAACTAAAACAACATACACAACTAGTACAGTTAAATTATTAACTGGAATTAATAACAAAAATAGAATATCAGTTAAAATTAAAGTTAATGATGATTATTTATATGGAATATTATCTGATTATGATAACGGTTATTTTATAATAGAAGGAATAAGTGACAATAGAGAAATACCAGTAAACTCAGTAGTTACAACAACAGGATTAGATAATAAATTTGCAAGTGGGATAGAAGTTGGTTCAGTATCTAAAACTGTATCTGATAATTTTGACATTGCTAGAAAAGTTTATATAAAATCTATTGTTAATTTTGGTGATATTAACTATGTAATGGTGCTTAAAAGATGATATTTATTTCATTAATTTTAGATGGTATTTTTTCTAAATGGATAAATCCTTTATTTACACCTTTAGTACTTATTTTTCTTTATAAAAATAATGATAGATATTTATATGCTTTACTAGCTGGATTTATTTATGATATTGCTTATACTGATACCTTGTTTTTAAACGCTATTATATTTGTATTACTATTATATTTAATTGAATTAATATTTAAAAAAATTACCTTTAATTTTTTAAATGTTGTTTTAATTTCAATTTTGATTATAATTTTATATCGAGTTAGTATTTTTTTAATCCTTGTTGTTATTAATTATATAGACTTCAATTTGTTCAATCTGTTGTATGGAATTCTATATTCTTTAATAAATATTATATTTGTAATAATTTATTATTTTATTAGTAAGAAATTTAAAACTCTTTAAAATAAGAGTTTTATTGTATGTTAAATATTTTTGTGTTATTATATAAAAACATTGAAGAGGAGACAATATGAATATAAAATATGTTTTAAGTAAAAATTATAGTGAAATGTGTCAAATAGATAAATTTAAAGTGGTTAATTCTAAAAAAGTTAAGTTAAAAGTTTTAAATTATCTGAAATCACATTTTGAAAACTTAAAAATAGAAATATCAGTTGATTACGAAGGAAACCTAATTGAACTTATGAATCGTGGTGTTCTTGAAGGTAGGTGTTGGGAAACAACAGAAACAGCTATATTATTTTTAGAAGATGATGATTATATTGAAAGAGGTAATTTAAAATTTGATAAATATAATAATTATTATCATTCTTGGATAGTATTTAAATTTAATGATATTGAGTATGCATTTGATCCTTGTTTAAAAATATTATGTAAAAACAAATTATATGAAAAAGTTTTTGAACCAGAAATAGAGGGTGTTGTAACAGCGAGACAAGTAAAAGATTATTTCATAAACTATATGGCTAACTATGATGTAAAACAAGCAAAAGAAAAATATGATTTTTGCAAAATGTTTTCTTCATTTTTTAACGAAAAAGAATTTGAAAGACAACGAAGCGAAATTGTAATTCCTAGAATAGAAGATGTAAATGAACCGATGTATAGAAATGGTGTTGGATATAGAGCTGAAATAGCTGATGATAAGATTAAAAAACTTGTAGCGCATTATTATTCAGATAGAAAAGATTTTTAGTTTATAAGTATTCATAATGAATTTGACAAAATAAAAAAATAGTATATAATACATAACTGGTTAAAGGGGGAAAATTTATGTTTGAAAGTATAAAAGAAGCTTGGGAAATTGTAAATAACGAATGTTATGAAGAAAATAAAAAAGAATTGTCGATATTAAATATTAAACTAATGAAAAAATTACAAGGTTTAGGTGTAAAAAATTTAGTATTAACAAGTCTAGGGAACTCTATAGCCGCCGGTTATTCACAAAATAAATTAATTAGACCACTATTAGAAAGAAATGAAACAATCGAAGAAACCGCTAATAAATATGAAATTGAATTAAATAAATATAGTATGGCAAGAGCTCAAAATAACAATGATAGTAAGATATTTAGTTGGGTACTTAATAATACTACATTTAAAGAAATGCACGATATAAATATTAGAGATTATAGCGATTCTAGCAAATGTTATATGCATAATAGTGGTGATATAATGATGGATGCTGTTACAAATGAAGGAATAGCTGATGTAATAAAAAAAAGTAATCCTGCTTTAGCAAATATCATAATTTACCACGGATGCACGGGATCTCTTTTAGAAAGCATAAGAAGTGGAGTAAATCCAATAACAAGTATAAAAAAAGATCGAGAAAGTTTAAATGCACTATTAACTTATGTTCAAAATCAAAATCGAATAAATGGAACAAATACTCAAGTTTACTTAGGAGGAACTCCAGACATTTTAGGAATAAAAATTAATAGTATAATTAACCATAAAATAAAACAAAAATCCAGATTGTTTGCAAACACAAGTTATATTAAACCAACAAGATGTAAATTTATCTATAATACCGGAATTGATTTTCATTATGATGAAGATGAATATGTAAGTTTAAATAAAAATATAATTAAAACAATAAATGAAAATTATATTTATAATATGGCTTTAATAGATATTGATAGAGAACTATATAAAATAAGTGAGATGATAGAATTAAATACATCATTTAATACTAAAGCTGAATACTTACAAATAAAATTAGAAGAAAAATTAGAATATTGGTTTAACTATTTAAGAGAAAATAAATGTGATGTAAATAAATTCAAAAACAGATTAATAAACTATTTTAATCAAAACTACCCATATGATTTCTTCTATTTAGAAAAAGAAAAAACAGTCACAAAAATCAAAAGAGCATAATATTGTTCTTTTTTTCATATAATTTACTGGTGATAATATGAAAACTAAATTGATTAGTTATATAAATAAGTTTTTATTTACAGCAGTTCTTACTTTAATAACACTTATAATTTTAAAAGCTAATAGTAACTTTAAAACACCATTTCATAAATATATATACGAAGATAATATATCTTTTGCTGACATAAATAATTTGTATGAAAAATATTTCGGCAATCAAATACCATTTAAAGATTTATTAAAAGAAAAAACAAATATGGTATTTAATGAAAAACTAGAATATCAAAAAAAAGAAAAATATGAAGATGGAGTTAAACTATCAGTGAGTGAAAAATATGCTGTTCCAGCCATAAAAGAAGGTATGGTTGTCTTTGTTGGCGAAAAAGAAAAATATGGTAAAACAATAATCATAAGTGGAACAGATGGTATAGATATTTGGTATAGTAATATTAATAGTAACATTAAACTATATGATTACATTGAAAAAGGAAAAATTGTTGGAGAAGCGATAGATTCTAAAATATACTTATTGTTTAAAAAGGATAAGCAAATACTTAATTATGAAGAATATATTTAAAATTCATATATTTTTTTACCTGTTTGGTATTATATGTATATTTAATGGATTATTTAAAGACTTTATTTATATAATGGGAATAGTTCTATTTCATGAAATTGGACATATATTAGTAGGAAGTTATTATAAATGGAAAATAAAAAAAATAGTAATTTTACCAATGGGTGGAATTACTATTTTTGAAACATATTTAAACACAAAATTAAAAGAAGAATTTTTAGTAAGTATAGCAGGACCTTTATTTCAATGTTTATTATTTTTAAATAAAAATCCTGATTTTACTTATTATAATAAATTATTACTTTTCTTTAATTTAATACCTATAATACCATTAGATGGATCAAAAATTATGAATGTTTTATTAAATAAAATATTTAGTTTTAATTTAAGTTATAAAATATCAAACTATATATCAGTTATTTTAATTATAATTTTATTATACATAAGTAATAATTTAATGAGCATTTTAGTACTATTATTTTTAATAATAAAAACTATAGATAATATCAAAAAAAGAAAATACATATTTAATAAATTTTTATTCGAAAGATATCTATATAAATTTAAGTTTAAAAACAAAAAAATAGTAAATAATATTTATCAAATGAAAAAAGATTATAAACATCTATTTTATACAAATAAAACATATCAAACAGAAAAAGAATATTTAAGTAGAATGTTTGACAAAAAAGAATAAATGTGCTAAAATCTTTAATTGTGTAGAGCCTCTCTCTACAACCACACAGAAAAGGTTCAAAATATAATTACCTTAATGGTGAGTCTTAGTAAATATAAGGAGGTATAATATGAAAGCAGTTATCGAAACTGGTGGTAAACAATACTATGTTGAAGAAGGAACAGTTCTTTACATTGAAAAAATCGATGCTAATGCCGGAGATGAATATGTATTTGAAAATGTTTTAATGGCTAATGGTGTAGTTGGTCATCCTTATTTAAAAGGAGCTAAAGTTACAGCAGAAGTTAATAAACACGGAAAAGCTAAAAAAATAGTTATTTTCAAATATACACCTAAAAAGAAATATCGTAGAACTCAAGGACATCGTCAACCTTACACTAAAGTTACTATCAAAAAAATTGAATATAAATAATGATTAAAATAGATGTTAAGAAAGACCAGATAGTAATTAAAGGTCATTCTGGTTATAGTGTAAGTGGAAGTGACATTGTTTGTGCTTCTATAAGCAGTATTGCGATTACTTCAATAAATGCCATATTAAGAATAGATGAAAATGCTATTACTTATAAAAAAGAGGATGGTTATTTAGAAGTTGATATTGTTAAGCATACTGATGTAATTGATTCATTATTAGAAAATATGATTGATTTATTTAGTGAATTAGAAATACAATATAAAAAAAATATTAAAATTAATAAGGAGGTTACCTATGAATAGATTACTTTTAGAGATTCAATTATTCGCTCATAAAAAAGGACAAGGTTCAACTAAAAATGGTCGTGATTCTGAATCTAAAAGATTAGGTGCAAAAGCAGCTGATGGTGAATATGTAACAGGTGGTTCTATTCTTTATAGACAAAGAGGAACTAAAATTTATCCAGGTAAAAATGTTGGTATTGGTTCTGATGACACTGTTTATGCTAAAATAGCTGGTTATGTTAAATTTGAAAGAGTCGGAAGAGACAGAAAACAAGTAAGTGTTTACGAAGAAAGAGTTTAATCTTTCTTTTTTTAGTTATTAATGCAGTCAAAAAAAACTGAATTTACATAAACTATAATAGTTAAATTGAGGTGATACTATTTGAAAAATATTCAAATTCATTGTTTATCAAATGATAGTCTATGTATCAATAAATGCCATATATGTATATTTGATCTAAATAAAAGATTAATTTTTGAAGATTATACCAATGAAATGGGATTTGTAACTTTTAAACCACTATGTTATGGGTTATATAAAATAATAATAGAAAATAAAGTAAGTTATGAAAAAATATGTATTTCAATCTTTATTAATAAAAATTTTTGTGATAAATTGTTATTCAAATTCTCAAATAAAAAACATCATTTTATTAAAGTCAATTTGATAGACAAATATTATGGTATACCGATAGAAAAAGGAGTGATATCTTTATGGCAAAAGAACATATAATACCTATTACTAATGGTAAAGGTTCTAAAGAAATAATAGATGGAACATATGATGTTACAGCTGATGTCGACGGATATGATAATTCGACAATTAATCCTTCTAATCAAATAATTTCAAATGGAATTGATACATATAATTTTACCATAGCAGCAACAGGTACTTTAACACTACATGTTTCTGATGATGGCACAACCATAGGAATACCAATAATTGGTGCTAAATTCGTTAGATGTGATAATGTTGGTAATCAATATGGGACTGAAATAATTACCGATGATCAAGGAAATGCCGTGTTTAATAATGTTCCATATTCAGCAACCAATCCCCCAGTTATCTATTTTAAACAATTAGAATCAGATGGAGAACATACTTTTGATGATGCCCTTCAAAGCACAGAATTAGAAACCACTACTAAAACAGTCGAAATTGAAAATCCAGACGCCAATACTAGAAATTTTAATTTAACAGATGCTAATTACTCAGGATTACCTATAAGTGATGGCAATATAATATTAACAGAAAAATAAATTGCCAATTTTTGACAATATTAGACATATAACCAGTGAAAAAACTAGACAAATAGTCAAAAAAAACTTATAATTAAAATGGTGATAATATGAAAAATAAAATTTCATTACTTTATAAAATATTAATTGTAATAATGAGTGGTATAGGATTATATTTGAACTTTGAAATGTCATCAATTAGTGATAATATTATTTATTTTACAATTCAAAGTAATTTATTATGTTTTCTATTTTATTTAGTAATAGTAGTATTAGCAGTAACAAAAAAATTGAAAAAAAACAATATTTATTATATGTTTAAAGGTATGGTAACAATGTCTATTACCATTACTATGTTTGTGTATCAATTATTGATAGCAACAAATGGTGGTGTACCTGGCTATGAAAATCATATGGTAGCTTGTAATTTCGTTCATTTATTTGTACCTTTAATGATAATATTTGATTATATTATATTTGGAGAAAAAGGTAATTTAAAAAAAGAATATCCATTTATATGGAGTCTAGTATTAGTAGCATATGTTTTATTTGAAGTTATTTATGTTGCACTTGGTGGGACATTTATAGGTGGAACAACATATCCTTATTTCTATATGGATGTTGATAAATATGGAATAATAGGGGTATGTATTAATTGTTTAGTTGTTTATATATTCTTTGTAGCATATGGATTTGTTGTCCAAATATTAGATAGTAAATTAAGTAAAAATTCTAATAAATAGAATTTTTTTCTTTTAAAGAAATAATATAATATATTTTAAAATATTATATAATATGGAAGATAGATTAAAAGATATAGAAATAGAAAATTTTGTTTGGATTATTTATATTGGAATAATTATATTAAGTTTTTATGCAAATGAAAAAGAAAAAAAATTTATACTTTATGATGATGAAAAAAGTAAAAAAGAATATCAAAATTTAATGATTTTAATATTCTCTATTTTATTAATAATATATTATTACTTTGCAAAAGAAAGTTATATAGATATAAAAAAACTAAATAATAGCGATACCGAGAAAAAAAAGATATTAACATATGCCTCATTTATAGGATCACTTTTAATATTGATAAGCGGAATAATATTTTTAGGCATAGCTATAACAGATGATAATATTGATACAGAAATAGCCTTTAATTAACATAACTTTACATTTTATATAAGATATTCTTTATATTTGTTTTAATTTTTGATAAAATAAATATAAGAGTAGGAGTGATTATATGTATCATTTTATAGGAATAAAAGGGTCTGGAATGAGTGCACTAGCACAAATATTGCACAACTTAGGATATGAAGTACAAGGTAGCGATAAAAGTGATCATTTCTTTACTGAACAAGGATTAAATGAATTAGGAATAAAAGTACTACCATTTGATGAAAATAATATAAAAGAAGGAATGAAAATAATAAAAGGTGCTGCCTTTGATGAAACTAATCCCGAAGTAAAAAAAGCTATGGAATTAGATTTGAATATATATTCATATTCTGATATGGTTGGAAGTTTGACAAAAAAATTCAAAACCATATGTGTAGCTGGATGTCACGGCAAAACAACGACAACATCTATGTTAGCTCATGTGTTAAATAATACTAAAGGCGCTAACTACTTAATAGGCGATGGAACAGGATTTAGTAATAAAGAAAATGAATTGTTTGTTTTAGAATCTTGCGAATACAAAAGACACTTTTTAGCATACACACCATATTACACAATAATCACTAATATTGATTATGATCATGTTGACTATTATAAAGATATCAGTGATGTTCTTGACGCTTATACAGAATTTGCTAATAAAACAGAAAAAATGGTTATTGCCTGTGGTGATGATAGATATACTAGATTTTTAGATTTAAACAAGCCTATATTTTATTATGGACTAGATGATGACAATGATATTATTGCTAAAAATGTTACTTATAAAGAAGAAGGAATTAGCTTTGAAGTAGAGGTAGAAGACAATTACTATGGTTTCTTTGATTTACCAATATATGGAAAACATATGTTATTAGATGCTTTAGCAGTAATAGCTGTTTGTTATTATGAAAGATTAGAAGCAAAAGAAGTATCTAAACTATTAAAAACATTTAAAGGAGCAAAAAGAAGATTTACCGAAACCATTGTTAAAGATACAATTTTAGTTGATGACTATGCTCATCATCCAAACGAAGTTAAAGCCACTATCAAAGCAGCAAAACAAAAATATCCTGATAAAAAAATAGTAGCTGTATTTGAACCACATACATTTACAAGAACAAAAGAATTTGCCGATGATTTGGCAAATATCTTAAATCAAGTAGATCATACATATATAATGGATATTCATCCATCTAGAGAAAAACAAGAAGATTATCCAGATGTAACATCTAAAATTATAATAGACAAATTAAATAATGGTGAACACTTAGATATTAATGAAGCAAATAAATTGTTAAAACACAAAGGATCAGTAATATTATTTATGAGTCCAAATGACATATCAGTACTAGAAAATGATTTAAAAAAACTAATAGAGGATGATAAAAATGAATAAAAAAGGATTTACATTAATGGAATTGCTATCAGTTATTGTTGTTTTAGCAATACTATCTTTGATTACGATACCAATGGTAATGAATATAATAAAAGAATCTGAAAAAAAATCTGCTGAAGAAAGTGCCTATGGTTATGTTGAAGCCTTGAATGAAGAAATAGTAAACAGTGATTTTTCAACAAAGAAAAAAATTAATAATGGATACTATTATTCCGAATATCTTAAAACTGAATATAATTTTGAAGTAGGGGGCTATACTCCTAAAGATGATAGTTGGGTACATATAAAAAATGGAGAAGTAAATGAATATTCTTTGAAATTTAAAAAATATGTGGTAACCAAACTAAACGATAAAATTGAAATTGGTAAAGATGTAGCAACACATAATGAATGCTTTCAAGTAAGCACAAAAAAAGAAACTTGTTATGAAAATGATCAAATAGTAATAAAAGAAAAATAAAATCTTATAGAATTAATCTATAAGATTTTTAATTTTATCAGTATTTTTAAAATTTAATTTAGCAATTTCTTTTAATTTATCAAATCCATATTTTTTAATAATTTCTTTTCCTTGTTCGTCAACCAAATTAGAAGCACCCTTTAATAAATTGATATTTAAACCTTTACTTAATTTATCAAATTCCTTTAAAAAAACATATCTACTTATTAATGAAGCACAAGCAACAGATAAGCACTTAACCTCAGCCTTTGTCATAAAAGTAATTTTTCTATAAACATTTGGTACATCTTTTAAATAATTGTAATAAACATATGGTTTAGCAAACTCATCAACAACAACATAATCGGTATCTTTATATTTATTAGTTAACTCAACTAAAACTTTATTATGAAGAACAGCTTTAATTTTATTCATATTCATTTTTTCATTCATTTCATTGTATTCTCTATTTGTTAAAATGTATGTTGAATATGGAATTTTTTTTATAATTTCAGGAACAATTTTAAGTATTTTTTCATCATCTAATTTTTTTGAATCAGTAACACCTAATTCTTTTAAAAAAGGTATATCTTCTTTTTTTACATAAGTACTAGTAACTACAATAGGTCCAAAATAATCTCCTGTTCCAACCTCATCACTACCAATAGAAGTAGAATTATAAATTTTAGGATCAATATATATTTCATCTTTTTTCTTATCTTTTTTATCACTATTATTAACATCTAAAAATTTATTATTCATTTTTTCAGTAGCAATCCAAAAATCACTTGCTAAATCAGCATCTTTTCCTTGAAAAACTATTTTTCCTGACTCATATAAAGTTACAACAGTATCCCCATCTTGAGCTTGAAAAACAGCATAAGGAGGAGTTTTATCTCTTTTTAAATCTTCATAAAATTCTTTTAATTTTTCTTTTGTATTATCACTTACTTTAAATGATATTGTCATATTATCACGCCCTAAAAGAATTATACATCAAAAATGAATAATTTACAAACATAAATTGACAAACAAATGTTTGTGTGATATAATTCTAATACTTTGTGATATAATAATAAATATTGAGGTGTTGTTATGGATAAAATTATAATTAAAGGTGCGAGAGAAAATAATTTAAAAAATATTAATATTGAATTACCTAAAAATAAATTAATTGTTATGACTGGTGTGTCAGGAAGTGGTAAATCCTCTTTAGCGTTCGATACAATATATGAAGAAGGAAGAAGAAGATATGTTGAGTCATTAAGTAGTTATGCAAGACAATTTCTAGGTGGATCTGAAAAACCAAATGTTGACTCAATTGAAGGTTTATCACCATCAATTAGTATTGATCAAAAAACTACTAGTAAAAATCCAAGAAGTACAGTTGGAACTGTAACCGAAATATACGATTACTTAAGACTACTATACGCAAGAATTGGTATTCCATATTGTCCAGTACATAATAAGCCAATAAGTAGTCAAAGCATTGAAGAAATGACTAATCAAGTATTAAATTTAGAAGAAAATTCTAAAATTAAAATATTAAGTCCAGTTATTTATGGTGAAAAAGGGACATTTAAAGATTTATTTGCTAAATTACTAAAAGACGGATATGCTAGAGTTGAAGTCGATGAAAAAGATTATGATTTAACTGAAGAAATTGAATTAGAAAAAAATAAAAAACATTACATTAGTGTAATTATAGATAGATTAATAATCAAAGATGGTGTTAGAAGTAGATTATATAGCTCAATTGAAACAGCATCAAAATTAAGCAATGGTAAAGTAGAAATCGAAGTAATAGGTTCACATAAATTTGTGATGAGTGAAAAATATGCTTGTCCAGAATGTGACTTTAGTTTACCAGAACTAGAACCTAGATTGTTCTCATTTAATGCTCCATATGGGGCTTGTCCAGACTGTAAGGGACTTGGAATAAAATATAAAATTGATGAAAACTTAGTAATACCTGACCGAGAACTATCAATTAATGAAGGCGCTATCAAAGTAATAAATTTAGATGAAGATGGTAATATAATAACGACTCAAATAAATACTTTAGCTGAACATTTTGGTATTGATTTAAATATTCCAGTAAGTAAGTTAGAAAAAGAAAAACTAAACATACTATTATATGGAACTAATGAAATATTAGAATTTAAATATGTATCTAAAAATGGTAGTGTTAGAAAAACAAAAGATATGTTTGAAGGAATTATAACAAATCTAGAAAGAAGATATGTTGAAACTAAAAGTACTTGGATTAGAGATTGGATAGAAAACTATATGACAGAAGATACTTGTCCAACTTGTAAAGGCGCAAGATTAGATAGTAGTGTTTTATCAGTATTAGTTGGTAAAAAAAATATTTATGAAATTACTAAACTAAGTATCAAAGAACTATATGATTTTTTATCTAATTTAAAATTAAATAAAGAACAACAAGAAATAAGTAAATTAATAACTAAAGAAATATTAGAAAGACTTAAGTTTTTAATTAATGTCGGATTAGAATATTTAACACTAGCTAGAAGTGCCGGAACATTATCAGGTGGTGAAGCACAAAGAATTCGTTTAGCGACTCAAATAGGATCTAGATTATCAGGTGTATTATATGTTTTAGATGAACCTAGTATTGGATTACATCAAAGAGATAATAATAGACTAATCAATTCATTATTAGAAATGCGTGACTTAGATAATACACTAATAGTAGTCGAACACGATAGTGATACTATGTTAGCCGCTGATTATTTAGTTGATATCGGTCCAGGTGCTGGTATTCACGGTGGTGAAGTAGTAGCTTGTGGAACGCCAAAAGAAGTAATGGCCAATCCTAATAGTTTAACTGGTAAATACTTAACAGGAGAATTAAAAATAGAAGTGCCTAAAACAAGGAGAAAAGGTAATAAAAAATTCATTGAAATAAAAGGCGCAAAAGAAAATAATTTAAAAAACATTAATGTTAAATTTCCACTTGGTACCTTAACTTGTGTAACTGGTGTATCAGGAAGCGGAAAAAGTACTTTAATCAATGAAATATTATATAAAGTCGCTCGTAATAGTCTATATAAAACTAAAGAGAAACCAGGAAAATATAAAGAAGTAAAAGGATTAGAAAATATTGATAAAGTAGTTGATATTTCGCAAACTCCTATCGGAAGAACACCAAGATCTAATCCAGCAACTTATGTTGGGGTATTTGATGATATTAGGGATGTTTTTGCAGAAACTAAAGAAGCTAAGATACGAGGTTATGATAAAGGTAGATTTAGTTTTAATGTAAAAGGCGGAAGATGTGAAGCTTGTTGGGGAGACGGTGTTAAAAAAATAGAAATGCACTTTTTACCAGATGTTTATGTTCCTTGTGAAGTTTGTCATGGAACTAGATACAATAGTGAGACATTAGAAGTCAAGTTTAAAGGGAAAAGCATCTACGATGTTCTAGAAATGAGAGTAGAAGAAGCTATTGAATTTTTTGAAAATTTTCCTAAAATTAAAAATAAATTACAAATGTTAATGGATGTTGGACTTTCTTATGTTAAATTAGGTCAATCTTCAACAACATTGTCAGGTGGTGAAGCTGCTAGAATAAAACTTGCCAAAGAATTACAAAAAAAACCAACTGGTAAAAGTTTATTCATATTAGATGAACCAACAACTGGATTACATATAGATGATATAAAAAAATTATTAGTTATCTTAAATAGAATAGTAGATAATGGTGATACTGTTTTAGTAATTGAACATAATTTGGATGTTATTAAAACAGCTGATTATATAATAGATTTAGGTCCAGAAGGTGGCGATGGTGGTGGCAGTATAGTTGCTAAAGGTACACCAGAAGATATTGTTAAAGTTAAAGAAAGTTATACTGGAGAATTTTTAAAACAATATTTGAAGTAAGAGGTTAATTATGAATTATAAAATTGTAACAATATGTGGTAGTATGAAATTTAGAAATGAAATGATGATGATTGCCGAAAAATTAGAATTAAAACAAAGGTATATAGTAATTCAATGTATTTATGGTGATTCATCAAGAGAATATAATGAGTCAGAAATGGAAATATTATCCAAACTTCATTTTGAAAAAATCAAAATTAGTGATGCAATTTATGTAGTTAATGTAAATGGTTATATTGGTGAAGCCACAAAAAAAGAAATTGAATTTGCGAAATCACTTAATAAAGAAATTTTATATTTAGAACCATTAAATTAAAAGAAGACAATTTAGTCTTTTTTTGATATACTATATATGGTGATTTTATGTTGAGAGAACAAATAGAAAAATTTATTCCATTTAATGAACAAGAACAAATAGATAAACAATATTTTTTAAAATTTCTTGATACATTTGATGATGTACTAACTCGTGATAATTTATTTGGACATATGACAGCATCTGCATTTGTTGTTAATAAAGAAAAAACAAAAATGGTTGTTGTTTATCATATAATAAATGATGGTTGGATATATCCGGGTGGACATGCTGATGGTGAAGAAGATTTGCTTTCAGTAGCAATAAGAGAAGTAGAAGAAGAAACAGGATTGAAAACTAAGATATTAGATAACAATATATTTTCTATTCAGGCTGCTCCAGTAGTTGGGCATATAAAAAAAGGAAAATATGTCCCTGCTCACATTCACTTTGATGTATTATATTTATTAGAAGCTGATGAAAATCTTGAATTACAATATCGTGAGGATGAAAGTAAAGGAGTCAAATGGATTAATTTTGAAGATGCAACAGCTGATAATATAGTTGATTTTATAAAACCAACACATGATAAATTAATAAAAAAAATTAAAAATTTGTATTGAAATCTACAAATGGAATGGTATCGTATGGAATATATTTAGAAATGGTACTCTGAATCGCTCTGATGTGACTAACACTGACTGTGGTGTTTACCTAGTTATTTAAATTTCAAAATCTATGTTTTCATAATAAAAATTTAAAACCTTATTTTGTGATTTTTGTCGAAATTTGTATGTCAAAAATTAGATAAGAAAAATAAAAAATATGGTAGAATATTAACCGATATATTTAATTGGTGTTAGTGCATTCCTTCTTAAACAAGAAGGAGAGGTGGTCGTTATGAAAGAAAGAGAAAAAACTCTATTCTTAATAATCTTCCTACTATTATTTATAGTAATTATATTACTTTATAAATAAAAAAAATTGCACTATCACAGGGGGATAGTGCTTTCCAAAACTATGGAGTGTATCTAACTCTTAGAACAATTAGATATATCCTTTTTTATTGTATGAGTGATAACTCATCTATATACATGATAACATTTTAAAAATATTTTTTCAATAATTTTTATACTTTAATTTACAAAAAATAAATAAATAATTCAATATTAAAACAATAATTATAAAGACAATTTAGTCTTTTTTTGATATACTATATATGGTGATTTTATGTCTAAATTGTTAGTAATGCCAAATAATAATGAGATTGATGAATTAGTAAATAGATGTGATGGATTTATATTTGGATTAAAAGGATATAGTGTTAATGTACCTTGTACGTTAGAATTGGAAGAAATAAAAGAATTAAATATAAATAAAGAAATTTTTATAGCTATTAACAAAAATATGATAAATAGTGATATCGAAAAACTAAGACAAATTCTTATAGAATTAGATAAATTAAAAATAACAGGAATATTATATGCAGATACTTGTTTTATCAATCTAAAAAAAGATTTAAACCTTAAAACAGACTTAGTATGGAGTAATGAACACCTAGTAACTAATTATGCAACAATTAATTTTTGGAATAAATATGGAGTAAACTATGCCTATTTATCAGGTGAAATTACATTAAATGAAATAAAAGAAATTAAAAAAAATACAAATGTAAAATTAATAATACCAATATTTGGTTATTTACCAATGTTTATATCTTTTAGACATGGAGTGAAAAATTATTTAAAAACATTTAATTTAAAAGATAATTCTAAAATTAATTATATTGAAAAAGAAGATAAAATATATCCAATTATTGATAATGTTCTAGGAACAGAAGTTTATTCTAATTATATATTAGATGGCTATGAAGAATTTAAAAATTTAGAAATAGACTATGTAACATTGAATGAATTTAACATTGATAGAAATACATTTATAAAAGCATTAGATAAATATAATGGAAGAAATACGAATTATAGTTTAAAAACAGATAAAGGATTTTTATATAAATCAACAATATATAAAATTAAGTAGGTGATAAAGTGAAACCAGAATTATTAGCTCCAGCTGGAGATTTAGAAAGACTTAAAATTGCTCTTTTATATGGCGCTGACGCTGTGTATATAGGAGGGCCACTTTTAGGACTCAGAGCAAATGCAATTAACTTTACTTTTGATGAAATAAAAGAAGGTTGTGAATTTGCCCATAAATTAGGTAAAAAAGTACATGTAACAGTTAATATAGTATTACACAATCAAGAAATAAAAGTTGTAGAAGAATACTTAAAAAAAATAGAAGAATGTGGTGTTGACGCGGTAATAATAAGTGACCCAACTGTAATTGAAATTGCCCTAAAAGCAACAAAAATGGATATTCATTTATCAACTCAAGCATCAACATTAAACTATGAAACTTGTAAATTTTGGAAAAACTTAGGCGTAAAAAGAATTGTTCTAGCAAGAGAAACAACCAAAGAAGAAATAAAAGAAATAAAAGAAAAAGTGGACATTGATTTAGAATGTTTTATTCACGGAGCTATGTGTGCAGGAATGAGTGGAAGATGTGTATTATCTAATTTTTTAACCGAAAGAGATGCAAATAGAGGTGGATGTAGTCAAATATGTAGATGGGATTTTGATTTATTAGACGAAAATAAAAATAAAATAGGAGGGGAAAAACCATTTACATTTTGCGCCAAAGATTTGTCAATGTTAAAATATATTCCTGAAATGATAGATATGGGAATAACTTCCTTTAAAATTGAAGGAAGAATGCGTTCTATTTATTATATAGCAACCGTAGTTGATACATATAGAAGAGTAATAGATGAATATATTAATGATAAAGAAAATTATAAATATAATGTTTATTATGAGAAAATACTAAGAAACTGTGCCAACAGAGATTCAGTACCACAATTTTTTAATGGTATAAATGATGAAACCACTCAATATTATAATGGTAGAGAAGAAATATCAAATCAAGATTTCTTAGGAATCATATTAGATTATAATGAAGAAACAAAAGTTGCTACAATTGAACAAAGAAACTATTTCAAAAAAGGCGATGTTGCTGAAATATTTGGACCTAATATACCAATAATAACCTTAAAGATAGATGAAATAATTGATGAAAATAATGAGAAAATAGAAATAGTAAGACATCCTAGACAAATAGTAAAAATCAAAATACCTGAAAAAGTATATAAAAATGACTTAATGAGAATAAAAAGATTTGACAAAAATGATAATATGTAGTATTATCATACAGAAACTAAATAAAGAGGTGACATATGTCAAAAGAAATATATTTAACTCAAGAAGGGTTAGAAGAAATTAAAAAAGAATTAGAATATTTAAAAACTGAAAAGAGACCAGAGGTAATTGAAGCTTTAAAAGAAGCAAGAGCATTAGGAGATTTATCTGAAAATGCAGAATATGATGCTGCTAGAGCTGAACAAGGACAAGTTGAATCAAGAATTGTTGAATTAGAAAAAATGATTGAAAAAGCAATCGTTATTAAAGAAGAAAACAATGGTAAAGTATCAATCGGAACAACAGTTAAAATTGAATACTTAGATGATTCAGAAATAGATACTTATACAATTGTTGGTACTAATGAAGCTGATCCATTCGAAAATAGAATATCTAATGAATCACCTTTAGCTCAAGCAATAATTGGACTAAAAAAAGGTGAAAAAGCTACTGTATTATGTGAAGCTGGTAACTATGAAGTAAAAGTTGTAGACATTTTATAGGCATAAAATGTCTTTTTCTTACTTGTAAAAAATGGAAAAATATATTATACTATATGTACTTGAGGAGGATTATTATGGAAAAAAATAAAAATGAATTAGAAGTAACAGTTAAAATAGAGGGAAAAGAATGGGAAGATGCTTTAGATAAAGCATTTGTTGAGGCAAATAAAAAAGCTAAAATTGATGGTTTTAGACCTGGTAAAGCACCAAAAGAAGTATTTATAAAAAAATATGGTAAAGAATCACTATTTATGGATGCTGCAGATTTAGTATTAAATGATGCTTATAAAAAAATGATAGACGAAAATAAAGATGTTGAAATAGTTGCTCAACCTTCAGTAGCACTTAAATCAATCGATGAAAAATATATTGAATTTGTATTTACATTAACAAAAAAACCAGATGTTAAATTAGGTAAATATAAAAAATTAGGTGTTAAAAAAGAAGAAGTAAAAGTAACCAAAGAAGAAATTGATCATGCTTTAGAAGAAACTTTAAATAGATATTCTGAAAATATTACTAAAGATGGTAGTGTTGAAAATGGAGACATTGCAATAATTGACTTTGAAGGATTTAAAGACGGTGTTGCATTTGAAGGTGGCAAAGGAGAAAACTATTCTTTAACAATTGGTTCAAATACTTTTATTCCTGGATTTGAAGAACAATTAATTGGTATGAAAGCTGGGGAAACAAAAGATATTGAAGTTACATTCCCAGAAGAATATCATTCAGAAGATTTAAAAGGCGCTAAAGCAACATTCAAAGTAAAAGTAAATGAAGTTAAAACAATCAAAGTTCCTGAGTTAAACAAAGATTTCTTTGATGATCTAGGAATGGAAGGAATTGATTCTGAAGAATCTTTAAGAAAACAATTAGAAGAAAATATCCAAGTTCATAAAGAATCACATGCAGAAAATGATTTTATCGATGCATTATTAGTTAAAGCAGTAGAAAATATGGAAGTAGATGTTCCTGATGCTATGGTTAATGATGAAACTGATAGAATGTTAAGACAATATGAAGAAAACTTAAAAATGCAAGGAATTACATTACAACAATTTTATCAATTTACAAATTCTGATGAAGCTGCTTTAAAAGATCAAATGAAAGAAGAAGCATTAAAGAGAGTTAAAGAAAGATTACTATTAGAAGAAATTAAAAAAGAAGAAAAAATCGAAGTAACTGATGAAGATGCTGAAAAAGAAGCAGATGATTTAGCAACTAAATATCAAATGAAAAAAGATGAATTCTTAAAATTATTTGGTGGAATTGAAATGGTTAAGTATGATTTAGAAATGCGAAAAGCATTAGAAGTATTAAAAGACAATAACTAATTGTCTTTTAATTTGACAAATATTATAATTAGTGTATAATAACGAACAAAAAGAGGGGAAAAACTATGAATAATTGTTTAAAATTAGAAGTTGTAATTACAAAATATATTAATTTACAATCACAAAATTCCTTAGATGAAAGGGAACAAAAAGTTTATACTGATTCGGATATTAGTATTTTTAAAAAATGCTGTGAATATGATATGAGATTTTTTAGTGATTTAGTTGATAGTGCTGAATATTCTCGAGAAAAAACTTTAGAACCTAGAATTTATTCAAGAACAAAATTCTTTTCTAAATGTTTTTATGAATTGACAAAGAGTATGAAACTAGAAGATATAGAACAAGAAATTGATAGAATAAAATTGGCATATGATGCTGATGAAAACTCTAAGATGGCAATTGATAAACTTGCTGAAAAAACGATAGAAATTAAAAAATTTCAAGCTAGAAGAAATGAAACATACAAAAATATAGAAAAAAGAATGAATGAAATGAAAGTAAAAGTTTTAAGACATTAATTGTCTTTTTTTTTTAATTATATTATAATATTACTTAGGTGATAATATGGAATATATTAATTTGAAACAACAAGAATTAGATAATAATAAAAATTTATTTAATGAAGGATATGAATCAAAAATATATGCATATTCCTATGAGAATAAAGAAATTTTAATAAAAAAATATTATGATTTAGATCAAGTCAATATTGAAAAAATCAAATTATTAAGTGAATTAAAAACTAACATTTTAATACGACCCGAAAAATTAGTCAAAATAAATGACAATGTTGTTGGTTTTTCAATGAAATATCTAAAAAATTTTTATCCGGTTTGTGTAATGAAAGATATAATGTCTGATGAAGAAAAATATGATTTATTAATTACATTAAAAGAAGAAATAATTAATTTAAGAAATCAAAATTGTATTTATGGAGATTTAAATGTAAAAAATGTTATTACTGATGGAAAAAAAGTTCATTTATGTGACCCTGTTAATGTTAAAATTGATAACTACAAATTTGATCAAATTAGTTCAACAATGAAGCATTATTATGATTTGAAGGATACATTCACGGGAATTGATTGTTATATGTTAAACTTACTTACAATTTATTTATTTAATAATATTGATTATAATGAAATATTAGAAAGAATTGAAACTACATTGTCTTTGATGTTTAATAATAAGGAATATATTAATTATATAGGAATAAATGATAGTCAAGAATGTATGAATATTTGTTATGATATGATTTCAAATAAACTAACAGATAATTTTTTAATAGATTACATTACTTTAGAAAAAGAAAAGATAATGTAATTGTTAAATCCATATTTTTTTGATATAATTAAAATGTTTTAGAAAAGAGTGAAAAAATGAAGAATGAAGCAATTACTAGTATGAAAGACGACTTTGCTAAATGGTATACAGATGTATGTAAAAAAGCAGAATTAATGGACTATTCAAGTTTAAAAGGATTTATAATATATCGTCCATATGGATATGCAATATGGGAAAATATCCAAAAATATATGGATAATGAATTCAAAAAAACAGGACACCAAAATGTTTATATGCCAATGTTAATACCAGAAAATTTATTACAAAAGGAAAAAGATCATGTTGAAGGATTTGCTCCTGAATGTGCAGTTGTAACCCAAGGTGGATTAGAAAAATTAGATGAAAAATGTGTAGTAAGACCTACAAGTGAAACATTATTTTGTGAACATTATGCTAAAATAGTAAATTCATACCGTGATTTACCAAAAAAATATAATCAATGGTGTAGTGTAGTTAGATGGGAAAAAACTACAAGACCTTTTTTAAGAGGCTCTGAATTTTTATGGCAAGAGGGTCACACAGTTCATGCTACTAAAGAAGAAGCAATAGAAGAAACATTACAAATGTTAAATATTTATAAAAAAACTTCAGCTGATTTGTTAGCAATTCCAATGGTAACTGGATTAAAAACAGAAAAAGAAAAATTTGCTGGTGCTGAAGCAACTTATACAATTGAAGCATTGATGCATGATGGAAAAGCTTTACAATCCGGAACTTCTCATTATTTCGGTCAAGGATTTGCTAAAGCATTTGATATGAAATTCTTGGATAAAGATAATAAATGGCAATATGTTTATCAAACAAGTTGGGGAGTTTCTACTAGATTAATAGGAGCAGTTATTATGGTTCATGGTGATGACAATGGACTAGTGTTACCACCTAAGGTAGCACCTATTCAAGTAAGAATAATTCCTATCAAACAAAATGCTGATGGCGTAATGGAGAAAGCAATTGAAATCAAAGAAGAATTAACAAAAAAAGGATTAAGAGTAGATATTGATGCTACTGATAAATCCCCAGGTTATAAATTCGCTGAAGCTGAAATGAGAGGTATTCCAATAAGAATCGAAATAGGTCCTAAGGATATTGAAAATAATAAATGTGTTGTTGCTAAAAGAAATGACGGAAATAAAGTTGAACTTAATTTAGATACTAAGTTATCTGAAACTATAATAGGTTTATTAAATATAATTCATAATGAAATGTATGAAAAAGCTTGTTCTTTTCTAAGTGAACATATGACTAAAGTTTCAACTTATGATGAATTCAAAGAAAAATTAGAATCAGTTGGTGGTTTCATTCAAGCACCTTGGTGTGGTAAAACAGAATGCGAACTAAAGGTAAAAGAAGATACTACAGCTACAAGTAGATGTATTAGTGATAAAGAACCAATCAATGAAAAATGTATATGTTGTGGTGAAGAAGCAAAACATATCGTTAATTTTGCTAAAGCATATTAGAGATGAATAATCTCTTTTTTTTGTGATTTATATAATATTCATTTTTTTTATTATTCATAAAATATAGTAAAGGAGGAATATAAAATGAATAATGAAAAATATTCTCGAAAAATCGAAAAAATTTTAGCTGAAGGGAAAAAATGTAAAGAGAAATTAGTTGTAATTGGACCAACAGGGCCACAAGGACCAGCTACAATTACAGTTGGAACTACTACAACAGGTGCACCTGGAACAAATGCTTCTGTAACAAATTCAGGGACTAATCAAAATACAATTTTAAATTTTAGAATTCCAGCGGGACCAACAGGACCAATTGGATTAAGAGGAGTTACTGGTCCAGCAGGACCCCAAGGTCAACAAGGAATACAAGGATTAGTGGGACCTCAAGGACCCCAAGGTCCAACAGGTCCAGCAGGACCTCAAGGTCAACAAGGAGTACAAGGGTTAGCAGGCCCAGCAGGACCTCAAGGACCAACAGGCCCAGCAGCAGCTTCTCCAACTAATACATATGGTCGTAAATATGATACTACTGAAAATAATATAACTTTAGAAGCAAATATAGCCCAAGATATACCACTTGGAAGTAATGGACCTTCAAATGGAATAACATTAAATACTCAAAATAAACTAACAATTCCTACTGATGGTACTTATAAAGTGGATTATTACTTCTCTGGAAGCGCTAGCACAAATACTGATGTTACTATACATGTTAAACAAAAAGAAACACCTATTGGTAGTACATCAATCAGTAAGAATGTTACGGCCAATGTTGACACTGATTTTGTTGGTAGTACAATAAATGCATTTAATGCTGGCGATGAAATAGGATTAACAATAGAAGCAACAGATGCTGCAACAATATCACCAGCTTCAGATACAAGTGCATATTTAAATATTGTAAAAATCGCTTAAAACATCTCAATGAGATGTTTTTAAATATATTAAGAATTTTCTTTCAGATAGTAATGGCAAATCGATTCAATTAATAAAAAAGTAATGATTTGGTTGATTGAATATTTTATTAAATAAGTAAATTTTATTAATCAATAATTAGATAGATTTAAAATTTGTCTTTTTTATGTTATACTTAAATAGGTTAAAAAAGTGAGCTGATTAAAATGAATGGAAATAAAAAAATATAAATTGGTAAGTGAGAGTTATGAGAAAAACATTATTAAACCCTTGAAAATAAAGAAAAATTTAATATAATTAATAGAAATGGAGGTATCAATGAAGATAATTGAAAATAAATATTCTAACAATACTTTTGAAAATATAAAACATATTGATGAATATGGCAATGAATATTGGTATGCTAGAGAACTTTCGAAAGTTTTAGAATATAAAGACTGGAGAAATTTCTTAAAGGTTTTAAATAAAGCAAAAGGGGCTTGCAAAAATTCTGGATTTAATATTGATGAACAACTTGTTGAGATCAACAAGTTGTCAAAAAGAAATAATAATGCCATTGCTAATATACAAGATTATAAACTATCAAGATACATATGCTATTTGATAGTGCAAAATGCTGATCCGAGTAAAGAAGTTGTTGCTTTGGGACAAACATATTTTGCTATTCAAACAAGAAAACAGGAAATAACTGAGCAAGAATATGATTCTTTATCAGATGATGAAAAAAGATTTTATCAAAGAAAATTAACAAAACAAGGTAATTATACATTACAAAAGGTTGCTTCTGCTGCGGGTGTTAAAAATATGGCTGAATTTCATAATGCGGGATATAAAGGATTATATAATGGAGAAACTGCCGATGATATATTTAAAAGAAAAAAATTACGTTATAGAGAAGATATTTTGGATAATATGAATGAAGATGAATTAGTAGCTAATTTATTTAGAATAAATCAAACTAAGCAAAAACTTTTAAAAGATAATGTGCAAGGAGAAAAAGAAGCAAAAGATGTACATTATGAGGTAGGTAAAAAAGTTAGAAAAGCGATTGCAGATATTGGTGGAATGATGCCTGAAGAAATGCCAACACCTAAAAAGAGTTTGAAAGAACTTGAAAGAGAAAAGAAACAAATAGAAAATAAAGAGAAAATGAAACTTGAGGGGATAAAGTAAACAGAAAAATTATATAAGAACACTATTTTAAGGTAAAAAAGAAAATTGAATTATAGATTTGATAAGAAAATAAATATTGATAATAATATAAAATATATCAGTGTTTTTCTAATGATGAGATTGAAATAAAAAAGAATGGAATTGATAAATAATGAATAATGAAAATAAAACAAATATAAATTGGTATCCAGGTCATATGGCTAAAACAAAAAGACTAATATCAGAACAAATAAATTTAATAGATATTGTTTATGAAGTTGTAGATGCAAGAATACCATATTCATCTAAAATAATTGATATTGACAAATTTATAAAAAATAAACCTAGAATAATGATAATGACTAAAATTGATCTATGTGATATGAAAGAAACTAAAAAATGGATAAAATATTACGAAGATAAAGGATACAAGGTAATTCCAATAGATTTAATAAATAATAATTCGATAAAAAAAATAATAGATACAACTGAAGAGCTAATGAAAGAAAAAAACAATATTCGTGAAAGTAAAGGATTAACTAAAAGAAAAACTAGGGTATTAGTAGTAGGAATACCAAATGTTGGAAAGTCAACATTAATAAATAAACTAGTTGGCAAAAAAGTAACAACAACTGGTAATATCCCTGGAGTAACTAAAAATCTAAATTGGATTAGAATAAATGATAAATTAGAATTATTAGATTCACCAGGTATATTATGGCCTAAATTTGAAAATCAAAAAATTGCTCTTAATTTAGCTTCATTAACAGCAATCAAAGAAGAAATATTACCAATAAGTAATGTAGTATGTTACTTTATTGAAATGTTATACAAATACTATCCAGAAATATTAAAAAATCGATATAATGTAGATAAAATAGATGAAGAATTTATTGAAGTATTTGAAACAATCGGTAAAAAAAGAGGTTGTTTAGTAAAAGGTGGAATAGTAGACTATGATAAAGTTTGTGATGTTGTAATGAGTGATATCAAAAATGGTAATATAAAAGGAATTACATTTGATAGATATGAATAACATAAATATTTTAGCTTTAGCGTATCTTGGCGATGCAATATATGAACTTGAAATAAGAAAATTTTTGTTAGAAAAAAACATAACAAAAGTGAATCAATTACAAACTGAATCCATTAAATATGTAAGTGCTATAAATCAAGCAAAATATTTGAAAGAAATGATAGACAAAAATTTCTTTACGGATGAAGAATTAAATGTTATACTTAGAGCACGAAACCATAAATCACACAAAAGTAAATCAACAGATATTGTTACTTATAAATATTCAACGGCTTTAGAAGCTGTAATAGGATATTTGTATTATCAAAAAAACAATAAAAGAATAGAAGAAATAATGAATTATATAAAAGGAGAATGAAAATGTATATATATGGAAAGAATGTAGCTATAGAAACAATTAATAACAAAGAAAAAATCAAAAAAGCATTTATTTATAAAAATTTTACAGACAATGAAATTCTAAATGAATTAAAAAAACAAAATGTCTACATCAAATATTTAGAAAAAAATGAAATGGATAAAATGATTGATGGGTTACATCAAGGAATAATATTAGAAGTAAATGATTTTGAATATAATGACATTGATGAAATGATAGAAGATGATAGTTTAATAGTTATATTAGACCATATAGAAGATCCTCATAATTTTGGCGCTATCATAAGAACTTGTGAAGCCGCAGGTGTAAAAGGAATAATAATTCCAAAAGATAGAAGTGTAGAAGTAAATGCTACAGTAATAAAAGTATCAACAGGAGCAATTAAAAATATGAAAATCGCTCAAGTCACAAACTTAAACAGGACAATAGAATATTTAAAAAAAGAAGGATTTTGGATAGTTGGAACTGATATGGAAGGCACAAATTATTACGACATTGATTATAAAGGCAAAACTGCTATAGTAATAGGAAATGAAGGAAGTGGTATGTCTAGATTAGTTAGTGAAAATTGTGATTTTATCGCTAAAATACCAATGAAAGGAACAACAAATAGTCTAAATGCATCAGTAGCAACAGGAATTGTAGTTTTTGAAGCCGTAAAACAAAGAGGGTAATAAAATGTACGATAAATATAACGATTATGAATTATTAAGCTATATATCAGAATGTAATGAAGATGCAACTGATATATTATTAAAAAAATATGAACCATTAATAGTATCAACCGCTAAGAAACTATTAAAAGGAATGGAAAATTTTGGATTAGATATAAATGACCTAGTTCAAGAGGGAAGACTAGGTTTGTTAAATGCAAGCGAAACATTTACAGAATCAAAAGATACATTATTTTATACATATGCTAAAACATGTATTGAAAGAAAGATGTATGACTTAGTTAAAAGCACTAGAAGGACAAAACATAAAATCTTGAACGAATCAATTCCAATTGATGTAGATGATGATAAAGGTGAATATAAAGAACTAGACTATCTATTAAAAGATGAAACAGAAAATCCTGAACAATTATTATTGAATGAAGAAGGCAAAAAAGAGTTACAAAATATTATAAATTCAAAACTTAATGACATTGAAATTCAAGTACTTGAATTAAAACTAAAAGGATTTGAAAATAAAGAAATATCCGAAATATTAGATTGTGATTATAAAAAAATAGATAATACCTTACAAAGAATAAAACAAAAACTAAAAGAAACAAAAAAATGTTCTTAAAAATATTGACATTCATATAATAAAATGATATATTATCAAAGGAATTTAATTTATGGGTTTACTTCGGTAAATCTTTAATTAAAAGCAAAATGAAACACCTGGAAGTGTGTAATGAGAGGAGGATTATAATGCCAACAATTAATCAATTAGTAAGAAAAGGTAGAGGTAGTAAAACTAGAAAGAGTAAATCACCAGTTTTAGCAGTTGGATATAACAGTAGAACAAAAAGAACTACTGATCAAAATTCACCACAAAAACGTGGAGTATGTACTCGTGTAGGTACAACAACACCAAAGAAACCAAACTCAGCATTAAGAAAATATGCTCGTGTTAGATTATCAAATGGTATGGAAGTTACTGCTTATATCGGTGGTGAAGGACATAACTTACAAGAACACAGTGTTGTATTAATTCGTGGAGGACGTGTTAAAGACCTTATCGGTGTTAGATATCATATCGTTCGTGGTACTTTAGATACTGCTGGTATTGATAAAAGACGTCAAGGACGTAGTAAATACGGTACTAAAAAACCTAAAAATAATTAATAATTAAATAAATAGATGAGAGGAGGATATATATGCGTAAAAGACGTGCAGTTAAAAGAGATGTTTTAGCAGATCCAATGTATAATTCAAAATTAGTTACAAAATTAATCAATAGAATTATGTTAGATGGAAAAAAAGGTATAGCTCAAAATATTCTTTATGATGCATTTGATATAATCAAAGAAAAAACTGGTAAAGAACCAATGGAAGTTTTTGAAGCAGCTATGGAAAATATCAAACCAGCTCTTGAAGTTAAATCAAGAAGAGTTGGTGGAGCTAACTATCAAGTTCCAATTGAAGTTAGAGCTGACCGTAGTCAAGCATTAGCTTTAAGATGGTTAGTTAATTATGCTCGTTTAAGAGGAGGTCATTCAATGGCTGAAAATTTAGCAAACGAAATAATTGATGCATCAGAAGGAACTGGTGGAGCAGTTAAAAAACGTGAAGATACACATAGAATGGCAGAAGCTAATAAAGCATTTGCTCATTATAGATGGTAATAGGAAAGGAATTAAATTATGGCTCGTGAATATAGTTTAGAGAAAACTCGTAATTTTGGGATAATGGCCCATATTGACGCAGGTAAAACTACTATGACAGAACGTATCTTATTCCATACTCATAAAATCCATAAAATAGGAGAAACTCATGATGGTGCTTCTCAAATGGACTGGATGGAACAAGAACAAGAACGTGGTATAACTATTACTTCAGCTGCAACAACTGCATACTGGAAAGGTTATAGATTAAATATAATCGACACTCCAGGTCACGTTGACTTTACAGTAGAAGTTTCTAGATCACTTCGTGTACTAGATGGTGCGGTAGCACTTCTAGACTCTAACGCTGGTGTTGAACCACAAACAGAAACAGTTTGGCGTCAAGCTGATGAATTCAAAGTTCCTCGTATAATTTTCTGTAATAAAATGGATAAATTAGGAGCAAGCTTTGAAATGTCACTTAAATCAATTGGAGAAAGATTAGGGGTAAATTATGCACCAATCGAATGGCCAATTGGAGCTGAAAGTGAATTTAATGGAATTATTGATTTAGTTACAATGAAAGCTTATCATTATGATGGACAACAAATTGAAGAACCAACTGAAATTGAAATTCCTGCAGAATTAAAAGATATAGCTGATAAGAAACGTTCAGAATTAATCGAATCAGTTGTTGAATTTGATGATGCTTTAATGGAAAAATATCTTGAAGGTAATGAACTTACTGTTGAAGAAATTAAAGGAGCTATCAGAAAAGGTGTTCTTGAAGTTAAATTCTTCCCAGTAATGTGTGGTACTGCTTTAGGAAATAAAGGTACTAAATTATTACTTGATGCAGTTATAGATTATATGCCAGCACCAACAGATATTGAATCAATTAAAGGTGTTGACTTAGATGGTAAAGAAATAGTAAGACATCCATCTGACTCTGAACCATTTAGTGCATTAGCATTTAAAGTTATGACAGACCCATTTGTTGGTAGGCTTACTTTCTTTAGAGTTTACTCAGGACATTTAAGTAGTGGTTCTTATGTATTAAATGCAAGTAAAAACAAAAAAGAAAGATTAGGAAGAATTCTTCAAATGCATGCTAACAACAGAACTGAAATTAGTGAAGTATTTACTGGTGATATAGCTGCAGCAGTAGGATTTAAAGATACTACTACTGGAGATACATTATGTGATGAAAAACACGCTTGTATTTTGGAATCAATGGAATTCCCAGAACCAGTTATTGAACTTACTGTTGAACCTAAATCAAAAGCTGATCAAGATAAAATGGCATTAGCTTTACAAAAATTATCAGAAGAAGATCCAACATTTAGAGCTTCTACTAACCATGAAACTGGTCAAACTATTATAGCTGGTATGGGTGAATTACACTTGGATATCATCGTTGATAGAATGAAAAGAGAATTTGGTGTTGAAGCAAACGTTGGTCAACCACAAGTTTCATATCGTGAAACATTAACACAAACAGCTGAATGTGAAGGTAAATATATTAAACAATCAGGTGGTCGTGGACAATATGGTCACGTATGGATTAAATTCGAACCAAATCCAGATAAAGGATATGAATTCGTTGATGCAGTTGTTGGTGGTGTAGTTCCAAGAGAATACATTCCAGTAACTGATAAGGGATTACAAGAAGCTATGAAAACTGGTGTTCTTGCTGGATTCCCAATGGTAGATGTTAAAGCAACATTATTCGATGGTTCTTATCATGATGTTGACTCATCTGAAATGGCTTATAAAATAGCTGCAAGTATGGCTTTAAAAGAAGCAAAAAATAAATGTAAACCAATATTACTAGAACCAATTATGAAAGTTCAAGTAGTAGTTCCAGATGAATATCTTGGAAATGTTATGGGAGATATTACATCTCGTCGTGGTAAACCACTTGGTCAAGAATCAAGAGGTAATGCATTAGCAATCGATGCAATGGTACCACTTTCTGAAATGTTTGGATATGTTACATCATTAAGATCTAATACTCAAGGTAGAGGTAACTATACAATGGTATTTGACCATTATGAAGAAGTACCAAGAAATATTTCAGAAGAAATCATCAAAAAATTTGGTGGAAATAACTAAAAGTATATAAACTAAAGGAAAAATACTTGCTATTTTTCCTTAGTTGATATAAAATAAATATGTAATTAAATAGAGGAGGAAAAAATTATGGCAAAAGCAAAATTTGATCGTTCAAAACCACATGTTAACATTGGTACAATTGGACACGTAGACCATGGTAAAACTACATTAACTGCTGCAATTTCAAAATGTTTAGCAGGAAAAAATGGTAACGAAGCAGTAGATTTCGCTAACATTGATAAAGCACCAGAAGAAAGAGAAAGAGGTATTACAATCAATACAGCTCACATTGAATATAGTACTGAAAAAAGACACTATGCTCATGTTGACTGTCCAGGACATGCTGACTATGTAAAAAATATGATTACTGGTGCAGCTCAAATGGATGGAGCTATCTTAGTTATAGCTGCAACTGATGGACCTATGGCACAAACTCGTGAACATATCTTATTATCACGTCAAGTTGGTGTACCTCGTATGGTTGTATTTATGAATAAATGCGACATGGTTGATGATGCTGAATTATTAGATTTAGTTGAAATGGAAATTCGTGAATTATTAAACGAATATGGATTTGATGGAGATAATACTCCAATTATTAGAGGATCAGCTCTTAAAGCACTTGAAGGAGATCCAGCTTGGACTTCTAAAATTGACGAACTTATGGATGCTGTTGATACATGGATTGAAACTCCAGTTCATGATTTAGACAAACCATTCTTAATGCCAATCGAAGATGTATTTACTATTACAGGACGTGGAACTGTTGTTACAGGACGTGTTGAAAGAGGTAAATTAAATCTTAATGATGAAGTTGAAATAGTTGGTTTAAAACCTACTAAGAAAACTGTTGTTACTGGAATTGAAATGTTCCGTAAACAATTAGACTATGCTGAATCAGGAGATAATGCAGGTGTATTATTAAGAGGTATTTCAAGAGAAGAAGTAGAACGTGGTCAAGTATTAGCAAAACCAGGTACTGTTACTCCACATAAAAAATTCAAAGCTGAAGTATATGTACTTAGCAAAGAAGAAGGTGGAAGACATACTCCATTCTTCAGTAACTATAGACCTCAATTCTATTTCCGTACTACAGATGTAACTGGTGTTATTGAATTACCAGCTGGTACTGAAATGGTTATGCCAGGTGACAATGTTACTATGACAGTTGAATTAATTGCCCCAATCGCTATCGAAAACGGAACTAAATTCTCAATTCGTGAAGGTGGTAGAACAGTTGGTTCAGGTGTAGTTTCTGAAATCGTTGAATAATTAAAATAAAGACATATTAAATATGTCTTTTTTATGTTATAATCATTTTATGAAGTAGGTGTTTAATAATGAAAAAAATAATTTTAAATAATTTAACTTACATTGTTATTGTATAACTAAAATGCTAAAGGATAATTAATAATTATATTTGGTAAGAATACAAAAAAAGAAATAATATTATTTCTTTTTTAATTGGCTTTGACTTTTATATATAAAATATAATGCTTTATTTGTTACTAATTCAAAATCTCCAATATACTCATATATATTTGAATTAAAATTTAATTTAAATTCATTTAATCCTAAATATTTATTGTCATTGGTATTTGGATTGACAATTCCTCCAAAATTAAATTTTTCATAATTTAATTCCGAATATTTTTGGATTAACTTCCATATTAATAAATGTTTAGCATTTAATCTTTTAAATTTAGTATCATATCCATCCATTAATAAGTTAATTTCTTTATTATTTTTAACTATTAAAGCAGATGATACAACGATACCATCAGGGTATTTACTTAATAATCTAGTAGCATAAATTAAATTACTTTTATATTTATCTAATAGAATATCATTTTCCATTTTTTCTTTTAATAAATTTTTATTGTTTTTTAATTCATTATTTAATTTATTACATTTTTCTTCTTGTAAAGCAAAATTTTTATTACATAATTTTAAAAATTTAACAGTATCTAGTTTAGCAAAATAAAATTCGATATTATTTTCTTTTGAAAAATATTTGTAACAATTCTTAAAATATTCTAATTCTCTAGGATATTTATTTTTAGTATGAATATATAAATAATCAAGATTGTTTATATCACCTTTATATATTCTGATTCCGATGTTTTCGGCATTTCTGATTTTTGTTCTTACTGTTTTTTTGATATTTTTAAATAATGTATAATAAGGTAAATTTAAATCTAAGATAGCTTCATATCTTGGTTTTAAAGCCTCAAAATAATTGTTGTATCCTAAATGTCTATATCCTAATTTTGTTAATGAACTAAATATTTTTGTATAGTTTTCATTTTCATAAGATATCTCGTTTTTATTTGAATATTTTGTTTTAATAATAGGTGGACATAATTTGATTGCTACTACACCTAATTTACCAAGGTATTTTTTTATTTGGACAGTAAATATCTTTAGCAATTCTGTATCATTATAATCGATTAAAAAACCTTTTGGAGCATAAGCATATTTGAATTTGTCTCTTTTTTGAATCAGTATTAATGAGGCAGCAACTATATTATTTTCATCTGATAGTCCTAGAAAGATAGTGTCATAATTCTCGTGATTCATAACAAAACCGTATTCGATTGTCTGATAAATAGATTTTACATTAAATTTATTAGTGAACTTTTTAAATTCCTCATTAGTTAACTCTTTTATTTGCATAAAATCACCTAATTAATTGTAGCACATCCATAATAATTTGACAAATGAATGTTTTTAGATTAGAATACATAATTAAATTGTAACTTTGTGTGGTGATGAAAATGAATAGTGACTTAAAGATAATAAAGAAAAAATATGGTGAAAAAATGATGCATTATTGTAGAGAAGAATTTTCTACTATTTTGGAAAAAGAAGGATTATTATCAAGTTTACTTTTAAGCCATTTTAATGAAAGTCATATATTGTATGATGACATAGTTGATGATGGTATACTAAATGATTTTAAAGATTATATTTATAGTTTAATTGATGTTGAAAATGATATGAAATTAGTAGTAGAAAAAACACCACAGGAATTATTATCAGAAGTTGGATATTATTTATATGAATGTAAAACAGAAGAAGATATTCAATCATTTAAAAAATATTATTCTAAAGGTGAAGAATTATGCACTTTTAAAGGAAATAGATTGGAAAGTAACTATGTATTTTTCGCTGTAAAAAAAGATGTTGATAAAATAAAAAGGGAAGATTTTCCTAAGCCACAAAGACAGGATTTGTATGGAACATCAGTCATAAGTATTCAATTTACTAGAAGTAAACCTGGTACCTTATCAATAAAAAACAGATATAATCATACAGTTAATAATTCAGACGCTACATTTTCAAATAATTTAGATAATATTATTCCTGGACTAACTGAAAGTTTTAAAGAATATTATGGATTTTCATTAAAAAATAGTAATGTTGATTTTGAAATAGAAAATTATGTTCAAGCGAATGATGGAAAATATTATAAATATAATTATGAAATTGATAATGTATACTATTGTCCTGATAATATTATAATTAATAATTTTGAAGTGGAAAAATATGATAAAGAAAGATATATTATATTTGATTACTTTATTCTTGATTTAAAATCAAAAGAAATTACAGCTGACTTTGATGATTCTTTTATATGCACAATACCTGATATAGATAAAATAGAAGTTACAAAATCAGAAATAGGAAAAAATATAAATATAACGCCCTGTTACGATGAAAAAATAATAATTGGATTAGATAATGAAAATAATTTAATTAAATATATTAATAATAATGTTGAATTTATTTATGATAATTTTTTATATTATAATGAAAAATTAGAAACATTATGTATGTCTAATTTGAAAGAATGTGGATATTGTTTTTTGGGTAATAATTTAAAATTACAAGAATTAAAATTACCAAATTTGAAGGCATGTGGAGATCGTTTTTTATATGGTAATAAATTACTAAAAAAATTAGATTTACCAAATTTGAAAGAATGTGGAGATTATTTTTTGTGTAATAATTTAAAATTACAAGAATTAAAATTACCAAATTTGAAGGCATGTGGATATCGTTTTTTATATAGTAATTCCAATTTACAAGAATTAAATTTACCGAATTTACAGTATTATGGAAATGGAATTAATCCAATTGTATTTGAATATTTAACAGAAAATAAACAGAAAGTAAAAGTAAAAAGATTATAACAAAAGATAAAAATTGCTCTATCTTTTTTCGTTAATAAATATCTAAAAATTCAATAATTTGACAAACTAAAATTTTTGTATATAATAAGTAACACTTGAACGACTAATTATGATAATCAGGGGGGATTAAAATGAACGAGTCAATTATTACTGGGGGATTACTTTATTCTGAAGAAGAACTTAAAAATTTATCTAGTAAAAGAAAACATTATTTTAAAATTAAAAGGATTATAGACATTTTAATATCATCTGTAGCCTTAATTTTACTGTTTCCTATATTTATAATTATAGGTATTTCTATTAAAATAGACTCAAAAGGAAAAATATTTTTTAAACATAAAAGAATTGGTAAAGATGGAAAAATAATATATTTATATAAATTTAGATCAATGGTCGAAAATGCAGAAGATTTGATAAAAGAATTTAATGAAGAACAAAAAAAAGAATATGAAGAAAATTATAAATTGAGTAATGATCCAAGAATTACAAGAGTCGGAAAAATATTAAGAAAAACTTCATTAGATGAATTACCACAATTAATAAACATATTAAAAGGGGATATGTCATTAATAGGACCAAGACCAATAGTCCAAAAAGAACTAGAAAAATATGGAATGTTAAAAGATAGATTTTTATCTGTTACCCCTGGTTTAACTGGTTACTGGGCATGCAATGGTAGAAGCTGTACTACATATGATGATAGGGTAAAATTAGAATTATATTATATATATAATTGTTGCCTGAAATTAGATATTAAAATTTTCTTTTCAACCATAAAATCGGTAATAAAAAGAAGTGGCGCAATATAAAAGAATAAAAGGGTGTTTTATTGATATTATTTTTAAACTACACTCTAAGTGTAGTTTTTTCTTAGAAAGGGTGTTTTTATGAGTATTGATATTATATGTCCATTATATAATGCAGAAAAATATATTATTAACTTAAATAGTTCAATTTTAAAACAAAAAGGTGTAGATATAAAAAAAATAAAATACATCCTAACAAGATCTAGTGATAATACAGAAATCTTGTTAAAAAACAACAATATCAAATATGAATTAATCGAACCAAATGAATTTTCTCATAGTTTAACTAGAGAAAAAGCAGCATTTGAATCTAAAGCTGATATTATAGTCTTTATTACTCAAGATATAGAAATCAAAGATGATAACTGGCTATTAGAATTAGTTAATCCAATAATTAATAAAAAAGTAGAAGCCACATTTAGTAAACAAGTATCTAAATTCAATAATATAGAAAAATATACAAGAGAAAAAAATTATCCAGATAAATCTTATATAGTAAGTAAAAATGATATACCTAAACTAGGATTAAGAACATTCTTCTTCTCAGATGCATCAAGCGCTATAAAGAGAGACATATTTGTAAAATTAAATGGTTATGATGGTAAAGATTTACCAACTAATGAAGATATGTACATTGCATATAAACTTATTATGAATGATTATAAAATCAAATATTGTAGTAAATCAGTTGTTACACATTCACATAATTTAACATTTAAACAATTATATCGAAGATACTTTGATACAGGACTTTTTTTCAAATATAATAATTATCTAAATAACTATTCAGTTAATAGTAGTGGTTTTGCTTTAGCAATCTATACTTTAAAAAGAGCATTACAAGAATTAAATATTAAAGTGCTACTTAGGTATCCTATTGATATGATTATTAGATATAAAGCTATGAAAGATGGTGAAAAATATGAAAGACATTCATAGTGAGTTAGTTTCAGTAATAATGCCAACATATAACCGAGAAAATACAATAGAAAGGGCTATAAAAAGTATTCTAAATCAAACTTATAAAAATTTAGAATTAATTATTGTTGACGACGGCTCAAAAGATAAAACAATACAAAAAATCGAAAAAATAAAAGATGGTAGAATTAAATTATTAAAATTAGAAAAAAATATGGGTGCTAATTATGCTAGAAATTGTGGGCTTGCTTTAGCAACCGGTGATTATATAACATTTCAAGATAGTGATGATGAAGCATATATTACAAAAATAGAAAAACAATTAAATTATTTAAAAGATAATAAAAAAGATATTGTTTTTTGTAACGTAAGAGTTATTTTAAAAAAGGGGTATTCAAATGAAATAAGAAAATACATAAATCCTTTAGAAGTTAAAAAAAGATTATTATGGGGAAATTTTATTTCATTAGAAGCAATTTTTTGTAAAAGTGAAATTCTAAATAAGATTAAATTTGATGAGGAATTAACTAGATTTCAAGATTGGGATTTATTAATTAGAATTAGTTATAAATATGAAATATTTCATATGAATGAAGAATTAGTGAATATTTACGTTCAAAAAGATAGTATTACCTCAAATCCTAAAAAAGGATATGATTCTTTAATAAAAATATTAGAAAAATATGATAATATTTTTAATCGAAAACAAAAAGCTAAAATATATTGCAGAATTGGTATTTTCTCAGCTAGAAATAACCAAAAAGAAGACTTGTATTTTAAAAAAGCTTTACAAAATCATTTTAATATTAAATATTTAATATTATATTTGTTGAACAAACTTAATTTAATTGTTTCAATTTGGAATTTAAGAATTAATATAAATAATTTTTTAAATAGTTTTAAAAAGTAGGTGATGTCATGTGCAAACAATATGTATTATATTAATAATTTTATTTATTTTATCAATGCTATTTAAGCGTTCTAAATTCGTTTCACTTTTATTATTTATACTTATGTTTTTATTAATGGCATTTAACTATTGGAATGCAGATTATGATATGTATGCAAAATTATTTATTAAATATGGTAGTATAGACTACTATTATAACACAGAATACCTATTCCAAGCATTTTGCAAATTGATATATAGTTATAAAGAAAATTATCATTTGTTTTTATTTATTTATTCTGCTATAGCAATTTTTCTAATGTATGTAACAATTAAAAAACAAGCAAAATATCCAGCTTTCGTTACAATGCTATATTTAATATTTAGTTTTTTCTTGGATGCTGTTCAAATAAGACACTTTATGGCATCTGCAATTATATGCTTTGGATTAAAATATTTATTAAAAAACAATTGTACTAAAAAAGATTATATGAAGTATTTATTATTAAATATAATTGCAATTGGATTTCACTATATGGCAGTATTTTATCTTATATTTTTATTAATACCAAAATTATTCAAAAGAAATTTAAAACCATTACTTATGAAAATAATATTATTTTCATCTATATTATTTTTGATTATTAATTCTAACATATTTATAAAATTATTATCATTATTTTTACCTGAATCAAAAATAAATGCATATTTTATTTCTGGTGATTGGAAAGTAAATAAAATTGTAACTATCATTTTAATTATAGTTCAGCTAATACCATTAATAATATTATGGATTAACAAAAAAAATAATGATGATAATGATTTGTTAAAAAAAGTTATTATCATGAATATTTTACTTATAATTGTAACACCATTTTATTTTTATACAGTAGAATTTGGAAGAATTTTCCGTGGAATAATTATTTACGATTATATTGCTTTGTCTAATTCTTTAACAAAAAAATTAACATATAGGAATATTAAGATATATTTTATGTCATTTTTATTAGCAAGTATTCTTTTTATAGTTTTAATTATAATTGTTGGTGTGTTTAATAAAACAGTACTTTCAATTTTACAAAACAATTTATTATTTAGGTAGGTGAAGTATGAAAAAATATATATTTTTAATATTACATTATTGTTCAATTGATGATACAAAAAATTGTATAGATTCTATAAAGAAAAATTGTTTTAATAATGATTATGAAATAGTAATAGTTGATAATGGTTCACCTAATAATACTGGAAATTTATTAAAAAAAGAATTTCTACGAGATAAAAATGTTCATGTTGTTTTATTAAAAAATAATCTTGGTTTTGCAAAAGGAAATAATGCAGGATTTAAATATATATGTGATAATTTTAATGCTGATTATATTATTATGATAAACAATGATATAGAAATTATCGAGAAAAATTTTTTAGAAAAAATTGATGAAATTTATCAGCAACATTCGTTTTCAGTTTTGGGACCTAAAATTATGCTTCCAAATAATCAAGTATGCAATTACAATAAAAAATTAAAAAATTATTGGAGTCAATTTTTTATAATAATTTATATTTTCTTTAGATTAATTATGAATTATTTATATTTAACCCCATTAATAGAATATAAAAGAAAAAAACATAAAAAAACAAATGAAATAGATAAAGTAAAAGATAAAGTAAAAGAAAATGTAATTTTACATGGTTCTTGTTTGATATTTTCTAAAGATTATATTTCTAAATTCAATGGGATTGATGATAGAACATTTTTGTATTGTGAAGAAGAATTATTATATATAAGACTTTTAAAAAATAAAATGAATTCAATTTATAATCCTAATATTAAAGTTTTGCATAATGAGGATGGATCAACAAATTATATTTTAAAAAATAAAAGAAAGAAAAATATTTTTGTAGATAAAAATCTTCTTAGATCAAATATCATATTATTAAAAGAAATCAAAAAAATGTAGGTGATAAAATGAATAAAAAATCGCTTAAAAAAAATTATTTTTATAATTTATGTTATCAATTATTTGTAATGATTTTACCTTTATTGATTACTCCTTATATTTCTCGTGTTTTAGGCGCTGAAGAGATTGGAATTTATAGTTATACAACTTCAATAACTGCGTTTTTTATAATGCTTGGTACATTAGGAATAAATATTTATGGTCAAAGAGAGGTAGCATATGTTCAAGATGATGTAGAAAAAAGAAGTAAAATTTTTTGGGAATTAATAATTCTTCGTACTATAACGATAATTATATCTTCAACTATTTATTACTTTTTATTTGTTGTAAATAATAAATATTCATTATTTTATAAAATACTGTTATTTGAAATAATTGCTTACATTTTTGATATTAGTTGGTTTTTTCAAGGAATGGAAGATTTTAAAAAAGTTGCAATTAGAAATATATTAGTAAAATTTTTATTAATGATTCAGATTTTTATATTTGTTAAAAGTGTAAATGATTTATGGATATATATTTTAATATATACTTTATCAATATTTTTTGGTAATTGTACTTTTTGGATAAAAATCAAAAAATATGTTATTTTTCCTGAAAAAATAGACTTGAAAAAACATATTAAACCAATGTTACTATTATTTTTACCTCAAGTTGCAGTTCAAATATATACTGTTTTAGATAAAACTATGATAGGAATTATTTTAGGAAATATGAGTAAAGTTGGTTATTATGAACAGGCACAAAAAATAGTAAAACTTATTTTATCAATTATTACAACTTTTGGAACAGTTATGTTACCAAGAATTTCTTATATTTATGTTAATCAAAATGAAAAAGAACTAAAAGAAAAAATTAATTTAAGTTTTAATTTTGTTTGGCTTTTAGGCTTTCCAATTGTATTTGGTTTATTATCAATTTCATCAATATTTGTACCTATTTTCTTTGGAAAAGGGTATGATGAAGTTTCAATATTAATAAAAGTGTTTACCCCAATTGTTTTGATAATTGGTTGCGCTAACGTAATTGGTATTCAATACTTAATTCCAACTAAAAAACAAAATTATTATACTTTTTCTGTAATAATTGGTGCTTTAGTTAATGTAGTATTTAACTTAATTTTAATTCCTAATTTTGAGGCAATTGGTGCAGCTATTGCTTCTGTATTAGCAGAGTTAACAGGTTTATTAATTCAAATTTATTTTGTTAGAAAAATATTTGATTTCAAGTATATTTTTAAAAAATCAATTAATTATTTATTATCAGCTTTCATAATGTTTATTATTTGTGTATTTATAAATAATGTGATAAGTAATAATTTGATTTCTTTGATATTACAAGTAATTATAGGAATTATGTTATATTTTGGTATTTTAATACTAATTAAAGATGATTTAATCTTAAAAATATTAAATAGAGGTGACTTAAATGAAAAAAATAGAAACTGACAAAATAGTAGGTATTACTACAGGTATCATATTAATTTTATTAACTATTCTTTTAATATTACAACTTAATAATTTAAATATTTTACCACCAAAATATCTATCGTTATTTACATTTATATTATTATTATTTAATATACTTTCTATAATTTTTGTATTTATAGATAAAAAAATATTCAAAATTATAGGATATACATTATCAGTTATATTAATAATATTTAATTTAATTTTTTGTTACTATATAAAAACAACTAATAATTTTTTAAATAACACTATAGTTAAAGTAAATGAATATACAAATGAATATGTACTAATAACTTTAAAAGATAGTGAAATTACCGAACTTAAAAACATTAATAAAATTGGTTATTATAGTCAAATACCAAATATAAATGAGGCTTTAGAAAAATTAAAAGAGTTTTCTAACATTAAATATAATGATTTAAATAAATTAATAGCTGATTTAAATAACAAAAATATAAATGTAATATTATTAGAAAAAAACTTGTATGAATTTATATTTAACTTAGATAAAAATTTAAATAAAGATGATTATAAAATAATATACGAATTTAGTATTAATATAAAAGAAAATGTTTCTATATCAAAATATAATGATAAATTTAATATTTATATTGGAGGACTAGATTTTACAGGAAAAATATATGATTTTAATATGTTAGTTACTATAAATGAAGAAAAATCTAAAATATTACTAACTAGTATACCAAGAGATTATCATATTGATGTATATGGTAAAAATGGAAAAGACAATATAAATTACCACGGTATGTGGGGAATAACAACAACAATGAAATCATTAGAACAATTATTTGATACAAAAATAGATTATTACATAAAAATAAACACAACAAGTTTAGTTAAACTAGTTGATATGTTAGGTGGAATAAATTATTGCAGTGATTATGAATTTGTTACAACTCACGCATTAGTATTAAACACTTATAACGATAATGGTAAAAAATTATATGTAAAAAAAGGATGTAGAAATTATAATGGTATTGAAACTTTAACTATTGCTCGTGAAAGATTAAATATACCTGGTGGTGATATGACAAGACAAGAAAATTGTAGAAAAATATTAATGAGCATAATGAATAAAATCGTAAGTTTTGATAGTATTACAAAATACAATGAATTATTAGATAATGTAAGTGATTTATATACTACTAATATACCGAAAGAAACAATAACTGAAATAATCAAAAAAACATTAGAAAACAATAATTGGAATATTGAAACTACAGAAGTAACAGGAACTATATCAAAAGGGTATGTTCATTTAAGCAACTATATAGACTATATAAATATACCTAATTATGATAGTGTTAATGAAACAAAAAATAAAATAAATGAAAATTTGACAAAATAAAATATTGCTATATAATAAACAACAATTAAAGGGGGAAAATTTATGGAAGAAAAAGAATTTGATTTTTCATATATAATGCAAACAATATGGAAAAGATTTTTAATAATACTATTATTTATAATAATAGGCGTTGGTGCTAGTATATTTTATAACTATGGCGCTAAAATTATTTATGAAAGTGAAACAACATTATACGTTCAACCAGAAGTAAAATCTTCAGAAGTAGATTATGAAGGAATATTAACAAATCAAAAAATGGTTAAAACATATACAGAAATAATAAAAAGTAGAAAAATAATTAACAAAGTAAAAGAAAAATTAGAATTAAATTTAACTTATGAAGAAATATCTGATATGTTAAAAGTAACATCAGTTAATGATACTGAAATAATAACAATAACAGTTGATAACGAAAGTCCTAAATTAGCAATGGATATAGCTAATGAAGTTGCAAATGTATTTATTGAAGAAATAAAAGAAACAATGGAAATAAATAATATTAAAGTAATAGATAAGGCAATAGAAGGAACAGAACCAGTATCTCCTAGAGTATTATTTAATTGTATGATTGGTTTTGCAGGTGGACTATTTGTAGGTTTAGCTATTGCATTCTTAATTGAATCAATGGATAATAAAATTAAAAATCACGAGGATGTTAAAAAATATCTAAAAATTAAAACTTTAGGAGTTGTACCTCATAATTCAATTGATTATGAAGTATCAGGTAAAAAGAAAGTATATGTAAATCCAAATGAAGTTAATCTAAAAATAATTAATGATCCAACAAGTGTTGTATCAGAATCAATAAGAATGATAAGAACTAATTTAAATTTTTCAGATTTAAAACTAATAAATGTTACATCAACAGTACCAAGTGAAGGTAAATCTGAAGTATTATCTAATTTAGCAATTTCATTTGCGATGCTAGATAAAAAAGTATTAGTAGTAGACTGTGATTTAAGAAAACCAAAAGTTCATAGAAATTTTGGATTAACAAGAAAAAGAGGGGTTTCAGATTTAGTTTTAGCTAAAGGAACACACAAATATACTGAAGCTATTCAAACATATCAAGATAAAGACAAAAAGGTAAGTATTGATATATTATCAGCAGGTTCAAAAATATCAAATCCTTCTGAATTAATAAACAACAAAGGATTTGCTGAATTATTAAAAGAATTAAGAGAAAATTATGATTTAGTTTTAGTAGATTGTCCTCCAATATCTTCATTAACAGATGGTGTATTAGTATCTAAATTATGTGATGGTACAGTTTATGTCATTGAAGCTGAAAGAACAGATCACGGAGTTATAGAAAGTTGTATTGAAGAACTTAAAAATAATAATGTATTTGTTTTAGGAGCAGTATTAACAAAAGTAAATATAAAAAGACAAAAGAAACTATATGGATATAAATATGATTATTACTATTCTAATTATAATAAATAATGGTAGATATTCATTCACATATAATATTTAATGTTGATGATGGATCTAAATCATTAGAACAAAGCATTAAAGAATTAAAACAAATTAAAAAGATAGAATTAGAAGAAGTAATATGTACACCACATATGAAAAGTGGTAATATCGATAAAATAATGAAGATAAAAGAAAATTATTCGCATTTAGTAGAAGAAGCAAATAAATTAGGAATAAAATTATATTTAGGAAATGAAATAATGTATTCTGAAAAAATGCTCAGATTATTAAAAAACAATCGTTTATTAACTCTTAATAATTCAAAATATATTTTATTAGAATTTAGAAGAAATGAAAGAATGGATATAAGTAATGTCGTTGCTATCTTAGATGAAGTAATAGAAGCAGGATATAAGCCAATATTAGCGCATCCTGAACTTTATATAAATTATCGTAATATTGATGATATAATAAAAATTAAAGAAACAGGAACATTACTACAAATGGATGCAACAAGCATTGTAAAAGGAAAATCAGATAGAAAAGTTTATAAATTTAGTAAAAAATTATTAAAAGAAAGATTAATAGATATAGTATCTAGTGATGCCCATTGTACTAAAAAAAGAAATCATCTTTCTTACAAAAAAGCATATAAAAAAGTAGCAAGAAAATATACAAAAAAATATGCTGATATATTATTTAAAGAAAATGCTAAAATGATAGTGGGGTGTTAAAATGAAACCAATAATTGGAATAATAGAATGGCCTTATGAAGATAAAGATGGTGACAAAATATTTGAAATATTAAATGATGTTGTTAATTGTGTCATAAGAGCTGGTGGGATGCCAGTTGGAATATTTCCAACTCAAACTGAAGATTTTGTTAATACAAGATTAGATGATATTAAAAGTATGACAGTTACTGAATCAGATGATTTGCTATCAGCTGTTGATAGATGTGATGCAATTATTAAACCAGGGGCTCTAAAAATATATGAGTACGAAAGACTTATTCATTCATATACAGTTTGTAAAAATATGCCATATTTAGGAATATGTGCAGGAATGCAAATTATGTCAGGGTATAGAAGTACTATTAATAACATTAGGATAGATGAAAACAATATGATAAACCATCATCAAAAAGGTTATGCTCACGATGTTTATGCGATAAAAGACACCTTATTATCCAGAATAGTTGGAATAGATAAATTTCCTGTCTATTCAAGACATAAATATCATATAGCAGATGCTGGAGTTAATAAAGTATGTGCTGTAGCAGAAGATGGAATAATAGAAGCAATTGAAAATCCAAATTGCAATTATAATTTAGGTTTACAATGGCATCCTGAGTTTGCACCTTCTTCAGATGAAATAACTAAAAAAATATTTGAAAGTTTAATAGAAGAGGCTAAAGTATATAGTAAAATTAAAAGATAATTAAATTTATCTTTTTTTTGTAAACTTTTTTCAAATTTATTGAGTCAAACTAATTTGTTTGATATACTATTATAGTAAAGGTTAAAGGAGAGATATGATGACAAAGTACGTTTACAAATTTAAAGAAGGAAATGCTAATATGCGTGAACTACTTGGTGGTAAAGGTGCCAATCTAGCTGAAATGGCAAGTTTAGGGTTACCTGTACCAAACGGATTCACAATTACGACAGAAGCATGTACAGCTTACTACAAAGATGGTAAGAAAATAAGTGAAGCTATTCAAGAAGAAATAATGAGTAACTTACACGAATTAGAAATGGAAATGGGTAAAAAACTAGGTGATGTTAATGATCCATTATTAGTATCAGTAAGAAGTGGTGCTAGAGCATCTATGCCAGGTATGATGGATACAATACTTAATCTAGGATTGAATGATGAAGCAGTAGAAGGATTTGCTAATAAAACAGGAAATCCAAGATTTGCTTATGATTCATATAGAAGATTTATCCAAATGTATTCAGATGTAGTAATGGAAGTTCCAAAATCATTTTTTGAAAAAATCATAGATGAAATCAAAGAAGCAAAAGGAATTAAATTCGATACTGAACTTACAGTTGAAGATTTAAAAGAACTAGTAAGAAGATTTAAAGAAGTTTATAAAACTGCTATGAATGGAGAAGAATTCCCACAAAATCCAGTAGAACAATTAATGGGTGCTGTAAAAGCAGTATTTAGAAGCTGGGACAATCCAAGAGCAATAGTATATAGAAGAATGAATGATATTCCAGGAGATTGGGGTACTGCTGTAAATGTTCAATCAATGGTATTTGGTAATAAAGGTGAAACATCAGGTACTGGTGTAGCATTTACGCGTAATCCATCAACAGGAGAAAAAGGAATATTTGGTGAATATTTAATTAATGCACAAGGTGAAGATGTAGTTGCCGGAGTAAGAACTCCACAACCAATAACTAAACTACAAGAAGATTTACCTGAATGCTATAATGAATTTATGGAATTAGCTCATAAACTAGAAAATCATTATAGAGATATGCAAGATATGGAATTCACTATTGAAGAAGGTAAACTATATTTCTTACAAACTCGTAATGGTAAAAGAACTGCTCCAGCGGCTATTAAAATTGCTTGTGATTTAGTAGATGAAGGAATGATTACTCCTGAAGAAGCAGTACTTAGAATTGAAGCTAAATCATTAGATCAATTATTACATCCAATGTTTGATAGTGAATCACTTAAAAATGGTGAAGTAATAGGTCAAGCACTTCCAGCAAGTCCAGGTGCTGCAGCTGGTAAAGTAGTATTTACTGCTGAAGAAGCAAAAAAACTTGGAATAGGTGGAAATGGTGAAAGAGTTATTTTAGTTAGACTAGAAACAACTCCAGAAGACATCGAAGGTATGGTTGCAAGTCAAGGTATCTTAACAGTTCGTGGTGGTATGACAAGTCATGCTGCTGTAGTTGCTCGTGGTATGGGAACTTGCTGTGTATCTGGATGTGGTGAAATCAAAATAAATGAAGAAGAAAAACATTTTGAACTAGGTGGTTATACATTCCACGAAGGTGACTATATTTCATTAGATGGTACAACTGGAAAAATTTATAAAGGCGATATCAAAACAGTTGAAGCAACTGTAACTGGTGATTTTGGTAGAATTATGAATTGGGCTGATAAATATAGAACATTAGGTGTTAGAACTAATGCTGATAATCCAAGAGATACTAAAAAAGCAGTTGAATTAGGTGCTGAAGGAATTGGTCTATGCCGTACAGAACACATGTTCTTTGATGAAGAAAGAATACCTAAAATAAGAAAAATGATTTTATCTGAAACAGTAGAAGGTAGAACAGAGGCTTTAAATGAGTTAATACCATTCCAAAAAGGTGATTTTAAAGCAATGTATAAAGAATTAAAAGGATTACCAATGACAGTTCGTTATTTAGATCCACCATTACATGAATTTTTACCAACTGCAGAAGAAGATATTATTGCTTTAGCACATGATATGAATGTTACAGTAGAACATTTAAAAAACAAAATAGATGAATTACATGAATTCAATCCAATGATGGGACACAGAGGTTGTAGATTAGCTGTTACTTATCCAGAAATAGCTAGAATGCAAACAAGAGCATTAATGGAAGCCGCAATTGAAGTTCACGAAGAAGATGGATATGATATTACAGTTGAAATTATGATTCCATTAGTTGGCGAAGTAAAAGAACTTAAATTTGTAAAAGATGTTGTTGTTGAAACAGCAGAACTAGTTAAAAAAGAGAAAAACTCAGATATTAAATATCATATCGGAACAATGATTGAAATACCAAGAGCTGCTATTACAGCTGATAAAATAGCAACAGAAGCTGAATTCTTTAGCTTTGGTACAAATGATTTAACTCAAATGACATTTGGTTTCTCAAGAGATGATGCTGGTAAATTCTTAGATTCTTATTATCAAAATAAGATTTATGAATCTGATCCATTTGCTAAAATCGATTTTGAGGGTGTCGGAGAATTAATTAAAATGGCAGTTAATAAAGGTAAACAAACAAGACCTGATATTAAATTAGGAATTTGTGGTGAACATGGTGGTGATCCTGCGTCAGTTGAATTCTGTCATAATACTGGATTAACTTATGTTTCTTGTTCTCCATATAGAGTTCCAATTGCTAGATTAGCAGCAGCTCAAGCAGCTATTAAGTCAAATAAATAATAAAATAAACTAAGATAGAAAATATCTTAGTTTTTAATTATACTATAATTAATTTTAATATGATATAATAATATAAACTGATAATATTTAATACTAGAAAATAATGAAAATTACTAGTTAAGTTGACTTAAAAAATGTTGAACAAAAATAGAAAATGTTAAATATTTAGGTTTCGAATTTTAAAATAGAAAAAGAGTGATAAAATGGTAGATTACATTAATAATCTAATTAAAAAATTTAATTATGATGTAAATTATTATGAAAAAAATATACCAGACAAGAGTATGTTTCTGATTAATCTTAAAAATCTAATTAAAGATACGACTAAAACAATTTATGAAACAAATGATATTATATTAAAAAATGAAAATACTAAAAAGTTAAGTCGATACTATGATTTATTATATTATATAAATGGAAAAGAAGACAAAGGGACAATGTATGTTCTTGATAATGAGATATCTTCTTTACCACCTGTATATATTGTTGACCAAAAACCAGAATTATTCGAAATAGATTATAATTTATTGAGTGATATCGATATTAGTCAAGGATTGACAGAAGAACAAGCAAATGAATTATTAAAATGGACAGTAAACAATACTAGAGAAAACTTAAATATATCAAATAGTGACAATAAAGAAGATGTTTATGAAAATTGTTTTTTAGGTGGAACATGCGGATTTTCTCAATTTTCCTCTTTGTATCCACTTCAAAAGTTAGGATTAACTATAACTATAAATAATATGAGTTCTTTGAATAATTATGGGCACGCGTTCGGAACATTAATTATTCCTATAAATAGAAATGGAAATATTATTAATAAACGTTATTTAATAGATTGCACATATAATCAGTTTTTTGGTATTCAAAATAATGTCGTTAGCAGGTATATAAATGATAAACTTGATGCTGGTTTCTTTGTGGCCCAAGATGAAGAAAAGATAGAGTTTGCTAAAGAACTATTAAAAAATGGATTTGTTGAAGCAAGTTTGAGTAATTTAGAAAAATATTTGAAACCTTTTTATGCTATGTCACTTTCAAAAGAAGAAATTGGCCAAATTGATACGAAATTTTCTAAAATAGATATTATAGATTTATTAGAAAATCATCAAAGAGAGTTTGATTATACTGAAGAAGAATTTGTTGATTGGGGAATGAATTTAGATACGAAGTTTAATTCAAAGAAACTTTAATAAAAGTATTGTTTTTTCCAACAAAATATTGTAGCATAGAATATAAATAAAAGATTGGATGATATTATGGAAATTATTAAACGAAATAATGAATTAGGTATAAAAGATATTTTTTTGAAAGAAAATAATAAAAAACTATCATTTTTCTTTGGTGGAAATGGTGATTTATATTGGAAAATTGATAATATGTTTGATATAGAAAAAACTTATGAAAGATTTGTTCCAAAGTTTAATTCTTTTATAATAACAAAGGAAAATTTTATGTTATATTTTATATTTGAACAATTGTATTTAGACATAAAGAATATTAATATTTTTGATAAAAAAGAATATGACTTTCCTCCATATGTAGAAACAGATGAAGAAAAAATTGAATATATAAAACATAAAAAAGAAATAAAAAAAAATTATCGTAGATTAAATATTTCAAACTATAATGAACTATTTGATGAAGAAAATAAAATAATTACTTGGTATTCTGATGAAGTAGCTCATGAAGTATCTAATATTTTAAAAATCAAAAAAATGAAAGATATATTTAAAGTATCATTTTATACTCAACCGGATATAGAAGGTTATGACAAAGAAGTTAATTGGTTATTAGGCGGAATAACAGTCAGAATTAGAAATTCTGGAAGTAGATATAGTCCATTTAATATTACATTTATGAGGATGTATAATAGACTTCAAGAATTAGAAAATATATATGATATTGGACATCAATACCATATAGAAGAATATTTGTATTCTAAACAAAAAGTATTAAAAAAATAAAGGAATGATAATGTGTACGATATATGTGTAGAAGATAATAGAAAAACAATTGTTAATCAATTAAAAAAATATGATATTTTGAATTTATTTAAAAACAAAGATGAAATGATTATTTGGATAACGGAACTAAATGAATTACAAATTAATAACTTTTTAAATTTAAACATTAATCCAGAAAAAATAAAGTTTGATTCAAAATTATTGATTGATAAAAATCTATTAAATCAATTAGATTACATAAAAAAAGTAAATGCAATTGCCAGTATTGATAATGCAGAAGGTTGCTACCACCTATTTGAATATTTAATAAGAGAAGAATTTTTAGAAAGTGAAAAATTCTATCAAGACATAGAAACTTTAAAAAAGATGGAATCTGCTAGAACAGGATTATGGATTATTGGAGATCCAGTATTTATTAATAGCCCTTACCATGATGAAGACTTTGAACTATTAGCCACAGTAAAAGATACAAGTGATAAAAAATTTGATTATGTAGTTTGTGATGCTATTGCAACAGTGGCTGGTAATATAGATTCAATAAGAAGTGAATACCATAGACAAGATTTACAAACAATTGTTAAATATGGATCTAGTGCATTACAATTATCTCATTCTTATCCTGAAAGATGTATTAATTATCTAGCTACTAATCCCGTATCATTAAATGATAATTATCATTTAGAAAATATGGAAATATTAGCCCAAAATGTTGATATTGGTAATTTCTTATATGCTGTTATGACTGATAAAAAAAACAATAAAAAAAGATAATTATAGAAGAATAATTAGAGAAATGATTGATAATAAAAATAATAAAGCATATGTGTTTCTAGTTTGTTATTATGCTATTGGTGCGGATAAAGCAAAAATGGCTCAAAATATTTTAGAACATAATTATTTCTATGAAATAAATGAATCTTATGATATTAAAAAATTAATAGAAAAAGTTGATGAAAGAATAAATATAGTAAATGGTGATTTTAAAGAAACAGATAACTATGGAATTGAATGTAATGATTCAGTCAATCCAATGAGTAAAACAAAAAAATTAATCAAAAAAATATTTAAGAAACAATGTAAATAATTGTAAAAAGAATTGAATAACAATTCTTTTTTTTATATAATAAATATGGTGATAGTATGAAAGTAATTTGTATAGGACATGCGGCCTATGATATAACAATTCCTGTTGAAAAATTTATAACAGAAAATACAAAAAATAGATTAGAAGGAATATTGGAATGTGGTGGAGGACCCGCTAATAATGCTGCATATCTGTTAGGTAAATGGGGTATGGATGTAACATTTATGGGTGTTATTGGTAATGATGAATATGGCAAATATATAAAAAAAGAACTAGAAAGTGTTAATGTTGACACTAGATATATTCAAGTAAATGATCGATATAAAACTACATCTAGTTTTATAATTGCTAATATGTCTACAGGTAGTAGAACAATATTAACATATAGATCAAACAAATTAAAATTAACTGATGTGAATATTGATTTTAGACCAGACATAATATTAGTTGATGGTCAAGAACCAGAAATGTCAAAAAAAATAATAAAAGAAAATCCAAATGCAATAAGTATAATAGATGCTGGAAGACCAACAGATGAAATAATAGAACTTGCTAAAATGGTAGACTATGTCGTTTGTTCAAAAGAATTTGCTGAAACAGTAGCTGATTTTAAATTCGATGATAGAGATGATTATTCATATGATTTAATATGCCAAGCTTTAAAACAAGAATTTAATGGAAAAATTGTTGTAACATTAGAAGATAAAGGCTGTGTTTATGAAATAAATGATCACTTTAAAAAAGTACCAGGAATTAAAATGGATGCAATCGATACAACTGGAGCAGGTGATATTTTCCATGGGGCATTTACTTATGGAATCGCAAAAAAATTACCATTAGAAGAAACATTAAAGTTTGCTAATATAGTTGCAGGATTATCTGTTACTAGATTAGGAAGTAAAAATTCAATGTTTACTTTAGAAGAAATAAAGGAAAAAATGAATGAGTGTAAATAACATATTTACCAAGAATTTACCTAGTTTGGATTTGCATGGAGAAACAAGAGATACTGCTAGAGTATTAATCAATGATTTTATAAGAGATAACATTAAAATGAAAAATGATAAAATTTTAATTATTCACGGTATAGGAACTGGAATATTAAAAAAAGAAACACAAGTTGTTTTATCTAATAATAAAAATGTCATAGAATATGGTTTAGATTATATGAATGAGGGGAGTACGATTGTTCGTCTCAAAATTTGACTTTTTCCTTAAAAAGTGGTATATTTTATATATCAACAAAGAAGTACATTTTATTAAAAAATAAGTGATTTATTGACTTTTTCAAAAAAATGTTCGTTGAAAGTTGACAAATTAATTATTGTGTGATAGTATAGTCGACATAAATTCGAAAAGGGGGAGTATTTATGTATACTGAACAAACAAATTTTTCTATTAAGAATGTAATTTTACAATTCTTATTTGTAGCCTTATTTATATTTATATTAATTTGGCTATTTCCATTAAAAAGTGATTTAAAGAAAGCAGTTGATGGTGTAAAAACTACTGATTTAACTGTCCTTACAGATCGTATTTTTAATGAAAACATCATCTCAATGAAAGATGCAGCTAAGAGTTATTATACAACTTCAAGATTACCAAAAAATGTTGGTGATAAAGTTAAGATGACTTTAGGTGAAATGTTAGAAAAGAAAATAATTTTACCTTTCACTGACAAAGATGGTAAAACTTGTAGTTTAACTGATTCATATGTTGAAATAACAAAATATGATGAAGAATTTATCATGAAAGTTAATTTAAAATGTGGTGAGGAAGAAAACTATTTATTAGTTTATATGGGATGCTATGATTATTGTTCTACAACATTATGTGAAAAAAACACAGCAGATGTTAAAAGTCCAACAATCTACTCAGTAAAAAAAGCTTCAGATGAAAAGATTATAATTAATAACAATAACAATAATACTAATACTAATACTGTTACAATTATTAATCCAACACCAACACCTGATCCTACACCTGATCCAACACCAACACCAACTCCAGATCCTACACCTGATCCAGTACCAACTGTAGAATATTTATATGAATATAAGAAAACTACAAATGGTTATTATAAAGAATCAGATTGGTCTGAATGGTCAAAAACTGAGGTTAAAGCTTCAAGTACAGTTTCAGTAAGAACAAAAACAGTAACTGAAAAGAAATTAAAAGGTTATAATGTTAAAAAAGCTTATGACTATAGTAAACCAATTTATACAACTAAAGTTGTTAAGACAGGAACTGAAACTATATTAACTTGTGACAAATGGGAATATGTTTCAGCAGGTACTTCAAAACAATATAATGGTGAATGGGAATATGCTGGATTAGTAACTTTATATTCCGTACCAACAAACACTGATACTGTTAGATATGAATTTGTTAGATTTACTGATGAAACTTGTTCAGAATCTTGTAGTTCTACAACAGGTATGATTTATAAAAAATATGTAGCTGGAAGTTCAAGCGTAGATTTATCTACATATGAATGTACTAGTTCATCATATAAAACTATAGTATTATCAACAATGGTTAAAACTATTACTGGTTATGAAACTTATATTGTAAGTAAAACTCCAGTTTATGAAGATGTAACAACAAAATATTATAGTTATAAAACTAGAGAATATATCCAAGGTACAACTGATATCAAATGGAGTGTATATAATGATACTGCTTTATTAACTGCAGGTTATAAATACACAGGTAATAAAAAAGTAAAATAATTTGTTTAAGATGAAAGGGGTAATATTATGACTCAAAAATATGAAAAAGATATAATGCTTCGTAAACTAGATACTAAAATTAAAACTTTAGAATCAAATCCTAATTTAACTCAAGAAGAAGTTGATTCTGCAGTTAGATTATATAAAAATATAATTAATTTAGGTAGATATTCATCTGAAGATGTTCAAGAATTAGAGGATAGATTAAGAGCTTTTGCCCCTGATCTATCTTCTTCACTTGATGAAGTTGTAAATGATAATGAACTTCAAAAATTAAATGAAATTTCACCTAAAAGTTATAAAATGAAAAAAGTAAAAATTAAATCTGCAATAGCAGGAGGTGCAATTGCAATTATACTTGCTTCAGTTGGTGGTTGCTCACTTAGAAACAATAAACAAGAAGAACAACCAGTAGTTGTTGAAAAACAAGTTGAAGAAGTTAAACCTCAAGTTATTGAACCAAAAGAATTAGATGAAACAAAAGAAGTAGAAAAGGTTCTTGCTGAAAATTTATCATTTGATCCAAATGATAATACAGAAATAGTTAATAGAATGGCAGATTTTATTGCTGATGCTTTAACAAAGGGAATTCCTGTTAAAGATGTAATGACAGAAGAAGAACTAAAAACTGCTGAAGAAAATGAAGAGTCATTAGTTACAATCAAGCAATTAATGGATTTCTATATAGTGATGAATATTGAAGATATAGATCCTGAAGATTATGCTAGATTAAAATATAATACCAAAACTGCTGAAACAATAACTGATAATTATATGTATTGTGCTAGATTATTTATGACAGATGCATTGACTGCAAATGAAGAAACAAAAATTGATTATTCTGAAATAATTGCTGATAAAGATTCTTCAGAGATTGTTCAAAAATTTGTTGATTATTTAGCAAAATACAATAGTGCTACTGATAAAAAAACAGTTGCTTCATCAATAAGTGAATATATTGTTTCAAATTATATTAATAGAGATGCTAATCTTTATTCTATGTCTGCAAATGAACTTACTTATAGAATGATGTTTGTTGCAGATATGATTTCTAATAATTCTATCATTCCAAAAGATGTTAATATTATATTAAATGAAGACGGAAAAATAAGCTGTGATATTCAAAAAGAAGATGGCGTAAAAAATAAGACTGAAAAAGCTGAAGAATTTACATCTATTTATAACACAGTTGATGAAAAATTAGAAATTTCTAGAGAATTTGCTAGTCAAGAATTATCATCAATTTCTGATGAAGAAAAGAAAACAGGTAGTGAATTAGAAAAAGAAATTAAAGAACAAGTTTTAATTAAAAATGTTAGTTATAAATTAAATCCAAAATTTACTATGGCAGAAGGTTCAAAAAACATTTCTGCAAAGAAAACAACAAATAATAATAATAATAATGCTAACAATTCTTATAAAACATTTACAGATAAAAGCACTGGAAAACAAGTTAATGTTTCTAATGAAGAATTAGCTAAATATGGTGCGAAAAATCAAGCTGAGTATGAAGCAGCTAAGAAAAAAGAATTTGAAGATAAAGCAAAAAAAGACCCTGGTCACAATAATCAAGATAACGATGGTAATGTTGTTACAACTGGTGATGAAGTTGATACAGAACAATACAATGCGGGGTATGCTGCTGGATATGCAGATGGTAATTATTATGATGGTTCTTATAGACAAAGTAATCCAAATTCTACAAATAAATCATATGTAGCTGGGTATAATGCAGGTTTTAGAGAAGGTCGTGCTGTTATTGAAGAATTTTTAAAATCTTTACAACCACCAGAATCATCATTTGAACCTGTTGATGGTACTACACCAACACCACAACCAACACCACCGGTTGAAAGCCCTATTACAGAAGAGCCTTATTTACCAGACCCATCTGTTCCTGAAAATCCAGAACCAGACCCAACACCTGATCCATCTATTCCAGAAGATCCAGGTACTTGGGAAGAATTTGAACCAGTTGAAGAAAATGTTACTGTTGAAACTCCAACTGAAACAATTGAGGAAACATCATATACTTCAAGTATAAATAGTTTGAAATCATTAAGAGAAGAATTACTAAATATGTCAAATGTTTATACAGAAGAAGTGTCAAAAATGAAATAATTTTAATGTAGTTTTATAACTACATTTTTCTTTTATATAGCGTCAACTTTACATATGATAATTGACTTATTCTAGTATTTTATGATAATATTTATATATAATAATAGGAGGAGAGTCAGATATGAAAGAAAACTATGTGTTTGAGTATATAAATGAAAATGAATTTCATAAGCTAGAGAGATCTTTAAAAAAGTATAATATGTTGGCATATAAAAAATTGTATTTTGACTTTTATCCAAAATTAAAAGAGGGTAATTTTTTAGGAGTACAAGTTTCTGAAGACAAAGAAAAAGCTTCAATATGTTATGAATTAAAATTACCTACTGATGTAATGTTTTCTAAGGTTCATGGAGATATTAAATTAATATATCATGTCTATAGTAATGAAAAATTAATATTGATAGATAAATTAGTTCCAGAGGATATATTAACAGAAGGACATCAATCTGAATTAGTTACTTATAAAGGTGTTATGGTATCTAAAGAACATTCTGATAAAGATATATTTAAAATAAATTTATTAAACATGATAAATAAATAAACAAGTCATTTTATGACTTGCTTTTATGATATATATTTAAAATTTTTTGATAACATTTATCATCAACTAATGATTTTAAAATTAAATATGTTATTTTTTTTATTATTTGTTCATAATTACTAATTTCGATTTTATTCGGAATGTAGTCATTGTCAAATAATTCTCTGTAATGCTTATATATATTATTATATGGATGAATAATATTATTATCCCAAGGTCGAATGTTTAAAAAATCTAAATTGTGATATATAATAGGATTTAGTATTGCTTTTTTAATTTCATCTTTTGAATAAAAAGAGTTATTTTTAGCATAAAAATACTTAGATAAAAATTGATGCTTTTCCATCATTTTAACAATAGGGAAGACGTTATAATTTAATGGCAATGTACTAATATTTTCAATTGCTAAATTGATTAAATCTTGGTCAGGAAATTGTAAATTAATTGTATTTGTTTTTAGTATATTGTATATTTTTTCTATACAATGGTCATTTTCCCATTCAGCAAAATTAAATAACATAACACCACTATTATAATAATAATTTAATTGATTTTCTAGATGCGTTGGTACATCAATTTCTTTGACTGCATAAAGTGGACTAGTATCCATATCATAGACATTTTTAATAGAATTAACAATTGTTGTGTCACTATCTAAATATAGTAATTTATTACATTTAATAATTTCGTTAGCAAATAATCTTGCATTTGCTATATCAGTATTTCTCCATTTAGGAATATCAAATTTATTCATACTTTTTTCTATTAATTTGATAGGATAAATATTTATTCTTATATTTTTGTATATTTCTGTTAGTAAATACAATCTTTTTTTATTCATTTCTTCTAAATTATCTTCAATAATATGTATGTTTAAAAAAATATCCTGATTATTTTCAATTAATGAGTATATTGAAGTTAACATATGAATAAAGTAGTTATTATCAGTTGTATATAGTACATTATATTCTTTCATAGGACCACCTAATTTTTGCTACTTATAATACCATAATATGATTATAAAGTAAATGATATAATAAAAAAATATAATAAATCAATTATTATATTTATATTCTATTTTTTTAATTTTTTCTATTGTTATTAAATTTTTATCATAAGTAATGTAAATTTCTATGTTTTGTTTATCATTGTAGTCAAAATTGCTTGAAGCACTTACTATATCATCATAATTTAATAATTCTTCAATCATTCCTTTTAAACAATATTCACAACATAAATTATTAATAATGATTTTATATCTGAAAGTTTCTTTTTTTTCAACATTTATCAAAAGCGAGTATAGAAGCTGTTTTATTTAAGACTCCTAAAAAAGTTAAGATTTTTAAAATTAATATTTTAATACTAATGTAATCAGGATTGTATTCAATAGCTATTTTAAAATTATCTTCATTATTAATAATTATATTTGAAACGCCATTTAGCGATAATAAATATGAATCAAAATCCTTATATATAAAACAATCCAATATTAAAACTAATTTTTCCATATTATATTCTTCACAAAAAGTTAAATTAATTTTTAAAACAATTATAACATATATTTTTTAATTTATTTGCTTAATACTTTTACTACAGAATTTACTTTTTCTTGAAATTCATCTATAGTTAAACCTTCATCATTTGGGTTAGTTATTAATGTACCGTTATAACACTTTATTACTGAGTTAACCCCTTTTTCTGCACAAAAAACTAATTCATCTATTTCATCTCTATTTAATCTTTTTCCACGATAATACATCAAGCTATAATTTTTTCTCTTCTCGTATATTACTTTACCATTATCCAAAGTAACTTCTGCTATATCAAAAAATCTAAAATAAGAAACTAGATTATTATTAAATTTTAATGGGTTTATTTCATTTTCATGAATGTTTCTAACTATTGATTCAAATTGTGTACCTTTATCAGTATTTACTGGAAAAAATTCTTCCACATAATGTTTAATTATTGTTTGCATTTGTTTTCCTCCTTTTAAATTGTTACTAATTATTATAAACTTTTTTTTGGTTATTTGTAATATCATCAAATGTTTTTTAAGATGAATTATAAACTTGCTGGAAGGGTAAATCAGTCACATGTTTCTAAATTAGGAGTTCAAAGAATTATTGAAATTGCTTGATGGTTCATTATTTTATTTAGATGGAAAAAAAGTTTGATACATCAAAGTTAACAATTGTAGGGGTAGGGGGTTTACTGGAATTATAAATAGTGATAATTATAGTCAATTAACAACTAATGATTTTATTGAGTATGGAATAATAAGATAATTAATTGGTAGATTTTCAAAAACTATTTGATATGTTAGATGTTGAATTTGTTTATAATGATGAATTTATAGAATATATAGCCGAAATCGCAATAAAAAGACAAAGTGGGGCTAGAAGTTTAAAGAATGTCTTCGATGATTGTATTAGTAGTGCATTATTTAGAATCTTCGCAGGTGAATATTCAAGCATTTCATTAGTGAAACCAAGCGACGACAATAAAAAACCTTACGTTTTGTCTAAAAATAATAGATAATCTTATGAATACAAATTTGTAAATGTATTTTGTAAGTTGCCAAAATAAAACTACCTTCACTTTAATCTGAAGATAGTTTTTTATATTGTTTCGATTGCGTAAATGGTAATATGAAATGTCATAAAAATTTCAAAGTAAAAATGTCACAATTTTTAAAATATAGGTGGCGTTTTTTATTATATTTTGGTCTTGTTTTTGGTCTTGTTTTTGTCAAATATTAGTGTAATTTTCAACAAATTATGATTGACAAATAGACTAAAAAATATTTACAAAATCCTTATAAACAAAGAAAATCCTTGAATTTTCAAGAATTTTAATTTCTTAATGGTGCGAGTGAAGGGACTTGAACCCCCATGTCGTAAGACACTAGATCCTAAGTCTAGCGCGTCTGCCAATTTCGCCACACTCGCAAATAAAAAATGGTGGACCCTATAGGACTCGAACCTATGACCGCACGGTTATGAGCCGCGTGCTCTAACCAACTGAGCTAAGGGTCCATACTTATCAGTACTCCTACATAATAACATAAATTAAGAATATATGCAATAAAAAAATCGAAAAAATGAGTAAAAAAATTAAAAAATCATAGTATACTTAACTAAATAGATATGATATAATTAATCAAGGAAGTGATAATATGAAAATATATAATACTCTTACTAAAAAATTAGAGGAATTTAAATCAATTGAACCTAATAAAGTTAAAATGTATACATGTGGTCCTACAGTATATAATTATGCTCATATAGGTAATTTGAGAACATATATATCAGAAGATATATTAGAAAAATCACTTAACTATATTGGCTATGATGTTGAAAGATGTATGAATATAACTGATGTTGGACACTTAGTTAGTGATTCTGATACTGGCGAAGATAAAATGTCAGTTGCAGCTTCTAGAGAACATAAATCTGTTCTAGATATAGCGGAGTTTTATAAAAATGCATTTTTTAGTGATATTGAAAAACTCAACATAAAAAAACCAAAATATATTAGTAATGCTACTGATAATATTGATGAATATATAAAAGTAATTTCAAAATTATTAGAAAATGATTATGCTTATATATCAAATGGTAATGTATATTTTGATACTGAAAAATATGATAAATACTATGAGCTATCTGGAAGAAATAAAGAAGAATTATTAATCGCAGCTCGTGAAAGTGTTGAAGAAGACTTAGGAAAGAAAAATCCAGCTGATTTTGGATTATGGTTTACAAATTCAAAATTTAATAATCAAGAATTAAAATGGGATTCACCTTGGGGAGTAGGGTATCCAGGATGGCATATTGAATGTTCTTGTATATCTATGAAATTTTTAGGAGAAAATTTAGATATCCATTGTGGTGCTATCGACGCTATATTTCCACATCATACTAATGAAATAGCCCAATCAGAATGTTATTTAGGACATAAATGGTGTAACTACTGGGTTCATATGGAATTTTTAAATGATGCAACAGGTAAAATGAGTAAATCTAAAGGAGAATTTCTAACACTTTCATTATTAGAAGAAAAAGAATACAAACCATTAGAATATAGATATTTTTGTTTAGGAAGTCATTATCGTAAACAATTAGTCTTCACATATGATGCTTTAGAAATTGCTAAAACAAGTTATAATAAACTAATAAATAAAATTAAAACAATAAAAAAAGATAATAACGAACTAAACAATGAATTAATAAAAGAATATCAAAAAAAATTTAAAGAAGCCTTAGAAAATGATTTAAATACATCTTCTGCTTTAACACTTCTTTATGATGTTATAAAAGATGAAAACTTAAATAATAACTCAAAACTATATTTAATCGAAGATTTTGACAAAGTATTATCTTTAAACTTAATTAGTGAAGAAACAGAAATAGATGAAAAAACAAAACAATATATTGAAGAAATGATTTTGAAAAGAAAAGAAGCTAAAATAAATAAAGATTTTGAATTAGCAGACAAAATAAGAAATGAATTATTAGAAAAAGGAATAGCAATAAAAGATACTAGAGAAGGAACAACTTACGAAATAATATAATATGGATATTTATACATTACAATTAGAAAATTTTTTAACATTTTTACTTTTCATAATAGGAATCATAATAGTTGGTTATGCACAAATTAAAATTAATGTCACATATTCAAAATATAAAAAAATAGAAAATACTAAAAAAATATCAGGTAGCGAAGCTGCTAGAGAAATCTTAAAAGCAAATGGTCTAGACAATATTTATGTAGTTGAAACAAGTGGTGAATTAACTGATCATTATGATCCAACTAGAAAAGTTATCAAATTATCATCTGATATTTTTCATGGTAAAACTATAGCTGCAATGGCTGTAGCTGCTCATGAATGTGGACATGCTATTCAAGATAAAGAAAATTATACATTTATGAGAATTCGTCATATGCTAGTTCCAATCGTAAATTTAGTAAGTTATATAGGATATTTTTCAATTTTAATAGGTTTTTTAGCAGGTTTAACAGGTTATTTGTTAGCAGGTATTATTACCTTGTCAGCAACTATAATTTTTCAATTAGTAACATTACCAGTTGAATTTGATGCCTCAAAAAGAGCAAGAGAACAAATTTTAAAATTAAACTTAGATAATGATGATACAGGAATTAGATCAATGCTAAGTGCAGCCGCATTTACTTATGTTGCATCATTAATATCAACAATACTAAATTTACTTAGATTAATAATAATGTTTAATAAAAGGGATGAATAATCTCTTTTATTTACTTTATAATAAAAAAATGTTATAATTTACTTAAGATAAGCTATGGTGATTGTATGAATGAGACATATTTAAATGAATATTTTAGATATATTAGAGCAGTTTTTTTAAGAGAATATTCAAAATATTTAAGTGAAGAAAAAATAAATAAAATTAGAAATATGGATAATATTTTTAAAGTTGATGATATAAGTAAATATAAGATTTTTATAACTGATAAAATAAATGTCTGTACAAATATTGTAGACTTTATAAAAGAAAACAATTTAAATAATGATTCTGACTTAAGGGATATATCAATCGATGGAAGAATTTATGTTAAATATCTACTAGATAATAAAAATACACCAATCAAATTTATCTTAGATACAATTTTAGAAACAATTATAAGATATTTTATTGGAAATTGTGATGATGTTATTAAAATAGGAACAGTCGATATGATTACCGAATATTTAGCTCAAAAATATAATTTAAAAAATGTTAGACCATATAAATCTAAAGAAATGGAAGTAGCATCTAAAATAAAAGAATTAGTAACTGATGATATATTCTACGAATCAGTATTAAATGATAAAAATCAAATAGTAGATAAATATAATGAATATATTAATGGTGAATTATATGGCTTGGATTATGAAAACTTAGTAAAAGAATTAAATAAAGAATATTTTGATGGTTACTACAAAAAAATAGGAAAAGTATATTTTTCTGATACTTTATATGATTATGAAAATATTAATTATAATAAAATATTAAATGAATTAAATAAAATTAATGAATATCATAATAAAGATATTAATACTAAAATAAATCGTATTTTATCAGCTAAAAGAGGAATAGAAGAGTTAAAAAATCACTTACTTATTTTTAGTAATAATGAGCAATTTTTAATAAATAACTCACTTATTGAGATTGATAGTATTTTAAATAAAATTGATGAATCAAATATTGAAATAAATTATCCAAAATTTGAAAAAATTGAAGAACAATTGTTTCCTTTAATTCAAAAACTATGGAAAAAAGAAATCAACAATCCACTATACTATACAGAGGAGAATAATTTTAAATTTTTAATAGGCGATCATCATGATAATAGATTAACAGAAACAAGATTAGTTTCTAATTATCAATTGGATAAAATTCCTTGCAAAATAAAAGAATATGGATTTATATATGGTGTAAATGATAATATCGTTTATTCATCTACAAAAAACTTTTTATACTCATTTCATAATGATGAATTAGAAATAGATGATATAAGTGATTCAAAATTAATAACTCCAAATATAATTATAAATGATAACCTAAAAAATAATAATTTAACAGGTAAAATTTTATTAGAAAACGCCATACCTTGTGGTATATATGTTATAAGTGATATTGAATCAAAATATTATGAAAAAGCTTTGGAACTAGCTGATAAATATGAATTACCACTTGTAAAAATAAATTGTATACCACCACAAATAAAAAACGAAAAAATAGAAATACCTGAACAAAAAGAAAAAATAATTGAAAAACAACCAAAAATATCATTAAAAGATAGACTTAAAAAGTTTAGTCATAAAATGATTTATGATGAAGAAATAGAAGAATTTAAAAAGACAATATAATTAGAAAAAATACGACAAATAGATATTGTAATATATTATTGGTGAAATATATGAATAAATACTATTTGTTTATTATTGATAAAAAATTAATTAAAGAATATAAGAACAAATCATATGTTTTATATAAATTACTAGAAACATTATATAAAAGTGAAACATATGATTTTTGTTATGGAATAAAAATATATTGGCAAATATGTAATAATATATCAGTAAAACTTTTAAGTAATTATATAAATAATAGGATTAATACAATCAAAATAAATGAAAAAATAATAAAATTAAAGAATGAGAAAACTTATATTCAATTGATGTATCCCTGTATTATTGTAAAAACCAAAAATAAAAAAAATAATATATTTAAAATTTTTAACATATATAATAGAGATATATTTGTTTGTGACTTTGAAAATAAAGATTATTATTGGTTAAATGAGTATTTAAAAATAGGCAAATATAATTAATTTTTACATACAATATTATAGGTGGTCAATATGAGTAAAATAGCTGAATTTAAAGATTTTGTTAAAACTAATCCTTCACTTTTAAAATATGTAAATAATAATGAAATGAGTTGGCAAAAATTTTATGAAATGTATGATTTATATGGTAGTGATAATTCAATTTGGAACAAATATTTAAGCAAAACAGAAGTAGTAGCTGAAAGTACTAAAGCGGTAGGATTTGCTGATGTACTAGGTTGGCTAAAAAATATCGATTTGGATTCATTTCAAAATAATATAAACAGTATTCAAAGAGTAGTAGGAGTTCTTCAAGATTTAGGAACTAACGAAACAAAAAAAGAAACTTATAAACCTAGACCGGTTTATAAACATTTTGAGGATTAATGACTTTAGAAGTTCAATATAATTTAAAATCGAATCCAATTTATATTAAATATTTGAGAGAAAATTCCAATTGGTATAAGATATTAAATCGTGATCCGAATTCTTTTAAGCAATTTGTAGAAGAAGTTAAAATGAATTATAAATTAAGACCAGCAGATAAAATATCTAAAGCTTTAGAAACAATTGAAGTACTACAAAGTGTATTATCAACAATAAAATGACTTTATATTTAAAATTATAAATGATATACTATATGTGGTGATTTTATGCGAATTATAAGTGGTAAATATAAAGGAAGAAATATTAAAGGTTATGATATAGATGGAACAAGGCCAACTATGGATAGGGTAAAAGAGTCACTATTTGGAAGTATTCAAAATTATATTCCAAATAGTGTTTGTTTAGATTTGTTTGCCGGTAGTGGTTCTTTAGGAATTGAAGCTATAAGTAATGGAGCACAAATTTGTTATTTCAATGATTCTAACAAAGAAGTAGTTAAATTTTTAAAAGAAAATTTGAAGGGTATAGATAATTATGTTATTTCTAATAAAGAATATAATAAATTTTTAAATGAAACAAATGAACAATTTGATATAATTTTTTTAGATCCACCTTATAAAATGAATTTAATAAATCCATCAATTGATATAATTATCAAAAGAAATTTGCTAAAGGAAAATGGATTAATAATTTGTGAATATGAAACAGAACAAATTAAATGTGACTTAAAATTAATTAAAGAAAAAAAATATGGTTCTAAAAAAATAAATATATATAAAAACGAGTTAATATAACTCGTTTTTAAGTGTTTCAATATTTTCATTTAACAAAGAAATATAATCTTCATTTAATTTTCTTTCATCATCAGTAAGATTTGAAAGAGTTTTAAACTCTAATGGTTCTAATTCATATTCACTAATAAAACTTTGAACAGTAGAATTTAAATTAGCTTTATCAAAAGTAAATATATAATTAATATTATCTTCTTCAATAGCTTTTTTAGCGTCAGATAAAATTTTATCAGTAAGTGTAGCGCCTTCTTCTAAAGAAATAACAGTAAATCCGTATTTTTCTAAATATTTGAAAACATTACTATCAACAATAATTGTTGAACTATCAGCATTCTCACTTAATAATTTTAATCTTGCATCTATATTTGAAATTTCTACTTTTAAACTTTCATAATTTTCTTCAATCTCGTTTTTTAAATAATGATTTTCAATATATTCAGTTAATCCATTTTTAATATTTAAAGCCATCATTAGAAAATTTGAGGGATCTAACCATAATTCATTATTTGAATAATTATATTCCATTGTACTACTAGCATCAATAATCATTAGATTTTTGTTATATTTAAACATTTCTGAAACATAATCTTTTTCTTTTGAAAGCCCATTAAATATATACATATTTGAACTACTATAATCTTTGATTTGTTTTTTTGTTAACTCATAATTATCTATATTAACTTCATCAGGATAAATACTATAAACATTACTATGATTACCATATAATTTTGTCACAATATATTCGATTGGATACACAGTAGTATAAATATCAATTCCATCTAGATTATCCTGTTTAAAACATCCTGTAAGTAAAAATAACATAAGTAACATTGGTATTAATTTTTTCATTTTATCTTCCTTTCGTTATCAGGAACTGGATCATATCCTTTAGTACCAAAAGGATTACACCTTAATATTCTTTTAATCGTCAAAAAACTTCCCTTTAAACTTCCATATTTATTAATAGCTTCAATACCATAATTAGAACAAGTAGGTATATGTCTACATTGATAATGAAAATTACCAGGTATTTTTTGATAAAGTTTTATCATTCCTATCAATATTTTTTTCATAAATTAATTATACTAAAAATACTTAAATTTGTAAATTGTGATTTTAAAATTTATAAAATGTGATATAATTTAGTTGGGTGATAGTATGGAACTATTAAAAAAATTTAACATTGAAACAAATAATGAAGATTTGTATTTAACTGCTTTAACACATACATCTTTTTCTAATGAAGAAAATGTGCCTAGTTACGAAAGACTAGAATATCTAGGAGATGCAGTCTTAGAACTAGTAATGAGTGAATATTTATATTTGAATTCAAATGATGATGAAGGCGAAATGACGAAACTTAGAAGTCATTATGTGTGTGAACAAGCATTATACGAATATTCAGTAGAACTAGGTTTAAATGAATATTTAAGATTGGGACATGGCGAAGAAGCAAATGGTGGTAAATATCGTAAAGCAATAGTAGCTGATATTTATGAATCATTTATTGGAGCTTTATTTTTAGATAAAGGATTGGATTGCGCTAAAAAATTTATATATGATAGTGCAATCAAACATATAGAAGAAAAAGGATTAAGTTTCTTTGATGATTATAAATCTAAATTACAAGAACTAATTCAAACAGATAAAAGAAGTCTAGAATATGTAATTATAGCTGAAGAAGGACCAGCCCATAATAAGACATTTACAGCCGAAGTCAAAATAGACGATGTTGTTTATGGAGTGGGTGTTGCCCATAGTAAAAAAGAAGCAGAACAAGAAGCAGCTAAAAGTGCTTTAGAAAAAAGTGTAGGTGAAACTAATGATTAAAATAGGTCGAAAACTAAATCCTGTGGATCACGAAAAGCCATATAAAGTATTTATTGATAATGTTCAAGTATTTGAAATATATGAAGATGAAATAAAGAATATAAATATCGAACCAGGTAAACACAAAATTATGGTTAAAAGTGATAAATTTATAAGTAACGAAATAGAATTTGAGAATACAACTGATGGTATAATTGAATTTATAGTTGAACCTGACTATGCAAATAATTTAATTTCTAAATTCTTTACAAAAACACTATATGGAAAAGTTGGTTTAAAAATATCAATTAAAAATGAAATATATTTATAGTAAGTAAATATATTTTGTTTTTGGTTAAAAAATATTTTGAAAGAAGTTGATTTTATGAAAGAAAAATTGAAAAATTTTAAAATTTTATGGCAGTATTTAAAAAAAGATAAATTAGAATTATTTATTTATATATTTTTAGTAATAATGACATATATTCCTGCTCTTTTATCAGCTTTCTTTTGGGGAAAAGCAGTTGAATATTTAATTAATTATAACTTTACAAACTTTGTAATTTATTTAGCGTTCTGGGAAAGCTTTTATATAATATTTTATTGTATATTACAATATCCAAGAGATAGGATATATAATAAGTTAGAACTTAATTTTATGAAAAATGTTAGTATAGATATGTATAAAAAAATCCAAAATTTGCCTACTGTAGCATTTGAAGAAATAGGAGTTGGAGAATTTATTAATAGACTCTATACTGATCCGGACAGAATAATGGATCTGTTGTCAAAATTAATTAGATTGATTTGTAAAAGTATAGTTGTAATAATAATATTATTTATATCATTGAAAACATCAATTATATTATTTTTTGAAATAATTGTATTTGCTATTATAATGGGATTTATTTCTTATAAATTTTTTCCAAAAATTAAAAAAACACAAGAAAAAATCAAACAAGAAAGTGATGCTTATGTAAAAGAAATTACTGAAAACATTACAGGAATAAGAGAAATAAAAGCTCTTGGAATAAAAAATAACATATTATATAATGTAACAAATAGAATAAATAAAATGTTTATAAATAATAATAATCAAAAAAAATATGAAACTACATATTATTGTTTAAATAATTTAATATATTTTACACTACAATTTATCATACTATTTACTTGCGGAAAATTATTTATGAATAATTTATTATCATTTAGTTTATTTACAGTAATAGAATCTTATTTGTGGAGAATAGATGAAGTAGTAGAAAGTATAAGTGATTTTGGGGTAACCTTTAATAAAGTTAGTGTATCACTTAAAAGAATTGATGAAATAATAAATAATAAATTATATAAAGACGAATATTTTGGTAAGATTAACTTAGATAATATAAAAGGATATGTGGAATTTAAAAATGTTTTGTTTAAATATAAAAGTGATGAAAATTACACCTTAAATGGCCTAAATTTAAAAATCGAACCAAACAAAAAAATAGCCATTGTAGGTAGAAGTGGAAATGGAAAAAGTACTTTGTTTAATTTATTATTGAGATATTTTGATAGCACTAGTGGAGAAATATTAATTGACGAAAAAAATATAAAAGATTTAACCGAAAATACTTTAAGAAACAATATATCAATAATTAGACAAAATCCATTTTTATTTAATTTAAGTATTATTGACAACTTTAAATTAGTAAAACAAGATATCACATTAGAAGAAGTCAGAAATGTTTGTAAAAGAGCCTATATTGATGATTATATTATGTCACTACCAAATAAATATGACACTATAATCGGTGAAGGTGGAGTTAATTTGTCAGGTGGACAAAAACAAAGACTTGCAATTGCAAGAACATTAATATTAAATACAAAAATTATATTATTTGATGAAGCCACAAGTGCTCTTGACAATGAATCACAAGATTATATAAAACATACAATAGATGATTTAGTTAAAGATCACACAATAATTATAGTAGCTCATAGATTATCAACAATTATTGATGCAGATGAAATAAATATAATTGATAAAGGAAAATTAGTAGGAAGTGGAAATCATAAATATTTGCTTGAAAATAATAATGTATATAAAAATTTATACAATATAGAATCTTCAACCAATGAATTTTTTAGTTAAATAAAAATATATTTATAAAAGATATAGAAAATATATCTTTTTTTTGATATAATTGATAATAGGGTGTTAGTATGAAAAATATATACGATATGACATTAGAAAAACTAGAAAATTATTTTATTGAAAATGGTGAAAAAAAATTCAAAGCAACCCAAATATTTGAGTGGTTATATAAAAAAAGAATAGATGACTTTTTTCTAATGAGTAATATAAAAAAAGAACTACAAACAAAACTAAATGATGAATTTAGTACATATAAAATAAAAGTAATCGATAAAAAAGAAGATAAAGATGTAATTAAATTTTTATTTGAACTAGAAGATAAAAATAAAATAGAAGCTGTACTAATGAATCATGACTATGGAAAAAGTTTATGTATCTCAACTCAAGTAGGATGTAATATGGGGTGCAAATTCTGTGAAAGTGGAAGACTGAAAAAAGTTAGAAATTTAGAAACATACGAAATGGTTGAACAAATATTAGTAATTGAAGACCTATTAAAATTAAGAATATCACATGTAGTTTTAATGGGAATAGGTGAACCATTCGATAACTATGATAATGTAATAGATTTTATTGATATAATTAATTCAGGAAAAGGAATTGATATTGGTGCTAGACATATAACAGTATCAACTTGTGGAATAATACCTAAAATAAAAGAATTTATGGATAATGGAAAACAAGTTAATTTAGCAATCTCATTACACGCTCCTAATAATGAATTAAGAAATAAAATAATGCCTATAAATAAAGCATATAATATTGAAGAATTAATCGAAGTATTAAAAGAATATATTCAAAAAACAAATAGAAGAGTAACATTTGAATATGTGTTATTAGATGGAATTAATGATACTAAAGAATGTGCTTTAGAACTTGCAAATTTACTAAAAAATATGAATGCTTATGTTAACCTAATTCCATATAACGAAACAAGTCATATCGAATTTAAAAGAAGTAAAAAAGTAATGGAATTTTATGATATACTTAAAAAAAATAATATTAATGTGACCGTAAGAAGAGAATTTGGAACAAAAGTTTCAGCAGCTTGTGGTCAATTAAGATCAAATTATGAGGAGGGAATACAATGAAATATTGCTATATAACAGATACTGGTAAAGTAAGAGATCACAATGAAGATAGTGTTATTATAACTGAGAATATGAATCACGAAATCTTAATGACAGTAGCTGATGGTATGGGTGGACATAATGCTGGTGAAGTTGCCTCTTCAATCGCAATTGCCCATATTGGAAAAAGATTTAAAGAATTAAGTACAATTGGTAATAAAGAAGATGCTATTAATTGGTTAAAAGAAACAGTAAGTGAAATAAATTTATTATTATATAAATATACACAAGAACATCCAGAAAGCGTAGGAATGGGAACAACATTTGTTTTGGCTCTTCTAACTAAAGATTTCCTATTATTTGGAAACATTGGTGATTCATCTGGATATGTAATTAAAAACAAAGAATTACACAAAATTACTGTTGATCATACATTAGTAAATTTCTTAGTAAAATCAGGTGAATTAACTGAAGAAGAAGCTAAAGAACATCCTAGAAAAAATGTTTTAATGAAAGCTTTAGGAGCTGCAGTCGCTGTTGATATGGATATCTTTGATGTTGAAACAGATATTGACGGAATATTATTATGTAGTGATGGACTAACTAATATGCTAGATGATGATCAAATAGTCAAAGTCTTAAACGAAGAAGAATTAGATATAGAAGACAAACTAAATAAATTAATATATAAATGTAATAATAGAGGTGGAAATGATAACATTTCTATTGCGTATTTAGATAAAGGTGGTGCACAATGATAACAAAAGGACAAAAAATAAATGATCGTTATCAAATTATTAGATCAATTGGTGAAGGTGGAATGGCTAATGTTTATTTAGCTTATGACACTATATTAGATAGAAATGTTGCTGTCAAAGTATTAAGAGGTGATTTAGCAGGTGATGAAAAATTCGTAAGAAGATTTCAAAGAGAAGCTATATCTGCTAGTTCCTTATCTCATCCTAATATTGTTGAAATGTATGATGTTGGTGAAGATGATGGAAAATACTTTATTGTAATGGAATACTTAGAAGGAGTAACATTAAAAAGTTTAATAAAAAAGAGAAAAAAACTTACTCTAGCTGAAGTCATTGATATAATGTTACAACTAACAAGTGGTATTGCTTGTGCTCATGAAAGTTATATAATTCATAGAGATATTAAACCTCAAAATATTTTAATGCTAGATAATGGTTTAGTAAAAATAACTGATTTTGGTATAGCTATGGCTTTAAATAATAGTGAGTTAACACAAACTAACTCTGTAATGGGTAGTGTTCATTATTTGCCTCCAGAACAAGCAAATGGATCAGGAGCAACTGTTAAAAGTGATATTTATTCATTAGGAATATTAATGTTTGAAGCTCTAACAGGACAATTACCATTCAAAGGAGAAAATGCTGTTGAGATAGCTATTAAACAAATGAGAGATCCAATTCCAAGTGTTTGCGAAATGAATCCTGAAATACCTCAAAGTATTGAAAACATCATTTTAAAAGCAACAGCTAAAAATCCTAAAAATAGATACGATAATGTTATGGAAATGCATGATGATATAGCAAGAGCTTTAGATAAAGATAGAAGAGATGAAAAGAAAATAACATTTATGTATCCAGAAACAGAATTTGAAGAAAAAGAATTACCTTCTAGAACTAAAACTCAAGAAGAAAAAAGAAGTAAAGAAAAAGAAGAAAAAAAAGATAAAAAAATCAATAAATTTATAATGATTTTTGGCATAATAATTGCAGTAATAACAATAATAGCAGTTTTGATATTTATAATATTAGGCAATAAAAAACCAAAAGATATTGAAATAATTGATGTATCTGATATGACAGTTGTAGCAGCCGAAAAAGAATTAGAAAAATTAGGATTTATTGTTAATAGTGAAGTTAAAGAAAAAGCAAGTGATAAAATAATAGAAGGTAATGTTATTTCAACAGAACCAGCTATAGGTAGAACTGTAAAAGAAGGAACTAAAATAACATTAGTTGTTTCTAAAGGAACTGAAAAAATTGAAATTGAAGATTATACTAATAAAGATATAGATTCTGTAAAATATATCTTAGAAAAAGCGGGAATTCATATTATTGAAGAAGAAAAAGAAATAACAAAAGATGATAATATTAAAGAAGGAACAATCGTTGAACAAGATATTAAAAAAGGTGAAAAACTAGGTAAGGGAGATTCTATTACTTTAACAGTTGCGAAAATAATTACAGTTTATCCTGACTTTGTAAATGAAGGATACACATTAGATCAAGTAACATCATTCTGTGAAGATAATGGAATTGTTTTACAATCAACTGCTAAAGAAACAAGTGATTATAAAGAAAATACAATAATAACACAAAGTAGAACAGCAGGTTCTAAAGTAGTAAAAGGAGTAACTTTAAGAGTAACATATGCTAAAGCACCAGCAAAAGTAGAAACTCCAAAAACAGATGATAAAACTGAAACAACTAAAAATGACAAAACAGATGATAAAACAAATACAGATGATAAAAAAACAGATAAAGTTGAAACAATAGAATAGGATAAATATGGAAGGAAAAATTATAAAAATAATCAGTAATGATTATACTGTTTTAAGTAATAATTCTAACTATGTGTGTAAAAGTAGGGGAAAATTTAGAAATGTAAATATAACACCATTAGTTGGTGATGAAGTAGTATTTGATGAATTAAATAATTATATTTTAGAAGTAAAAAAAAGGAAAAATGAATTATTAAGGCCACCAGTCAGTAATATTGATAATGCCTTAATTATAACTAATGTAAAACCTACTTTTAATACTAATCTTTTAGATAAATTATTATGTATAGTTGAATTTAATAATATTAAGCCTATAATATGTTTTACTAAATTAGATTTACTTAACGAAGAAGAACTTAATGATATAAAAAAATATATGGACTATTATAAAAAAATAGGTTATGAAGTATATGATAATAGAAATATTGCAGAAATAAAGAAAATTTTTAAAAACAAAATAACTGTTTTAACTGGACAAAGTGGAGCTGGAAAATCTACTTTGTTAAATAAAATAGATCCAAAATTAAATTTAAAAACTGACGAAATTTCGGTAGCACTTGGTAGAGGTAAACATACTACAAGACATGTTGAATTATTAGAAATAGAAGATGGTTTAGTAGCTGATACTCCAGGATTTTCTAGTTTGGATTTTATTGGTATGACTAATGAAGATATAAGAGATAATTTTATTGAATTTAATTTATATAAAGAAGGATGTAAATATAGAGATTGTATGCATTTAAATGAAGATGAATGTGGAATCAAAAGTAATCCCAATATAATTAAATCAAGATATGATAATTACAAAAACTTTGTTCAAAATAATAAAAATAGGTGATGTTATGAAAATATCCGGATCAATATTAAAAATAAAAAATGATAAAAATAGAATAGAAGAAATAATTGATAGTGGAATTGATTATTTACATTTAGATGTAATGGATGGAATATTTGTAGATAATATATCTTTACAATATAATGAATGTGATAAAATAAAAGAATTATTTAAAATTCCTTTAGATATCCATTTGATGGTTCAAAATCCTATTAATTACATTAAAGATTTTATAAAACTGGAACCAAAATATATTTCATTTCATATTGAAGCAAAAGATATTGATAAATGTATTGATTATATAAAAAAAACGAATACTCTAGTTGGACTTGCAATAAATCCTACTACCAAACTAGAAAAAATATTACCATATTTAGAAAAAGTAGATTTAATTCTAGTGATGAGTGTTGAACCTGGATATGGTGGTCAAGCTTTTATAAAAAGTTCATTAGAAAGAATAAACTATTTAAATGAATATCGAATTAAAAATAATCTAAAATTTAAAATTGAAGTAGATGGTGGAATTAATATTGATAATATCAAAAAAATAAATAGTGACATTGTAGTTATAGGTAGTGGCATAACTGATAGTGATAATTATAAAGAACAAGTAAATAGAATAAAGGGGTTATTATGAAAAAAATAATTTTAGTAATTCTAAGTTTAGTATTAATAACAGGATGTGGCAAAAAAGAAGTGCAAGAAACCATTGAAACAAACAAGGTAAATTTAAATGAATTAGTTATTGAAGAAAAACAAGTGAATGATTTAATTTTTAAAAACACATCTATGATATATGAACAAGGAATTACTACATTTAAAACTTTAATTGTTAATAATGGAATAGATATTGAAATAAAAAATATTTACATTGATTGTTATAGTAAAAATGGCCTAAAAATATTAACCTTAAAAAAAGAAGTAAATAAAGTTATAAAAAATAAAGAAAATTTTCAAATTGCAGTCGCAACCGATATAGATTTGACTGATATATATGAAATTAAATATAATCTAGATTAGTGGTGATAATATGAATAAAAAAGGGTTTACATTGCTTGAATTAATTTTAGTAATACTAGTTCTTTCTGTGGCATTTATTTTATCAATACCTAAGGTATTAAAAATTATAGAAAATTCAAAATATAAAACTTTCATTACAGGAGTTAGAAATACGATAGATGCTGTTGATTTATATATAGCTGAAAACAAATTTATGAACATTCCAGAACAAGGAATATATATTGAAGATCTTGATAAAAATGTGTTGAAAAACAACGATTATGATTCAGGATTAATAATTAGAAGGAAAGAACAAATTGAAGTAGTTAATTTAAAACTAGGAAATTATTGTGCTAAAGGAAATAAGCAAAACTTAATAACCACTGATAAAGGTTGTGGTGCTCTAGATGAAACAAATCCTTCGAAGGTAGATATATTTGTTAAAAATGAAACAAGTGAATATTTATATTTGGTTATTGGGGGGTATGATGAAGAATCAGAAATAGTTAAATATGAACTTAGCATTGATAATAAAAAATATTATACAAATAAGGATAAAGGATATAATGTATTTGAGATTAAAAAAGATGATAAAAAACATTCTTATAAAGCTAGAGTTACTAATGAAGCAGGTCTAACCCTTGAAAGTAAATTAAAATCATTTGATACTGAATCGGAAACTATAATGTGCACAAGTGAAAATATAAATTATAATAAAAAAATTACTTGTCATTCAGAAAATATTCCACTTGAATATAATTTGTTTTCTGAAAACAAAAATATTAAGATAGAGAAAGATAATAATATTGATATTAATATATTGGGTATCGATAAATTATTAAATGAAAATATACCGGTTTTAGAAGAAAATATGATTCCAATTATATATGAAAATGAAAAATGGGTAATAGCTGATAGAAATACTATTTATTGGGATTATGCTAATAAAATATGGGCGAATGCAGTAATAACTAAAAAGAATCAGGATATTAACGATCCTAATAGTAAGTCAAGAGAATACTATTTAAGTAAAGATGCTATAGGTGAAGAAATAAATGAAAATGATATAATTGGTTATTATGTATGGATACCAAAATATAGCTATGATGTTTGGAATAATGCTGGAATTGATATAAAAAAAGAAGACAAAGGAATTACAAATATCAATATCAAATTTGATAATTCAAATATTCATAAAGCATTTTTATATAATGAAAATGAAACTGGTTTTTGGGTAAGTAAGTATGAAGCCAGTGTTGACAATACTTCTAATTGTGCCTTATCACCAAACATTAATAATTGTAATCTTGATTCATTAGATTTATATTTCAAACCAAGTAATAATATACTAAAAAATATTTCTATTTCAAATGCGTATGATTCAATTATCAATTTGAATAATAAAATTAAAGTTTCAAATACTCATTTATTAACAAATCTTGAGTGGGGAGCAATTACTTATTTAGCGCATTCCAAATATGGAATTGGTACTAACATTAAAGAAGAAACAACAACAGGAAATCCAACTGGTGTATATAATATGGGAGTTGGTCCTGAATTTGTAATGGGAAACTTTAATAATGATTTAGGTTATGATGAAGTTGATAATTCGGGATTTAAAGAGTTTCCTACTGAATATATCGATATATATAAATCATCAAGTATCAAAGGAAGAATCTTAGGGGATGCAACTGGCGAAACTGAAAATTGGTACGATAGTGCACATGAATTTATAAATGGCAATTATCCATTTATAATAAGAGGAACAAATAGTATATTTGACTTTTCAAATAGTTCTGGAAGCGCTAACCAAAATATTTCATTTAGAATGACTATAAGTAGATAAAAATGATAAAATTTGTTATCATTTTTATTTGTATTAAAATTAACAATGTGCTATAATTAATACATAATAGGGATGTGGTTAGTGATATGATAAAGAAAATATTGTATGTTTGTACATTGTTTTTATTGGCTCCAATAATTGGAAATGCAGCTTCTACGGAAATTGTCGGAATCGAATCAATAATTAATGTAGAAAAAAATAGAACAGCTACTGTTGAAGAAAAGATAGACTTGTATATTATCGACAAAGTAAATGAGTTTGAAAAAATTCTTGATAAGAAAAATTTTGTCTATCGTAAAGATGGTACTAAAGCATACCTTGATTCTAAATTAGAAAACATTTCTTCTAAAAAATTAATAAGTACAAATTCAACTAATAAACAAGAATTTGTTAAATTAAAACTAGATGGAGAAAAAGACACAATAGAAACAATAAATTTAAAATATAAGTATAACTTAGGAAAAGATACTTCAAAAAAATATGATGAATTTTATTATGAAATTCTTAATAATGATAATGTTGCCTCAAATATTAGTTTTGAAATAACATTACCTAAAGATGCCAAAATTAATAAAGTAGAATTTTCTATTAATGATAAATATAATTTATCTAAAGATGATGTAACATACACAATTGAGAATAATATTATAACGGGTTATCTAAACATTATGTTAAATGAAAATGAAAAATTTATAGTAAGAGTAGAATTACCAGACAAATATTTTTCTAATGTAAAAGATAATTTCAATTACTTATCATATTTATATTTAATATTTCCAATTATTACATTATTTGTAATTGTTACATACTGGTCTAAATATGCGAAAAAAAATAAATTCAAATGTGCAATAACAAATAAAATACCAAATAATTTTGATCCTGTTGAGGTTGCTTATTTGTATAAAGGCCTAACCGAAGAAACTGATCTAGTTACAGATTTATTGTATTTAGCTAATAATGGCTATTTAAAAATAGAAGAAAATGAAGATGGCTATAAACTAGGGAATGAAAATACATTTAAATTTATTAAAATAAAAGAATATGACAAGAATAATGCAATCCAAAAACTATTGTTCGAAGGAATTTTTAAAGAAAAAGAAATAGCAGAACTTAAAGATATCGAATATGGTTATAGTAGAAAAATAATTGATGCAAAAAAAATGATTGATAACAAAGATAATAAATTGAAATTATTTAATATTGATATCAACAAAATTAGAAAAATATCTTTAATGTTATTAGCAATCAGTGTTTTGATATTAAATATTGAACCAATTAAACAGTTAACAAATTCATACCTTTTAATTCCGGTAGCTGCATTATTAATGGCAATTGGTTTAACAATTATATTTATATTAAACAATAAAGGTTTCTTCAAAAAAATACTTGGTTTTATATTATTAATTGGTATAACAGTAATTGATGTTTATGCTTTACTTGGTCAAACTCAATTATTAATTATATTATCATTAGAATTGATATTAGTATTGATTTCAATTATTGTATATAAAAAAATACCAGACAGAACATTGTTTGGAAATAAAAAATTAGCTGAAATGAAAGCTTTTAAAATTGGATTATTGAGTATGACACCAAAACAAATAGAAGAAGAAATGAAAACGAATAACAACTATTTCTATGATATTATGCCATATGCAATTGTTTTAGGAATAGCAAATGAATGGATAATTAAAGGTAAAAATATAATAAAAGAACCACCTTATTGGCACATTACTGAAGAAAAATTTGATATAAATAGAGAAATGAGATTCTTTAAAAATGTTATATATACTACATCAAAAGTGATGATTAAAGCGATATATGCAAAAAAGGATTCAGGTCAAATTGAATATAAAAAATTTAAATAAAGATTTGTTTAAAAAAACAAATCTTTTAGTGTTTTTAACATAAAAATCCTTGTATTTTCATATAATATTATGCTATAATACTAATGGCTTTTTCAAATAAGCACATTATGAATTCTTATATCGGTGCTCTAAAGAGTGGTATAAGTTCGAAGTAATGGAAGAAATAACAAAAGGAGGAAAGAAAAATGGCAGTAGTGTCAATGAGTTATTTATTAGAAGCAGGTGTTCACTTTGGTCATCAAACTAAAAGATGGAACCCTAAAATGAAAGAATACATTTTTACATCAAGAGATGATATTTATATTATCGACTTACAAAAAACAGCAAAAATGATTGAGGAAGCTTATGCAGCTTTAAAAACTATCGTTGCTAACGGTGGTAAAGTATTATTTGTTGGAACTAGAAAACAAGCTAGTGAAGCAATAAGAGAAGAAGCATTAAGAAGTGAATCATATTATGTAGATGAAAGATGGTTAGGTGGAACATTAACTAACTTTAGAACAATTAGAAAAAGAGTTAAAAGATTAGAAGATATTGAAAGAATGGAAAAAGATGGTACATTCGATAAACTACCTAAAAAAGAAGTATTTGGTCTAAAAAAAGAATATGATAAATTAAATAAATTATTATGTGGAATTAGAAATATGAATAAATTACCACAAGCTATATTTATAGTAGATCCTTCTAAAGAAGAAATCGCTATAAGAGAAGCAAGAAAATTAAATATTCCAGTATTTGGTATTGTAGATACAAACTGTGATCCAGATATGGTTGATTATGTAATTCCAGGTAATGATGATGCTATTAGAGCAGTAAAATTAATAACTGGTGTTATGGCTAATGCAATCGTAGAAGCTAATGGTGGTAAATTAGTTGACTATGTTAAAGAAGAAGATTCAAAAAGTGCTGAAAGCATTATGGAAAGAGCATTAGAAACAGTTAAAAGAAAAGAAGACAGACCAAGAAGAAATTTTGATAATAAAAATAATAAAAAATCTTTCGATAAAAATGTAAAAAAAGAAAATCCTAAAAAAGAAATAGCTAAAGAAGAAGTAAAAGAAGTTAAAGTTGAAAAAAAAGAAGAAAAAGCTGATTTAACTAAATTAACAGTTTCTGAACTTCGTGATATGGCAAAAGCTAAAGAAATAAAAGGATACTCAACAATGAAAAAAGCAGAGCTTTTAGAAGCTTTAAAATAAAAAGAAAGATGATTATTTATTAATCATCTTTAACTTTAAAAAGGAGGAAAATTATGATAAGTGCTAGTTTAGTAAAAGAACTAAGAGAAAAAACTGGAGCTGGAATGCTAGACTGTAAAAAAGCATTAGAAGCAACAGATGCAAATATTGATGCAGCAATTGATTGGTTAAGAGAAAAAGGAATTTCAAAAGCAGCAAAAAAATCAGATAGAATTGCTGCAGAAGGTGTAGCTGAAATTAAAATAGATGGTAATGTAGCTGCAATCGTTGAAGTTAATTCTGAAACAGATTTCGTTGCTAAAAACGAAGAATTTAAATCAATGGTAGATACAATTCTTAATACAATTTTAAGTTCAAACGCATCAACAGTAGAAGAATTATTACAAGAAAAAACAGAAGCAGGAGAAACAATAGAAAACCTAATTGTATCAAAAACTGCAACAATTGGTGAGAAATTATCATTAAGAAGATTTGCTAAAGTAACTAAAACTGATAGTGAATCATTTGGTGAATATATTCATATGGGTGGTAAAATTGCTGTTTTAACACTTTTAGATGGTGCTAATAGCGAAGTTGCTAAAGAAGTATCAATGCATGCAGCAGCAATGAGACCAATGTATGTTAAATCTACAAATGTTCCAACAGATGTTTTAGATAAAGAAAAAGCAATAATGAGAGAACAATTAATAAATGAAGGTAAACCAGAAGATAGAATCGAAAATATCTTAGTAGGAAAAGTAAAAAAATATTATGAAGAAGTTTGCTTAGAAAACCAAATTTTCGTAAAGGCTGAAAATAAAGAAACAGTTGGTGATTTCGTTGCTAAAAATGGAGGATCAATCATTAATATGATTCGTTTCGAAGTTGGCGAAGGAATGGAAAAAAGAGAAGAAAATTTTGCAGAAGAAGTAGCAAAACAAATAAATGGATAAGGATTTCTTATCCTTTTAATTTTAAAGAAAGGACAATCTATGGATTTAAGAGACATAAAAGAGTTTTTAAAAGATGTATCAAAATATATTATTATAGCTTTGATTGTATTTTTAATAGTTGTTTATGTTGTTTCTTTTGAACAAGTAATCGGTCCCTCAATGGAACCAACTTTGAAAGAAGAAAACATTATAGTTGTTGATAAATTAAGTTATAAATTTCGAAAAATTAAAAGGAATGAAATAATTATATTCAAATATGATGAAAAATATTTAATAAAGAGAGTAATTGGTCTACCAGGCGAAACAATTGAATATAAAAATAATATACTATATATAGATAATGAGGCTTACGAAGAAACTTTTTTGTCAAATGTTACTACTGAAGACTATAATACTGGTCTAATTCCTAAAAACAAATATTTTGTATTAGGAGATAATCGTGAAAACTCTTTAGATGGAAATGATTTTGGTTTAATCGATGAGAAAGATATTATTGGTAAAGCTTGGTTTATAGTATGGCCGTTAGGTAAATTTAAAGGTATATAAAAGGGGGAATTATGAAAAATACCAACAAAAAAAGTAAACTAATATTTAATATAATATTTTGGATTGTAATAATTGTTTTAGCATTTATTTGGATTACCGATTATACAAGAACAAAAGACAATAAAGAACCTAAATTTTGTTTGTCAAAACAAACTCATAAATTTGATGATGGAAAAGTAACTGAATGTATTGGATTAGGATATAAAATCTATAAATATGATAGAAGCACAATAACAAAAGGAATTGAATTTGGACCATTTTTTATGCAAATGCGTGATAACTAAGAGCACTTAAAGTGCTTTTTTTTATGTATTTACATATTATATAATCGGGAGGAAAATATGGATAAGAAAAAATTATTTGCAATCGTTCTTTTCTTTTTAATGGGATTTTTTATGTTTACCAATGCTAATCCATCAGATGGTACCAAAAAAATCAAAGAAGAACAAATAGATGATACAAGTAGCACAAAAGAAGAATTAATAAATGATACTAAACAAAATACAGAACCAATTATAACTTTAAATGGTGGTAACATCGTCATTCGTCAATCTAATTTTAATTATGAGGAGTTAGGAGCAACTGCAATCGATAAAGAAGACGGAAACATTTCTGATAAAATTGTCATAACAGGAAAAGTAGAAAATAAAAAAGGAATATATAATATTAATTATGATGTTACCGATAGTGAAGGATTAAAAGCAAAAACAGTAACTAGAGAAGTAGAGGTAGTTGATATAAAAGATTTAGAAGAAGCTATTAATAATGGTAAAAAAAATATAAATGAAACAACTAAAAAAGAAATTAGCAAAGAACTAAAAAACTTATTAGAAAAATTGAATGAAGCTATTAAAGATGGAGAAAAAATAATCGAAAATAAAAATTCAAAACAAACAACAATTGATGAAAAAGAAAAAGAAATAAAGAAAATACTTGAACAAATTAATAATTTAACATTTGAGGTTAGTTTTTATATTGATGATGAATTAGTCACTAAAACAACTGTAAAATATAATGAATCAGTATCTGATGATTTTATTAACTTAATTTCAACATCTAAAGATGGTTATACTTTTTCCGGATGGAATGGTAACTATAAAAATGTAATGAAAAATGAAAAAATTAAAGGAACAAAAACTTTAATTAACTATGAATTAACTTATATTTTAGATAACAAAATAGTTAGTAAAACTAAATTTAATGCTGAAAACAATATTAATTTAGCTAAATATGATAAAAAGGGTTATAATTGTTCATCTTGGTATGAAAATGATACTGAAATATTAACAACGAATAAAATTTACAGAAATATAACAGTATCAGCAACTTGTGAAGCTACTAATACTGATTATAAAGTTATAGTAAAAAAACAAAATATAAATAATGATGATTATACATCTAATGAATATATATTAAAAGGCATAACAGACAGTAAAATTGATATTGAATCACTAAAATCAACTTATTTAGATGAAGGATTCACATATTTTAATCATACAAAAAATAGTGAATTTGTATCAGCAACTAATCAAACTATAATTACATTGATTTATAATCGTAATTTATATGATTTATCTTATAAAAATGGCAATGAAATTATTGGGTCTACAAAATATAAATATGGTACTGAAATTAATTTAACAAAAACTGTTTCTAAAAATGGATATACTTTTACTGGATGGAATTTAAACAATGAAATTGTTACAAAAGTTACTATGAACACTAATATAGAATTAAAAGCAACATTTGATATAATAGAATACAATATCACTTATATAAATGATGGTAATCAAGTAGAAAATAAAACTACTTATACAATTGAAGACCAATTTGATTTTATTAGTCCAACAAAAGATGGCTATAATTTTATAGGTTGGTATTATGACAATATAAAAGTTGATGGTATAAGTTTAGGAAGTGTTGGTGATTTAACCCTAACTGCTGTTTACGAAATTCAAAAATTCAATGTATCTTTCTATAACGAAAATGAACTTATTAATAATCAAAAAATAGAATATGGTAAATCAGCTATAGCACCTATAAATCCAACAAAGGAAAATTATACTTTTATTGGTTGGGATAAAGAATTTTCAAATGTCAAAAGTGATTTAAATATCTATGCATTATATAAAGCAAATCAAATTGGAATTCAAGTTTCGTTAAAACCTAATGCCCAATTACAATTTAAAAAGAATAGTAATGTTGATCTCAAAGATTATATTGATGTATATAAGGTGTATGCTGATAACACTAAAGAATTAACAACTGACTATACAACTAATTTATCAACTAACAAAGTTGTTGATCATAAAAAATTAATAATTACTCAAGATAAATTTACAAATGATGAATTAGAATATAGTGTTATTAATGAAGATGCATACCAAACAAAATTTGAAATAAATTATAAACAAAACGGATATCGTGAAACTTGGAATGGATTATGTATTTCTAATTGTAGTTCAAACTTTAATACAAGTTTTGTAAAAACAGATTATTCATTATTAGAAATAATTGAACATTATGATGAATTTATCGAAATTAGTAGTGTTACTGCCTATTATGGCAATGAAAAAAAAGACTTAGCTATTAGTGATTCCGTTAGATGGACCCATCTAGGTTCAAGAAAGGGAATACTGAATGTAGTCTATAATCCAGTTTATATAGCAACCCTTGAAGAAACATATACAGAAGAAGTTTGTAAACCTTTTAGAGGTTGTCAAAATGCTCAAAAAATAAAAAAAGTAGATGTTATGGATGATAACAAAATAATTACAAAACTAGAAATTAAATATAATCGAAAATTTAGTAATGGAACTAAAAACTATGTTGTTGTATTTTCTCTATCTAATGGAATATTTACAGCTATAGATGAATATGAAATATAAAGGAATTAACTATTCCTTTTTTCTAAATATTGTGTTAAAATTATAATGATAGGAGATTGCAATGGCATATATTAAATATAAGGAATTGACCAAATATTTTAATTTTAATAAAGAATTAGAAGTTGATAATTTACCTAGTTATATTACTGATTACTTAGCTAATGAAGAATTAGTATATAAGGTATATAAAACTCTAAGAGATAAAGCAATTTTTACCGATAAAAGAATGATATTATTTGATGTTGATTTAACAGGCATAAAGAAAAAAATACACATTATTCCATACAAATCAATATCAAGTGGAGCTATATTATTTAAAGTTAATACTGCTGCTATCTTTTTATCATTTGATAGTGGATATCAAATGAGATTAAACTTTGTAAAATTAGATGCTGATGCTAAAACCGAATTAAGAAAATTATATTCAATGATAATGAATAGTATAATGTAGGAGAGGGAAGAATATGGAAGAAATTTTATTAGAAACAGAAGAAAGAATGAATAGCGCAATTGAAAATATGGAAAAAAGATTATTAAACATTAGAGCAGGTAGAGCTAATCCAGCAATATTAGATGGTGTAATGGTGGAATATTATGGAGTACCTACACCATTAATTCAGTTAGCAACCATTTCAATACCTGAAGCTAGAATGTTACAAGTTAAACCATTTGATAGATCAAGTATTGGTGCTTTAGAAAAAGCTATATTTGAAGCTAATATTGGAATTACTCCAAATAATAATGGTGAAGTAATTATCTTAAATATTCCAGCTTTAACAGAAGAAACAAGAAGAGAATATGTTAAACAAGCTAAAGCTATTGCTGAAGAATGTAAAATAGCTTTAAGAAATATTAGACAAGATGCCAACAATGATATAAAAAAATTAGAAATAACTGAAGATGAAATTAAATCAGGACAAGAAGAAGTTCAAGAATTAATCAATAAATTTAATAAAATTGTTGATGAAAAATTGAAAGTTAAAGAAACAGAATTAATGACTGTATAGTAAGGAGATTTTATAGAATAGGAGACTAAAAATTATATAAAAATGATAAATTATCATTTTTTTTAATAATTAAATATGATATAATTGACTAAGGTGATTTAAAGTGGAACAACTTAATAGAAGCGAATTAAGAAAAAAAATAATGACAATATTATATCAAATAAGTGTATATTCAAGTAATAATATGAAATATGATGTTAACGATGTAATAAAAGAAGTAATGGAAGTTGATAGTGAATTTGTTAAAGAAGTAGTATATGGAGTAATAACATATGAAAAAGAAATTAATTCTTTAGCAAACAATTATTTAGATGATTGGACAATAGATCGATTAGGACATACTGATAAAGCAATATTACAAATGGCAATATATGAACTTATGTATACAGATACACCTGATATAGTATGTATAAATGAAGCAATAGAACTTGCTAAAATATATAGTGATGACAGTGTAAGAAAAATGATAAATGGAGTATTAGATAAAATATACCATAACAAGTAGGTGATTAGTATGAATGACAAATATTTAACAGTTACAGCTGTAACTCGTTATATAAAACATAAAATTGAAAGTGATACAAACCTTAGAAAAATATATATGAAAGGTGAAATTTCCAATTTTAAAGCTCATTCATCTGGTCATTTTTATTTTTCAATAAAAGATGAAAATAGTGTAATTAAAGCAATAATGTTTAGTAGCAATGCTAAAAAATTAGGCTTTATTCCAACTGAAGGAATGAAAATATTAGTAACAGGAACGATTAGTTTATACGAAGCAACTGGAAACTATCAAATATATGTTGATGAATTAATCGAAGATGGAGTTGGTAATTTATATATTGCTTTTGAAAAATTAAAAGAAAAATTATCAAAAGAAGGATTGTTTGATTTAAAATATAAAAAACAAATTCCTAAATATCCAACTAAAATAGGAATAGTTACTGCCTCAACTGGAGCAGCTATAAGAGACATTTTGTCAACTATTAAAAGAAGATATCCAATATGTGAAAATTACCTTTTTCCTTGTTTAGTTCAAGGTGATACAGCACCAATAGATATCGTAAAAAAATTAAATCAAGCTGAAGAGTTTGGTGTAGATGTTATTATCGTTGGCCGTGGTGGTGGATCATTTGAAGATATGAATTGTTTTAATGATGAAAATGTTGCTCGAACTGTATTTAAAATGCAAACACCAGTAATAAGTGCGGTTGGTCATGAAGTTGATTACACAATAATTGATTTTGTAGCTGATTTAAGGGCTCCAACACCAACAGGAGCTGCAGAAATGGCTGTACCTAATTTATTTGATTTATATAATTTATTAAAACAATATAATATAAGATTAAATGAAGTAGTTTTAAAAAATATTAATTATAAAAAACTAGTAATGGATAAAATAAAAACATCGTTTGTAATTAAAAATCCGATGTTAATGTTTAATACAAAAAAACAAGATTTAGATGTAAAAATAGAAAAAATTAATAATATTTTAAAAGAAAAAATTAATTCAAAAAAAGAAAAAATTAATTTAATTAAAAATAGTTATGTAATAAAAAATCCAGAAATAATTTATAAAAATAAAAAACAAAATTTTATAAGATTAATTGAAAAAATTGAGATATTAAATCCGATGTCTATATTAAAAAGAGGATATACAATTACTTATGTAAATGATAAAGTAATTAAAAGTGCCCAAGAAGTTAATATTAATGATTTGGTTAAAATTAATTATTATGATGGATATATAGAAGCGAAAGTTGAAAAGAAAGGATAATATTATGGAAAAGAAAAAATTTGAGGATAAAATATCAGAATTAGATACTATAATTAATGAATTAGAAAATGGTGAAATTGATTTAGATGATTCGATAAATAAATATACTAAAGCTATGAAATTAATTAAAGAATGTGATGAAGAACTAAAAAATGTTGAAGAAAAAGTAAATAAAATAGTATTAGAAAATAATGAAACAAAAGAATTTGAAGTCAAAGAATAATTTGACTTTTTTTGATGAAAAAAGTATTATATTTACTGGTGATTTTAAATGGAAACAATTAATATCCGTTATTTAGACTATAATCATAATGCCATTTGTAGTTCTGAGGCAATGTTATATAATTCTTCGCTTGGTCTTTTTAAACGTTTTAATATAAATACTCCAATGCATATAAAAGAAAATAAAAAAAGAAAACTATTAGAACTAGAAAAAATTACTATATTGAAACAATATTATAACGAAATAATTTGTTTAGTAAACAATTATACTGATGAATATTTAGCAGGATATGTTATCAAACCAAGTAATGGATATCCGTTAGATGAAACCTTTTTACTTCCAGAAGAAAAAATAAAAATATTAAAAAGATTAAAAGAAATAATTTCACTTTTTGAGAAAAATGGAGTTATATATGAAGATATTCATTTTGATAATATTTATTATGATGAAAAAAGTGATAAATTAGAACTCATTGATATTGATAATATAGAAATTAATGGTTATAAAAAAGATTTGGAATCATTTTTAACTAGAAAATATTATATGTATGGCGGCAAAAATGCAAAAAACGCTCGAATATTTAATTTTAATTTAATTACATATATGTATTTAACAAATAATTTTTCTAGCTATAATATAAGAGATTTAATAAAAAGTTTTAATAAAGATGTAAGTAAAATAAAAAACAAAAAAATTTGCAAAATTTTTAATAAATTATTAACTGCTGAGATTAATAGTGAATGTGACAATATATATTTAATTGATATGATAGATGAAAAAATACTTAGAAAATAGTATTTTTTTAATATTCTATTTAATAATAATAATGTAGTCTGTATTTAAAAGGAGACGATGTATATGTTTTTTAAAAAAATAAAAAAACCATTGTCAATTCTTCTTTTAACTATTTTTATTATGCCAATAAACATACTTGCTTATTCTGATTACATAATTCCAGGTGGCGAAAATATTGGTATAGAAGTTAAAACAAATGGAGTATTAGTTGTTGGAGTTTATGAAATAGATGGAAAATATCCGTCAGTTGAATCAGGTTTAAAAATTGGTGACACAATTATTAAAGTAGATGGCAAAAAAATTTCATCAATAAGTGAATTAGGTTCTTCATTAAATAAATCAGAACTACCAATATCATATCTAAGAAATAATAAAGAATATGATACAACTCTAAAATTAGTTAATGTTAATGGTGAATATAAAACTGGATTATATGTTAAAGATACAGTAACTGGAGTCGGAACATTAAGTTTTATTGATCCAAATACGAAACTATATGGGGCATTAGGTCATGAAATAATAGAATCTAGTACTGGTGTTATGTTAGAAACTAATAATGGTAGTATATTTGAGTCGACCGTTTTAAATGTCGAAAGAAGTGAAAATGGTAATCCAGGTAGTAAAATAGCTGATTTAAAATTAGAAAATAAAAAAGGAACTATATTTGAAAATACTAATAAAGGAATATTTGGAAAATATACAAGTAGTTTACCAGACAAAAAGCAATATAAGGTAGCAACTCCTAATGAAATTAAAACAGGAGCAGCTAAAATATATACTGTTCTAAATGGAAATGAAATAAAAGAGTATTCAATAAATATAATTAAAATAAACAAAAATGATACCAAAAATATTCTATTTGAAATAACAGATAACGAATTATTAAATAGAACTGGAGGAATTATACAAGGAATGAGTGGTTCCCCAATTATTCAAGGTGAAAATATAATTGGTGCAGTTACCCATGTTGTAGTTGATAATCCTACTAGAGGATATGGTATATTTATTACAAAAATGTTAGAAGAAGCAGAAAATTAGAGACTTATTAGTCTCTTTTTTGATATAATTAGTATGGTGATAAAATGTATAAAAAAATATATATTGAAGTTACAAATAATTGTAATTTGAAATGTGATTTTTGTATAAAAAATACTCGAAAAATTGAATATCTTGAAATAGAAAAATTCAAAAAAATATTAAATAAAATTAATGGATACACTGATTACTTATATTTTCATATATTAGGTGAACCTTTAATGCATCCTGAAATCAATGAATTAATAAATATTGCTTCTCAAAAATTTAAAATAAATATAACTACAAATGGATACTTAATTGATAGAATAAAAAATAATAAAAATATTCGTCAATTAAATATATCATTACATAGTTATAATGAAAAATATGGAGTAAGTTTAGATGAATATTTAAATAAAATATTTGAAACTGTAGATGAGTTAAAAAAATATACCTATATATCTTTTAGATGTTGGGTAAAAAATAAATATAATGATGAAATATTAAAGAAAATTAATAAAAAATATGGAACTAATTTAACATTTGAAACAATTAAAAATAATACAACAATCAGTAATAATATTTTTATTAGTAAAATCAATGAATTTGTTTGGCCAGACTTGAACAATGAAAGAAAAAATAAGTGTGGTAAGTGCTACGCACTAAAAGATCATATTGGAATTTTAGTTGATGGAACAATAGTTCCTTGTTGTCTAGACACAAAAGGAATAATTAAATTAGGAAATATTTATGACAATGAATTAAATGAAATAATCGAATCAAATAGATATAAAAATATGTTATTAGGGTTTAAAAAAAATCAAAAGATAGAAGAATTGTGCCAAAAATGTAATTTTCTATAAATATGATATCGAAAAAAGTTGATTTTTAGCGCTTGCTATGTTATTATTTATATAGAAAATATGGGAGGGTATATAAATGAGAAAAGATACAAATAAAAATTCAGTGATTATTTCTTGCTTAGTTGTTGCTATAATAGCAATGTCAGTTGGATATGCCGCTTTAGCAGAACAATTAACAATTAATGGTACTGCTGGAACTGGAAATGCAAGTTGGGCAATTGCTTTTCAAAGTATAACAAAAAATGCATCATTATCAACTGATGGTGTAAATGAAGTTTCTGAACCTACTGCAAGTGGAACAAGTGCTACATTCAATGTAACTTTTGATAAACCAGGAACTAAAATAGTTTATGATGTTGTTGTTAAAAATGGTGGAACAATCGATGCTATTTATGAAGGAATGTCTGGAGTAGATGAAGCAAATGAAGCAGCTCCAACTGAAATTCAATACAAAGTTGAAAAAACAGATTCAGATGTTGATTTATTACACAATGAAACAGATACATATAGAATTACAATTGAATGGCCTTCAAGTTCAACAACTGTAAATAAAACAACTACTAGTAAACAAGCAACTATTCATTTTGATTATGCTCAAAAAACTGAATAATTTGTTTACTTAAAACAGGTGATGTTATGAAAAAGAATAAGGAAAATGGTAATATAGTCATATTAATTATAATATATTTTATATGTTTTATATTTATCAGTACCACTTATTCTTTTTTTAGTGAACAATTAGAATTAAATGGTACAGTTGGATTTTCTACCAATCAAGATAAACAATATGAAGAAGATCATTTACTTCAAAATAGTTGGCAACAAGGTAACTATTATTATTATCAATATAATTTAAATGTAAAATATACAGGAAATAATATTATAAGTAGTTGGGCAATAAATATTGATGTACCATTAAGTACTGAAGTTACAGGATGTTACAATGCAAATGAATGTATTATAAATGATACTACAATGAGAATTAAAAATGCATCATGGAATGGTAATATGACAAATAATACAATTGTGTCACCAAGTTTTATAATTAAAACAACAGATAATAACTATCAGTTAAAAATTCTATCAGTTAATTTTTATACGGATGATGATATTATAGATACAGATGAACCTATTAACCCAGATGAAAATGAGCCAACTGTATCAGGAATTACTGCTAGTTTAAAAACTAACAATTATTGGGGAAACATTACTCAATTTGAACTGGAAATTAAAAATGAATCAGATGTAACATTATCTAGTTGGGAACTTAGATATCAAATTCCAACTGGAACTAAAGTAACAAATATTTGGGGCGGAAATTATATAATTAAAGATAATATATTAATATTAACTGGTATAGAGTGGAGTAAAAGTATACCTGCAGGAAGTATTAATAGTAATGTGGGATTTCAAGTTGAAACAACATCTCAAGCACCAACAATGCTTAATTTAATTTCATTTAAAGGAACAAACTCTAATCAGGAAAATGTGGAGATAAAAATATGAAAAAGATAGATAGTAGAAATTTAATTATATATATATTGATAATTATCAATTTACTTTTCATTAATTTGATTGGATATAAATATTTTAATAGCCTCACAAATAACATTATTAATCCTTTATTTTGGATAGGCATAATGCTATTAAGTCTATATATTTTTAAAAACGATAAACAAAGAATTTCATCAAAAATAAACAAAGAACAAACAATATTTATAACTATATTAATATATCTAATGATATATTTTGTTCAAGGATTATTTTTTGGATATACAAAAAGTCCATATAATAAAAGTATATATGGATTAATTGTAAATATATGGTCATATGTATTTCTTATTATATATCAAGAGTATGTTAGAAATATTCTTAGCAGAAATAGTACTAAAATATTAGTTGTAATCTTTTTTACTTTAATCGATATAAATTTATATTCATTTTTTAATATAAATGATTCAATATCATTATTTAAACAAATATCTTCAATTTTAATTCCTTCAATAGCAAGTAATATATTATTAGTATATTTAACTAGTAATTGTGGGTTTATATCTTGCTTACTATATAAGGTTCCAGTCGCTTTAGCAACATTTATATTACCAATATTTCCAGATCTCAATTGGTTTTTTATATCAGTTGAACAAACAATATTACCATTTATTACTTATTTAATAATTAAAAATATAGAAGATAAAAGAACAAATATTAGAAAAAAGCAATTAAGAAAGAAAAATAAAATTTCAATATTATTAGTGTTTATATTGTTGTTATTTATAGCATTTGTAGCTGGTTTGTTTAAATATAAACCTACTTCAATTATGTCGAATAGTATGTATCCAGTTATTAAAAGAGGAGATATAGTTGTTTTAGAAAAAAAATCAATTGAACAATTAAATAATTTAAATAAATATGATATAATAAGTTATAGACTTGAGAATATTAATGTTGTTCATAGAATTGTTGCGACTGAAAAACACAACAATGAAATACTATATATAACAAAAGGTGATAACAATAATATGGCTGATAAAGAAAAAGTCAAACCTAGTCAAATAAATGGAGTAATAAGATTTAAAATACCTAAGTTAGGTTATCCTAGCGTTTGGTTAAATGAGTTTTTAAATAAAAAACAAACTTTAGTAGAAACAGGAAAGTGATTTGATGGAACAAAGAAGATTAAAATTGATTACAAAAATATTGTTGGTTTTTATAATAGTATTTTGTTTTACAACTTCAATATTTTTGTTATATTTATACATAGACTATAATAAAAATAAAGATGATAAATTAGTTTATGCATATAATATAAGTCAAAATGTTGACTACTCAGTTAATTTATTTGATAATAGTTTTATTAATGAAAACAATATCAAATCTAATGAAATGTATATATCTGAATTAATTAAAGATATAAATATTAATTATTATTTTGATTATTCAGCTACTAAAGATGCTAAACTAAAATTTAATTACAAAATAATTGGCACATTGGATGGAACATATCAAGGAACCAATTCAAATAATGAACAAGGTTCTGTATGGTCAAAAGAATATGTTTTATTAGAAGATGTAAGCAAGGAAATAAATTCTAAAAGTTTTTATATTAATCAGAATATCATTTTAGATTTTCCAAAGTACAAGGAAGAGGTAGAATCTTTTAAGAAAAAATTCGGAATGTCAGTTTCAACTAAAATGGATATTAAATTTATTGTAAATATTAAAGGAAAAATAGATGAAAATGATTTTGACAAAGAAGAAACAATTGATTTAAATTTTCCTTTAGGAGTTCAAGCATTTTCTATATCTGAAGATTATAAGAAAAATATAAATGATAAGATTGCTACTAAAACAGATGTGAAATTATTTTCTTTCGCAAATATTCCAACAATAATATCGTTATTTGTAATTTCTGTTTGTTTATTGATAATTTTTTATAAAAAAATATTTAATTTTAATCAAAAAAATGAATATACAAAAAAATTAGAAAAAATATTAAAGACTTATGATGATGTAATTATTGAAATAACGACTCCAGTTAATATTGACGATTATGAAATAATAGAAGTAAAAGGAATTGAAGAAATGGTTGATTTAGAAGAAGAATTAAGAATTCCAATTAACTTTTATGAACATATACCAAATTATTATGGTGAGTTTACTTTAATTCATAATAATATAGTATATAGATACACATTGGAAGAAAAATAATGTTAGGAGAGATTATATGTATCTAAAAGAATTTTTAAAAAAATACGAAGATCCAATCGAGTTATATGTTGATATGGATGGTGTAATTGCTGATTATGTTATAGGAAAACCTTGTGATTTTGATAAAAAAAGACCGTTATATACATCAATAAAAAAATTAGAAGAGATTTCTAAAATGGGTAATGTTAATATGAATATATTATCAATTACTAGAAAGACTATAGGTCGAACAGAAAAAAATGTATGGCTTGATAAATATGCTCCATTCTTTAAAAAAGAAAATAGAAATATAATATCTAAAGAAGAAAATCCTAACATTTCATCCGCAAATTTAAAATTAAATTTTTTAAAGAATGTAAATAATGATAAGATTGTTATCTTAATAGATGATGATCCAATAATATTAAAAACAATCGAAAAAGAATTAAAAAATGTAGTATTATTGAAGGACACAGTTCTTGTAGATTAATGAGGTGAATTTATGAAAAAAAGAGTAATAAGTGCGATTGTTGCGTTAGCAATCTTCGTTCCAATTTTTATTAAAGGTGGTTTTATTTATACTGCAGCAATGTATGTAGTTTCTATTTTAGGACTAAGAGAATTTTTGAAAGCAAAAAGTTCAAAGAAAGCAATGCCTGTTTTTATTGAATTTATTTCATATATTATTTTTTCTTTAATTGTCTTATCAAATATTAATAATAATGAAATGATATATTCTGTTGATTTTAGAGTTTTATCAGGATTATTTTTAGTTTATTTAATTCCTACTGTTCTTTATCACGACAGAAGTTTGTATAGTGTAACAGATGCATTTTATTTAATAGCTGGAATTTTCTTTTTAGGTGTCAGTTTTTCTTTATTAATTATAATTAGAAATTTAAGTTTAGATTTAATTATTTATTTATTTTTAATAACTACATTAACTGATTCATATGCTTATATAACTGGATCATTAATCGGTAGACATAAAATGTTAAAGGAAATTTCTCCAAATAAAACTTGGGAAGGTATGATTGGTGGTACTTTAGCAGGTACTATTATAAGTGTTGTTTTTTATAGAATTGCTGTTGATCCAAGTGTATCAATTTATCAAATAACTTTAATAACAACATTTTTATCAATTATTGGGCAATTTGGCGATTTATGTTTTTCAGCTATTAAACGATATTTTGGAATTAAAGACTTTTCAAATATTATGCCAGGACATGGTGGAGTTTTAGATAGATTTGATAGTATAATATTTGTAGTTTTAGGTTTTATGTTTTTTATTAGTATTATATAGGAGGTATTATGACAATTTTATATTTTATACTTGTTTTAGGAGTCACAGTTTTAATTCATGAACTAGGACATTTTATATTTGCTAAAAGAGCAGGTGTTTATATTTATGAATTTTCAATCGGAATGGGACCTCAAATATTTAAATGGAAAAGAAAAAACGATGAAACTATTTATAGCATCAGATTATTTCCAATAGGTGGTTTTGTTAGTATGGCTGGTGAAGATTTAGAAGTTGACAAAAAAATACCTAAAGATAGACAATTGTGCAATAAAAGTTGGTGTGATAGATTCTTAGTTTTATTTGCTGGAATAGCTTTTAATTTTTTACTTGCAATTATAATTTTATTTACTATTGGAATGATTAATGGAGTACCAAAAAATAATTTAGAAATTGCTAATATCGAAAGTAGTTACGAAATTAGTAAGACTGGTATTCAAGTAGGGGATGTTATTACAAAAGTTAATGGTAAAAAAATAACATCTTATGAACAATTATCTGTTGAACTAGCTGTTAACAATGGCAAAAAAATTGATTTAACAGTTAGAAATAAAGATAAAGAAAATACTTATGAAATTGAGCCCACTTTAATTGAAAGTGATGGCAAAACAAATTATGTATATGGTTTTTCTTTAAACAATGAAATTGAAAAAGGATTTTTAAAATCAATTAGTTATGCTTTTCAAAAAACTGGTAATTTGACTAATCAAATGGTCTTAATTGTTAAATATTTAGTGACTGGTAAATTGAGTTTAAATAATTTATCTGGACCGGTTGGTATATATCAAGTAGTAGATCAAGCAAGAACCTTAGGCTTCTTAAATATTTTATATTTAATTGCTTATTTATGTATTAATGTAGGTTTTATTAATTTTATTCCATTTCCAGCTTTTGATGGAGGAAGAATATTGTTTTTAATTATTGAAAAAATAAAAGGTAGTAAAGTTAATCCTAAAGTTGAAAATACAATTCATTCAATAGGCTTTGCTTTGTTGATGTTGTTAATGGTATTTGTTACTTATAATGATATAATAAGAATATTTGGATAACAATGGTTATCCTTTTATTTTTATATGAATACGAAAAAAATTCACTTGAAAAATAAGATAGAATAGGGTTATAATAAATACTAGGAAGGTAGGAATTTTGAATAAAGAAAATATTAAAAATAGAATTTTTATAGCAATAATAACAATGATAATATGTATAAACGGAACGCTGTATGCCACAAATAAATATCGAGTAGGTGAAATAATATATAATACAAGTGATGGGGAATGAATTATACAATAGTTGTAATTCATCAAAAGATGAATGTCCAGTTGAAAGTTGTGAGATGAAATCATATTGTAATTTTTCTTTAGCTAATGATATTAATTATGGTGGTGTAAAAGGCACTAGTTACATCAATACTAGTAACAGAGACTATAGTTATTACGGCTCTAGCTTACCTAATTCGTATTTTTAATAAGTTGAAATAAAGTTTAATTAGAATGCTAATTATTCTTTTTTTATGTTAAAATATATGATAAAATTAAATAAGAGGTGAGATATATGCTAAAGGAAAAAGTTTTACCAGCCGATACATTTATTGTTATAAATAAAACAATCTTAAATGAGTATGATCGTAAACTTTTAATAATGCTATATCAACCAATAATTGGCTATAAAGCAATAAGTTTATACTTTTCACTTTGGATGTACCTAGATAAAAGAGAAATTATGTCAAATGAATTTACTCATCATCAATTAATGACAACAATGCAATTAAGACTAAGTGAAATAGTAGAAGCAAGAGAAAAATTAGAAGCAATTGGATTATTAAAAACATATGTAAGAAAATCAAATATAAATAATTTTATATATGAAATATATTCACCAATAAGTGCTTATGAATTTTTAAACAATCCTGTATTAGTGACAGCACTATATAATAATATTGGAAAAAATGAATATGAAAAAATAATTGAATACTATAAAATTCCAAGAATAAGTTTAAAAGAATATGAAGAAATAACTTGTAGTTTTAATGAAATATTTTCTTCAACTAACATAAATGGTTTTGAAAGACTAGAAAATATAAATAAATATAGTTCAAATAAAATAAAAATAGAATCTAAAATAGATTTAGATAATATCTTAAGTTTAATACCAGACGAAATTTTAAATGTAAGAAGTTTAACTAATGAAACAAAAGAATTAATAAATAAAATATCATTTATTTATAATTATGATGATGTTAGAATGAGTGAATTGATAAGAGAATCATTAACAGATAAAAAAACAATTGATAAACAAGCATTAAAAATAAATAGTAGAAAATACTATCAATTTGAAAATAGTGGTAAATTACCAAGCTTGGTATATAGAACTCAACCAGAATATTTAAGAAAACCAGTAGGTGACACAAGTAATAGAGCTAAAATAATTTATCAATTTGAAACAACAACACCATATGACTTTTTACAAAGTAAATATAAAAATGGGAAACCATCAAAAAGCGATATTGCTATATTAGAATATCTATTATTAGATATGAACCTAAACGCTGGAGTTGTAAATGTACTAATAGATTATGTATTAAAAATAAATAATAATAAATTAACAAAAAACTTTGTTGATGCAATTGCAAGTCAATGGGCTAAAAGTAAAGTAGAAACAGTAGAAGAAGCAATGAAAATAGCTGAAAAGGAATATAAAAACAAAAAAACAACAACTAAAAAACAAAAGGAAGAAAAACCTACTTGGTTTAATCAAAATATAGAAGCACAAGAGGCCTCTGAAGAAAAAATAAAAGAATTAGATAAAATGTTTAGTAAATTTGGAGGATAATATGGAACAAGTAAAATTAGTTAAAAAAAATACTAACTTGATGAATGAATTTAATAAGTTACTTAAAGATGAAGAATTTAAAGAATATATCGATAAACTAAAAATTCCGTATGAGGAATTAGCAAAATATACGAGCATATTAGAAACTTGCAAAAATGAATATTATAATTGTAAAAATTGTAAATCAATATTAGAATGCAAAAACAAAATAGAAGGATGCTTATATTTACCAATAAATAAAAATGGAATAAGATTTTGTTATAAACCTTGTAAATACAAAAAGAATATTGAGAAAAAAACTAAATATTTAGATAATATATATATTTTTAATATTCCTAGTACTATAAAAGAAGCAAACATAAAAGATATATATAAAAAAGATGAAAATAGATTCGAAGTAATAAAATATTTGCTACAATTTACCGATGATTATATAAACAAAAAAAATCCTAAAGGATTATATTTGTATGGTAACTTTGGATGTGGTAAAACTTATTTAATAAGCGCTATATTTAATGAATTAGCAAAACAAAACATTGATTCAGCGATTGTATTTTGGCCAGAATATTTAAGAATGTTAAAATCATTATTTAATGACAATTCTGAATTTAGAAAAAATTATGATAGAGTAAAAAATACAAAATTATTATTAATAGATGATTTAGGAGCCGAAAATAACACAACTTGGTCTAGAGATGAGATTCTCTGTCCAATATTACAATATCGTATGGAAAATAATTTACCAACTTTTATTACTTCTAATTTAAATTTAGAAGCACTAGAAAATCATCTAAGTTTTAATGGAAATGAAAGCATTAAAGCAAAAAGGATAATCGAAAGAATTAATCAATTAACTGAATATAAAGAAATGATAAGTAAAAACTTAAGATAATGGAAGTAGGGGGATTTATGGATATACAAAAAGAAGTAGATACAATATTATACAAATTAGAACAAAATGAAGAATTAACAATAAAATTAGAAATAGAACAAATAATTAGTAATATTAAAAAACAAAAGAATGTAAAATTATTTTATAAATTACTAATTAATAAATTAGAGAAAAAGATTATTACAACAGCAAGTTTAATTGCTAACTCTACTAGTCAAGAAGAACTAAAAGCAGAAGCAATTTTCTTAAAAAAATATTTGAATGTTACACAATACTTAAAAGAAGAATATGAATTATTTAAAAAACAATATGTTGAAGAAAAAATAATTGAAATTCCTAAAAATAAAAAAAATTTTATGGAATATAATAAACAAAAATTTAATGTATTAAAGTTAGAAAATGAAGAACAAGATATTGAAAGTGAAGAAGAAAACAATGTAATTAATTTTGTAAATACATATATAGAAATGATTAAAAATTTAAATATTTTAGAAAATTCAGAAAATTTCATAGAAGAATCTCGTAACTTATATAATGAAATCTATGGATATTTGTGCGAAACTAAAAGTTTGTTTCCAGAATTTACATATTTAATCGATATATTAAGTAATAAATATAGATGTTGTGAGAAAAATTCAACTGAAAGAAAAATATTAAAACCAATAATAAAAAAATTTACGGAAATTCACCGAGTTTTTAGTACTAAAGAAAATCCAACAAATGAAAATCCATATTTTGATGTAATTAACTTTTGGTTTACAAATGATGATAATTATTTGTATATAAAAGAATTAATTAAAAGAAAACCAGAAGTTTGTAGTATGCATAATAATGGAAAACATATTGCAGTTCATATTTTAGAACAATATATTGAGAACTTTAAAAAAATGATTATTGATAAAAATAATGATTATATTAATAAAAACTATTTAAAAGAAATATATTATTTAATAACTAAAAATAGTCATTTGCGAATAAGTGATGAAGAAAAAAATCAAATAGACACTATGATAAAAGATTTTTCAATATTTATTAAAGAATTTATCATAAAAGAAAGAAGAAAAAACGCTGCATTGTTAGAATTAAAAACAATGAAAACGAGTCATTATTATAAAAAATACATTAGTTATGACTTTAATAAATATTCAATAGACAATTTAACATATGAAAAAAATAGAGTGTATGATGGTAATGTTTCCAGAATTAAAAATGAACCATATGTTGAAGCATTTTTAATAGGTGATAAAGCATACAATATTACTAAACAACAAGGCGAAATATCTCTAAAAATGTATACATTTAATATTAGTGGCTATATTAGTGAAAGATCAATTATGTATAATTATCTTGAACAATGTGAGTTCAAAAAAGAACAAATTGACGATTTTGTAGCTAATACTTTCAAATTTAAATTAGATAATATTTATCCAACAATTTGCTATAATTTAAAATTTTATGAAAGTGGAAGATTAAAAGAATTAGCAGTAACAAAAGAAAATATTAAAATTACTAATCAAGATAAAACTTTTGACCAAAATGGTGAAATGAAAGAATTTTATGATTTGTATAAAAAATCTATTATTAAAAATGGAGGTATAAGTACAAATTATAACTTATCAATAGTTAATGAACATTTCGAAAATCTTTTAAACGATGAATTTGTTGAATTTATAAAAACAAATAAACTACCATTTATATATTACGGATATTCATTACCAAATGTAAGAAAAGTTAATTATAATATGAATGCATTGTCATCAATTTTATATAATATTGATAAAACTATAGCATATGAAATAATTAACATAACAAGTTCAAAAATTGATAAAGAACATTATTCTTTATTTCCGATCGAAGATGCTCATTATGATTTGAGACTAGTTGATTCCTTTAATTTAATTGGAATTATTAATCAAAAAATGCTAAATGATATATACTTTGATGGCTATTGTTTTAGTTCTGAAAGAAGAAAAGAAAAAGAAAAACGAATTCGTTTAATGGATTATTATAAAATAGTAAGTGAACTAAATTCTTATATTAATTATGTAGATGTTTCTGAAATAAAAGAAAGCAAAGGAAAAATAAAACGAAAATTTAAAATATAATTGACTTTTCAAATAATTGTAGTAAAATTATATTTAATAAATATTTTGATTAGGACACGATTATTAATTGATACTATAGAGAGATTTAGGAAATGGTGAGATCCTAAAAAGTTAGATTATTAATTACTACCTATGAATTGGACTTGAAAAATGTTCCCGGGTAATTCCGTTATTTAAATTAAGTTAAACATAGGATGGTACCGTGTTAAGCACTCCTTATATAGAAATATATAAGGTTTTTTTATGAGGTGAGTAGTATGGAAAATTTTAAAGAAATGTTAGAAAATTATTTAGATGATGAAGAAATTAATTATAAGAAAAAATTGGATGATTTAGAAGAAAAACCTAAAAATACTACTTCTAGATATAGACATGATTTTGAAAATACAATAACAATTTATGAGTTTGTAAATGATTATTTAGAAGTAAATCAAGATTGTAAAAATTTAAGACATATTGGTTTAAAATCTTTTAATAGTCCTTACATAATAGGTGTATCAAATGATTTTGCAATCAAAAATAAGGAATATGTTTTAAGAAATGAAATATTAATAGTTGCTGATGCTTATAATAATCCAGCAGCATATATTAATCCTATATTATTAAGACAAATAACCACAATGGAAGAATTAAAACATACAATGAGTATCTTAGAAAAAGTAAGATTACATGATTTAATGGATGTTAGAAAATTATATGAACAATTTGATTTTATTAATAAACAAATAAATCGATTGGAAATGTTTTACCTAGATGGAACAGAATTATTAAGAAAATTAAATAAGAAAAATATATTAAAAGAAATTAAAAAATATGCAAAACAAATTTCAGAAAATAAAAATAAAATTAGTGACATTCAATCTGATATTGAAAATACTATAATTTTAGAACACTCACTAATTGAAAAAGTAAATACAAAGTCATTAGAAAAGAAAGAGGGAAAAATAAAATGATAAACATAAAAGAAGATAAAAATTTAAACATTTTAAATCATAGTTGTGCTCACTTAATGGCACAAGCTGTAAAACATTTATATCCAGATGCTAAATTTTGGGTAGGACCAGTCATCGAAGAAGGATTTTATTATGATATTGATTTAGGTGATAAGACATTAACTGATGACGATTTAATATTAATTGAAAAAGAAATGAAAAAAATATCTAAAGATGGTAAAAGAATATATCGAGAAGAAATATCAAAAGAAGAAGCTTTGGAAAGATTTAAAGATGATCCATATAAGATTGATTTAATATCTAGAATGGATGAAAAAGATACAGTTATTTCTTGTTATACTCAAGGAGATTTTACAGATTTATGTAGAGGACCACACGTTGAGACTGTAAAAGTTATTAAATATTTTAAATTATTAAAATTTAGTGGAGCATATTGGAAAGGTGATTCAAAAAACAAAATGCTTCAAAGAATATATGGTGTTTGTTTTGAAACAGAAGAAGATTTAAATAATCATTTAAAAGAGTTATCTGAATTGAAAGAAAGAGACCATAGAAAAATTGGAAAAGATTTAAATATCTTTATGACATCTGATTTAGTTGGAAAAGGAATGCCTCTATGGTTACCAAACGGTTCTATTATAAGAAAACAATTAGAAAATTATATATACGCTAAAGAAGAAAAATTAGGCTATTCACATGTTTACACACCATGTGTAGGAACTGTTGATTTATATAAGACATCTGGACACTGGGATCATTACCAAGAAAATATGTTTCCATCAATGAAAGTTGATGATGAAGAATTTGTATTAAGACCAATGAATTGTCCTCATCATATGTTAGTATATGGTAATAGAGTTCATTCATATAAAGAATTACCTATTAAAATAGGTGAATTTGCTACAGATTTTAGATATGAGGCTAGTGGAGCTGTTAAAGGACTTGAAAGAGTTAGATGTATGTGTCAAAATGATGCTCACCTTTTTGTTAGACCAGATCAAATAAAAGAAGAATTTAAAGAAGTTGTTAATTTGATTTTAGATGTTTATAAAGATTTTGGATTAAATAACTATAAATTTAGATTATCATTAAGAGATCCAGAAGATAAACATAAATATTTTGATGATGATGAAATGTGGAATAATGCTGAAAATAAATTAAGAGAAGTTTTAACCGAACTAGGGGTAGAATTTACTGAAGCAATTGGTGAAGCTGCTTTTTATGGACCTAAACTAGATGTTGAAGTAAAACCTGCTATTGGACCTGAAGTAACACTTTCAACTTGTCAATTAGACTTCTTATTACCAAGAAGATTCAATTTATCATACATTGATTCAAATGGTGAAAAACAAGTTCCAGTAGTTTTACATAGAGCAATATTTGGTACATTTGATAGATTTACAGCTTTCTTACTTGAAGAAACTAAAGGAGCCCTTCCTACTTGGTGTAGTCCAACTCAAATAACTGTAATCCCAGTTAACAATGAATATCATTTGGAATATGCTACAGAAATAACTAATTTACTTAAAGAAAAAGAATTTAGAGTTAACCTAGATTCTAGAGAAGAAAAAGTAGGATATAAAATGAGAGAATCTGTTATTAATAAAGTTCCTTTCGCTATTATATTAGGTGATAAAGAAGTAGAAGATAAAAAAGTTTCTTACAGAAAATATGGTAGTAATGAAACAATTACTTTAAATATTGATGAATTTGTTAATATGATTCAAGATGTAATCAATAATAAGAAATTTTAAAACATTAGAAAAATCTAATGTTTTTTTGAATATTTTTTTTAAAACTAAATATAATGAAATAGATAAATACTGGAGGAACAAATATGATAAATAAAAAAAATATATGGTTTTTAACGTTGTTTAGTTTAATTTTAGTTTTGAGTGTTTATTATATAACTATGCCGTCTGAGTTATTATTAACGAATATTAATCCTAAAGAACAAAAAACAGAAACAGTTGTTAAAGAAGAACAAAGTACAGTTTTAGAAGCTTTAAGGGTAGCTGCAGATGAACAATTATTAGAAGAAATAGATAATTTAAAAGTAGTTATGGCAGATGAAAAATCAACAGTTGAAAAGAAAAATGAAGCTTTTGAAAAAATGAAACAATTAAATGTAAATAAAGCTGAAGAAACTTCATTAGAAGAAAATATTAAATCTGAACTTAAATATAAAACATTTGTTAAAATAAAAGATGATCAAATTAAAGTTGTGGTTGATAACAAAGAACATAATACGGAAATAGCTAATTCTATAATGAGATTTGTTCAATCTAAATATGAAAAGAAAAAATATATTACTGTAGAATTTAAATGACAATTATGTCATTTTTTTACTTTTCTAGGCATATATACTCACTTAAATATTAAATATTCATACAATATTTATGAATTAATACCACCCGACTTAGGAAGTGAGGGAATCAAGTGAATAAAAGTATATTAACTAAAAGAGAAAAAGAAGTATTTGAATTATTAATAAAAAATAAAACAACTAGTGAAATTGCAACTACATTAAATATAAGCGAAAAAACAGTAAGAAATCATATTTCGAATAGTATGCAAAAACTTGGAGTAAAAGGAAGAGCAAGTGCAGTTATTGAACTTTTAAAACTCGGAGAATTAACAATATAAATCGTATTATAATACGATTTTTTTCATATATTTAATTAGGTGATTTTATGCTAAAAAATATGTTTAAGAAAAAAATAATACTAATCTCTGCTACTTTATTTGCAATTGGTCTATTATATTTAATACCAAAAGAAGAAATAATAAATACAACTAAAGAAGTAGAATATATTGATAATAGTCCTAAATCAGTTATATATCTATTAAATGATAACAATTATTTAGGTAGAACAATGATAACCATTTCTAATAATGATATAAATATCAAAGCTAAAGAATTATTGGAGGTTTTGATAAAAGATGGAATAGGTGAAGACAAAATAAAAAATGGATTTAAATCGATAATTCCATCAGATACTAAAATAAATAGTATTAGTTATGAAAATAACTTAATTAAGGTAGATTTTTCTAAAGAATTACTAAATGTAAAAAAAGAATATGAAGAAAAAATAATAGAAGCTATTGTATATACATTAACTAGCATTGATGGAATTGAACAAGTAATAATTTATGTAGATGGTGAAATACTTACTAAATTACCACAAACTGGTATAAATTTACCAAGTACACTAGATAGATCATATGGTATAAATAAAGAAGTAAATATTGATAATTATAAAGATGTTAATAAAGTAACCATATATTATGGCGCTAAAAACAATGATGAATTATATTATATTCCAGTTACTAAATATGTAAATGACAATAGAGAAAAAATTAAAATAATTATTGATGAGTTAGCAAGTTCTTATATGTATAATAGTAATTTAATGAGTTTTCTAAGTAATAATGTTAAATTATTACAAGCTGAAAAAGAATTAGATGTATTATTCTTGGTATTTAACGAATATATATTTGGAGATATGAATACAAAAAGCATTTTGGAAGAAGTGATGTATATGATTAATTTATCAGTTATGGATAATTATGATGTAAAAGAAGTAGTTTATAAAGTTAATGATGAAGAAATTTGTAAAACTGAGTTAAAAGTACTTGAAAATTAATTAATTTTGGTATATAATTAGTTTGTTCATTTGAACAGACTGTCCTCTTAGCTCAGCTGGATAGAGCACACGCCTTCTAAGCGTGCGGTCACAAGTTCGAATCTTGTAGGGGACACCATTAAAAAAAATTACTAGTCTTTAAGACTAGTTTTTTTGTTTAATAATAAAAAAAGACTTATTTGTCTTTCCTTTCTTTGTAACTATCACACATAGTTTTTTCTTTATCACCACAACCATTACAATTGCAAACTTTAATACTTTTTAAAGTACATTCGTCACAACCACAATCACAATGTTTACAATCATGTACATCACATTTTATTTTTTGTTTATCCATAAAATTACCTCCATTAATAATTTTGTCAAAAAAAGAAAAAATATTCATAAAAATAACAAATTTAAATATACTCAAATAGGTGATATTATGGACAAGATTAAAATAGGAATACCACGAAGTTTATATTACTATTATTTTAGTGAATTATATATCAATTTTTTTAAATACTTAGATTGTGAAGTAGTAATAAGTCCACCTACGAATAAAGAAATAATGGAACTAGGAAACGCTAATAGTGTAGATGAAATGTGTATGTCACTTAAAAATTACATTGGGCATGTAGTTTACTTAAAAGACAAAGTTGATTACATTGTAATTCCAAGAATTGATAACTATGGTATCAGTAATCAAACATGCACTAATTTTTTAAGTTTGTATGATATCATTACTAATTTAATAGATACAAAAATATTAAATTATAACATTTGTTTATCAAACGGCGAAACCGAGTATAAAGGGTTTTTAAAAATGGGTAAACAATTAGATAAAAAAAGAAAAAAAATTAAAAATGCTTATTTAAGAAGTAAAATAGAAGAAAACAATAAATTAGATAAACAAATTAGAAATAATATGCATAATCTATTAAGCAAAAAAATCAAAATATTATTAATAGGTCATCCTTATAATCTATATGATGAATTAGTAGGAATACCAATAATAAAATATTTGGAAAAAAATAATATTGAAATAATATATGGCGATAAGTTTGATAATATTAAAACAAATGAACTAAGTTATAATTTAAGTAAAGAATGTTATTTCAAATATAATAAAGAAAATATCGGAAGTATCGAGTTATGTAAAGGAATGATCGATGGAATAATATTTTTAACATCATTTCCTTGTGGTCCGGATTCATTAGTAAACGAATTAGTAATAAGAAAAATAGATATACCATATTTAAATCTAATAATAGATGATTTGGACTCAAATGTTGGTTTAATAACAAGACTTGAAAGTTTTACAGATATTTTAAGAATGAGGAGGAAACAATGAATACATTAGCATTCCCACATATGGGTAATTATTATGTGCCAATTAAATATTTATTCAGTCATATAACAACTTTAAATATAATGACCTCGCCACCAATAACAAATAAAACAATTGAACTCGGAAATAAATATTCACCTGACTTTGTATGTACACCATTCAAATATACATTAGGAACATATATCGAGGCCTTAGAAAAAGGTGCGGATATATTAGTTCAAGCTGGAGGTGGATGTAGATATGGTTATTATAGCGAATTACAAACAAAGATATTAGAAGATTTAAACTATAAATTTGAATATATAAATCTAGTAAGTAAAGGAAAAACAGACATATTTAAAATCATTAAACAAATGAAAAAAATAGAACCAAACTTTAAAATAATAAAAAGTGCATATTACTTATTTATTACAACCAAAATGGTTAAATACATGGATAAAGTAGATGATTATATAAGAGAAAATATAGGTTTTGAAAAAGAAGAAAATAGTTTTAAAAGGGAATACCGAAAAATGCTTAAATCATTTAGTGAAGCTAAATCTTATTTTGATTTAAGAAAAAAATATAAAAAACACTTTAAAAAAATCAAAAATTTAGAAGTAATAAAAAATAATCCATTAAGAGTTGGAATTATTGGTGAGTTATATACTGTAATGGAACCATTCTCAAACTATTTTATTGAAAACACTTTAGCAACCTATAATATTGAAGTAAAAAGATTTACAAATGTTCATTACTTATTATTTGAAAAAGGATATAAAATAAAAAAATACTTAAAAACAGTAAAAAAATATATAAAATATAAAATGGGTGCTGACGCAAGTGATAATATAGCAAGAACTAAATATTTATGTGAAAATAAATATGATGGCATAATTCATATTAAATCATCATTTTGTACACCTGAAATAGGTGCTATGCCAATAATAAATAAAATATGTAAAGAATATGATGTACCAGTAATATTTTTTTCATTCGACGCTAATACAAGCGAAGTTGGAATAAAAACTAGATTAGAAGCATTTAGAGATATGATAGAAATGAGGAAAAATAATGAAAAATTACTATCTAGGGATTGATATAGGATCTATATCAACAAAAGGAGTAATAATTGATGAAGATGATAATATTGTTGAATCTTCATATATTTGGACAGAAGGAAATCCGATAAATGCAACTAAAAAATTAATCGAAAATTTAAAAAGTAAAGACTATAAAATAAAAGGAATAGGAACAACTGGAAGTGCTAGAAACTTAATAGGATTATTATTAGATGCTAATATGGTAAAAAACGAAATAACCGCTCATGCTGTTGGAACCCTAAGAAAACATCCAGATGTTAGAACAATACTGGAAATAGGTGGTCAAGACTCTAAAATAATTTTACTACATAATGGAATTATAACAGATTATTCGATGAATACATTATGTGCAGCTGGAACTGGAGCCTTTTTATCAAGTCAAGCCAAACGATTAGGTATAGATGTTGAAGAGTTTGGTAACATTTTATCAGATAATCCAGTTAAAATAGCAGCTCGTTGTACCGTATTTGCAGAATCAGACCTAGTCCATAAAGCTCAACTTGGATATAAAAAAGAAGATATAGTTGCAGGATTATGTAAAAGCATTGTTTTAAACTATTTAAATAATGTTGGTAAAGGTAAAAAAATAGAATCACCAATTGTATTTCAAGGTGGAGTATCAAAAAATAAAGGGGTAGTTAGGTATTTTAAAGAAGTATTAAAAAGTGATATCATTGTTGATGACGATGGTCACTTAATGGGGGCTTATGGAATAGCGATATTATCAAAAAATAAAAATAATAAAATATATGATTTAAATATCAGGAATATTAAATTTGATACAATAGGTGAAGAATGCTCTTTATGTCCAAATAACTGTGAAATTTTAAAAATATATAAAGACGGCAAATTAATAGAAGCAACTGGTAGTAAATGTGGTAGGGCATTTAAATAAGTTGACAAATAAAAAATAATAATGTATAAATATTTAGTAGAAAAAGGAAGTGGACTATGACAAAATTAGTAATAGTGGAATCACCTCATAAATCTAAAACAATAGGTGAATATTTAGGTAAAGACTATAAAGTTGTTTCTTCTAAAGGACATATTCGTGATTTAGCAACTAAAGGTAAATATGGATTAGGTGTTGATATTGAAGATAATTTTAAACCTAATTATACAATAATTAAGGGTAAGAAAAAAGATGTTGATGAATTAAAAAAAGAAGTGAAAAAATCAGATTTTATTTATTTAGCAACCGACCCCGACCGTGAAGGAGAAGCTATTAGCTGGCACCTTTATGATACTTTAGGTTTAACTGATAATAATTACGAAAGAATAGTATTTAATGAAGTAACTAAAGACGCTATCTTAAATTCATTTAAAAATGCTCGTAAAATAGATCAAGATTTAGTTAATTCTCAAGAAACAAGAAGAATTTTAGACAGAATTATTGGATTTAGATTGAGTAAACTAATTCAAAGTAAAACAGATGGCACAAGTGCAGGTAGAGTGCAATCTGTAGCTTTAAAATTAATTGTTGATCGTGAAAGAGAAAGAGATAGTTTTGTTCCAGAAGAATATTGGACTATTAAAGCAATATTTAATGATTTTGATTCAGATTTGTTTGGTTATAAAACTAAAAAAATAAAAATTTCTTCTTTAGTAGAAGCAGATGATATTCTAAAAAAATTATCAAACTCATTTAAAATAGAAAATATTGAACAAAAAGAAAAAAATAAAAATTCAAAGCCACCTTTTATTACCAGTTCACTTCAAATAGCAGCCTCTAATATATTAGGAATGAATGCTAAAAAAACTATGAGCGTTGCGCAAAAATTATATGAAGGTATTGAATTAGAAAATGAAACTGTGGGACTTATTTCTTATATGCGTACTGATTCAATTAGACTATCTAATGAATTTATAACTGAAACTATGGATTATATTACTAAAAATTATGGTAAAGAATATAAAGGTAGTGTTAAAGTTAGTAAAAAAACAGAAAATGTCCAAGATGCTCATGAAGCAATAAGACCAACTAGTATCAAAAGAGACCCATTAAGTATTAAAAAATACTTATCTGATGATGAATATAAATTATATAGGTTAATTTATTATCGCGCTTTAGCATCTCTTATGGCGCCAGCTAAAACTAACACAACTACTGTTATTTTAGATAATAATGATTATAAATTTAAAACAACAGGTTCAATTATAACTTTTGATGGTTATTTAAAAGTATATAAGGACTATGAAGATACTAAAGATAAAATTTTACCACCTTTTAGTGAATATAAATCAAATGTTATTGTTTGTAATAATATTGAGAAAGAACAACATTTTACAGAACCACCCGCTAGGTATACTGAAGCTTCTTTAGTTTCAACTATGGAAGATTTGGGAATTGGTCGACCTAGTACATATGCTACTATTATGAGTAATATAAAAGATCGTGGTTATGTAAAAGTTGAAGGTAAAAAGTTTATTCCTACGGATGTTGGTATTGAAGTTACTGATAAGTTACAACTAGCTTTTTCTAATATCATAAATGTAGAATATACAGCTGAAATGGAAGAAGAATTAGATGAAATAGCTGATGGTAAGCTAGTATGGTATAAAATTTTAGATAAATTCTATAAAGACTTTGAACCTGCTTTAAAAGAAGCATTTGACACAATTGAGAAAAAGAAACCTGAAAAAACAGGCGAAGATTGTCCAGAATGTGGTCATCCTTTAGTAATTAGAAAAGGTAAGTATGGTGAATTTACTGCTTGTAGTAATTATCCAGAATGTAAATATATAAAACAAGTTCCAAGAGAAGTTGTAGAAATTTGTGATTGTCCAAATTGTGATGGAAAAATAATAGAAAAGAAATCTAAAAGAGGAAAAGTTTTTTATGGATGTAATAATTATCCAAGTTGTAAAACCGCTTATTGGGATATGCCTACTGGAGAAAAATGCCCAGAATGTGGCAAAATGCTTTTAAAGAAAAAAGACGCTATTAAATGTAGTGAATGTGATTACGAAAAAGAATTAAATTAATTCTTTTTTTGTATATAAATTTATAAATCTAAAAACTAATTAAAATTAGTATTGTTTTTTTGAATTTAATAGTATCATAACAATGTCGAAAGACAGAGGAGAAAAAGAAGACTAAAAATTTTCGGTTTGGTGGGTCTTCTTTTTTCTATACCTTAATTCCTTTCATTAAAATTTGCATATTATTTTATACTATTTAGAAATACTTTACAAATTAATTTGCGAAAAAAAATAATTTTTAATATATATTAATTTAAGAAACTATATTATATGAACAAAAAATATTATAAACTCCACTTGATTTTTTCGTCTGGTGGAGGGTATAATAAATAATAGAATAGGAGTGATTTAATGAAAAAAATAATACCAATAATGTTAATAATGATATTAGTAACAGGATGCGGATGTAATAAAA
>CAKOTA010000002.1 GCA_934119965.1 uncultured Bacilli bacterium
GACTTGAACCGGCACGGGATTTGACTCCCGCAGGATTTTAAGTCCTGTGCGTCTACCAATTTCGCCACTCAGGCACGCGTGTATCGAATCACCCGTCGGCCGTGTTCAAATTGGACAAAGCCAAATACGAATGACTACTAAATTATATAATACTTTTTTTGATTTTGCAATACTTTTCTATCAAAAAGTTAAAAAATATCAAAAGTATTCTATCAACATAATAAATTATATTACTTTTTATGAAATAAAAGAACCATCTTAATCAAAATAATTAATATGGTTCTTATTAACAAACTGGTGTCCCGTACAGAATTCGAATCTGTGACCCTTTGATTAAAAGTCAAATGCTCTACCTGCTGAGCTAACGGGACATATTATTTTTTAAAAAATGGCTGCCTCGGCTAGATTCGAACTAGCGCAATGCCACAGTCAAAGTGTGGTGCCTTACCGCTTGGCTACGAGGCAAACTAACACATAAAATGGTGGAAGGAGATGGATTTGAACCATCGAACCCGAAGGAACAGATTTACAGTCTGCCGCGTTTGACCACTTCGCTACCCTTCCATAAGTGGTGCCGAAAACAGGAATCGAACCCGTAACCTACTGATTACAAGTCAGTTGCGCTACCAATTGCGCCATTTCGGCATGGTGGGCGATATAGGACTCGAACCTATGACCCCTTGCTTGTAAGGCAAGTGCTCTAACCAACTGAGCTAATCGCCCATATGACATTATATCACGTACTGGACGTAATTAAATATAACATTTCTAAACATATTTGTCAATAGAATTTAAATTTTTTTTGTTATTTTTTATATTTTCTTCTATCCATAGCGGTAATTTGTACTCCAAAGTTTTAAAACCGTGTTTTGTTTCAACAATTTTTTTCTTTTTAGTACCTTTTCCTCTATAATCGAGATTCTTAATGCTCAACTTCAAATGTGCATCTTTTTTATTAACATCTAATATTTCAGCATATATAATCTCATTTTCTTTGGCAAAGCGATTTGGATCTTTAACATATCTATCGGATACCTCAGATATATGTATTAATCCATTAAATCGTTCATCTGCTTTCACAAATATTCCATATTCAGTTATGCCTGTAACCATTACTCTTATAATATTACCTCTCGAAAAATTTGTCATAACGACACCTCGTTTTTCATTATAGCACAATTTAATTATAATGAAAAGCCTTTACTTGTTTAAAAACTTGTTATATACTTATCTTGCATACTTTACAACAACTCAATTTAAAATACTGTTATAACATAATTTATGTTAAATATATTGATATATTGACATTGTTTGTTAATCTTGCATGTTAGAAAGGGCCAATATTATGGAAATAGAAAATAAAATAAATGAAGTTTTAGATACCATTAGACCATTTCTTATAAATGAAGGTGGAAATATAGAATTTGTAAGATATGATAGTGAAACGGGAACCGTTTTTATTAAAATGCAAGGTGCTTGTGCCGAATGTTCTTACATTGATTATACATTAGATGAAATGATAAAAGGAGCATTACAAGAGGAAATACCCGAAATTAAAAATGTTGTTAATTTATAAATTTTCGCAACTCATTTATTCTGCACATTAATATGTGCTTTTATTGTTTTTATATACCATAATAGTATATGCATACTGTATACTATATACTATTACGATATCCATTCAATATGAGGTAACATCAAAAAACTACTAAAATAAGATGTCAATTCATATAAGAATAATTGGTATTCATTAACTCTTAACAATATTTTTTTTAACCTTTTTTCATCTTCATTATTATTTACTACTTTTTCATATAAATCAAAGTAAAATGAAGGAAAGAACATTCTAATATAAAATAATTTCAATTCATTAGTAGTATAATTATTTTTTTCAAGATAATTGATTATTTTAATATCTTCTTTGTATCTAAGATTGTATATAAAATTGCTTTTATAATATTCACAAAAGTCTCTAACCCTGGTATCAAAAATTAAATTTAATGGATTATAGAAATCATAATATCTACTATTTGCATCAATTCTTCTATGCTGTAAATACAAACTATCATTCAAAGTATAATCATTAATCATACATATAGCATTTTCTGCCATTCCTATATAATAACCAATACTCTCTCTAACTAAAGGGTATTTCAACCCAAACTCGCTTACTTGATATTCAAAATAATCTATTTTTTGCATCCATAAAGATTTCCAATTACTGGCATTTAGCACCTTAAAAGTAGATTTTATTAAATTATCATCTAATTTATACTGGAATTCATATATCATATTCAATGTTATATTCTTATTGTAATCACTATTTATTTCAAGCAATATGTAATTATTTTCATTCACTCTCGTAATTATATTATCAAACCTGTTTTTTATGATTCTATAAACATAAATATTATTATAGTTTAAATATATGTTTAATTCGTATATATTATCAATTTGATCAATGTAATTGTCACAATTTTGAAAAGCAAATATTTTGGAATTGGTTTCAATAAAAAATACATTCCCACTTTGTCGAATATTTTTAGTTTCTATATTGTAAAAATATTTTAATGTATTCTTCATAATAATCCCTCATTAAATTTTATGAAAATTCTATTCTTTTATACAAATTTAGAAAAAAAAGAGAGTTATTCTTACGATAACTCTCCATATTTTTCCTTATATAATGACAATTTTGACATCAAATCATTTAATAATTCTTCAGTAGCATCATTGTCTTCCTTTAAAGCAAAATACATTTTTTTGTAATCAATGCTTTCTACTTCAGCACTCGTATCATTGACTGTATTTTCTGTTGATTCCACTACGTTTTCTTTACTTTCATCAACTGTTTCTTCAATTTCTTTTTCAGTTTTAACTTCATTATCTTCTTGTTTGCCTTGTTCTTGATTTTCTACCAAGCTATCATCGTCTTCCAAAACATCATCCATTATATCCAAACTTAATAATTTTACTAACTTAGGATCAACCTTAAACTCTCTTGGATTTTCGATTTTAATGTTGTTCAATTCATAAACATTAAGTTTTTCAACATTATTATCGTTTCCTTTTTTTATTTGTTTTATAGATTCTTTTATCATTGTTTGAATATCATTCCACTCATCTAAATCGTTGATATTTCTAGCTACTTTCTCACCTAGTTCATCTAAAATTTGAACAATATATAGTTTTTGCTTACCGCTTGCATCTATCTCATCGTAAGAAAATATCAAGAAATAGTCATTCTTATATTTAAAATAACGTATTACATTAACGCTAGTTTCAATATTTTCAGAATTCAATATAACAATTTTTTCCATAATTACCCCTTTCATTTTTCTTCTTATTCTTGTATTTTATTCTATAATTATCAACCATTAATATTATATCAAATAGAACTGCAATTTGCAAAAATCAATTACTCAAAGTAATCGATTTTCATATTTTTCTTAACTTTTTTAATTGTTTCTTCAGATATTCTTTTTGCTTTAGAGCACCCATCTTTTAATATTCTATCAACCTCTTCTGGATGATTATCATAATATTTCTTTTTTTCTCTATAAGCAGCCAAAGCGTTATTTATAGTTGCTATTAACTCTTTCTTGCAAAAAACACAACCACGCTTTCCTTGCTTACATTCCTCACAAATATTCTTTATATTGTCACTTCCGAATAAATTATGATAGTAATAAACCATACAGATATCTGGATTTGCAGGATCATCTTTTTTTATTTTCTTTGGATCAGTTACAGCCCCCATTACTTTTTTACTAATTTCATCTTCACTATCAGCAAGGTATATTGCATTTCCTAAACTTTTCCCCATCTTTTCGTTTCCATCTAATCCTTTAATTCGTTTATGTTCACCAATTATTGGAACCGGTTCATTTAGTGTTTCACCATAGATATTATTGAATTTTCTAACAATTTCTCTACATTGTTCTATTAATGGAAGTTGATCTTCACCAACAGGTATTACTTCGCCATTAAATGCTGTAATATCTGCTGCCTGACTCACTGGATATCCAACAAAACCATAAGTTACACTTTCACCATCATTACCAAATATTGCTTTTTTTTGTGCTATTTCAGTTTTAACAGTTGGATTACGGTAAAGTCTTGCCATTGTTACCAAGTTTGAATAAAAAACTGTTAATTCTGCTATTTCTGGTATTTGTGATTGAATAAATATAACAGATTTAGTGGGATCAATTCCAACAGAAAGTAAATCGACTACTAATTTTCTTACATTTTCATGTACTTTATCTGGATTATTAAAATTATCTGTTAATGCTTGAACATCTGCTATCTCAAAATAAGAATTGTATTTATCCTGTAATTCTACCCAATTCTTAATTGTTCCAAAATAGTGACCAATATGCATATTTCCAGTTGGCCTAATTCCTGTTAATAAATTTTTCATAGATTCACCACTTTACTTTTAATTTGAATTTTTTGTATACTTTTGTTTTTCTTCCATCATATATTCTGTTATCTTTGTTTCAATATCATCTAATGCTTCTCTTTGAATATTTGACAAAACAACTTCTTCTTTGACTGTATCAATTATAACTTTACCCCAAATTAATCCCATTTCCACTTTCAAATCGTTGAATAAATCTGGAGTTATTGCTGTAAAAAAGTATCCGAATAACACTCTCTTTGAAGCTAGTAATATCCTTTTATTAGTCAACACTACTGCATATGTTGTTATTATATCAAGTGGATTATTATTTTTTTGCGCAGCAAAAGAATATTTAACAATCTCACCTGGGTTTAAATGCATTTCTATTATTTTAGCATGTTTTTTCAATCTCCAAGAAATCGTCTTTGGATATTGTTTTTTAAATTCAACTAATTGTTTATATACATTATTATTCATAAATTCACCATCAATTCTCAAAAAATATTAATTATTAATTACCAATTAATATTCATTCAATAGTATTATAGCATATATTTTCAAAAAAAAATATGAAAATCCTCTTTTGAAGTTTATTTTCATATTTATTTATGTGAACTTTTATAGAAACTTTTTATGTTAATTATTTCAACAACTATTCAAATCTATAAAATATTAACTATTGATTTATTTCAGCCTTTAGTTTTTGAACCAATGCGTCATTTCCTTCATCACTAAGATGAATTTTGTCTGCTAACAAATATTTAGATTCTTTTAATAATTCTTCATAAAAATTTATAAATACAACATTATCACCCAAAGCATTATCAGCAATAGAATTAAATATACTATAGGAATTATTAGTAGGAATTAATATGTAAATTTTATGATCCTTACACAACTCCGTCAATTCTCGATACTGATCTAAATTCAAAGCATTAGTATCATCGAATGCAAACACAACCTTATAATTTAAAGTTCCATTCGTAACAGATTCTTCTATATCATTCTTAAGTGAGTTATAGCTATAATCTTTATTTATATTAAAATTAGCGCCATTAAATTCTTTTTGAAAATATTCATATGCATTTAATAATATATCATTTCCATAAAAACTTATTTTACTTTTCAATTCTTCTTCGTGCTTAGTCATTAATTCTTCTTTTTTTCTTTGATACTCTGTAGAATAGATTTGAAATACTGAATCATATATTACATTTGTATACACCTGTTTACCAATTTCAGTTAAGTGAATACCATCGGCCACAAAATATTCTGGATGACCGCTCGAAATTGTTTTCCAATCAATTATATGTAAATTTGGATAAGATTCGGCTAAAGAAAATAATTTTTGATTAACATAATCGTAGTTAGTTGTATTTATCCAAAAAACATTATGACCATCACATTTATTCATTATTTCAATTTTACAATCATAGGAACAGTCACCATTAGCACCTAAATTTATAATAATTGGATTACCCAACATATTTCTATTTATTAGATCTTGCAATATATCGGCTGCCTTCCATGCAGTTCTAGATACTTTCGCATCAAAATAACAATTTGGAAATGCACCATATAGATTATCAACAGCCCCAAGCATAACTGAATCGCCAATTCCGACAACTGGTAAACCTGAAACTATAGATTTTAAATTATTTTCGTCATTTTCTAGGTTTTCCAAAGCTTTTGTCCATTCATCTTGTTCCTGTTTCATCTGTTGTTCATATTTTTCTTTATTTTCATCTATCATTTTTGTATTTTGTTTCAATTGTTCTTCTAATTTTTTCATTTCAGCAGTATGATCCTCTGCTAAATAATATTGATATATACCATATGCCGATATTATGATAATTATCGAAAGGATTAAATACTTAATTAACTTAAGCTTTTTTCCATTTAAGGAAAAATGTAAAATGAAGGATAATATTAATATTAAGCCTATAACAGTCAAAAAATATATATCTTTATTTATATTTATGTATTGAAATATATAGATAATTGGATATTGAAATAAATAAACTTCATAACTAACACCCGATAAAGATTTTACTATCTTATCAAATAGCGTCAAATTACTTTCAGGATTAATAGTACCATAGCTAATTAATCTGCAACTAATAATTGTCGTAATTATCATACTATTCAAGAAATACTTAGAACTAGGTTCAACTAGTATAAATAGAGATAATAATGCTATTAAATACAATAAAAATATTATTCGATTCAAAAATTTATTAGAAAATGCCAATTGTTTATAATATGAATGAATAAAGCCTAATGCTACCCCAAAGAATATGGAAAAAATTCTAGTAAAAGTACCATAATATACAACCATTACATTTTGAGTTAAACTCATTTTATAAAAGTAGACTGTTGCTATTACTGAAAAGGCTATCATAAAAAAGCACGGTAAAAATTTACTTACTTTTTCGCCAATCTTACGAAAAATAATAAATATAAAAGGAAATATTAAATCAAATTGTAATAATATTGATATATACCATAAATGAATAAATGGAGAATCAATATGTCTTGCAAAATAGTCCATACTAGCCCCCAACTGCCAATAATTGTTGTATCCTAGTAAGACCGATGTTGTCTCAGGTTTTAAATTAAACCAAGTAATACTTTGAAAAAAAGACAAAGCTGTAATTGTTAAAAAAACTACTAAAATAAGTGGTAAATATAGTTTTAAGAGTCTGTCTTTATAATATGTCAATAAAGAAAACTTTTCTTTCTTAAAAGATGAAGTTGTTGCTAAATATCCACTCAACACAAAAAAAGTACAAACTGCTAAATATCCACCTTTTAATATATTTATATGGTACAAAAGAATTGCTATACAAGCTACTAATCTTATCAAATCTATGTTTTTATAATATTTTTTACTTCTTTCCATCATAACACCTCTACCCATATGTCAAAATAAAACTTTACCTAATCTAATTATAACACCCATTAATCTATATTTAAATAATTTAACAGTTATCATTTTACTTTTTTCTTTTTCTTAAAAACAATTATTATTATAGAAACAATTATTAAGAAAATTCCTATCGATACAACTATCATCCAATTACTACTTTTCTTAACAGTATTATTTGTTTTAGTTTTATCTTTTGACTGCACATTTATAGTATTTTTTTCTTTTCTTGTAATTTTAATTATATATTCTTTCGTAGTTTCATCCTCTGCAGTTACTACTAATTTTATTTCGTTTTCGCCAACTTTTAAATCATAATTTCCTGTTCCTGTTATAATCGATTTATCATCTTCAGCTACGGCATTAATTGTCATTTTTTCAATTTCATATTTTACATCTACACTGTATTGCAATACATCCTTATTAAATTCTATAGTTGCGTTACTGATTTCTATGTTGCTTAAGTTATTATTATTTGATTTTATTGTCTCTGTTGGTTCTTCTTGAGTTTGTTGAAATTCATTATTTGATGGAGTAACGATAGTTGGAGCATAGTCTAAATATATATATCCAGTTATTCCATAATCATCAGGTGAAAGTGTATATTTACAAGCTATTCTTTTAGCGTTTTCTCTACAATATCTATCTCCTGATTCATCAACCGAATTAGCCTCGCAATTGATAAAATCTTCATCTTCTTCATCAATACAAATTTCTGATGAATCCCAAACATTAATTATATTTTCTCCTATTGATTCAACATATCCTACGTGTCCATATGGTGTCCAATTTCCCCAAACAACGATCGAATTAGCTTGAGGTGTTGTTCCTACTGAATATCCAGAATTTTTAGCATCATTATACCAGTCTTTAGCATTGCCCCATGATGGTAGACTTATTCCACCCTTTTCATTTGCCATTTTCCAGGCATACCAAGTACAATTTGTACCATATGGTCCTTCAGATACATATGGATTGGCTTTGATTTCTTTTATATTGAATAGAACTCCAATAAAAAATATATTCAAAATTACCTTTGTTATCTTTTTATTCATATTAATTCACCTTACTATATATTTCTATAATAGATTATACCATAATTAGTCTTTAATAACACTTTTTTGAATAAATAATTATACATTATGCAATATTAAATTTATATTTAATTTTTAGACATTTTTACATAGTGAATATTTTTTACTATCAAAAATTTCACATTACCTCTACAATATTTTGCTGTTATTTCAATTATTTTTTTCAACTGTTGTGAGATTTTTTCTTTTAGAAATTCCTACTTTGTTAAGATGTTCATAATAAACTTTTATTATTTTATCATTTTTTATCACATAAATTACAATCATACATAGTAATTTTGAAATAATAAAAGTCAAAATATTCCTATATAAAAAAATTAGTTTATTTATAAAGCTATTGCAAAAAGAAGCAAATTTTATAAAATTTTTGCTTCTTTATTAATTATCTTCAAGTATTATTTGACCATCTATAATCGGTATGTTAGGAAAACTTGCATCCATTAATGTAAAGTTTCTAACTGGTGCTGTTGGATTTATTATCTGCACTGTTTCTGATGCTTCAGTCATAGTAATTGATTTAACAGAATCCTCAAATGTATGACCTCCATCGCTTGATATTTGCTTATAGTATATTGCAGTACTTCCTGATTCAGCAAATGGAACATTATCAAATACAGCGTCTCCATCTTCATTAGTTGTTATTTCATTTCCAACTATTGTTCCTGTACTATCTGTTCTTATAAATTTAGCACCAACAATTTGCACTCCAGTATTAGGATCTCCTGTATCTGTTACATGAAGTGTTAATTTTCCCTTTGCACTTATTGTAAATGCATATGTAGCAGTCCCATCCATAATGGTAACACTTTTCGGATTAAGTGTTGCCGCGTCATATCCACCAGCTACCGCTTGAGCATTATATGTTCCTGCAACAAGTTCAATACTTCCTTTACCATTTGTTATTGGGATTGTATGTCTTGCCATAGTATCATCTTACCTCCTTCTATTTTTATATTTGGATAATATTTATCCTTTAATAAAATTGTAACAAGATGTTCTTTCCTTTTATTATTACCAATATTTATGCAATAAACATTATCATTCCTTGCAATTAAAGGTATTTTAACAATTGATAATTTAGAATATATGAATAATTTATATACATCATTATTACAAATTGGTATTTTCACTTTTCCATAATTATCAGTTATTCCATCAAAAACAATTTTATTATATTTATCTCTTAATATAATTTTTAAATTACTAGGGTTCATACTTTCGCTGCTAAAAAGTTTAATATAAATATAATCTCTTCTCATAATTCACCCCATTACAATATAATTTATGAATCAAGCCTCTTTCTTGTAAAGTCATTATGCCTCAACACTCCAAACTATTAATGTTGAATAATCTTCATTTTCAAACAAGTCTTTACTGGGTTTTAAAAATAATCCTTTATCAATCGAAAATGTAATGTTACTAACATTTACATTTCCTCCATTATCATTTGATTCATATATTAATTTTTTATATGTTTTCAAAAGAGTTTCTTCATTATTAAATTTCTTAAAAAATAATGAATCTATTAATACTTTACCGGAACTCTCTATCATTGGATTTGTATAATTTAAATATAGTTTCCAGTTAGTACTATTTATCCTACTATCAACTACAGTTACAACTGTTTCTTTTTGTTTAGGTAATATAGTTGGATTAGTTGAAGATGGTATCATACTAAAGGTAATATTTTCTGTTGCCTTTAAAAGAGTTAACTCGCCCATAAAAGGGGTTGTTACTTTTCTCTCAGTAAAACAACTATTTAAACAAGTTGTTATTTTAACTTTTGTATTATCTGCAATAGTAGAATCAATATTTGCTTCGAAAAAGCCATTTTCATCTGATTCTACTATTAAACTTTTATTATCATATTCTATTTTAACATTTGCATGAGGTTTTGTATGACCCGAAATAGCATCTATAGAAGATGTAATTGGATGAATATTTGTTTTATTCAACCCAATAGTCAATATTTTTATATTCTGTAGAGTAAAACTATTTATATCTGTTAATGAACTTAATTCAGAGTCTGTGAAATTATGGGATGTAACTGTAGTATTATCTTTATTTAGTATACCTGTTATTTTAGCAGGTGTATTTTCTTTATACCAATAGAATGCTGGAGTATCATCAAGACCACAAGCAGAAGTATAGTCAAGAGCATATATCCACATATTAATTCTACTAAAACTAAATATAAAATCTACAGGATTATTGGTATAGACTACATTTGCATTTTTGGTATAAATATTTACATATTTAGGATTATCCAGTATAAACTTTTGGTTTACCCCTTTAAAATAAATATTATAATTATCAGTTGGTGTAGTCATATATGTGTTTATTACTGATATGCTTGCACCTTCTTTAACCATAAAATCTCCAAATACATTCCACATCGGAACTCTTTGATGACTTTTTTCAATAAATGTAAAATTAGCCATTTCCTCTATTACAACATTTCTAGCACCATGAGTTGTAGTTATTGCAAAACCATTTCCCGTTGTTAAAAGAAATTCTGCGCCATGTCCAACTATCAAATCTAACCTATTAGTTCCATTCATAAGTTCCTTATTAGTTGTAATATTTACATTACTATTAGGGACTATTTTAATATAAGATGGTATAACATCATTAAAAAAGAAAACTGTATTTGTATTTGAACTACTTGTAATTGTTGTATTTCCTCCAATTATAATTCTATTAGAATCACATACTTTTTGTACTGAAACATTATTAGTGTCTTTTGCATCTATTATGGAATCAATAATTTTAGTTGTTCCATAATAATTACATGAAAGTTCTATTCCACTAAAATTTATATTATTATATTCTATCACCACATTAGAATAATTTGGATGCGATGGAACATATACAACTCCATAATTATGAGAAGATATGATATTCATATTTTTTAATATAATCCTTTTATTTGCTGTACTTACTTTTATAACCGTTTCTTCTGAACTCAGATTATTTGTATAAGTATATTTTGTATTATTATATGTTCCATCAATTGTTACTTTACTTTTATTGCTATTTATAACAAAACCACTTGTTGCAGTAATATCACTTCCTAAATAAATGTAATTATAATTATTTTCTTCACTTAATACCTGTTTTAATTCTTCATTGTTATTTATTACAACAGTATTATCATTTATTATTTGCATATCATCACTTTCCTTTACCATATTTTATGACTCATATTAACTTTGAAATAATTAATTCATAACAAAAAGAGCAGAAATATCTACTCTTAATGTATTTTGGTAACACTTAACACTGCACTAGTGCTTCCATTAAATATCATATTAACAGTCATAGATGGCTTTACATTTAATGTAACAAGATCATCCTTATTAAGGGATACAATAGTTGAACCACTTATACAATTAATTATTTGTGCTTGAAATTCACTTGTTGTATTCGTTGCTGGTTGTAGTATGTCATTTGCTCTTACAGACGTTGTTAAAGAACAATCTTCGTTTGTTGCTCCACATAATGAATATGAAATAAGATAAACACCATTTTCTTTTATTTTTATTGAATTGTTGTCTGGATATTCTGTGAGAAATGCAGTTCCTTTTTCAGGTAGAGGAATTATAGTATCAATTCCTTGTGGTAAGTTAAGTTGCGTATTAGTCATTGAATATCTAATTCCATAAGAGGATACAAATTCTGTTCCTGGCGGACCTGCTGGACCCTGTGGACCTCTTTCTCCAATGTCGCCTTTTTCGCCTTTTGGAATTAAAAAAGCTAAATGATGTACCCAATTTTCAAAGGTATCCATAACTTGTGCTGGTTCTCCAGGTTCTAAAGTTTCTGTTTCATCTATGGTAATATGTTCTGTTCTTCCTATTTCTCCTGGTAATCCCCTTGGTCCAATATCACCCTTTTCTCCTTTTGGTATTTTAAATTCTAAAACCACATCAACAGGTGTTCCAACATTTATAACTTCTGCTTCTTCTGTTGGTTCTATTGTTTCAATATTTCCAATTTGAATAGTAGAAGGTCCTTGGTCACCTCTTTCTCCTTTTATTCCTTGTGGACCAATATCACCTTTTTCACCCTTCGGTCCAGGTATTCCTTGTGGGCCAATTTTTCCTTCTAATCCCTGTTGTCCCCTAGGTATTTTAAAATTCAAAATAACATCTTCAATCGTTCCAACATTTTCTACTTTAGCTTCTTCAAATGGTTCTATTGTTTCTGTAATTCCAACATCAATACTAGCTGGTCCAGGTATTCCTCTATCTCCCTGTGGACCAACATTGCCTTGTTCTCCTTTTGGTCCTGTAGGGCCTTGAACATAACACAATTGATATTTTTTTCTTTCTTCTTCAATTTTTTTTCTTATTCTTTCCCAATCATTACAATTATTCATTATACATCCTCCTTTATTTTTTTAAGATTAATTCTCAATTTTAATTTTCCTATTTTAATTTATGAAGATACTTTTAAAATGTATAATGAATATATAATAAAATATTAATACAATAATCTTAATAATCTTCATACAACGTAGATTCTACATTAATTACTTCATTTATTAATTCATTGTATGTTTTTTTCTTGATATATATACTTCATTCTTTTACTAATTTTTCAAGAATTTCTCGATAGGTGAATCAATAGTTAATTCTTCTTCATTAAAAATATTTTTAATATGTGAACTTATATTTTGTTTAATTGCATAACATAAGTCTGCTATCTGTTGTTGTGATAACCATACCATTTTATCTTTAATTTTTGTATCTTTTTTTTACAATCTTCTAATTGATATATTAAAATTTTATTTTTTATCCCATTAAAAAACTATTTTTTTAAATTTAAAAGGTGTCAACACATTATTTCTCGTTCACACCTTATTTTACTACAAATTTTCAAGATTTTGTGGACAAGCTATGAAACCTGAACCAACTTGATAATTTTTAAATTTTAAATATTTCCTTATTTTATGCTACTTTCCACAGCATTGTTTGTATTTTTTTCCCGAACCACAAGGACAAGGTTCATTTCTACCAATCTTATTTACTTGTTTTGGAGTGGCTTTCTTAACTTTTGTATTATCATTAACAGCTACACCTTTTATTACTTGTTTTCTTTCTGTATTTTGTCTTATTTCAGCTTTAATTAAAAATAAAGTTATCTCCTTATCAATTGTATTTAACAATTCGTCATATAATTCAAATCCCTCTGTAGTATAAGCTCTTAATGGATCAACTTGAGCATATCCTCTAAGACCAATACCTTCGCGTAAATTTGACATTGTATTAATGTGATCCATCCATCTAGTATCTATAACTCTTAAAGAAATAGCTTTTTCAAATTCATTCCTTATTTCTTCAGGAACATCTTCAAGTTTTTCTTCATATTCAGAAATTACTTTTTCTATTAGATATTCAACTAATTCTTTTTCATTTTTATCTTTAATATCTTCCATACTAAGTTTATTTTTCAATAATTGTTCATTAACAAACTCCAATATTTCAAATAAATCATTATCAGTTAAATATCCCTCTGGAGCAATATGAGAATTTACTAAATTATCAATAAAATTTCTAAAATTTTCTAATACTTGATCGTGAATTGAATCGCAATCTAAAATTTCATTTCTTTTATCATAAATATATTCTCTTTGTTGATTAATAACATCATCATATTGTAATACGGCTTTACGCATATCAAAGTTATTACCTTCAACTTGTTTTTGAGCAGATTCAATAGATTTAGAAACAAACTTCAATCTTATTGACATATCTTCATCAGCGCCAATTTTTGAAAGCATTGCTTTAGTTCTATCTCCACCGAATCTAACCATTAAGTCATCTTCAAACGAAACACAGAATTGTGACATTCCAGGGTCTCCTTGTCTACCAGAACGACCTCTTAATTGGTTATCAATACGTCTAGATTCATGTCTTTCAGTACCAATAACACATAAACCACCTAAATCTCTAACTTCGTCAGTTAATTTAATGTCAGTTCCACGACCGGCCATATTTGTAGCAATTGTAACTGCTCCCTTTTCACCAGCTTTAGCAATTATTTCAGCTTCACGAGCATTATTTTTAGCATTTAATACTTCGTGAGGAATATGTTCTTTCTTTAACATCGAACTCAACAATTCACTAGTTTCAACAGCTATAGTACCGACTAATACTGGTTGACCTTTTGCGTGTCTTTCTTTTATTTCATTTATTATAGCTTTATATTTACCTCTTTTAGTAGTAAAGATTAAATCTTCATAATCTTTTCTTATTACTTCCTTATTTGTTGGAATTGTAATTACATACATATTGTATATTTCTCTAAATTCTTCTTCTTCGGTTTTGGCTGTACCTGTCATACCAGACAATTTATTATACATTCTAAATAAATTTTGGAAAGTAATAGTTGCTAAAGTACGAGTTTCTTGTTCGATTGAAACACCTTCTTTAGCTTCGATTGCTTGATGTAATCCGTCTGAGTAACTACGACCAGCCATCAAACGACCAGTAAATGGATCAACAATTATAATTTTGTCATCAGCAACAACATAATCAAAATCTTTTTTCATTGCATAATTTGCTTTTAAAGCTTGATTAATATAGTGAACTAAGTTAGCATTATTTATGTCATATAAATTACTCAAATTGAAATATTTTTCTCCTAATTCAATTCCTTTTTGATCTAAAGTAACTACTTTTGTTTTCTCATCATAGATATAGCCATTGTTCTCCTTTAATTTTTTTACAAATTTATCGGCATCAATATACAAATTAGCAGATTCCATCTTTCCACCAGATATAATAAGTGGTGTTCTTGCTTCATCTATTAATACTGAGTCAACTTCATCAATGATAACAAAGTTTAATGGTCTTTGAACTCTATTTTCAGCCTTAACAACCATATTATCTCTTAAATAATCAAATCCTAATTCATTGTTTGTTGTATATAAAATATCACAATTATATGCTTCTTTTTTTTCTTTTGCGCTACTTTCTCTAAAGTTAACACCAACTGTTAATCCTAAAAATCTGTAAATATTTCCCATCCAGTTAGCATCTCTTTCAGCCAAGTATTCATTAACTGTAATTATATGTACACCTTTTCCTTCTAAGGCATTTAGATAAGCTGGCATTGTTGATGTTAAAGTTTTACCTTCACCTGTTTTCATTTCGGCAATATTACCTTCATGGATTGCTAAACCACCTAAAATTTGAACATAATATGGTTTTTCGCCAATTACTCTATAAGCAGCCTCTCTAGCAACGGCAAAAGCTTCTACTTTAATATCATCTAAAGTTTCTCCGTTAGCAAGTCTTATTTTAAATTCTTCTGTTTTTCCTTTTAATTCTTCATCGCTTAATTTTGAAATAGTTTCATCTAAATTAATTACTTCATCGGCAATTGATTTGAATTTTTCTAATTCTTTATATTCATGATTGAATATTTTTTTTAAAATACTCATTTTATCATTCCTTTCACATAATATATTTTATCAAATTTAAAGGAAAAATAATAGTAATTTTAAGAAAAAAATAAAGGTTATCTTAAAACAGATAACCTAATCAATTTATTTCATTTCAATTATTCCATAATTTCCATCTTTTCTTTTATATAGTACTGCATTTGTATCAGTATCTGAATCTTTAAAGATGAAGAATTCATGACCTAATAAATCCATTTGTAGAATTGCTTCTTCTTCACTCATTGGTTTCATATCAATTGATTTTCTTTTTACTATTGTTTCTGGACTTTCTTCCATTTCTTCAACTTCAAAATCAATGAATAAATCGAATTTTTCTCTATTATTTTTTTGTTTTATTTTTGTTTTATTTTTTCTTATTTGTCTTTCTAGTTTGTCGACAGCTAAATCAATAGATGAATACAAGTCTTTATTACTTTCTTCAACTCTTAATATAGCTTTTTTAATTGGTATAGTTATTTCAACAGTTTGGTCAATTCCTTTTGTTTTTACAACGATATTCGCATTAATCTCTTCTGGATTTTCAAAATACTTATCTAATTTTTGAACCTTACCCTCCAAATAACTTTTGATAGCATCTGTTATTTCAATTTTGCTACCACGAATGTTTAATTTCATCAACATCCCACCTTTCAATTATATTATAACATTTAATAAATTTTTTTCAACTTTTTTCACATAAAAACCACTTTATACTAAAGTGGCCTTTATTTCGACTACGTTTTTCGCTTGAAGTCCTTTATCAGTTTGTACTAGTTCAAATTCAACATATTGACCTTCTACTAGGGTTTTATATCCTTCTGATAAAATAGAAGAATAATGAACAAAGATATCTTCTTTATCATTGTATTCAATAAAACCAAAGCCTTTATCGTTGTTAAACCATTTGACTTTACCACGTAACATATTCACATCTCCCTCCCAGTAAATCTTGCTTACAAATATATTATACTTTTCAAAGCACGAGGATTCAACATAATTCATACTACAAATTCCGACATTACTTGCAAGTTTTCATTTTGTGCCTCAAGCGTAAGCAAATCGATTATATCAAAACTAGTTATTTTAATTGAATATTTCGTTCCAATAGTTTCTTTTTATGTCTAAAAGGTAGTTTTTTCGACATTTTTCTCATTTTTTAGGCATTATAGCCAAAATATCCACCCCATTAATCTAATATTCATTCGTCAAACATTTTTTTATGTATAATTCAAAATAGATGTGAGGTGTGCTATGAAACAAAAGTTTTTAAGTTATTGTTTAAATACAATTAGAGAGAACAGATCTGATATTGATGAAATCAAATTAGACGAAATAAGATATGGCTTAGAAGCTATATATATAACTGTTACAAAAACTATTGTTATATTTAGCTTAGCTCTCATTTTTAATATATTTAGAGAAATGTTATTATTACTTATATTTTTTAATATTTTAAGAACCACTGGATTTGGATTACATGCAAGTAAAGGTTGGATTTGCCTGTTATCATCTAGCTTGATTTTTATAATTCTTCCTTTTTTCTCTAAATTAATTACAATTCCAATATATATTAAATCATTATTAGGGGTAATTGCTATAATATTGATTTATGTTTATACACCTGCTGATACTGTTAAAAGACCTATCATAAGTAAGAAAAGAAGAGAAATATATAATTTTGTTACTACTATAAGTTGTATTTTATTATCATTTATATCTATTATAGTTAAAGATAATACTATATCAAATTTAATTATATTTGGTATATATATAGAGGTTGTATTAGTTTTACCACTAACCTATAAAACATTTAATTTAAGCTATAACAACTATTTAAATTATGGTAATTAAACATTTTAGTTTAGTTATATAAAAGAATAAAAAGAGGAGGTGCGATTTATGAAACAATTATTAGCTAATATTTTTGCTGGTGTTGGTACTATGGCTGCTGATGGAGAATCAAATGCATGTGCTATGTGGTATATCGATGAACCAGAATGTCCAAAAAGTTTAATTAAATAATTAGATTATAAAAAGTATAACGATTCGTTATACTTTATTTTTTACATATAATTTTTGAATATAATAAATTCCACTAATTTCTCTTGATTGTGATAAACAATCTGTTTTTTCAATTAAATCTTTAGCTAAAGCCAATCCGTAACCTTTACCTTCCCCTTTTGTTGAATATCCTTCTTTATCAATTTTATCCATATATATTTTATTACTAAAAGTATTTGATATTTTAAATACAGTATTTTTATCTTCAACATATACTTCAAATATTATATATTTTTCTTTAGAGTTCTCAGAGGCTTCGATTGCGTTATCCAAGTATACTCCTAAAATTTTACTGACACTTTGTAAATTTTTATCACAATTAAGCCAATATTTTGAATCTTTTAATTCACTAGATACATCAATAAATATATTTAATTTTTTCTTTTTCATTGCATCTATTTTGTAATGAATTAAACCTTTTAAACCACCTTTTGGAATATACATTAATTTATTTTCAATTTCCAAATCTTCTTCTGTTTCATTGTCTAATAGAGAATCAATATATTCGATTGTTTTTTTATTTTTAACCATAAGTCTTATAACCGCTAACTGATTCTTGTATTCGTGTTGATTTTTACTTTTCTCATCTAATAATTTTTCATAAGTTTGGATATAATCTAATAATTGATCATATTCGTATATTATCTTATTCTTAGAAGTTTTTTCTCTGAAAAAGCCAATTATAAATACGAATACGGCTATAAAAAATAAATTAGCGACGGCAAGTAAATAGGTGGGCAAAATATTAATAAAATTATTGTATAAAGCGAATGTTAGTATTATAAAAATCAAAACAACAAAAAACATTAAGCTTTTATACTCGTTTTGGTTGTACCATTCCATAATATGATTAGTTAAATTTCTAACGATATTAAACTTACTTATCAAATAACATATAAATAAAACCAAAATATTCAATAACAGATAATAAATATAACTATTATTTATCGTAGAAAAATCAGTTTTAAACACCAAAACGCCTATAGTTCCAACTACAAATTCTGATATGAATGACATAGCGACTATAATTAAAAGTCCTAACAATGTTTTCATAAATTTTTGATTATATATTAATTTTAAGCAAATAAATGTAAATAAATGCATAACATATGGTTTAATATAACTTATATTTGTTGATAATAGAAATACATTCAATAATCCCATAATAATTATTGATAAAACCACTGTCAAGTCGACTTTGAATTTTTCTTTGCATATCATAGTACAAAATAAATAATTATACACAAAAAAGCACAACGCACCACATATAAACCAACTAACTATTAACATAACCCTTAAGTCCTTTCTTTTTATCTCTTGATACCAAATCCATAGAAGTTCCATTTTTAAAATATACAATGCTATCTTTCCAAATAACGTGATCAATATTCAATAAATTAACTAAACAACTTCTATGACATAGATAAAAATCACTACCCAACTCTTTAGATAATTCATTTAAACTTTTACTGGTGGGAATAATATTATTAACTGTATGAATAATACATTTTCTATCAACAGTATCTCTTTCAATATATAAAATATCAGATAAATATACAATATATGTTGCTCCACTCGTATCGAACTTTATAACTTTTTTCTTATTAACTAATTCTAAAGCTTTGTTTATTGCTCTTTCCAATGATTTATTACAATCATCAAATTTAGATACAAAATCTAACAACATTATTTGTGCTTTCATAGCTTGATAACCTAACTCATTATGTGAAGTAACTAATATTATGATACTATCCCAATCATATCTTCTAACTTTTCTAGCAATATCAATACCTGAAATACTATTTTTAATTTCAATATCTAATATGTAAATCTTTGGAGATTTTTTATTGATAAGTTTCTCAAAACTTTTGTTATAAGAATCAAACTCATAAATTTTATAATCTTCGTTATTCTTCATATAAATCTTATCAATAATTTTTACAACATTACTTCTGAATACTTTCTCATCATCACAAACCACAAACTCCATTGTTTCATCCCTCTACTCTTTAATATTTAAGTATTTACTATCCGTTAACATAATAGCACATTCATCATTAAATTTCAATAAACCTAAAAAAATAATGTCCATACAAAGACATTATTTAATTTAATACTTCTCTCTTAATTCTGTCTACAATTTTTGGATCTTTGAAATTAATAATATACTCGTTTAATTTGTTTTTATTTAATAATTTTGATATTCTCTTGTAATTATTGATAATTTCATGATAAGATTCAAAATCCATATTTTTTTTATTTCTTACAACATCAATCAATAATCGTTCCAAATCATATATCAAAATATTAAATCCTTGATAAGTTATTTTGCTAATACCAGTATTATATAATTTATCAGTAGTGAAAATTTGTTTAATATATTCATCTTTTATTTTTCTATCTTTTTGTTTAGTAGCTATAACATATGGAATTTTATTTTTACTAATAAGTCCATAACAATATGCAGCTGTTTCAAGAGTAAAAACTGCATTAGGATGCTTTACAGCAATAACCTCTAGATAGTTATAATTTAATTTATCAGAATATATACCTTTTTTAACAACATACAACTTATTTTCATTAACCATTTTTTTTATCTGATAATCACTAAAACCTTTTTTAGTTAAATCAGTATACAAATATACCATATTTTCACCTTCATAAATTATACTATACAATAAAGTTAAATTCAATACATTACCTACAAAAAATTAAATTGACATTGAGATATTTTTCTTTTTACATATATATTTTCTAAACCAATCAATAGGTATTATGGTAAAAGAAATAAAGATAATTAATAATAATTCAGAAATAGTAAGTCCAGCTGTTCTGAATAAATTTCCACCATAATAAATTAAAATTAATTGAACAACTACTATAAAAAACATTATAAATAAGAACACTTTATTCTTTAACAAATTGGCAAATATATTGATTCTTGTAGTTCTAACATTGAAAGAATTAAACAAGCAAGTAAAAATAAATAAACCAAAGAAAGCCGTCATAAAATATATATCTTGAACATTATCTCTAAATAATGATTTAAAAAATGGAACTTTTAAAAATAAAATACAAAGAATTGTTAAATAAGAACCCGCCATAAAAACCTCAGTTAACATATATTTATTAACAATTGATTCATTTTTGTTCTTTGGTAATTCATTCATATATTCAATTAATGGTGGTTCAAATGAGAATGCTAATCCGGCTAAAGTATCCATAACCATATTTACCCATAACATTTGAATAACTGTTATTGGTGTCTCTACTCCTATAAATGGCCCAATTATTGATAAACATATTGCGCACATATTTACTGTTAATTGAAATACAATAAATTTTCGGATGCTTTTGAATATTGTTCTACCAAACAATATTGCCTTTGATATTGATAAAAAATTATCATCTAAAATAACGATATCGGCAGCTTCTTTAGCAACTTCAGTTCCACTTCCCATAGCAAAACCAACATCTGCTTGTTTTAGAGCAGGGGCATCATTGACACCATCACCAGTCATACCGACTACTAAATCTAATTCTCTCGCAATTCTAACAAGTTTACTTTTATCTTTAGGAAGAGCTCTAGCAACTATTTTTATTCTTGGAAAAATTTGTTTTAACTCTGCATCTGATAGCTTATTTAACTCTTCACTTGTAATTACAATTGAATCCTTGTCCAACATTCCTAATTCTTCGCCTATTGCTTCAGCTGTATTTTTATTATCTCCGGTAATCATTATTGTATTTATATGAGCGTTTTTAACTAATCTTATTCCTTCTATTGCTTCTTCCCTAATTTCATCTTTAAGTGCCACTATACCGACTAAACAATAATCATTTTGACTTAAATCATATGAATCATTTTGAGCAATTGCTATCAATCTATTTCCTTTTTTTGCTAACGCCTCAATTGTATTTGTTATTTCTTTTTTATTGTATAAATATTTTTTAGAACCCATTTTATTGTAATATCTAGTACACATTGGAATTATTTTTTCAGGAGCCCCTTTTATTAATTTAATTTTTCGATCTTTCTTAATTATTGTTTCCATATATTTGTTTTTACTATCAAAAGGAACAGTTTCCAATATTTCATATTTTTTAATATTATTACCTATATATTTAAGTAATGCTCTATCTGTACTATTACCACCAACTATTTTGTCTTTACTATATTCACTGGAATTATTATATAAAATAGAATCAATTACAATTGTTTTTAATTCACCATCAATAGTGTTTAAATTACCATAGTAGTTTAAACTACCATCAATAAAATTTGTAACTTCTAATTTTCCTTTGGTTAAAGTACCTGTTTTATCTGTTAATAAAACATTAATATTACCAGCTGTTTCAATTCCCATCAACTTTCTAACTAAAACATTGTTTTTTAACATTTTTTTCATATTTGATGATAATACCAATGTTATCATCATTGGTAAACCTTCAGGAACTGCTACAACTATTATAGTTACTGATAAGGTTAAGGCGTATAAAATATGTCCAATTAGTAACGGAACATTTGTAATTGTATTGATTATTGCATTAATGTTAAAATTATTTTGAATTACTATTTCTGAAAATAAATATGCAAATGATACTAATATTGCTCCTATATATCCAATTTTACTTATTTGAGTTGCTAACTCAGTTAGTCTTATTTTCAATGGACTATCGGGACTTTTAGTTTTTAATTCAGTCGCTACACTACCATACATAGTATTTTTTCCTACTTTTTTTACTAACATTTTCGCTCTTTTAGAATAAACAACTGTTCCCATATATAATTCATCATTTTTATTTTTATTTTTTTCCTTTGATTCACCGGTTAGTAAAGATTCATCTACTGATATATTTCCATCTATTAATATTCCATCTGCTGGAATTTTATCACCTGTTTCTAAAACTACTATATCATTTACTACTACTTCTTCAATATTTATTTCTTTTATTTTATTGTTTCTAATTACTTTTGTTTTAATTTTTGAAGATTCTTCTTGCATTCTTTTGAAGGCTTGTTCACTTCCATATTCAGATATTGTTGATATAAAGGAAGCAATAAAGATTGCTATTACTATTCCAACAGTTTCATACCAGTCAAAATTTTTTATTAAAAATACTGTTTTAATCCCTAGTGCGATTAATAAAATTCTAATTATTGGATCACTCAATGATTCTAATAGTAATTTCCAAAAACTGTTATTTTTGCTATCCATTAAAATATTTGATCCATATTTTTCTCTATTTATTTTTACTTCTTCTTCTGTTAGTCCTGTCATATATATTCCTCCTAATAAATTTTATTAGGAAGATCTTTTTTTATAATTAAAAGTAATCGACAAAAAATTTAAAAAAAGAAAACTATTTTAAGTTTTCTAACAAGCATCATCGCAGAATATTTCAAATGTTTTATTTAAATAATCATAATATATTGTTTTTAATTCCTCATATTGTTCTTTGTTTAAACCATCATATGGGTTTTTTTGAGATTCAACTGTGGAATTGTGTAATCCAATTATTTTTCCATCTTTTACAAATAAAACAGTTGGAAAATATAATCTCTTAATTGTTTCATCATTTAAACCATCATAAACAGGTAAATAATCATATAATAATTCTACTAATTCTTTGTATTCTTTTGTTCCTTCTTCTTCTACAACAATGTTTCCACTTTCATCTAGTGATTTTTTATCTCTTATTGAAAGTGCATTATAATAATAAATTTTTTCAATTCCTAATTCTTTAGCAGTATCTAATAATACAGGAACAGCATTACGACACCAAGGACATTCTGGAAACCCAAAATAAATTACAGCTGTATCATTTTTTATTAAATCTACTACTTTTTCATAATCAGCATAAACTATTGGATTCTTTTCATCTATATTTACTTTAATATATTCTTTTCCATTTCTATCTTTTGTTTCATTTAATGATTCATATTCTTCTTTAAATTTAATGGCATCATTATCTTCTTTTTTGTATTTTATACCTATTATTAATAAGCAAATTATAGTCATTAAAGATATTAAAATTACTTTAATTTTATCCATATAACACCTCTATTTTATTTCTAATATTTGTCTAAAATTACTTGGAAAACCAATTTTATTTAAAATTGTTTCAACAGGTACTGTATCTACTTTTCCATCTAATACATCTATTTCATAACTTATTTGATTCATTATATCCCTGAATTCATCTTCAGTAAGCATCGTTTTTAAGATTATCATTACTGCAAACAAATCATTTTTACCATATATATATTCATCGTCTACCATTGGTATTTCTAATATATGATGATATTTATTATCAGGAATACATCTTTGCGTTCTATGATCATACAAAATATCCTCGTGAGCGCACAAATTACGGAAATTTGCTAAAATAGCCAAATATGTTGACATTGTTTCAGGATCAATATGATAAATATCAGCTATATTTATCTGATCATCTACTTTTAATATTCCATATAATTCCGTTATGATTCCAAACGACAAAACTTTAACTAAAATCCACATTGGAATATATCCATAATTCATTATATAATGGGATGTTGCAGCATGTTGTTTTCCATTTATTCTTATTTGCCTTTTCATTTTATTTAAAACGTCATATACTTGTCTAACTTTCATATTATCCTGAATGAAGTTTTTAGGATTCAAGTAATCTTTTTCTTTAAATCCATATTTTTTAGACATTTGATAACTTATTATTGATTTAATGTTGTTTTCTACAATTAGAATAAATTTAAACATTATATTTCTTATATTTCTATCAAATACAAATGTGGCATATAATTCTTCAAATCTTGTTCCTGGTATAAAAACAGTCGATTTATTTTGATTTTGAAATAAATGACGATATCCACTTATAAAGAAATAATTTTCTCTAAATAGTATTTCTTTTGCTGTATCGACATCATTAATAATCAATCCTTTTGATTTTAATATTTCTATTTGTTCATCCAAGGTCTTAAAGGTTTTTTGACTTCCCATAACTAACCTCCTTACTATATTTATTATACCATATTTATTAAGTTTTTAAATACTTTATTGTGGCATTAGTAATAGAAGTAGCTATTTTATCTTGATATGTTTCTTGTTTTAATAAATATCTTTCATTTGAATTACTCAAGAAACCAACTTCTAATAATATTCCTGGAACTTTTAATCTTTTTTGTAAATAAAGTGTATTATCTTTCTTATACTTTCTAGTACTATTTAGACTTTTTTTAAATTCCTCTTGAAATATTTTAGCTATTTCAATATTCTTTTCATTTTTATCTGCATAAAATGCTTGGGCACCTCTATAACTATTTGTTTCCTCAGCATTTAAGTGTATTGATAAAAATAAATCACAATCAGATTTATTTATTATATTACTTCTCCTTGATAGATCACTTCTTTTCCTATTTATTGTATTGTTAACTGATAAATCATAATCACCATATCTTGTCATATACACTATAGCACCTAATTCAGATAATTTTTCTTCAACTTTCTTACTTATTTCTAGATTAATATCCTTTTCTTTTATTCCTCCATACATAGCGCCTGGATCCAAACCACCATGTCCAGGATCAAGATAGATTATTTTCCCTAATAATGGAAAATTGTTATTAGCATTTACAAATTCAAAACAATATAAAGATAATATAAATAAAAATAAAACACATATTTTATATTTGCGCATTTTATCACCTAATAAAATATATGTTTTATTTAATCTAATATAATTTTTTTAAGTTATCATTTAAAACTTTTGAAACTTTTATTAATACTAAATCCATACTTTTTTCACTTACTAATAAAAAAAAATTAATAACTAAAATAGTAATTGATAAAGTTAAAATTGGTAACAATATAAAAAAAATAAGACTTATTAATCATTTATCCCAAACAGAATTTGCTAACTCTATAAATATAACTCAATCAGTTATATCTGCTTATGAATCCGGAAAAACATTAATTCAAACATCATTCTTATATGACATATGTTTTAAATATAAAGTAAATGTCTCTGAAATAATAAATTAAAAGATTTGAGTAACATTCTCAAATCATTTTTAATCAAAAAGAAACATTTTTTATTTTCATTAAATTTTCTAATATTTATTATGAAATTTAGAATCATTCAATAAAATTAACATCTATCTTTATTGTTTTAATTACTGGCAGCATATTGTTTAATATTAATATCTACAACGATAAATATGAAATTTATAAATTATCTTTCACTTTCGGATTTATTTTTTTTTAATTTCAAGAAATCATCAATTCTCTTAATTACACATTTTCTATTAGAAAAACTATTATATTGAAATTCACTTGATAATTCTTTTAACAGAGGTACTGGTTGTTTACTTGAATTATAAATGCAATTTAAACATATTGTGTTAGATGGATTTAATTCTAGTTGTTCTTTCCTTAATTTTTTTATCACCTCATTTGACCAGGCTTCTTTTAAAGAAGTTTTATTTAGGTCAGCATATGCTAAATAATTTTGGAAATCTAAACAGCAAGCAGTTAAATAACCCTCTCGTGTTACAATTACAGACTTAAATGGATATGAACAAGGTAACTTTTTCTTTGTATTCAATTCTCCATCAAATTGAGATAATAATAAATTATTAATCTCTGGTTGTAATCCACCTTGATTTTCAACATTCATTATAACTACTTCATCACATATATCATTAAAAAAGTTCTTTATTTCCTTTATACTTTTATCAGTGTATTTTGTCTTAATATAAGATACAAATATATTAATTGAAATATTATTTTCTAATTTATAATCATGTAATTTTTTTAAATTTAGAATCACTTTTTCCAAATCACTTTTTCCATGAATAAATTTATATTCATCACTATTAATAGCATTAATTGAAAATTTAACACTATCTAAACCATTTTCAATTAATTTTTTCATTCTATCAATGTTCGCTAATGCTCCATTAGTTGTAATGTATATATATTTATATCCAATAGTTTTTGCTTTATATATGTAATCTTCTAAATTTTTATTTAATAAAGGTTCCCCAGTAGTATAAAATCCAACCTCCCTCATACCTAATTCATAAGCTTCCTTTAAAACTTTATCTACTAATTTTGGAGCAATAAACCCTTTTTCTCTTACCATGTTCTTATTAAAACAAAATATACATGCATCATTACATAAATTAGTGATTTCAATTAACATACCTTTTTTAGGAAAAGGTGGATTTTCATTGTATATATCAGCATTAACTACATCGTTAATTCTATTTCTTAATTTATTACAACTCATAAAAACTCCTAACTAATAACAAAAATATTATACCACATTTTTTAATCTATCACCAATAAATGCATATACATTACTACTGTTTTGATATTTTATTTAAATGATTATTTATAAAGTTTCAAATAATAAAAATTATGATATAATAATAATTAGAAAGGTTGGTTATATATGGAAATAGTAGATATATATGATGGAAAAAAGAACAAAACAGGAAAAACAGTTGAAAGAAGTACTAAACCTGAATTAGGAGAATATCGTTTATCAATACATATTTGGATTACAAATAGTAAAGGGGAACTGCTAATTCAAAGAAGATCCGCTAACAAAAAAATGTTTCCAAATATGTGGAACGAAACAGGTGGTGCCGCTTCTACAGGTGAAACTAGCGAAATGACATGTGCTAGAGAATTTGAGGAAGAATTGGGCGTTAAACCAAATATGGACAAGGCTGAATTAATAGGTAGCATTAAAAGGAAGTATGATTATGTTGATGTATGGCATATAGAACAAGACATTGATTTAAATGATATAAAAATGCAAGAAGATGAAGTTAGTGAAGTAAAATATGTTACAATTAGTGAATTAAAAAAAATTATTGAAGATAAGGAATTTGTTCCAACTATTGGCCCTAGTTTGAATATGTTTTTAACATACATGGACATGATAAAAGAATAGATATATATCTTTAAATTCTTTTTTTTTGAAGAAAGAGATGATAAAATGGATTTTGAATTTGAAAATGAACATTTAAATAATACTATTAAACAATATCAAGAAGTAATTGAAGATACTGAACTTTCACTTAATTCGCTTCCATCATTATATAAATCTAATCCAGAATTTCTAGATAATGCTATTTTCACAACAAAAATAAAACTAAATAATTTAAAAACAAATATTAATAAACCTTATTTTGCTAGAATTGACTTTGTTGATGAACATAACAATGAAGACATTTGTTATATAGGTAAAGTTGGAGTTACAGACTATGACAACAATATAATTACAGTCGATTGGAGAGCCCCAATTTCAAGTTTGTATTATGACTCAAATGTTGGAAATGCATCTTATAATGCACCTGACGGAATAATTAATGGCACTTTAAAAATTAAAAGACAATATGATATAGAAAATGGAATATTAAAATCATTTACTAATGTCGATACAGTTGCAAATGATGAATTATTAAAACCATATTTAGATGTCAATGTTGATAATCGTTTAAAAAACATTGTTTCTTCAATACAAGGGGAACAAAACAATATAATTAGGAAAGAATTTGGAAAAAATTTAATAGTTCAAGGTGTAGCTGGGTCAGGGAAAACTACAGTTGCACTTCATAGAATTGCTTATTTAGTGTATAATTACAAAGATAATATTAATGCAAATCAATATATGGTAATTGGTCCAAATAAATTTTTTATTAACTATATATCGTCAGTATTACCAGATTTAGATGTTAATGGAGTTTATCAATACGACTTTATTGAATTTGCAAAAGAATATATTGCAGAAGATTTTTTATTAAGTGATTCTGATAAAAAATTAATTAATTATATAAATAGCTCAAAAGATTCAACTATTGATAAACTTAAATATTCATTAACTTTTAAAAATCAAATAGATAGATTTATGTATGATATAAACTTTTCAATAGTACCAAATAAAGATTTTTGTATAAAAAATTTTCAAATTTTAACAAGAAATGAAATTATGAATATATACAAAGAGGTAAGTGATAACAATTATTTTAGCAATATTAACTCTCGTGTTGATCGTTGTATTTTATTATTATCAAAACAAATAGAATTAAAGTATGATAATTTAATGTTAAAATTAACTAAATTTATTAATACACTATCTGATGAAACAAATAATAAAAAAGATATAAATAAATTAGCAAAAACTCGTGATGAAATAAAAAAAGAACTTATGAACGGCTGCAAACAATCATTGAAAAAATACTTTACTAATAATAAATTGAGTGTTATTAGTTTATATAAAAATTTTATAACTAATTATGATATGTACAGCAACACGACTGATATTAATATCAAAATAAAAGAGGACACTCTAGATAAGATTAAACAAAATCTACTAGATGAAGAAGATTTGCCTGCTCTTATGTACATTAAATATAAAATTTATGGTTCCATGCAATATAGTAACATTAAGCAAGTTGTAGTTGATGAAGCACAAGATTACGGAGATTTCAATTTTTATATTTTAAAATGTATATTTAATAATAGTTACTTTAGCATTTATGGAGATTTAGCACAATCAATTTATTCGTACAAAAGTATTAATAATTGGAGTTCTGTGCAAAATAGTATTTTTGAAAATAATGCTGAATTTTTAACTTTAGAAAAAAGTTATAGAACAACCGTTGAAATAATGGAAGAAGCCAATAATATTACAAAAATGCTAAATTTAGATGTTGCAACTCCTGTTATTCGTCACGGGAAAAAAGTTAATTATATAAAATCTAATAATAAAATAGATACTATAATCAAAGAGATTAATAAAGCATTAGAAAATAATTATAAATCTATTGCTATTATAAGTAAAACACATGATGAAAGTAATTTGATTTATCAAGAATTATATGATAAAAAAATTAATGTTACAAATATTAATAATTCCAATACTCAATATCTTGGTGGTATTTGCACTATACCAAGCCATTTATCAAAAGGTCTAGAATTTGATATTGTAATTATTAGTGATGCAGATGAAAATATTTTTAGTTCAACAAATCAAACAGATATGAAATTACTTTATGTTTCTATGACAAGACCACTACACGAATTAACAATTATTTATAGTAATAATATTAACAGGTCATTAAAAAATAATGAATAAATCATTATTTTTTTTCTATATTATTAATTTTTTTAATCAACTGAATTCCACTATTAGAATTTTTTATATTCATATTTTTTAAATAATTAGATACGACCATCAGGTCAGCTTTTAATTCTCTCTCATCATCTGTCATATGAAAAACATTATCAAAGAAATAGTCTTTAATCATTTGTCCATATTTATTTCTAATTCCAGTTTTTAAATTTTCTAAATTGGTATAAACCATTTTCTTTTTACCACCATGATAAAACTGATCTGTTAAGTCAACTTCAACAAAAACTATCGTTATAGTTCTATCATCACTTGAATTAAACATTGTCTCAACTTTTTTATCAACTTTCCAAGATGCTATTTCATCTTGTGCATATATATCTCTAACAAATGACTCATAATGATCTTCTAATGGCATATCAAAAGTACCTATTAATGATCCATATTTTTGAATATCCTGTATAACCATATCTTTATATTTTTGAACAGAATTCCATAATATACCTAAACACAACATCTAAATCCCCCTTTGTTGTGCTATATTTTAATACAAATTTTATAATTAGTCAAATTCATTTAAATCATTGAATTTTTTTTGAATTTGAATATTCCAAAATGATTCTGTTTCTAAAATTTTTATAAATTTTTCATAACTTGTTCCCCTGCCAAATGAAAAACACTTAATTCTGTATTTATCTATATTATCTACTATTTTTTCAATTCCTAACAATGTATTTTCAATATTAATTATATTTTTATTTTTAAACATGTTAAATCTACCATTTTGTCTTGTACCAATATTGATAGCTGGAATTCCATATACTCCACATTCTCTTATTCCTGCACTTGAATTACCGATTACAAAATCACAATTTTTTAGCAATGTCAAAAACATTTCAAATCTAATTGATGGGAAAATTTTGATATTTTCATTTTTTTCTATTTTTTTATATGCATTCAATATAATATTGGAACCTAAATCATTATTAGGATAGATTATAATATATTTTTTTTCGGACTTTTTTAAAAATGATATTAAATTGTTTGTGTTTTCCTCTAATTTACTTATTTCAGTAGTAACTGGATGATACATAACGATAGCATACTTATCAAATTTAATATCATATTTGTCTTTTACTTCTTCTAATGTAGGTAATTTATCAGATAACATAATGTCAATATCTGGTGACCCTATTACATAAATGTTTTCTCTATTTTCTCCCATTTGAATTAAACGGTTTTTTGCCTCTTCATTTGCAACAAAATGAAACTGTGCAAATTTGGAAATAGCATGACGAGTTGATTCATCAATTGTTCCTGAAATCTCACCACCCTCAATATGTGCAATTCTTATATTATTAAAAGCTCCAACAATTGTCCCAGCTAATGCTTCTATTCTATCTCCGTGAACAACAATTAAATCAGGTTTAACTATATCAATATAATTTGAAAATTTTTTAATTGAATCAGATAACGCTATATCCATTTTATCTGTCTCCAGTATATCTTTTTCCAAATATACATTTGTAAAGCCATCTTTTAAAATCTCAATGTATGTATTACCATATTTTGGTATCATATGCATACCTGTTACATAAATATAAACTTCAAAATTTTTTGAATCGCTCAAAACTTTTAAAAGAGATTTTATTTTCCCATAATCAGCACGAGTACCTGTCAAAAAAACTATTTTTTTCATTTAAACATTCCTTCTAAAATATGCGTATCATTTGGAATATCAACAGTAGCTGTTTTTCCTAATAAAATTTCATATTTTTCTGCTTTAATTCCTATTTTCCCTGGTCTCTTAACCCAAATATTATCTTTTGTAAATTTATCACCTTTTTTGATTGGTTTTATTGTAACAATTGTGGCAAATGCAAAATCTATAGTGACTTGTTCTTCTTTTAAAGCTGTTTTACTTCCACCTAACATTTGATGAATTTCTTTAGTACTTTCTATTAATTCTTTTAATTCTTTTTCATCTGCTGAACAAATTATATCAGGCCCTATTCGTTTTTTTGTGTCTGTAAAATGTCGTTCTAGAACACAGGCTCCTAATGCTGTTGCTGATAAACAAGCATTATTATTTAAGGTATGATCTGATAAACCAATAATAGCATTTGGAAAATTATGTTTTAATTCATCTAATGCACCTAACCTAACTAAATTAGCTGGCGTTGGATATAAATTAGTGGTATGCATTAAAACATATGGTATATTATACTTTTCTACAATTTTAACTGTTTTTCGTATACTTTCAATATCATTCATTCCTGTTGAAATAATCATTGGTTTTCCAAATTTGGCTATATATTCAATTAATGGATAATTATTGCATTCACCAGATCCAATTTTATATGCTTTAACTCCCATTTTTTCTAATCTATCAGCTGCAGCTCTTGAAAATGGTGTACTTAAAAAAATCATATTTTTGCTTTCTATGTATTCCTTTAATTCTTTTTCTTCTGTTTCAGACAATGATGCATTTTTCATTATTTCATAAATGGAAATATCCGCATTTCCAGGTATTACTTTTTTTGCTTCATGACTCATTTCATCATTGACAATATGAGTTTGGTGTTTTATAATTTCGCACCCCGCTCTATATGCTGCATCAACCATTTCTTTAGCAGTTTCTAAACAACCATTATGATTTATTCCAATTTCAGCAATTACCAATGGATTGTAATCAGCTCCTATTTTTCTGCCATCAATTTCGATAAAATTATTGTTCATTGTCTAACATCTCCTTTAACACATTACAATCATATCTTGGTATAGTTAATAAATTATTTTTGAATGCAAATTGTTTTTGCCCTATAGCAAATGCATATTTAATTTTATTTTTTTTCAATATATTTAGTGTGTTATCATTATAACTTCCAAACGGATAAGAAAAAGCTGATTCTTCATTTATTATATTATCGTTTTTTAGTAGTTCCATATTTGAAATAATTTCTTTAAGTTGTTCTTCATAAGATAATTTTTCTAATCGCTTATGCGTAGATGTATGAAATCCAAATTCCATGCCGTTTTCTTTCATTTCTTTTATTTGAACTGTATTCATATAATAATCTTCAAATTTTAATGAAACATTATAAATATTAGCTAATTGTTTTAAAATTTTATTTTTTATATTATCAGGCAAAATAAATTGTAACATTTGCTTAAAATATAACATTTTCTGATTATCATATTCTGTATTTATAATCATATCATAATTATCATTTTTAATATTATTTTCAATTAATAACTGTTGAAATTTAGAAAATAAATCATCAAATTGTGAATTAGCAATTATTTGATGAATAATATTAATATCTAAAATTTTATGTTCTATTATATTGGAACATAAAAAGAATAAACCGGATATATTGTATTTTTTTAAAATAGGATAAACTATTTCATAATGATCTTTAGTCCCATCATCAAATGTTAATAATATACAATTATCTATATTCTTATCATTATTTTTAATCATTTGTTTAAATTTGGAAAATGAAATTATTCTTTTACCACTATTTAATAATTTAATTATTACTCGTTCAAAATCCTTTTTATCAAAATGATAATAATTAAAATGATTTCCATCTACATAATGAAACATATATACCTTCATAACTATTCTCCTTTAATTTTTCTTTCAGCTCTAGCAAAATCTTCTAGCGTATCAATATCAATATCAAAATTATCATCAATAATTAAAGGAACTTCATTTTCATTAAGAATTGTTTCGGTTGTTATTAAATTAACATTATTTATATAAATACATCCTATAATTCTATAAAATTGTTCAAAACATTGACTTCTAATATCACTAGAATCACATAATATTTTTTCTAATTTGTCTTCAACTATTCTTCTAATAAATAATGGTTGTTCTTTTGATTTAACTACTGTAATTAAAGATGTTTCGGTTTCAAAATATTTTTCTATCGCAGTATCTAATAAACTTACCGTTCTATTTGGAAAAGTTGGTTGTAATAAAACAATTGCATCATAGTGTTCATCAAGTAATGAAAGTTCATATATCATAGAGTCTATTATTCTAGCTTTATCATCAGATAAAGAATCTGGTCTCAATTTATTTTTTATACATCCCATCCTGTGGGCTTGTTCTAATATTTCTTCTGAATCTGTACTAACTATTATATCATCAATATAAAATGATTTTTGGGCTACATCGACACTATACTGAAATAAAGGCTTACCATTTAATAATTTTCCATTTTTAAATGGTACTCTTTTACTTCCTTTTCTAGCAGGAATAAAACATAAAATTTTTTTATTTTTATACATTTACATCACCTTTTTGTTTCATTAAAATTATATTTTTTGAACTACAAAATGTAACCATTTCCTCTTCAAGATTATTTCTAACCATAGGAATATTAATTTTTTCAGAATACATTGGATATGTATTTTTTTCATTATTGAACTTTGAAATCAACTTATAGAATTTAAAATTATTATCTTGTTTGCAATTATTTAATAATTCAAACTGTTCCTTTTTTTCATTATAAAATTGTATTTCTTCTATGAAAAATTTATCTTCATATTTATCTAGCTTTATTTCTTGTGATAATCCCATAATATATACACAACTATTTTTTTCAAGAATGGATTTATATGTATCAATAATTACATCAACATATTCAAACATATTCATATCTTTAAACCATTGTAATGAATAATTTGGTGTAAAATTTAATCCATTTTTAAAGAAAACTTTAATCTTTGGAATTTTATGATACAATGCCAGCGCTAATCTATGAGCCCCATCCAGTAAGCAAAAATCTTGATTAATTTCTAATGGGTATTTTATATCAAATCCATGTTTATCAACTTTTTCTATTAATTCTATAAAATTGTATATTGAATCCTCAACATTTATTGTTGTTATTTTTTTAACATATTCAGCTCTTTTAGATTGCATTTTATAATATAAAGCCATCATTGGAAAACCTAATTTTTTAATTATCTCATAACTCATATTACCCTTTTGGTTGTATAATAGTTCTTTTTCACTACAATTAGTACTTGTATAAAATTCTTTCACCACTAAATATCTAATCATTACATCTGATATATTCATATTATTTGACATAGAATTTATTAATAACCAATTAGTTGGTATTGTTATATCTATATTTGGAATTGAAGACAACTCTCGCAAACACACATATTCTTCTTTCATTTTATTCTACCTCTACTTCTTCAATATTTTTTCTAATTCTTTCTCTATATTTTTTAAACTGTTTTGTTTCCACAACTTATCAATATCTGATTTTAAAGGATGACTCAAATTTTTTTGAATATTATTATATAAATCTTTTTCGTTTTCTATAAAATAAACCCCTTTTTTCATATAAGACAATAATTTTTCAGATTCCTCTGATCCACTTTTGCCTCTTAATATAAAGGTAGGAATTCCGAAAGCTAGTCCTTCATAAATTGCTGTACTATAAACTCCAACTTGCAAATAAGAGAATTTCTGATATTTATATATTTCTTCCCCTTTTTGTTTTATTTGTATAATATTTTTTTTATCTAAATGAGGATAAACTCTATCAACCTCATTTGGATGAAATTTAAATATTATCATATATTCATCATTATTCATAATTAAATCTGCTAAATTTGATGCAAATTCACTCATTTCCTCACCAATTATTGTTTGTGAAATAATTAAAATATATTTCTTATTTTTTTTAAGTTCTATAGGTAATTTATATTTTTCTTTTATCTTTTTTTCTAAAAAAGGATATCCTACTTCTTTTAAATAGTCTGTTTTTGTGGTTAAATAACTTACATCAGTATGAACTTGACCAAAGGAAAAAAAGTAATCTGAAACATTTTTACATATATCGTTATCATAACATTTATGTTCAATTGGATCATCGAAAGTTATTGTTCCATGTTGAAGTTCAATTGTTGGAATTTTTAAATCATTACATATATCCATAACCAAAGTTTTAAAATCAGTCGGCCAATAATTAATAAAAACTACCTTAGGTTTTATTTTTTTCAAAATTTTAAAATAATATTTTTTCATTATTAACCCATATATTATAGAATTGACAATTCTGTTTTTAACATACATAATATCAACATTATACTTATTATTTAAACCTTGTAATATATCAACAACTTCTTGTTCAATTAATTGTACTTTATTTTTATTAAAAGTTTTATAAATTTTCTTCTTAAATAGATATAATAATTCTAAAAAATCAGTATATTTTATATTTTCAGTTGCTGTTGGAAATAAATGACCCCGTTCAGATGAAACATATGAATTCCAACATGGTTCCTCAAAAGTTATACAATTATATTTACTAGATAAATATCTTTCAACTTCATCAGTATAAATATTCTCATATTTTCCATTTTGATTAATTCTTCTAGGATGCGATATAAATAATAAATCACAATTTTTAACTTTATTCAAACCTAAGTATTTATTAAATTCATTCAAATTAAACCTATAATTTTTCCAAGTTAAATTGGATACAGCCAATAACTCTGATAACTGTTCTACTTTAATTTTAACTTCAGTATATATAACAAATCTTACATATTCCCAATACTTAAAACCAAATACTTCTCTATCATATAATCTATTTTCTTTTTCATACTGCAAAAAACTTTCAAACACATTCATCTTAATACTCCCTATCTAATAAAAAATGGTCATTAAAAAACAACCAACTACTTTTTCTTAACTACATATAAATTTCTTAAAAAATATTTTCATGTTTTTCATAAATTATCCCTTTTTCCATCTTTTATTACATATTCTTCATTTGTTGCAGAATTAAACACATAAGTTGTTCCATAAGATTTTTCTACTTGATAATTATCATTATTGACATTTTTTTTATTATTCTTAAATATTAAATCTATTTTTTCTTTTATTTGTTCTCTATTAAAAGGTTTTGCTATATAATCTGTAAAGCCTTCTTTTATATACTTTTCTTTTGCACCTGCCACAGCATCTGCAGTTAAAGCAATTACTGGTGTATGAAAATCACTTTTTTCTTTTAATTTGGACATTGTGGTTTCACCACTCATATTAGGCATCATTATATCCATCAATATTAAATTATAATTATTACCTGAATTAATTTTATCTAAACATTGTTGTCCATCATAACATTCATCAATTTCAAAGTTAAAATCTGATAATGCCTTTTTTGCTACTTTAATATTTAATTTATTATCATCTACTATCAATATTTTTTGATTTTCATAATCCACTTTAGAAATATTTTTATTTATTGAATTTGATTCTTGTGATGTAATTTCAACTTCTTTATTATTTAATATTTTAGAGGTATTTATTATTTGGGTATCAGTAAGTGGTCTAGATAATTTACTGATTTTTTGTGATAATTGAACTACAAATATAGATCCCTGTCCAAATTGACTTTGAACATTTATTTTTCCACCCATCATATCAACTAATGTTTTTGTAATTGCAAGCCCTAATCCTGTTCCTTCTGTAGTTGAATTTTTTTCCACATCTAATCTTTCAAATTTAGTAAATAACTTATTTATATTTTCTGCTTTTATACCTCTGCCTGTGTCTTGAACAGAAATAATTAAATTACACATATTATTTTTATTTATACACTTAGCATTTAAAGTAATAGTTCCTTTTTCAGTATATTTAATAGCATTTGATAATAAATTATTAACAACTTGTTTTAGATGTGTCTTATCTCCAATTAATTCATAAGGAATATCTTCAGCAATTTGCAATTTAAATGCAATAGGTTTATCTCCAATCTTAGTTGTTGTTACTTTACATAACTTTGTTATTTCTTCTCTAAAATTATAAGGATTATTTATTATTTCTAATCTTTCACTTTCAATTTTATTTACATCTAATATGTTCCCTACAATTTCAAGTAATGTTTGACTTGCATTTTGGATATCTTTAGAATTCTCTACTACTTCAGCCGGAAGTTTATCTTCATATGTTAAGTTATCTTCTGATAGTCCTACAATAGCATTTAAAGGTGTCCTTATTTCATGACTCATACTTGATAAAAAGTCTGATTTTGCTCTATTTGCTTTTTCAGCTTGATTTTTTGCTAATTCAAGTTGAGCAACCATCTTAACATCTGGATTTTCTATTGTAAAATACATAATAATGACAATTAATGAATATACATATCCTATCAAAAACAACTCTGGATAAAAAATGCTTAAAGCTATATCTAATCCACCTAATAACATAAGTGAATATACTGGCGTAAACTTTGAATTTACAATTTTCTTTCTATATTTTAAGCAGTAATATAAATCTACAATTGTAAAAATAAAACACATTATATATGTAAAGTATATAGAAGGTCCAACAGGAAGAACTCCTCTATTTGAAACATCATAAGAAATAGGTAAAATTAATATTAATGAAAATACACATGCCAATAAAAACACAAAAATATTTTTTACATGTTTTTTTGAATTACATATATTTATCATATATATTACAAATAAACCACTCCACACTACATAATATGATGATGTAAGTTTAGAAACTAATTTATAAAATATACTATTCAAATTAGCCCCATTGTTAAACCATACACAGGTTATTATTTCTAAAGATAAACCAATAATTGTTACAATTAACATTAATCCATAAACTTTTGTTTCTGAATTATCGATTCTTTGTTTAGAAAAGAACATATAAGATAGAATTAAAATTATTATCAATGAACTAATTGAAAAGTAAGCACCTACAGACATTTTTTAAGCCTCCTCTATTTATACCATTATATCACAAATTCGACAATTTTCTTGTTTTTTATTGACATAAAAATACATATAATAAAAAAAACAAATTATTATTGCAAATTTGATTTTTTAAATACTAAATTTTTTTTAATCTTAATGTTTTTGCATTTTGATTATTAATTTTTCCTTCTTTCAAATACTCTTCATCAAGAGTGCGGTAAAACGAAATGTTAATTTTTGAATTTGCCATTCTTTCTAGAGGTTTATCATAATATTCAATTGAACCAGGTAACCAATTTTCACTTAATTGGGTTGTAACAAGTGATGATAATCTATTTTCAAAGTCTTTATAATCTATATTCTTATCATATAATGATATATGGTATCTTGGAATAAATTGTACCATCTCGTCTGGTATAGGTGTAACTACGACTTCTCTAACTTCAGGCAATTTCAATAGCAAATTTTCTATTTCTTCTGGATAGATATTTTCTATTCCTGATACAAAATTACGTTTTTGCCTACCAATATATTTATACTCACCATTATCTAATTGTTGAACGATATCACCAATATTAATCCACTTTTTTCCATTTTCATCAATAGATATTACTTTTTTTGTTTCTTCTGGATTATTGTGATAACCAAGCATTACAGATGGACCTGAAACATATAATAATCCCTTTTCGCCTTTTTTTACTTCCAATCCATTATTTGGATCAATTATTTTTATATCTAATGTAGAAATTGGTTCACCAATAGTACCAGATGTATGTATTTTACCATTATTAATCATCATTGATGCCCAAGTTTCTGTTGCACCTAAACCATCACCTAAAATTGCATCACTACCACAAAACTTTAATGCTTCATTTATTGCTTTATCCGTAGTTTCTTTTTTAGCTTCACCACCTGATGTTGCATAATGCAATTCACTTAATGAACCTTTTTTCAATTTACTATTTGGCACAAATTCATCACCATGTTGTTCAATTAAAGATACCCAATGTGGAGGTCCCCCAACAGCAGCAGTTGCATGAGTTCTAACTATTTCATCATAAAAATCACTTGGTAAAGCTTTTAGTGTAAGAGCTAATTCCATATTGTTACACAAAGCATAATGCATTATCATTCTACCATAAGCCATGTGTCCAATTGGTATATTCCCTAAATGCACCATTCCTGCTTCTGCAGGAAAAATAGAATTCATACCTTCAACAACATAATTTAAGCCACTTCCAGACAAATCTACACCTTTATGGATTCCTGTTGAACCACCAGTAAATAATATATCTGTCAATTTATTTTCTTCAAAATTAGCCCTTATGTAATCAACAGAACTATAATCTTTTTTTATAAGATTTTTTAAATTATTATCTTTTGATAATTTAAAATTTCCTTTTGTTAACTGTAATAATTTATAACCTAATTTAATTTTAAAATCATTTACAGATTCTAATGGTGAATATAATATTGTGGAAAAATTTAAAGCTTTTTCTGCATCTTTAAAATTGCTATAACACATATCTACAGAAATTATCATTTTTGGTTTAACAAGTTCTATATCTTTTTTAACTTTTTCTGCATTGTCTAAAGGACTATATCCTACAGTAATAGCTCCTATAACATCAAGTGCATATAACAAATATACTGACTCTGGTGTATTTAATGCAATAACCCCAATCAAATCACCTTCTCTAACACCTTTTGCATAAAGTAATCTAACATATTTTTCAATTTGTTCATGCATTTCCTCATAAGTAATCTTTTTATTGTCAAAAGATAATGCGGTTAAATCCATATATTTTTTATTACATTCAAGCATATACTCATATTTTGTTTTATCCATATTTTTCATAATTACTCCCCTTAAATTACTGGTTATTTTAGCATATAAAATTGTACTTGTCAATTTGCAAAAAAAAAGGAAAAATACTGGTATACTTTTATTACATTAATTTTTTATTTTTATGTTTTAGATAATCCGCTAAATTTTCTTTCGAATCTTCCAGATAAATCTTTCCTCATCATAAAATTTCATCTACGATTTATAAATGTATAAATATATGATTTTCTTTATCATAAGACAACCATCATTATTTATTTAAATTAGAAAAAGATACTGCTTTTTCATAATTCATTGCATTTATTAATATCATTTCCATAACAGAAAAATCTAAATTTGATGGAATTAAATCGATATTTTCTTCATATTTAATATAGCATTCTTACCCATTTTTGATAATGCTACTCCTAAACTAAATGTTGTGGTAGTTTTTCCCACTCCACCTTTTTGATTAGCAACTGCTAAAACCTTGCAATCATCATATTTCCTCCTTTCTAATCTGCCATGTTATCTCTACATGACAAAGTAAACACACATAAAAAGAACTTTTATTTGAAAAGTCCTTATTTTATCTACCTTGTTAATATGTATCGTTGGTGTCCAGGATCAAGATAGATTATTTTACCTAATAATGAAAAATTGTTATTAGCATTTACAAATTCAAAACAATATAAATAAAAATAAAACACATATTTTATATTTACGCATTTTCTCACCTAATAAAATATATGTTTTATTTAATCTAACATCATTTTTTTAGAAATATTATTATTTAAAGATAATGAAAGAAGATCATTTGAATATACAATAAATCTATTAATTTCTTTAAAATTTTTGTATTTTTGAATTTGTACTAATAATATTTATTAAAGTTGTTAATAATATAAATAAGATGTTCCATTAACAAATGTACAAAAGACAATCTTTTAACACTTATATAAAATATTTTTATGGAAGTGAGGTAAGATAAAATGAAAAGTAGTAAAGAAATACTTTCTATGAATTTAAAATATTATCGTCAAAAGTATAACTTATCTCAAGAAAAATTCGCTGAAGTAGTTGGCAGTAATTTAGTCTTTATAAATCAAATAGAAAATCTAAAAAGAAAACCCACCATTGAAATGCTAGATAAAATCGCTAATAATTTAAACAAATATGATAAAAATCTTAATATCTCTTCATCTGATTTAATAAAATTTGATATAACACATATGACAAATTATAATAGAATTGATGAAAGAAAAAAAAGAACATATTAAATATTTAAAAAACATCTCTTCAATAATGAGATGTTTTTTTACAATTTTCAAAGGTTACCAAGAACCTCCGCCTCCGCCTCCGGAACCTCCACCAGATGATCCTCCTCCAGAAGAAGTTCCACTAGAACTACTGGATGGACTTGATGACATAGCACTTGATGCTGATGACATAGTTGAATTTATAAAACTACAAAATGATGTAGTACTAAATGAAGAATATCCATCATACCAATTTGGTGCCTGTAATGAAATGGTTTCAAATTTTTTGATCCATTTATCAGATACATCTAATACATAAGTAAAAGGTAATATGTCATAAAAATAGGTCGGATTTTCCATTACCATTGCTTCTAACTTTTGTTTTTCTGCTGTTTCTAGAAATCTTTTAAATCCTTTTATTTTTCCTAATATTTCATTACCATACTTCGTTCTTTTTGGCATTATTTTAAACAATAAAATCATTCCAATAATACATATAATTCCAAATATAATTCCAATAAGATAATGATAATCATCTTTTATGGCAATTGTAATTGGTAGCGTTGAAAAAAACAAAAATGAATGAATTAAGGTAAATCCTAGCCAAATAATTCTAAAAGCTATAGTGTTTTTACCAAATATTCCAACAGCAAAGAATATTGCATAAAACGCACATAGAAATAATGTCACTGCTAATTCAACAATTCCGGCATATTCTAATGTTGGAACTGAAATTATTGTGATTAAAGTTGCAATAATAAATAATATTACAGAAACTGATTTCATCTCTGTATTTTTTTCAAATATGAAATGTTTATTCTTTTTGTTATTAATATTCGATTTTATTTCATCCATAGTGGTATAAAAACTATTATGCAAATCATCTTTTGTAACAGATTGTTTCTCTACTACATCGGTAGATAATTCTATAGCTTTTAAATAACTCATTTTTTCACCATTTTCTTTTGATTGGTGCATTATTTCTTTTACTTTTGATAAATCAACAGAACTAGTATTCTTGAATAATCCTGTTAAGAATAGTTTTTCATTTGCATTAGAACCATCGTAATCTTTTAATTTTGTTATTATAAAACTTTTACTAGTAGAGAACAATGTTTTATCTTCAGTCTCGGTTATTTTTATATAACCTTTATTAGCCAAATATATTAGCAATGAAATTACATCTTTATTACCTGCTTTTCCTTTATATAAAAAACCAATTTCTAAACTATTAAATCCTTGAGGTGGATAAAACTCTACAGTTTCTATTACTTGCTCATCTTTACCATATTTTTTCCAAAATATAAATGATATTACCAATCCTATTATTGGTACTATAAACATTAAATAATATGGTGAAAAGATATTATTACCTGTATTTACAAAATACCCTTCAGGTAATTCTAATCTAACGGTTAATGCTTCTCCTGAATTAAGCGTACCATTATATTTTCCACTTATAACATTACCATCAACAATATATGTAATTTTTGATGAGTCAGTGGAACCAATATATCCACTAGAAAATCCAAGTTTTGATGAATCAAAATTTTTTGGCATTGTAATAGTGAATGTTATATTACTAATACTAGTATCCCACTCATCCCCAATTAGATTAAAATATAATTCATCATATTCTTTTCCGGTATCTCGTCCTAAATTATAAAGATAACTAATTTCATAATTGTTTTGACCCGTTAAAGTGTAGTTGGCATCGCCAATTTTAATTATTTTATATTCACTATTTGTTGATACAGAATAACTATCACTTACTTTTATTTCACTGATTTTAGCACGATTTTTTGATATTGTGCCATCTAGTCTTGTTATTTTATTTTTCAATGGTATTTTTCTGAATATACCATGTTTTTCAACATTAAAATATGCACTAATTTTTTCAGTTATATTTAAAGTATTATTTTCATTAACAATTATATTTATGTCATAACCATTTAAAGTATATTCTAAATTACTATTACTGTTTGAATAATTTTCTGCGTTTATTATATTAGGGTATAAAAACAAGTTGATTAGAAGAAATACAATGATTATAGATAATTTTTTCACAGTTTTTGTCATTATTATTCTCCTATATTATAAATTTACTTTAACATTTTCTCTTTCAATTTCACTTACTTCAAACATTTTTTGTTCTCTAAATCCTAACATTCTAGCAACAATATTACTTGGAAACATTTGAACTTTATCATTAAAAATTCTAACCGCACCATTGTAATATTTTCTAGAATTAGCAATGTCATCTTCAACTTTTGTTAATTGTTGACTTAAATCCTTAAAGTTTTCATTAGCTTTAAGATCTGGATATGCCTCAGTAACAACCATTAATTTATTAATTTCTTGAGATAATTTATTATTTACATCAACTTTTTCATTAGTCGACATATTATCATAAGTATTATTTCTTAATTCAATTATTTCTTTTAATGTCGATTTTTCATGTTTTGCATAACCTTTTACAGTTTCAACAATATTAGGTATTAAATCCCATCTTTTCTTTAAATAGACATCCATTGTTGAAAATGCCTCTTTAACTGTATTATTTAATTTTACAAAGCTATTGTAAGTTACTCCAAAATATATTAAGACTAAAACTATAATAGCTATGATTATATAAATACACATATTTTTGCCTCCTTATATATTTGTATTTATATTATTATTTTGACTATTTGAATTATTTACATCAACATTTGAATTTTGGTGATTAAAATTATTCATTTGTGATTGAACATCAATATTGTTATATAATCCATTTGGTTGTTCCACTGCTTGATCTTCAATCATTCTTTGATTTTTTCCGTTTTTTATACTAAAAATCACAACAATTATACCTACTAAAGTAAATATGAAACCAACTATAGGTAAAATAATGTTAGAACTATCTGATGTCCAAATGGCATCTTGTGGATTATCCGGATTATATTTTACTGAAACCTCTGTTCCGATACTTTTTGGCATGTTTGAATATGAATTTGAAACTTTTTGATAAGTTCTTCCATCAACTACATATTCAACAACAATAGCTTGCAATCCATCATCATCATATCTATAATCGACTACTTTTGAAGTGGTTTCAACAAAAGTTTCATTCTTCTTATTATAACTTTTAATAGATGAAACAGCAAAACATAAAAGCGCAATACCAACAATAGCGAAAATCAATCCAAATAAAACTCCTTGCCAAGGTTTCATCGGCTTTTGAACACTTTTATACATATGACACCTCCTCTCCTAGAAAATAAGGATACTTCTTACAACTAATGAAATAATATTAGAAAGTTAAAGTTGCATCCTATCATAATGATTATAACACATAATTTCATTTTATTTAACACTTGTATAAAATATTTTTGATATTTTTACACAATTATGTCAAAATATTCATCCTTATTTCTAAAATATTTATTATCTTCATATTCTTTTTAAGAGTTATAAAAAAACTTAACATATTTTTCTGTTAAGTTAATAAACAATTCCAATTCCTAAACTTGATATGCATTCATTTTTATTATGTAATGTTAAAAATAAAACACATATTTTATCACCTAATAAAATATATGTTTTATTTAATCTAATATCATTTTTTTAGAAGTATTATTATTCAAGAACAGCATAAACTGTCATTTCACCATATTTTACATTTGGATTTTCTTTGTATAATCTTAGTGCTTCTTCTCCAGTTGGTGGTTGTGGAAAAGCGTCTTGATTTTGTAGTGCTACCGCTTGAACTGTCCCTGAGTTTGCACAAGTTAAAAACCACCCATTTACAGCTACTACTTCACCTTGTGAAATTGTTGTATTGCTTACTATCCAGTAACAAGTGTCTCTTCTAATATGGTTTACCATATTATTATATTTCCAATTATATTCGTCTGTTAAAGTATTAGCAGGCAATTTATTATTAAAGCATTGTTCACATTGTGTATTGTCTTCAATCACTTCATAGTTTTCTTGAATATTATTATAATCATTATTATTTTCAACTGGCTTTTCATTCACAGTCAATTTAAATTCTTCTTCTTTTTTATTATTAGAAGAATCTATTGCTACATATTTTAATGTATATTCTCCAGCATTATCAAAATTATAAGTTCCTTCTACGGTTGCTTTTATTTCTTCTTTTGAATTATCACTTACTTTAACATTTTCTAATAAATCTATACTTGTTCCAACTGTTGTTGATAATTCTTTTTGATATTCTATTGTTGGTGCTTGTGTATCTATAATTTTGATTTTAAATCTATATTCTTTTTCTTTATTTTTATCTTTATATTTTAAAATAATTTCTTTTGTTCCTAATGATGAAGTATCAATTATTTCATCTTTATTTATTATTTCTACTTTATTTTTCTTACTAACTAATGACGATAATTTTAATTCACTATTTATTTCAAAATTTAAATTATTGTTTAAAATTATATCTACTTTTTGTTCTGACTTATTGTTACCACAACCAGTTACAATTAATAGTAACATTATTAAACTTAAAAATCTTACTTTTTTCATATCCAAACTCCTAACTGTAATTAAAAAAGAAACACAAAATAACTATGTTCCGATAATATTATTAAGTAAATTGTACTATCAGATTACAACTTTACCATCGACAATATTATTGTATCATTATACAAAATATGTGTCAATTAATTTATACAAATCGAAAAAACATATATTACTTAGAATATATGTTTAAATTTTTTGTTTTTAGTCATAATAACTATGAACAAAATTTAGTATATTGTTCTAATAACAATTCATCATATTTTTTTAATATTTCTTTTTCCATTTTTGTAGAAAATATTTTTTTCTTCATAACTTCATTTCTTAATTTGTTTCTTTTTTCTTCTAAAATTTCTATTATTGCACTATTCATCCAACCACCCATACTTATTATACTGGTTAATTAACCAATAGTCAATAGATAATCATAATGCTAGAATAAATATATAGGAGGTAAGTTATGAGTAAAGTTTATAAAGTTAAATTAGAAAATGGCTATTTCCTATTTAAATTGGATGATGTATTAGAGAAAAAACAAATTAGTAAAAATAAACTAATGCGTGATACTAATACTGATTTCAAGGTTATCAAAAGATTAAGTACTGGAGAATGCACAAGAATGGATATTTTTATAATAGCAAGACTATGTGATTATCTTAATTGTGAAATGACAGATATTGTTGAATATATAAAAGAATAGACACAAATGTGTCTATTTTTCGTATCTTGTAACTATTCCACATGGTAATATTAAATTTGAATTTTTTATTGGTAATCCAATTTCATCTGAATAAATTTTTCCTGGGTATTTTTTACCTAGTGTTAATTTTAATACATTATTCATTACTTCCATTGATAATCCTGTAGTATATGAATTTATAATAAAGAATAAAGGATCATCTGATAGTATTTCCATACATAGTTCTACTAAATTAAATAAATCTTTTTCTATATCCCAAACTTCACCATTAGATCCTCTTCCGTAACTTGGAGGATCCATTATTATAGCATCATATTTATTTCCGCGTCTAATTTCTCTCTTAACAAATTTTACGACATCATCAACTAAATATCTAATTGGTTTATCTTCTAGGCCGGATGAAACAACATTTTCCTTAGCCCAATCAACCATTCCTTTTGATGAATCAACATGTACTACACTTGCTCCAGCTGATAAACAAGCAACACTTGCACCACCAGTATAAGCAAATAGATTAAGTACTTTTATTTCCCTATTAGATTCTTTAATTTTATTTATCATAAAATCCCAGTTAGCAGCTTGTTCTGGAAATAGGCCTGTATGCTTAAAACCCATTTGTTTTATATTAAATACTAAATTTTTGTATTTTACTTGCCACCTGTCTGGCGTTCTTTTTAGGTTTTCCCAATAGCCTCCACCTTTATTACTTCTGTGATAATGTGCATTAATATTTTTATATTTTTCTAATAAATTTCCGTTATTCCATATAATTTGTGGATCTGGTCTAAGTAGTATAATGTCATTCCATCTTTCTAGTTTTTCACCATTAGATGTATCTAATATTTCATAATTTTTCCATTCATTACTTATTATCATAAAATCACCTATTCAATTATAACATATTTAGATAGATTTAAAAACTGGATAAACGAATTATAATTTCTATCTTCCTTTATGTTTTTCTAATTTTTTCTTTTGTTTAATTTCAAATTTTTTCTTTTCTGCTTGTTCCCTCTTTATTTTATAATTTTCTTTATTATCTTGTTTAATCAATTCATGTTGTTGCTTTAAAGCTTGTTGAGATTTCGTTCCAACTGATTTTTTTATCTGATTTTTAACAATTCTTTGCAATCTTTTAGGGTTAATTTTACTATAGTTTTTACTGGAGGACTGAATTTCAAAAATCTATAATTGTTCAAGATAAAATTATGGATTTCTATATCTTTAGGCTCTGAACCAAAAGTAAATTTAGCAACTTCAAGTTTATTATTAACTATTTTTTCAAATATACCAACCCAAAAAGTACCATCAAATAAGACAGTTAATTTTATTTGTACCTTATTCATTTAATTTACCTCCTACATATATTTAGATAAGAAAATTAAGATGATGGACATTAACAATTAATTTTGTATTCCTATTATACTACAAATTATTTTAAGAAAAAAGCCAAGTTGTAAAACTTGACTTTGATATGCAAATTATCTTTTTGAGAATTGTGGTGCTCTACGAGCTGCTTTAAGACCTGGTTTTTTACGTTCTTTAACTCTTGAGTCTCTTGTAATAAATCCAGCTCTTTTTAAAGTTTTTCTGTAACTATCTTCTGATTCTTCATTACCAGCATCGTATTGTAATAAAGCTCTTGTAATTCCTAGACGGATAGCACCAGCTTGACCAGTGAATCCTCCACCATTTACTTTAGCTTCGATATCAAATGTTTCAGCATTATTAGTTGCTACTAGAGGTTGCATTAAATCCATAACATTAGTTTCATATGGGAAAAATTCTCTAACATCTTTTCCATTAACTGTTATTTTACCTTTACCTGGAACCATCTTAATTTGTGCTACAGATGATTTTCTTCTACCAGTTCCAATAAATATTCTTTTATCAGCCATTTAAAAAACCTCCTATTTCATTTTTAACTCAACTGGTTGTTGAGCTGCATGTGGATGTGATCCTTCTGCGTAAACAAATAATTTTTTATACATTTGACGTCCTAGTCTTCCTTTTGGAAGCATACCTTTAATAGCTCTTTCCATCATTTCTACTGGATAGCTTTCTTTCATAACACGAGCTGTTCTTTCTCTTAATCCTCCAGTGTAACCACTGTGATTGTAATAAATTTTATCTTCTAATTTATTACCAGTTAAGTTAACTTTTGAAGCATTAATGATAATTACATTGTCTCCACAATCGATATGTGGTGTGAAAGTTGGTTTATGTTTTCCTCTTAAGATATGTGCAGCTTTAGTAGCAACACGACCTAAGTTTTGACCTTCAGCATCAATTACATACCAATTACGAACTAATTCTTCTTTTTTTTGCATATATGAATTTTTCATAAATATTTCCCTTTCTAATATAAATTGTTTGAAATGAGTGTTCCCAATACCCATTTCTTTGGGATATATAAAATGTACCAATTATGATTGTACTAAAAAAAGGTTAAAAAGTCAATAAATTTCCTTTATAAATAAAGAGTTTTTATTAATATTTTACATTTTTTAAGTATAAGCCTTCTGGAGGTGCAGTTATACCTGCTTTTTCTCTATTTTCAGATAATAATATTTCTTTCACTTGATCAATTTCTTTTTTATCAGATCCTACTTCAATTAATGTACCTACTAGATTTCTAACCATATATCTTAAAAAACCATTGCCTATAAATTTTATTTCTAAAATATTATTTTTTAATTCAAATTTAATGTTATATATAGTTCTAACATAGTCTTTTTCTTTGATATCTGTTTTGGTGAATGATTTAAAATTATGAGTACCTATTAATATTTTAGAAGCTTTTTTCATTTTTTTAACATCTAATTTTTTATTATATTGATAGATATAATTTCTATCAAATACATTATATTCACCTATATTAATTTTATAAATATATTCTTTTTTTATGACATTAAATCTTGCGTGAAAATCGTCTGGTACCTTTTCTATTTTTTTAATATATATATCATCATTAATTAGTTTATTAAGTGAATGTTTTAGTTTATTAATATCTATTTCTGAATCACTATCAAAATGTGCTTTAGCATTTATTCCGTGCACTTTAGCGTCTGTTCTGCCACTAGAACTAATTGTAGTTTTTTTGTTTAATATTTTTGATAAATTATCTTCAATGTTATCTTGAATTGTATTTTTATTTACTTGTTTTTGATAACCATTATAATTCGTTCCATCATAGGAAAATGTCATTAAGTAACGCATATCTACCTCCAAATACAACTATGTAAATTATTAATATTATCCAATCTCTTAGATTCCAATTATAAGTATCTATTTTAATATTATAATCATATAATTTCAATTCTAGTTCATCGGCTAACATATCAGCTTTCCTAATTAGTAAACTGAATGTTGGGATTATTATTGCTTTTAATACTAATATTTTATTTTTTTTTATTCCTTTACTTATTAATCCTTTTATTACTGTATTAAATTCTTCTATCACTATTGGTATAAATTTTATTGATAGTGTTAAAACAAATATAATTTTTTTGGTGTTTATTTTTAATATTTTTAATGGCAGTAATAATTTATCTAGACTATATATTAATTCATTTGTTGATGTTGAGATTGTTATTAATGAACTATATATAAATATTTCTATTATTTTTAGAATATTTGTTATGTTTAATATCATATCTACTTTACATAATAAATTAATAATAAATACAGGTATTAATAAATATAATAATCCTTTCATTGATTTTAAATATTTATTTATTTTAATTTTTGATAATAATATTAATAAAACTAAATATATAATAAGTAAAATATGTTCTATTATATTATTTGAGGTTATTGATATTATTGTAAAAATAATTAAAGTTAATAGTTTATTTAATGGATTAATTTTTTGAATGATTGAGTTTGTATCTATGTATCTAAATATTTGAATGTTATTTAACATATCTATAAATATCCTTTATTAAATCATTTATATCATCTCTATATCCTATTTTTATCTTTTTTATTTTAAGAACTTTGTTAGAAAATGAAATTAAATTAGGAACTTTTATCTTTATTTTATTTAGTTTTTCTTCTTGTTTAAATATTGTATATTTATCGCCTTCCATAATTATTTTTTTATTATCAAGAACGTATATATAATCTGCTATTTTGTGAATAAAATTCATATCGTGAGAGGCAATTATTATTGTCTTATTATATCTATTTTTAAGCATTCTTATTAATTTAATCATTTCATTTTTATCTTTATCATCTAATCCAATTGTTGGTTCATCTAATAATATTATTTTAGGATTTAAAATTAATACTGAGGCTAAGGCTAATTTTCTTTTTTCACCACTAGATAAATTAAAAGGATTTTTATTTAAATAGTCTTCATTTAAATTTACCATTTCTAAAACATCATAGATTCTTTTATTTATATCTTTTTTATAATCACTTAATTTTAATATAACTTCTAGTTCTTTTTTTACTGTTTGATTAAAAAATTGTTCTTCTGGAAATTGAAACAAAAATCCAATTTTGTTTACATCTTCAATTATTATTTCACCTTTTGTAGGTACAATAATATTATCGATTAGTTCTAATAGGGTAGTTTTACCACTTCCGCTTTTTCCAATAATTGAAGTTATTTTTCCAGCTTCAAATTTCATATTTATATTTTTTAATACTTCTTTTTTTTCATAATTTATTTTTTCATAAGTAAAATCCACATTTTTTAATTCTATTTCCATAATTTATTCACCATCTTATTAATGTCTAATATTATTTCATCTAGTAAATTATAATATTTCAATTTGATTGATAGGGATGCCATAAATGGTAATTCTAGGTTATTTTCTTTAAATATTTTTTCGTTCTCAAAGGCTTTATTTGTTTTTGAATCTAATACTATGTTTTTATTTCCTAGCATTACTATTCTTTTACCATATAAAAGATCATCCATATCATTCGTAGTACATATTATTGTTGTTTTATTTTCTCTATTTATTTTTTTTAAATATTTATATACTTTTTCTTTTGTTATTCCATCTAACATAGATGTACATTCATCCAGTATTATTATTTTAGGGGTTCCTAAAAGTGCAGCGGCTATTTTTACTAATTCTTTTTCTCCACCGCTTAATGAGTTTGGTTCACAATCTAAAATATTTTCTATTTCTAGGTATTTTGCTATTTTGTTTATTTGCTCATTTATTTCTTCTTTTGGTGTATTTAGATTTTTTAGTTTTATTTCTAATTCTTCTCTTACTGTATCTGTTATAAAAATAGTGTTTAATCCTTCAAATGATACATTCATTATTTTTTTTATTTCATTTATTTCAGCATTATCTACTTTTATATCAAAGTTTTCCTTTATTAAACCTGATAGTATTTTGACTAATGTTGTTTTGCCACTTCCGCTTTTTCCTATTATAAAAACAAATTCACCATTTTTAATTTCTAGATTTAAATCACTAAATATTATCTTATTTTTATATGAAAAATTTAAGTTTTTAATTGTTATCATTTTAACCACCCGCTAATACTATCTATTATAATATAATTAATCTTATTTTACAATTTTTTTAAGAAAAAAGTAGTAAAAACTATTTTACTACTGCCTTATATTCTTTATCTTTTAAATTTATTTTTATTGTTTTATTTGGAATATTAATTTCGGTACTTTCCTTATACTCAGTATTATATATTGATAATTTTATGTATTTTTGATTAATTAATGTTTCTACATCTACTGAGGAATTGTCTTGTAATTCATTATCTTCAGCATATCTTATAGCTGCTTGTTCAATAAAATCGTCAGTACTTATGTATGCATTATAAGAATATTTACTATTTTTTACCTCTCCTGTAATTTCATCTACTATATTTATGCAATCTATTATTACAAAGGTATTATGATCTTCGTCGTCAAATGTTCCGCCATTTATCGGATCAGTAACTTTTTCGTCTAAGTATGAATCATCTATTAATTCGTCTATTGTTACTAACAATGAATCGTTCTCATTATTTGGAAAATGAGTATCATTTACATTGTCTGCTGCCCAACTCATGGCAGCGGATTTTATTGATCCTAAATTTGTATCATATACTTGTTTTTTATAATCCTTTATACTCACTAAAATATTAGGGGTAACAATAAGTGCGATTATTGAAAGAATGACTAATGTTGTTACCAATTCTATTAATGTAAATCCTTTTTTCATATTATATTTCCTTTCTTTTTTGAATTTTATAATTTATTTTGTTCATTATTTTTCTAGGAATTAATTTTCCAAAGACAACTAATATTTGATTTTTAACACCTGGTATGATTATTGTTCTTCTTTGAAACATTTTTTTTATTGCGTATATAGCAACTTCATCAGGTTCCATTGCTTTAACACCAAATTTTATTTTTGCTTTTTTATTAAATTCAGTATTAACTGGTCCTGGGCATAACGCCCCTACATAAACTTTGCTTTTATTTTGTTTTAGTTCTTCATTTATTCCTTCTGTTAAATGCAAAACATAACTTTTAGTAGCATAATAACTAGACATTAATGGTCCTGTAAAAAATGCTGCCGTGGAAGCTGTGTTTAATATATATCCCTTGTCTTTTTTTGAAAAATCTTTTAAGAATAATTTAGTTAAAATATGAACTGTTTTAATATTAGTATTTATCATATCTAGCTCTTGTGTTAAATCGGTGTTTGTAAATTCTCCATATACTCCAAATCCGGCGTTATTTATTAATACATCTATATTATCATTTTTTACTTGTTCATATAGTTTATAACAGTTTTCTTCTCTAGATAAATCTAAAGTGATAGTTTGAATATTGTTATTTAATTCATTTTTTGTTTCTAAAAGTTTTGCTTCTGTTTTAGCAACTAGGATTAAGTCATAGCCTAATTTATCTAAGTATTTAGCAATTTCCTTACCTATTCCAGAAGATGCTCCAGTTATTAATGCTTTCATATAACCACCTATGTTTATATTAATTATATCATTTTTTTTTATAAAAAAAAAGACACTATTTTGTGTCTCCTTCTACTAATTCGATTACTGCCATTAAAGCGTCATCACCTTGGCGTTCATCTAATTTATAAATTCTAGTATATCCACCATTTCTAGATGCAAATCTAACTGCTAAATCATCAAATACTTTTTTAGTAGCAACATTATCGTTTTGCATAAAAGCTAATGCTTTTCTTCTTGAAACTAATGAACCATCTTTTCCATAAGTAATCATTTTATCAACAAATTTACGAACTTCTTTAGCTCTTGTTTCTGTTGTAACAATTCTTTCTTTTTTGATTAATTCTCTAGTTAAGTTAGCAAGCATGCTTCTTCTATGTTTGTTAGTGCGTCCTAATTTTCTATAAGCCATAATATCCTCCTAACTAATCTTCATCACGGAATTTAAGACCCATATCTTTAATTTTGTCAATAACTTCTTTTAAAGATTTTTTACCTAAATTACGTATTTTCATCATTTCTAATTCTGTTTTTTCTGTTAAGTCACCTAAAGTATTAACTCCTGCTCTTTTTAAACAATTATAAGCTCTAACAGAGAAATCTAAATCATCAATTGATGTTTCTAATTTCTTAAGTTTAGAATCTTCTTGTTTAGCATTCATTACTCCAGTAGTATCAGCTATTTCACTTAAATCAGTGATAATATTTAAATGTTCAATTAATATTTTAGCTCCTAATGCCATTGCGTCTTCAGGACGAATTGATCCATTTGTATAAACATTCATAATTAATTTGTCATAACTTGCATCTTGTCCAACACGGGCATTATCAACTTCATAACTTATTCTCTCAATTGGAGAATATAAAGCATCAATTGGAATAAATCCTAATTTAGCTTTTTCAACATATTTTTTATTTTCAGGACTTGGAACATATCCTCTACCATTGGCAATGATAAATTCCATATCTAGTTTACCACCTTTTGATATAGTAGCTATTACTTGATCTGGATTTACAATTTCAACTCCAGATTCAGCAACTATATCTGCTGCTGTTACAACTCTTTCTTCGTTTACAGAAAGGTGAGCTGTTACTTCTTCTTTATCAGTATTATTTTTTATAACAACATTTTTTAAGTTTAAAACGATTGAAGTTACATCTTCTACAACTCCATCCATAGTTTGGAATTCGTGCATAACTCCATCAATTTTTACTGCTACAATAGCACTACCTGGCATACTTGATAACATAACTCTTCTAAGTGCGTTACCTAAAGTTGTACCAAAACCTCTTTCTAAAGGTTCTAATTCAAATTTACCATAATTATTATTTTCAATATAATCTGTTATTTTATAAATTGGTTTTTCAAAATTTAACATTTTTTAACACACTCCCCTTTCATTATCCACGTGGACGTTTTGGTGGACGACATCCATTATGTGGTACAGGTGTTACATCTGTTATTGAAGAAATTTCAAGACCAGCTGTTTGTAATGAACGAATAGCTGTTTCACGTCCAGAACCTAATCCTTTAACAAAAACTTCTACTTTTCTCATTCCCATATCGTATGCTGCTTTACCAGCTGCTTCTGCTGACATACCTGCAGCGAATGGAGTAGATTTTTTACTACCTTTAAATCCTAATGTTCCTGCTGAAGCCCAGCTAATTGCATTTCCTTCTGTGTCACTAATTGTTACAATAGTGTTATTGAATGTAGAATGAACATAAGCTCTACCTTCAGGTACATTCTTTTTAACTTTACGTTTTCTTGGTTTGTAAGCCATACTATATAACCTCCTTTTTTAATTAAGAATTATTTTTTCTTATTTGCTACAGTTTTACCTTTACCTTTACGAGTTCTAGCATTTCTGTTAGTTCTTTGTCCTCTTACAGGTAAACCTTTTTTATGTCTAGTACCTTGATATGAGTTAATTTCCATTTTTGTTTTAATGTTCATATTAACTTCACGTCTTAAATCACCTTCGATTGTATAATTTTCAATTTGTTCACGAATACGATTTAATTCGTCGTTATCTAAGCTACCAGCTCTCTTATTAACATCTACTTTTGCGTCATTTAATATTTTATTTGATAAACTTCTACCAATACCATAAATATAAGTTAAGGCAATTTCAACTCTTTTATTATTTGGTATATCTACACCTTTAATACGTGCCATAAAACACCTCCTATATTAACCTTGTCTTTGTTTATGTTTAGGGTTTTCGCAAATTACCCTAACTGTACCTTTACGTTTAATTACTTTGCATTTATCGCATATTTTTTTTACTGATGCTCTTACTTTCATAAAATCCCTCCTATTTTATAGGTTGTGCTCACATTTATTTAAACTGTACACCTAGTAAAATGCGAACTAATAATTCGGATTTTACTAGAAACGTGAGCCATACAGTTAAGCTTTTCTCCAAGTGATACGACCTTTTGTTAAATCGTATTCAGAGAGTTCAATAGTAACTGTGTCACCGGCTAATATTCTGATATAATTCATTCTTAATTTACCAGACACATGAGCTGTAACTACATGCTTATTTTCTAATTCTACTCTAAATTGTCCACCTGGTAATACTTCTAATACTTTACCTTCAACTTCAATTGCAGAAGTATTTTTTTTCTCTTTTTCCACAACTTTTTTGTTATTAACATTTTTCTTTGGCATATTTTCACCTCTTTGTTAAAATTTCATATCCATCTTTTGTTACTAAGACAGTATGTTCAAAATGAGCAGAAGGCAAATCGTCAGCTGTTACAATAGTCCAATCATCATCTAACATATAAATTTCTTCTGTACCTAGATTTAACATTGGTTCTACGGCAATAACCATTCCTTCTTTTAATATAGGTCCAGTTCCTTTTTTACCATAGTTTGGAACGTCTGGGTCTTCGTGAACATCACTTCCAACTCCGTGTCCAACTAATTCTTTGACTACACCTAATTTATATTTTTTTGCAACCTCTGATACGGCATAACCAATATCTCCAACTCTAGCTCCAGCTTTAATAACAGATAATCCAGCAAACAGTGATTCTTCTGTTTCTTTTAAAAGATCTAGGATTTCAGGCTTAACATTACCAACAGTATATGTCCAAGCTGAATCACCATGATATCCTTTATAGCAAGCACCAATATCTAAAGTTACAATATCACCATCTTTTAATTTTCTATGTGATGGAATCCCGTGAACAACTTCTTCATTAACTGAAATACATATTGTTCCCGGAAATCCATATAGACCTTTAAAAGAAGGGGTTGCATTTTGTTTTAAAATATAATCATTTGCCAGTTTATCTAATTCTAAAGTAGTTATTCCTGGCTTTATAAATTGTTTTAAGTAATTATGAGTTAAACCAACTATTTCGCCAGCTTTTCTCATTAATTCAATTTCTCTTTCAGATTTAATCTTTATCATTAAGCACCTATAATATCTTCTATTTGTTTAAATATTTCATATTTATTTAGGCTACTATCTACAATATATAGTCTATCTTTATAATAGTCTAATAATGGTTTTGTTTCACTCATATAGGTATCAAATCTTTTATTAAATGTTTCTTCGTTATCATCATTTCTTTTTGATAATTCTATATTACAGTCATCACAAATACCATTTGTTTTTGGCATACTTTCTTCTATTTGATCATTATAAACTTTTCCACAATTTGAACAAGATAATCTTCCTAAAATTCTTTTTGATGCAATTTCTTTATTAATATCTAGATATATAACATAGTCGATTTTTTTGTTTATTTTTTCTAATAATTCATCAAATAATTTTGCTTGATTTACAGTTCTAGGAAAGCCATCAAATATATAACTCTTGTCATCTTTTATTTCATCTTTTATTAAATCTAAAATAAACTCATCACTAACAAGTTTACCTTGTCCGATTGTTTTTTTTAGTTCTATACTTTTTTCACTATTACTATTTATTACAGCTCTTATCAAATCTCCAGTAGATATATGTTTAATATCATATTTATTACATATCAACTCTGATTGAGTTCCTTTACCTGCGGCAGGTGGAGCAATTAATATAATATTCATTATCTTCTTCTACCTCTTTGGAATTTACGAGCTTTTAATTCACTATCTATAACTTTGTAAGTATCTAGTGCGACACCTACAACAATTATTAATCCTGTTCCACCAATACGCATACTTGATGGTAGACTAGTCAACATACCAAATAATATTGGAAGTGCGGCTATAATTGATAGAGCAAATGCTCCAACTGTTGTTATTCTCTTTAAAACGGTTGAAATATAATTTTCAGTTTCTTCACCAGGTCTAATACCAGGAATGAAACCTCCATCTTTATTTATTTTTTCAGCCATTTCTTTTGGTTTTAATTGGAAAAATGTATAAAAATAAGCAAATCCAAATATACATAATATATATATTATAAAACCTGTTACTGATGTTGTAGTTAAATACTTATTAACAAATAATGTAAAACTTTCGTTTTTAATAAATCCTGCTAAGAAACCTGGAATTGATATAAATGCTGATGCAAATATTACAGGCATTACTCCAGCTGAATTTAATTTAAATGGAATATAATTTTGTTTAGAACTTGTTATTGTTTTATTAGTATATTGAATTGGTATTCTTCTTTCAGCGGATTCAACATATACAACACCAATAATTATTGCAATATATACTAATGTAAATAATACAAATTTTGTTACGCCTAATGCAATTGTTTGAGCAGTTGTAGTTACAATGAATGTATCCCAAGCTGTTGTAAACATATTAGGTAGTGTTGCAATTATACCAGCCATAATTATTAATGATATACCATTTCCTATACCTTTAACTGTAATTTGGTCACCAATCCATAATAGTAATGATGTTCCAGCAGTTAAGATAAGTGAAAATGTCATATAATCAGCTGGAGTTCCATTTTGTATGAATGCAAAAGAGAACATATATCCTTGAATAAATGATAAGGCAATTCCAACATATCTAGTTATTTGATTTAATTTTGTTCTACCTACACCACCTTGATTTCTCAAATCAGTTAAGTAAGGTATTAATTCTGTTGCTTCTAACAATTGCATTATGATAGAAGCTGTAATGTATGGAGTAACACCTAGGGCGAATATTGAAAATTGCTCTAAGGCTCCACCACCCATCAAATTCATAAGTTCTAAAAATCCTAAATTACTTGTTCCTAAACTAGTTTTATCGATACCTGGTACAATTATTGTTGTACCTAATTTAAATACAAATAAACATAAGAAAGTGAAATAAATTCTTTTTCTTAAATCTTTATTTGTGGGATTAAATATTTGCTTTATATATGCAAACATTTTAGATCACCTCTGCTTTTCCACCTAGTTTTTCTATTTGTTCTTTAGCAACATTAGAAAATTTATGTGCTTTAACAACTAATTTCTTTTCAAGTGTTCCGTTACCTAAAACTTTAACACCATCTAATTGATTTTTTAATATTCCCATTTCTTTTAATAATTCAGGTGTAATTTCTGAACCATTTTCAAATTTATTTAAATCACTTAAATTAATTACTGCATATGTAGTTTTAAATTTAGCATTAGAGAATCCTCTTTTAGGTAATCTTCTATATAATGGTAATTGTCCACCTTCAAATCCAGCTTTACGACTATAACCACTTCTAGCTTTTTGACCTTTTTCTCCTCTACCACTAGTTTTTCCTAATCCACTACCTGGTCCACGTCCAACTCTTTTACGAGTAGTAGTAGCACCATCATTTGGATATATTGTATGTAATTTCATTAAATTTCCTCTACTTTCTTACCACGTAATTCAGCAATATGTTCTACTGATTTTTGTGATTTTAAAGCTTCTAATGTTGCATATGCCATATTAATTTTTGTATTTGATCCAAGTGATTTTGATAAGATGTCTTTAACACCTGCTAATTCAAGTACGGCTCTAACAGGTCCACCTGCTTTAACTCCTGTACCTTTTCCAGCTGGTTTAAGCATAACTTTACTTGCTCCTCTTACACCAATTGCTTCATGGGAAATTGTTCTTTCATCAACTAATGCTACTTTTGTAACATTTTTTGTTGCAGCAGAAACAGCTTTTTTGATAGCGTCTGGTACTTCATTAGCTTTACCAGTTCCTAATCCAACTTTACCTTTTCTGTCTCCAACAACTACTGTTGCAGAAAAACGGAAATGACGACCACCTTTTGTTACTTTTGTAACTCTACCAATATTAATTACTTGTTCTTCATATTGTTTTGGGCGTGGTTCTCTTCTTTTGTTTTCCATAGTTACCCTCCTCTAGAATTCTAATCCATTTTCACGTGCTGCTTCTGCTAAAGCCTCTACACGTCCATGATATAGGTATCCACCTCTATCAAATGTTACTTTTGTAATTTTTGCTTTTTTAGCTCTTTTAGCAATTAATTCACCAACTTTTTTAGCTGCTTCAATATTGCTACCATTTTCAAGCTTTAATTCTTTATCTATTGATGAAGCACTTACTAATGTAATTCCTTTTTCATCATCGATAATTTGAGCAAAAATATTACTATTTGATCTAAAAACATTAAGTCTTGGAGTTTCGCTAGTTCCACTAACTTTAGCTCTAACACGTTCATGTCTAGCTTTACGTACTTCATTACGAGATACTTTATTAATCATAGTTCTTACTCTCCTTTACTAAATTACATTATGCTGCTTTCTTTCCTTCTTTACGAACAATATGTTCATCTTTGTATCTAATTCCTTTTCCTTTATAAGGTTCAGGTTGTCTTATTTTTCTAATGTTTGCAGCGAATTCACCAACAAGACATTTATCAATACCTTTAATTACTAATTCTGTATTACTTGGAGATTCAACTGTTAATCCGTCTGGTACTGTTACTACTACAGGATGTGAATAACCAGCACTAACTGTGATAGTTTTTCCACTTACTGCAAAACGGTAACCAACACCTACAGATTCAAGTTGTTTTTCATAACCTTCAGTTACTCCAACGATCATATTTTTAATATTTGCATTTGCTGTACCATGAAATGCTTTATCCATGTCACTTTTTCTTTCAACATGTACTTCATTATCTTTAACTGATACAGTAATATTTTTGTTTACCTCAGTAGAAAGTTCACCTTTTGGACCTTTTACTGTAACAATATTACCATTAACTGTTAAAGTTACATTTTCAGGTAAAGTCAATATTCTATTTCCAATACGACTCATATTCTCATCCTTTCTACCAAATGTAAGCTAAAACTTCTCCACCTAATGATTCTTTTCTTGCTTCTTTATCAGTCATAATTCCTTTAGATGTAGAAACGATTGCTATACCTAAACCGTTTAATACTTTAGGCATTTCTTCAGTTTTAGCATAAACACGTAAACCTGGTTTACTAATTCTTTTAAGTCCAGTAATTACACGTTCTTTATTTTGTCCATATTTTAAATTTAAAACAATAATGTTTTGAATGTTATTTTTCTTTACTTTGAAGTCTTCGATGAATCCTTGTTCTTTTAAGATTCTTGCAATTTCAAGTTTAATCTTAGAAGCAGGTACTTCAACTTCTTTATAACGCATTTGATTAGCATTACGAATTCTCGTAAGCATATCTGCTATTGGATCTGTCATACAATCCCTCCTTCTCTAATTACCAACTAGATTTTTTAACACCTGGTATTTGTCCTTTATAAGCTAATTCTCTAAAGCAAATACGACAAATTCCATATTTTTTAAGTACTGCGTGAGGTCTACCACATCTTTCGCAACGAGTATATTCACGTACTTTGAATTTTTGTTTTCTTGATTGTTTAACAATCATACTTTTCTTTGCCATAATATCCTCCTATAGTTATTACTTTTTAAATGGCATACCGAAACCTTTTAATAATGAAAGAGCTTCTTCATTTGTTTTTGCTGTTGTTACAAAAACGATGTCCATTCCACGTACTTTAACTACGTTGTCATATTCTATTTCTGAGAAAATTAATTGTTCATTTAATCCAAGAGTATAATTACCTCTACCATCAAATGATTTAGGTGAAATCCCTCTAAAGTCTCTTACACGAGGTAATGTAATACTAATTAATTTATCTAAGAAGTTATACATATTTTCTCCACGTAATGTAACTTTACATCCGATTCCTTGACCTGCTCTTAATTTAAATCCAGCTATGGCTTTTTTTGCTTTAGTTATAACTGGTTTTTGACCTGTAATAATTTCTAAGTCTGCAACAGCAGCTTCTAATAATTTACTATTACTTACGCCATCTCCGACACCCATATTGATAACAATTTTATCTAATTTAGGTACTTGCATTATATTTTCATAGTTAAATTCTTTTGTTAAATTAGGTACGATTTCTTCATTATATTTTGCTTTTAGGCGGTTCATAATATACCCTCCTTCCAATTAATCAAGTGTAGAATTAGATTTTTTAGTAATTCTAACTTTTTTTCCATTTTTATCTGTTGTATGTCCAATTCTGCTTGGTTTCTTTGTTTTTGAATCTAATATCATAACATTAGATGCATCAATTGGTAATTCCATATCTACAATACTACCAGCTGTTTGTCCATTTGGTTTAACATGTTTTTTAGCAACATTAATTCCTTCAACAACAACTTTATTTTCATTTTTAAGTACTTTTGTAATATTTCCTTCTTTACCTTTATCTTTACCAGCAATAACAACAACTTTATCTCCAGTTTTTAATTTCATGTTATCCTCCTTCTAAAGGCTATAGCACTTCTTTAGCAAGTGATACAATCTTCATAAAATCTTTATCACGTAATTCACGTGCTACTGGTCCAAATACACGAGTTCCTACTGGACTCTTATCATCTTTGATGATAACACAAGCATTGTCATCAAATTTTATGTAAGATCCATCTTCTCTTCTTAGACCAAATTTGCTTCTAACAATTACAGCTTTAACAACTTTTCCTTTTTGTACTGTACCGTTAGGAGTTGCTTTTTTAACTGCTACAACTACAGTATCTCCAATATTTCCAGTTTTTACTTTGCTTCCACCTAATACACGAATTACACTTACTTCACGTGCACCAGAGTTATCTGCAACTTTTAAACGGCTTTCTTGTTGAATCATATTGATCCTCCTCCCAGTGTCAATTATAAAATAATTGCTTTTTCTACTATCTCTACTAAACGGAAATGTTTAGATTTAGATAATGGTCTTGTTTCAGCTATACGAACAGTATCTCCGATTTTTGCTTCATTTTTTTCATCATGAGCAGCATATTTTTTAGAGTATTTAACTCTTTTTCCATATAGTGGGTCTTTTTTATAAGTTTCAACTAAAACTGTAATAGTTTTGTCAGTTTTATCACTTACAACTTTACCAACTAATTCACGACTTGACTTTGCCATTAGTTACCTCCCTTAATATTAAGTTCACGTTCTCTTAAAATTGTTTTCATACGTGCAACTAATTTTCTAAGTTCATTTATTCTTGATGGTTTTTCTAAGTTACCAGTAGCTTGGCTAAATCTTAAATTAAATAATTCTTCTTTGTATTCATTAATTTTATTATTAATTTCTTCATTTGATAATTCTCTAATTTCTTTATTAGTCATTAGCTTCACCATCTTTCTTTACAAATTTACATTTGATAGGTAATTTATGCATTGCTAATCTAAATGCTTCACGAGCTGTTGCTTCATCAACGCCACCGATTTCAAACATAACTTTTCCTTTTTTAACAACTGCTACCCATTTTTCTGGTTGACCTTTACCTTTACCCATACGAGTTTCTAAAGGTATTTTAGTTAATGAAAGGTGTGGGAATATGTTAATCCATACTTTACCACCACGTTTCATATATCTTGTCATAGCTACACGAGCAGCTTCGATTTGGTTTTGAGTAATCCAAGCCCCTTCGCAAGCCATCAAACCATATTCACCAAAGTTAACTTTTTTGTTACCTCTAGTTACACCGTCATAATGTAAACGGTGAGGTCTTCTATATTTAGTTCTTTTTGGTACTAGTGCCATTTACATTACCTCCTTTTTGTTTTGAGGCAAGAATTTCTCCTTTATATATCCATACTTTAACACCGATTTTACCATAAGTAGTATCAGCTTCTTTATGAGCATAATCTATATCTGCTCTTAAAGTATGAAGTGGAGTGTTTCCTTCAGAATATCCTTCAGTTCTAGCCATATCAGCTCCGCCTAAACGACCTGATACTGAAGTTTTAATTCCTTTTGCTCCTGCTTTCATTGCATTTCTAATTGCTTTCTTTTGTGCAATTCTAAATGATACTCTATTTTCAATTTGATGTGCGATATTTTCAGCTACTAATGCAGCATCAATATCAGGATTCTTAACTTCCATAATTGAGATTTGTACATTTTCATCAACTAATTTTGATAATTCATTTTTTAATTTATCAATTTCGTCTCCACCATGACCAATTATTACACCTGGTTTAGCAGTATTTATAATAATTTCTGTTTTAGTGGCATTTCTTTCAATAAGAATACTTGAAACTGCTGCGTCTTTTAATTTTTTAGTTAAGAATTTACGAATTTTAACGTCATTATTTAAGTATTTAGAAAAATCTTTGTTTCCTGCATACCATCTTGATTCCCAGTCTTTATTGATTCCAATTCTAAGACCAATTGGACTTACTTTTTGACCCATCAGTTTTCCTCCTATCTTTCGTCACTAACAACAACTGTTATATGACTTGTTCTCTTTCTAATTGGATCTACATGTCCACGAGATCCAAATTTCATTCTTTTCATTGTTTGACCTTCATTAACATATGCTTCTTTTACATATAATTTAGTTTTGTCTAATCCTAAGTTATTTTCGGCATTAGCAGTAGCTGAAGTCAAAACTTTTCTACTTAATCTTGCAGCTTCTTTATTTATATTTGCTAAAATTTTATCTGCTTCTTCTACGCTTTTTCCACGTATTAAATCTATAACTAAACGGGCTTTACGAGGTGCAATTCTAAGTCCTTTTGCAATCGCTTTTGCTTCCATTTTAGTCCTCCTTCCTGACAATTAATTATTTTTTACCTTTGTCATCGCCATGTCCACCAAATTTACGTGTTAATGCAAATTCTCCTAATTTATGTCCAACCATATCTTCTGTTACATAAACAGGAATAAATTCTTTACCATTATGAACAGCAAATGTGTGTCCAATAAATTCAGGATAAATTGTTGAACGGCGAGACCATGTTTTAATAACTTCTTTTTTACCTGATTCGTTTGCTTTTTTAACCTTATTCATTAAATGTCCATCTATGAATGGTCCTTTTTTTAAGCTTCTTGCCATTTAAATCATCCTTTCACTATTTTGTTTTACGACGACGAACAATTAACTTATCAGAAGCTAGTTTGTTCTTACGTGTTTTATATCCTAATGCTGGTTTACCCCAAGGAGTAACTGGACCTTTACGACCGATTGGTGCACGTCCTTCACCACCACCATGTGGATGGTCATTAGGGTTCATAACTGATCCACGAACTGTAGGTCTAATACCCATATGTCTTTTACGACCAGCTTTTCCTAAGCTTACTAATTCATAGTCAGCATTTCCAACTTCACCAATAGTAGCTCTACAAGTACTTAATACTTTACGAACTTCACCACTAGTTAAACGTAATAATGTATATTTACCTTCGCGTCCTAATATTTGAACACTTGATCCAGCTGAACGAGCCATTTGGCCACCTTTACCTGCAGTAAGTTCTACATTATGTACCATAGTTCCTTCCGGAATATTTGCAAGTGGTAATGAGTTACCAACTTTAATGTCAGCATTTTCTCCACTTTCAATAACATTTCCAACTTTTAAACCTTTTGGAGCTAAAATATATCTTTTTTCTCCATCTTTATATGTAATTAAAGCAATGTTAGCAGATCTATTTGGATCGTATTCAATAGTAGTAACAACTCCTTCAATACCATCTTTATCTCTTTTAAAATCAATAATTCTGTATTTTCTTTTAGCTCCACCACCACGGTGTCTAACTGTTATTCTACCTTGATTATTACGTCCACCATTTTTCTTTAGTGTAACTAATAATGATTTTTCTGGAGTACTTGTAGTAATTTCTTCATTTACTAATTTAGACATACCACGAGTACCATTAGTCATTGGTTTATAACTTTTGATAGCCATATTTATCTTCTCCTAACATTAATTAAGTTCAATTGAACTTCCTTCTTTTAATTTAACAATTGCTTTTTTAACTTTATTTGTTTTACCAACATAACGTCCAACTCTTCTTTTTTTAGGTTTTACGTTTATTGTATTTACACTTTCAACTTTAACATTGAATATTGATTCAATTGCTTGTTTAATTTGTGTTTTGTTAGCATTTACATCAACACTAAATGTAATAATGTTTTTGCTTGCTAAATCTGAAGTTTTTTCAGTTATGATTGGTGCTTTAATAATATCTCTATAGTTATTCATTAAACAAGCACCTCCTCTATAGATTTAACTGCTGCTTCAGTAATAATCATATTATCTGCTGCAACAATATCTAATGTATTAATTTCATTTGCTTGAAGTAAATTAACATTTTTTAAATTACGTGTAGCTAAAATAATGTTTTCATCTAATTCATCAACTACTATTAATACATTTTTGTTTGTTTTTAAATTTGAAAGAATTGATTTAACTTCTTTTGTTTTATTTGATTCTAATTTAATTGAATCTAAAACGATTAATTCTTTATCGATTACTTTATAAGCTAAAGCTGATTTTAAAGCTAATCTTCTTTCTTTTCTATTCATTTTTTTATCATATGATCTCATATGTGGTCCAAATACGATTCCACCATGATACCATTGAGCAGCACGGATACTACCTTGACGGGCACGACCTGTACCTTTTTGTCTCCAAGGTTTTCTTCCTCCACCGCTTACTTCACTACGTGTTTTTGTTTCATGAGTACCTTGTCTCATAGCATTTCTTGCTAATGTAATTGCATCGTATAATACTGCATCATTTGGAACAATTCCCCAAACTTCTGCTTTTAAAGTTAAGTCACTAACCTTTTCACCTTTAATATTTAATACAGAGATTTTTGTCATCTATATTACCTCCTAGTTTTCTTCTGCTACTTCTGTAGCTTCTGCCTTTTCAACAGTTTCTTCAGTAGTTTCAGTAGTTACTTCTTTTTCAGTATAGCAAACTAAGTTTTCGCTTTCGTTTACTTTACCTGGATTTTTAACAGAAGATTTAATAATTACTAAAGATTTTTTAGGTCCTGGTATGCTTCCCTTAACTAAAATGCAATTATTTTCTAAGTCAACTGCAACTATTTCTAAGTTTTGAATAGTTACTGTTAATGTACCCATATGTCCTGGTAATTTTTTACCCTTAAATACACGCATTGGTCTCATTGTTCCCATTGAACCTGGTCCTCTATGATAATGTGAACCGTGTCCCATAGGTCCAGTACTTTGTCCATGGCGTTTAATAACACCTTGGAACCCATGTCCTTTAGTAGTTCCTGTTACATCAACTACTTCTCCTACTGTAAAGATATCAGCTTTCACTTCTTGTCCTACAGTATACTCACTAACATCTACACCTCTAATTTCTTTAAAGAAGCGCTTAGGTGTAGTGTTTGCTTTGTTGGTAATTCCAACAGACGCTTTAGTCGCTAACTTTTCTCTTTTTGTATCAAAACCTAGTTGAATTGCATCATAACCATCGTTTGCTACTGTTTTAATTTGTGTTACAACATTTGGTTCAACAGAAACGATTGTTACAGGAATTAATTTACCAGATTCTGTAAATACTTCAGTCATTCCAATTTTACGACCTAAGATTCCTTTTTTCATATTTTCCTCCTATAATTTTATTTGAATGTCAACACCACTTGGGATTTCTAGATGAGTTAAAGCATCTATTGTCTCCTTGCTTGGATTGTTAACAACAATAAGTCTTTTGTGTGTTCTTTTTTCGAATTGTTCTCTCGAATCTTTATATTTGTGAACTGCTCTTAAGATTGTTATCTTTTCGATTTCAGTTGGTAGTGGAATTGGTCCACTTACTTCGCCACCTGTTCTTTTAACAGTATCAACTATTTTAGCGCAAGCTTTATCTAATGATTTGTGTTCAAAAGCTTTTAATTTAATACTAATTTTAGTTTTAGACATATTGTTCCTCCTTTCGCCTATATCTCAGTATAGACTTGCTCCGTGTAAAAACCCGATATTCATTTTAAATTTCTTAACAACTTAACCTGGAGTATCGGCAACCTCACACATCAATGCATGCCACACATAAACCATTATACACAATAATTATATGAAAAGCAAGGCTTTTTTGAACTTTTTATAGAAAAAAAGTAGCTATGCTACCTTTTGTTTTTGTTTTGGTTTTTCTTCCAATTCTTTTTTTATCATTTCTAAATATGTATATTTTGTTATTGGAATATCTTCTTTAACTAATGAATTAATTATTTTTATTTTTTGTTTTCTATCTAATTCAACTTGATTTCCATATGAATTTATTAAATAGCTTGCTTTTATTAGTAATGATGGATTAACTAATTCATCGTTTTTATATTTTTCATAAAATTCATTAAATATAATATAATCGGTTTTAGTACAAACCTTTTTAGCAATCATATTGAGTTCATTTAAATTTATCTTAGTAATATTATAGTAATCAATTATTCCAAATTTTTCGTTATTTTTTAGTTCAATAATTATTCTAAATATAATTGGAGTTTCTTTATTGTATAATTTTTGATTATATTTTCTTAATTTTTCGATAAATTTTAGATAATTTTTTTTATCTAATTTTGCCGCCACTTTTAGAGCTATAGTAAATTTTTTTATAGATATATTTTTTTCTTTACAATAAATTCTATAATCTAAATTACTGCTTTCGTTGTAATCTTCAATTATTTTAATCAAATCCATTATTGTTTGTTTTTGCTTTAACATTTTATCAGATATATTTTTCTTTGCTTGTGTTTTCCTAATGTTTTCTTCTTCTTTTTTAAGTTTAATGGCATCTTCTTTTTTATTACGATGATCAATATAACTATAGTAAACATCTATTATTTTATTTAATTTATTTACATCTGTTTCCGGATAACTTATAACATATGGATTTATTGATGTTTTTAAGTATGTCCTATTCAGATTTTTTTGATTAATTAAATATAATAATATGTCTTCCATTTTATCCATATTCAAAATATGATTGAATATTTTTACATATCTGGCATTATTTTCTCTATGTTTAATTTTAGCTTCATCGCATTTATTTTTTTCTTCACTAGTTGCATATTTATCATAGTAGTTATTTGTATAATTTTTAATTGTTTTAGGAGATATGAAATATTTTTCAGTCAAATTATTTATTTGATTGTCATCAAAGCTAGATTCCACACACACATCAAATATATCTTTATATTTTTCTTTTGTTTGTTTTTCTTTTTGTTCTAATGTTTGATTTTTTTTCTGGATTCTTATTTCATCAAAAATTTGTCTTTCTTTATCTGTTGCATATTTATCATAGTAATGCATCGGATATCTTTTAGCAGTTGCTACTGATATTCTTGAAGATATAGCTACCTCATCATAGTATTCTTCAGTGTCTTCATTCTTAATATATTTTATAAACGCTTCACGATATTTGTTTTTTAATTGTTCAAATTTATTGTTTTTTTTAGTTTTTATGATGTTATCATATAAACTTTTTTCTTCTATATTAGCCAACATATTGTAATATATTTCCGAATATAGTAAAAATTGTCTTCTTGATATTGTATATTTTAATATATTATAAGAAGGTTTATATACATTTTTTGTGTCAACAAAATATTCAAAACATTTTTTGCATATTTCTTTTTGCTCATCATTTAATATTTTCATATATGCCTCCTTCTAATAACCCACTATCTATTATCAATATATCATTTGATATTGCTATTTTCAATAATTCAAATTTATTTTATTTAAATTTTACAATTTTTATGTAAAGAAAAAAGTACTAAATTTAGTACTTATTTTACGAATGGTATTAAAGCCATAAATCTTGCTTTTTTTACCTCATTAGCTATATGTCTTTGATGTTCAGCACAAGCGCCTGTAATTCTTCTTGGTAAGATTTTACCTTTATCAGCACTTATGTATTTTTTCATTACTTCAACATCTTTGTAATCTACTGATTTTCCAGCACACATTTGACATATTTTTTTCTTTTTTCTATAAAATTCAGCCATTTGATTTCCTCCTATATTATTCTAAGAAGTTATCATCGATAGATACGCTATCACCAAAGTCAGCAAATGGGTCATCTTCAACATTAACATCATTTACTGGGGTTGCATCTTGATAGTCATATGGACTTTCAGTTGATGCGCTATTAGCTCTAGCTGCTTTACTCTCAACGAAGTGGAATTGTTCTAATACAACATCTGTTGTATATCTTTTGTTTCCATCTTGTCCGTCATAACTTCCTGTTTGTAAACGACCTTCGATTGCTATTTGATTTCCTTTATCAAAGTAATTACAAATTACTTCCGCTTGTTTTCTCCAAGCTATTATATTAATGAAATCAGCATCTCTAGTTCCGTCTTGATTATTGAATTGTCTATTAACAGCTACTGTAAATCTAACATATGGTACATTTGAACCAGTATATCTTATTTCAGGTTTTGCTGTTATTCTTCCTAGTAAAATTACTTTATTCATATTTTACCTCACTATTTTCCTATTTTTGTTATTAAGTGACGAACTATATCACTGCTTATTAGAGCTAAACGATCAAATTCTTTAATAGCTTTATCATCGTTAGCTTCTACTTCGAATACAAAGTAATATCCACTTTTGAAATCTTTAATTTCGTAAGCTAATTCTCTTTGTCCCATTTCTTTTGTTTCAGTTACTTTACCACCATTATCTTTAATTACTTTAGCAAAGTTGTTACTTACTTTTTTTATTTCATCTTCGCTTAATGTTGGTCTAACTATAAACATAATTTCATAGTTTCTCATTTTTACACCTCCTCTTGGTCTTTGGCTTCAATTGAAGCAAGGAGTAAATTAATACTCGCAAATGATTATAACAAAAAAAACTATTAAAGTAAATAGTTTTTAATATTATATTTATTTTATTTCTTAATATTACTAGTAAATGTATATATTAAATCTAAAAACATAATTATGGATATTACTATTGTTATTGATAATGGTATTTTTGAAACTATTTTTTCAAATAGTGGATTTATTATATATATGAATAATACTGTCGCTATTCCCCATATTAAAGTCATTTCTAACGATATATAATGTCCTATATGATATTTATGTTTAGTATAATCCCAAAATACAACATTAAAGTTCTTTTCAATTAATATTCCACCTATTAGTTCAATACAAGATAAAAATATTCCTACTATAAAAAATACTATTATTGTTTCTAACCATCTAGGCATGTGCAAATTCATAAAAAAATAGTGTGACAAGAGAAGAATTGCTACAACGCCTATTCCATATACAGGAGTCCAAGGTCCATTCATAAATCCGCTATTATAATTAGTTTTAGTTACTATTCCTAATCCAGTTTCTAATAAATATCCAATTATTGAATAAAATATAAAACAATTTAAATAATACATATAATCACCATTATTAGTATTATATTTTTTATTATAATTAAACAAAAAAAGTAGATTAATCTCTACTTTTTCCAAATAGTCTTAACAAATCTAATAATATATTAATAAAATCTAAGTATAATTGTAGTGCTCCATAGATTGCTAAATTATCTTCATCCATTTCATCTTCTAGTAATTTTACCTTTTGCATATCATATGCAGTATAACCTAAGAATACTATTACTGATATTGATGAAATAATTATATCAAATGTGCTATTATCTAAGAAAATATTTATTAGTACACATATTATTACTCCAAATAGCATCATAAGTAAAAATGTTCCTAATTTAGTTAAATCTAATGATGTATAATTTCCAATTAAGGCAAATACACCAAACAATAATGATGCTACTAAGAATATAAGCATTATTGAGCTTAATTCATATACTAAGAATATTGATGAAAATGTTAGTCCTGTTAGAAATGAGTACAATAAGAATGATATTCTAGCTGTTGTTGGACTCATCTTTCTAATTCTTGCAGTTAAAAATATAACTGTTATGAATTCTGCTATTATTGCAAATATAAATCCATTGTTTTGAAATAAGAATATTAATATATTTTCATTTGTTGATACATAAATACCTGTTACGAATGTTACTAATAACCCTAAAAACATCCATAAAAATACTTTTGAATAAATTTTCATTTTATCTCTCCTTTACTAAACATTAAATCTAAAGTGACAGATATCTCCATCTTCCATTAGATATTCTTTACCTTCAATTCTTAATCTTCCAGCTTCTTTTACTTTTAATTCGGTGCCATATTTTTCTAAGTCATCATAACTCATTACTTCTGCTCTTATAAATCCTTTTTCAAAATCGCTATGAATTATTCCTGCACATTCTGGAGCTTTCATTCCTTTTTTAAATGTCCAAGCTTTGCATTCATCAGTACCTGCTGTGAAATAAGTGGCTAAACCCAATAATTTATAAGTTGCTGTTATTAGTTTTTCTAATCCTGCTTCTTTGATTCCTAAATCATTTAAAAATTCTATTCTTTCCTCATCAGTTAAATCACATAACTCTGATTCTATTTTAGCAGATACTGTAATTACTTCAGCATTTTCTTTTGAAGCATATTCTCTTACTTTATCAACATATTCATTACCATCATTGATTAAGTCTGTATCAGCTATGTTAGCCATATAAATAATTGGTTTTAATGTTAATAAATTAAAAGCTTTTATCATAAACAATTCATCTTTGGTAAATTCCACTTTTCTAAGTGGTATATTTTTTTCTAAGTTTTCTTTTATTTTATTTAATAACTCAACTTCTATTTTTGTTTCTTTATCTTTAGACATTGCTGCCTTTTTACCAATTCTATTTAATCTATTATTTATCACTTCTAAATCTGCAAGCATTAATTCAACATTAATTATTTCAATATCGCGAATTGGATCTACTTTTCCTTCTACATGAATTATATCATTGTTTTCAAAACATCTAACTACTTCTACAATTGCATCTACTTCTCTAATATGTGACAAAAATTTATTACCTAAACCTTCGCCAACTGATGCGCCTTTTACTAATCCAGCTATATCAGTATATTCAATTGTAGCTGGTACTAATGATTTTGGATTATATAATTTTTGTAAAAAATCTAATCTTTTATCAGGAACCACTACTACTCCAACATTAGGATCTATTGTGGCAAAAGGATAGTTAGCTGCTAATATCTTTTGTTTTGTTATTGCATTGAACAATGTACTTTTACCAACATTTGGTAAACCTACTATTCCTGCTGTTAATCCCATACATATAACCTCGTTTCATATATTATTATATCATTATCTTCAAATAAAGAAAAGAAAAAACTGGTTTAATATCTTTTGATACAACTAAAAACATATTCTACAATGTAGAATATGTTCCTATTCCTATTGGTAAACCAATTATATACCACAATATTATTATTAATAACATTACTAATGCCATTATCAATATAATTGGCATAATTATTTTTAATGTTCCAAATACACTTACTTGATTTTTTTCACTTACCCTATATTTTTCTATAAATGCTAACATTATTATGTAATAAATGAATACAGGTGTCATTGATTTTCCTAATCCGTCAGCTATTTTAAATACAAATTGAGCCATATTTGGAGTAATATTTGATCTCATAAATAGTGGGATTGCAACTGGGGATACAATTTCCCATTTAGCAATTGAACTCGGCATTAGGAAACTCATTAATATTATAATAATAAAGAATATTACTATCAAGAATATACCAGACATTTCCAATGTACTCATTAAATCCATTAATTTTGTTCCTATTACAACGCCAATATTAGACCATTCAATTATAGCTATTAATTGGGCTCCAAAGAACATAAGTACAAACATAAAGCCAAGATTTTCAAATGTTTTTGACATACTTAAACTGAATTCATGACTATTTTTTATGTTTCCAGAAAATTTTCCATAAAGCATACCACATGTAATCATTATTATAGTAATTATTATGATTAAACCATTACCAAATGCTGAGTTAGCACCTAATAATTGTTCCATATATCTGTCAGCGCTTTTATCTAATAATATACCTGCTCCTATTGTATTAATAGGTAATATCATATATATAAAAACTAAAGATAATAATAATCCACCCAATAATGATATTCTTTTTGCTTTTTTAGACACCACTAGTTCTTCTTCCTCATAAGAATATTTTTTTGGAAGTTTATTTACCAAAAATTTATTTATTACTATTGTTCCAATTAAGGAAACAACTATTGTCGAGAAAATCATTATATATAAATCTGAAAATAAATTATATTGGTAGTTTTTATCAATATTTACTGTTGCTGCTAATTCTGTTAGATTTCCTAATAGATAGTCATTGTAATTGAAGAATAAACTAAATCCGTAACCTAATGTTATTCCTAAAAAAACTACGACTACTCCTAATATTGGGTTTTTCCCTAAATATTTATACATTACACCGATTAATGGTATCAATAAAATATAACTATTATCTCCTATTATAGATAGGACAATTCCTATAAATAATGTAATAAATATTATTATGTTCAGTTTTACTCTTTTAAGAGGATTAAATATAGCATTTAATAGTCCACTTTTTTCACAAACACTTATTCCTAATAAAGATATAATTATCAATATTAATGGTTCTAATAGTCTAAAATTATCAACTGCATTTCCTATTATAAATTTAATCCCATCAAGGCTTATAACATTTTTTACTGTAACTAAGACATTTTCCATTGTTCCATTTTGAATTACTGTTTTATATCCGTCTATTCCCAATAACGACATTATTAAACTGATTATACCAACTATGCCAATTAATATTAATAATACAGATACTGGACCATATAGCTTTTCTTTTTTCTTTTTTAATCTAGCCATATTTACCTCCTATTTAATTACTTTTTTTAATTTTTTATTAAATTCTATTCTTGGAATCATTATACTACGGCCACAATTTAAACATTTTATTTTGATGTCAGCGCCCATTCTAATGATTTCCCATTCGTTTGTTCCACAAGGATGTTGTTTTTTCATTATTACTTTATCCCCTAAATTATACTCATGCATTGTGTATCACCAACTGTTCATATGGTATTTCAATATTATTTTTATCTAATTCTATTTTTATTTGTTTTAATATTTCTCTTTTTGTTTCATATTGTTTCATAGGTTTAACTTCTGCTTCTATTCTAAACACCACTGATGATGAATCTAATTTTTCTATTCCTAATAATCTTATTTCTCTTGTAATGTTAGGATTTTTTATTTTTTTAAATAGATTATTTAAAACTTTTTCTATTTTATCGATGTCTTCATCGTAAGAAAGACCTAAATCTATTAAGACTAAAGAGTGATCTAAACTATGATTTATTACTTGATCAATGTTTCTGTTAGCAATAAATATTATTTCACCTTCATAATTTCTTAGTTTAGTTGTTTTTATTCCTAACGATATCACTTCACCTTTATTGCCATTTATTGTTACTGTATCACCAATTGTATATTGATTTTCAATAATAATTGATATTCCTGATAATAAATCTTTTAGAATATCTTGAAATGCTAAACCAGCTATTAAACTTACTATTCCAAGTGATGCTAAAATAGCTGATGTATTAATTCCATAGATATTTAGTATTACTATTATTGCAACTATTATTAAGAAATATTTTACTAAGTTATTTACTAAACTAAATAGTGTTCTTTTTCTTTTTATATCTTTGGTATTTATATTTAATTTAATTATTTTTTTTATGGTTTTATTTACTATTAAGTATATTGAAATGCATATTATTATAATTAAAATTGGACATATTACTTTTTGATAAAATATAATTTCTGTCATTATATCACTCACTTACATTTAATATTTCTAAAATTCTATTTAAATCCGCCACATTTGTATATGATATTTCAATTTTTTTATCATTTATTTTTACTTTTGTATCTAATTTTTCTCTTAGTAAATCTTCAACATATTTTAAATCATTATTAGTTGTTTCTTTTTTATGAATTTTATGTTTTCTTTCAAAGTTGTTTGTTGATGTTAATTCTTCAGTATTTCTAACTGATATATTTTCATTGATTATTTTATCAGCCATTTCTCTTATTTGATTTTCATTATCTAGCTTACTTAATATTCTAGCATGACCCATACTTATTTTAGAATTGTTTACTAATTCCTGAATATCTGTTGGTAATCTAAGTAATCCTATTATATTTGTTATATGGCTTCTACTTTTTCCAACTTTTTTAGATAATTCATCTTGTGTCAAATGAAGGTTTTCTAGTAATGATTTATAAGCTACTGCTTCTTCGATTGCTGTTAAATTCTCTCTTTGTAAATTTTCTAATAAAGCAATTTCCATCATTTGTTCATCAGTAAAGTCTCTAATAATTGCTGGAATATGGGTTAAACCGGCTAATTTTGAAGCTCTTACCCTTCTTTCACCTGCTACTATTTCGTAACCTTTTATACTTTTTTTAATTATTATTGGTTGAAATACACCGTGTTCTTTAATTGACTCAGATAGTTCTTTTAATGCTTCTTCATCAAATATTTTTCTAGGTTGATATGGATTTACTCTTAATTCAGACAAATCTATTTCTATTATTTCATCTTTATGAGCATTCTCAACTATTGTTTTTTCGAAACTTTCAATGTCTAAATTTTCGTTATTAAATAATTCTTCTAAACCACGACCTAATGCTCTTTTTTTAGTTTCCATTTCTTTCTATCACCTCTTTAGCCAAATTTAAATATGCTTCAGAACCTCTACTTTGTGGATCATATGCAATTATAGGTTTACCGTGACTTGGTGCTTCTGAAAGTCTTACAAGTCTTGGTATTATAGTATCATATACTCTTTCTTTGAAATAACTTTTTATTTCTTCTACTACTTCTAATCCTAAGTTTGTTCTGCTATCTAGCATTGTTAATAATACCCCTTCAATATCTAATGTTGGATTTAAACTTTTTTGTGCCATTACTATTGTGTTTAATAATTGCATTATTCCTTCTAGAGCAAAAAATTCACATTGTACCGGAATTATTACTGAATGAGCAGCTGTTAAAGCATTTGTTGTTAAAATTCCTAATGAAGGAGGGCAATCAATTATTATATAGTCAAATGTATCTGTTACTTGATCTAAATATTTTTTTAATTGACTTCCTTTTACAAATGTGTTGTCATTATTTTGCATTTGCATTAGTTCAAAATCGATACCTGCTAAATTAATGGTTGCAGGTATTACATATAGATTTTTGAATTTTGTTTTAATTATTACTTCATTTAGTGTTGCTTGATCTTTTAATAATTCATACATACTTTTATTATAGTCAGATTTATCAATTCCAACTCCTGTTGTAGAATTACCTTGTGGATCTAAGTCTACTAGTAATACTTTTTTCTTTAATACTCCTAAAGAAGCTGCTAAATTTATACTTGATGTAGTTTTTCCTACTCCACCTTTTTGATTTACTAAGGCTATTATTTTTCCCATAACATCACCATTTCTTATTTATTACAATATATATATTTTATCATATATTGTAAAAAAATGATAGTATATGATAATAAAAAGGTCAATTTTTAAATTGACCTCATTTATTCTATTTATCTTCTTTTTTTGTTGTTTTTTTAGGTGTTTCGTCTTGTTCTTTTATTTCTTCGTCTGGCAATTCACCGTGTTCAACTAAATATTCTATTTCTTCTTTTGTAATTGTTTCTTTTTTTAGAAGTGATTCTGCTATTAAAGTTAATAAATCCATATTTGCTTTGATTATTTCTTTTGTTTTTTCGTAGCATTCATTTATTATTTTTCTTTGTTCTTGATCAATTTCAAATGCTACTTGTCCTGAGAAATTTCTAGATTTATTGTAATCTCTACCTAAGAATACACTACCTTCTTGTTGTTCAAATTGAACTGGTCCCAAATCACTCATACCATATTCTGTAACCATTGCACGAGCTATTTTTGTTGCTCTTTCAAAATCGTTGTGTGCTCCTGTTGTTATTTCATTAAATACTAATTCTTCGGCTACTCTACCACCAAGATATCCACTTATAGTTGCTAAAAGTTCAGTTTTAGTTTGTAAATAAGTTTCTTCTCTTGGTTGCATTAAATTATATCCACCTGCTTGACCACGAGGTATTATTGTTATTTTTTGAACCTCATTTGCGCCATCTAGTTTTAATCCCATTACAGCATGGCCTGCTTCGTGGAAAGCAACAACTCTTTTTTCGTGATCAGTGTATTTATGACTGATTTTAGCTGGTCCCATTAATACTCTATCGTGAGCTTCATCTATTTCAGCCATTGTAATTAATTGTTTATTTCTTCTTACTGCTAATAATGCAGCTTCATTTAATAGATTTTCTAGATCAGCTCCACTGAATCCTATTGTTCTAGCAGCTATATTTTCTAATTTTACATTTTTAGCAAATATTTTGTTTTTAGCATGAACTTCTAGAATTTCTTTTCTTCCTTTTACGTCTGGTAAGTTTACTGTTACTTGTCTATCAAATCTTCCTGGTCTTAAAAGTGCTGGATCCAAAACATCTGGTCTATTTGTTGCAGCAATAATAATAATTCCTTCATTTGCACCAAATCCATCCATTTCAGTTAATAATTGGTTAAGTGTTTGTTCACGTTCATCGTGTCCTCCACCTAAGCCAGCTCCTCTTTGGCGACCTACGGCATCTATTTCATCAATAAATATTAAGCAAGGTGCATTATGCTTTGCTTGTTTGAACATATCTCTAACACGGCTTGCTCCAACACCTACAAATAGTTCAACAAAGTCTGAACCACTTATAAAATAAAATGGAACATTTGCTTCTCCTGCTACAGCACGAGCTAATAATGTTTTACCAGTTCCTGGAGGGCCTTGTAATAAAACACCTTTTGGAATTCTGGCTCCTAATTTTGTAAATTTTTTAGGATTTTTCAAGAAGTCTATTAATTCTTGAACTTCTTCTTTTTCTTCATCTAGTCCAGCAACATCTTTAAATGTTACTTTTTTAGTGTCTTCATTTAATTTTGCTCTACTTTTTCCAAAATCCATTGATTTATTTGCAGCACCCATTTGTTTTGATATAAATAAGAATGCTACTATTAGTAAAATCATTGTTGGTAGTACATTTAATATGAATGATAATAATGTACTTGAAGCTGGATCTGCTTCTGTGTTAATTTTCATATCAGAGTCTAGTATTTCAGCTACTACTTTATCTGATAATGGTGCTTTTAGATAGAATTTTTCTTTACCTTTTTCTGTCTTTATTACACCTGATATTTCATATATTCCTGCTGTTTTTCTTGGTACTATTGTTAATTCTTCAACATTTTTTTCATTGATTTCATTAACAAATTTGTCATATGATAATTCTATTACTCTATTACTTGACATATTCATAAAGAATAGAACACTAATCATAAATATAACTAAAAAACCATAAGGAACTACTGTTTTTTGCATTTTTTTTCTGTTCATATTTTTCCTCCTTAGTAATATTTAAGTATTATATCACATTTTTCATTTTTTTGCTTATCAAATTTCGATTTTTTTAATCCTGGTAACCAAACTACTGTATCACAAGCGTCTACTACTACTGGCCACATATCTCTATCGTTTACTTTTATTTTCTCATTTATAAAGATATCATTTATTTTTTTGCTAGTTAACATCCCTTTTATATGTATACGGTCTCCATTTTTCCTAGTTCTTACTCTTAGTGGAAATTTAACATCATTTTTACTTAATCGACATATAAAATTATTATTTAAGTCTGTTTCATTTATTACTTCTATATTTTTTCCGTTTGGAAGACTTAAATAGTCAATTATTTCTATTTCATATTCATTTGGTTTTATTTCTTCTGATACAAATATTAATTCATTATATTGTTTTATTGCTTTCAAATTGTTTGGTAAATATATATATGCATTAGCTTTTTTTGATTTTATTAAATTATATATTAATTCAGCATGATGATCTGTTATCAACATTAAATCTTCTTGATATATTTTTTCTAATATATAATATATAACTTTCATAGCAATTACATTCTCTAGTTTTTCAAATTCGACAATATTTAGAATATTTTGTGGAAACACTTCTGGTATTATTTTTTCGACTTGTTTATCGATATAATTATTATATTCTAATAATATAGTACTAAATTTATAAAACTTTTTATGTACGTTTTTGTCTTCTTTTTTGAATTCTGGAACTATATATTTACGATATCTATTTCTTGTATGAATATCTTCATTGTTTGTACTATCAATAAAATAATGAATTCGATGTTTTTTATTATATTCAATTAAATCAGCTTTAGTAACTTCAATAAATGGTCTTACTATTTTATAATTTCCACGATTTACTATTTTACTAAATCCACTATATCCTCTTAATGTTGATCCTCGAGTTAACCTCATAAGAATTGTTTCCATTAAATCGTCGCCATGATGTGCAGTAAACAAGTATTTAGCATTATATTCTTTTACTAGTTTTTCAAAATAGTTATATCTTTTAGTTCTAGCTTCATTTTCAAAATTATCATCACCATAGTCTTCTATTGTCATTGTTTCAAATATAATATTATTGTTTCTACAAAATCTTTCTACATATCTTTGTTCTTCTAATTGACCAGGTCTACCTGTGTTATGATTAACATGAGCACATATTACTTCAATGTCGATTGCTTTTTTTAATCTTGCTAAAATATGAATTAGGGCCATTGAATCAGGTCCACCAGATATAGCTGCTACTATGGCATCACCATATTTTATATGTAGCTCCTTTAGTAAAAAATCGTATACACTATCCATACCAACACCTCTAATATATTTTATAATATATATTAAAATTTAACAAGTAATAAAAGAAAAAAAGTATTTTTTATACTTTTTTCGCTATTTGTAAACAATTGTTCCTGATAAATAGAATGCATTATCAAATGTCTTAACATAGAAAGCACTATTGCTTGTTCCATTTGTTGTCAACATACGCTTAACATTTACTTTAAATATTAATTTGCTTCCAGATATTTCTACAGATGTATAAGTTTTAGTACTATTATTTGATGCTAGTGATCCATATATTTCGCCATGATAAGTGTTATTCTCACACCATGTGTATGTTGTTTTTTCACTACCGAAACCAGTTTTATCGGTAGTTGTTAATAAGTGATGCCCACTATCAACTGCAAAATAACATATATCATTAGGATATGTTGCCATCAATGACCTTGTATACCAATAATTTGCTGTCGCACTAGAAGAAGCTGCACTATATCCTCGACTATATCTAAAACCATATGTAAATGGATCATCATAAAATTTTGTTGGTGTCAAATATATCTGAGCGTTAGAAACCTCAGATGGTGTAAAACCTAAATCCATTTCAAACGAAACATAACCACCTTCGTAATCACAGCTACCACCTGAACAATTTGTTGTTTTTTGATATGACATTACTATCCACTTATCATTAGTATAATCCGCATGAGTTCCACTTACAGTAGCGTCTTCATTAGTGAAACTATATACCTTGTATTTATCATCATTTTCTTTTGATTTAGCATATAAATCATCCAATGCTTCATTTACATTCATACTTTCACCACTACTTGGTTTATATGAAATATCTGTCGCATTATATAAAGTTGCTGCATATAATGTTCCACTTGCCACAACTATTGTTGTAATAATAATTGTAAATATTCTGCTTTTTAAAATTTTTTTCACTGTATCACTACTCTCTATTTAAAGATATTATATCATTTATGTATTGCAAAACGCAATGCTTATTTTGTAGATGTTATGTATTACAATTTTATTAGGAGTGATACTATATGACTTTTAAAATTAATGTAGTAAGAAAAGAAACAGAAAATAAAACTATTAGATTTCCATTAGATTTAATCAATGACATTGAATCAGCAATCACAAATACTGATATAACATTTTCAAAATTTGTAATTGAAGCTTGTAAATACGCTTTAGAAAATATGGAAACTGAACCAACTAAATAAAAATATCACTCATTTTATATAGTGATATTTTTTTATAAAGTTATTCAACAATTAACCAATTATTCCCTTTAAAACACCAAATGATAAAATCATCATTATTATTCCAGCTAAAAGAACACCTAAAGTTGCTGCTAAAAAAGATTTTTTCTTATTCATATCAAGTAATGCAGCAATTAAACATCCAGTCCAAGCACCTGTTCCAGGTAAAGGAATTCCTACAAATAATAATAATCCCAAAAATTCATATTTCTCAATTTGTTCTTTTTTAGACATTGCTTTATTTTCTAATTTAGTTGCTAAACCACTAAATAATTTTGTTTTTTTCATTTTATTGAATAATGGTGTGATAAACCATAAAATAAATGGTATAGGTATTATATTTCCTAAAAAACAAACAATAAAACTTGTAACTGGGTTCATATCTAATAATGAAGCTGCTATTAGACCGCCTCTTAATTCTAGAATTGGTAACATTGAAATAATAAATACAATTAATTCTTTACCAAACGCTAAAGATGTTAACCCACCAAATAATCCTACTAAATTTTTTGCTAACTTATCTGTCACAATTACATCTCCCTATCTTTTATTAAACTTGTAGCAGCTATTGCTCCTTCAGATGCTGCTGTTATAATTTGATAAACATCTTTTTTTATAACGTCTCCACAAGCATATAAACCTTTTATATTAGTTCTCATACTATTATCTACTATAATATAATTATTTTCTTTATTTACATCAATATTCAAATAATCTAAGTTAGGTGTTAATCCTATATATATGAATATTCCGGAACAATTAATTATTCCTTTATTTGTATTAACTGACACTATTTTTTCATTGTCACTATTAATACTATCAATGGTACAATTATAAATTATTTCGATATTTTGTTTACTAAATACTTCTTCTTGCAATATTTTTGTTGCTCTTAAATTTTCACTTCGATTTAAAATAGTTACTTTTTTACATATTTTTGATAAATATAAACTTTCTTCAAAGGCACTATTTCCTCCACCAACAACAACTACTTCCAAATCTTTATATAAAGCTCCATCGCATAAAGCACAATAGCTAACACCTTTACCAATAAATTCATCTTCTATTCCTAATCTATTTGGAGTTCTTCCTGTTGCGATTACAACGTTTTTAGCTATATATTTTTCTTTATTTGTTTCAACAATAAAATTAACTTCTTTTGTGACATTAATTACTTTTTCATATTTTAATGGAATATTCATTGCATTAATTTGATCGTGAATATTCATAACTAATGTTGGACCATCTACTTTTGTAAAACCTGGATAATTTTCAACATTAGAAGTATTATTTATTTGACCACCAGGAATATAACTTTCAAATATTAATATATCTAAATTTGCTCTTTTTAAATATATTGCCGCAGACATTCCTGATATACCTGAACCTACTACAATTGCATCATATATTTTCATAGTTATTTCTCCCTATTCCTTATTAATATAATTGCACCTATGATAATTCCTAAAATTGAAACTAATTGAGCTATTCTTAATGTTCCAAAGTATAAACTATCTTGTCTTAAAGATTCTATTAAAAATCTCCCTATTCCATACCATATTAAATATGTACTAAAGGTAGTTCCTTTTTTAAAGGCTCTACTTTTTTTCATAAATAATAATATTAAAAATCCAATTAAACACCATAATGATTCATATAAAAAGGTTGGATGATAATAGTTACCATTAATATGCATACCATCAATTATAAATTGTGGTATATGTAAGTTCTTAAGTGTTTCTAATGTAGTTACTGGACCATAAGCTTCACTATTCATAAAGTTTCCCCAACGACCTATTGCTTGACCTAATATTAAACTTACAACCATAATATCCAAAATTTTAAATGTATCTATATTATATTTTTTGGTGTAATAAATTGTAAAAATTAAAGATGCAATAACACCACCATGGATTGCTAAACCACCTTCCCATATTTTAAATATATCTAATAAATTATTAGAATAGTAATCTAAATTAAATAAAACATAGTATATTCTAGCACCTATTATTGCTATTGGTATTAAATAAAAGAAATAGTTTGTTATAAAATCTTCACTAATATTTTCCTTTTTAGCATTCTTTAGAGCTAAAGTACCTCCTAATAAAAATCCTAAAAATATTATTATAGTATACCAATAAATTTTAATTGTACCTAAATCTAAGAATATTGGATTCATAATTATTGTTCCTTTCCTATTACTGGTTTTATAACTAATTTATCCATTATCATATTCATAATTGATATTAAAATGGCTGCTAAACAAGCTATAAAAATTCCGTGAGTTGTAAAATGATTTCCTAGTATTAAATCAACTATTTTCAAAATAATTACATTTATAAATGGATAAAATATGCCTAAAGTAAGGGCTGTTATTGGAATAGTGAATCTTACAATTATTGGTTTTATAGTTTGATTTAATATATATATTACAACAGATGCTATTAAAGCCCATAATCCGTAATAACTATTATCTATTTGAATTGTATTAGGAAATATCATTGATACAGTTACTAGTATTAATGAATAACCTACCATATATATTAACCATTCTAGAAAATTGCTTATTCTTTTTTCATTTGATTTAATTTTTTCTTTCACTTATAGTCACCTTACTTTTGTCTATATTTCATTATACTAAATATTTGCTTTTAATTCAAATAAAATATCTCTTAATTCTGTTGCTCTTTCAAAATCTAATTCTTTAGCAGCATTATGCATTTCTGTTTCAATTTTATTTATTAATTCCATTGTTTCTTTTTTGCTTAATTTTTCTGGTGATTTTTCTTCTATTTCTTTATTATTTGTTACAACTTCTCTTATTTCTTTAATTATTGTTTTAGGAATAATATTATGTTCTTTATTATATTTCTCTTGAATAGTTCTTCTTCTTTCTGTTTCTTTAATTGCTTTATTCATTGAATCACTGATTGTATCAGCATACATTATTACACGACCATGTTCATTTCTAGCGGCTCTACCTATTGTTTGAATTAAACTTCTATCACTTCTTAAGAATCCCTGTTTATCAGCATCCATTATTGCTACTAAAGATACTTCTGGAATATCTAATCCTTCTCTTAATAAATTTATTCCAACTAATACATCATATTTACCTAATCTTAAGTCTCTTATTATTTTCATTCTTTCTAATGTTTTTACTTCACTATGAAGATATGCTACTTTTATATCTAGATTTTTTAAATATGTTGTTAATTCTTCTGCCATTCTTATTGTTAATGTTGTTATTAATATTCTTTCATTATTTTTGATTGTATTATTTATTTGTTCTAATAAATCATCTATTTGATTTTTTGTTGGTTTTACTTCAATAGTTGGATCTAATAATCCAGTTGGTCTTATTATTTGTTCAGCTACTATATTTGATTTTTCTAATTCATAATCACCTGGTGTTGCAGAAATGCAAATTACTTGATTTATTTTGTCTTCAAATTCATTAAATTTTAACGGTCTATTGTCCATTGCACTTGGTAATCTAAATCCATAATCTACTAATACTTGTTTTCTAGCTTGATCTCCGTTATACATTCCTCTTACTTGAGGTAGCGTTACATGTGATTCATCTATTACAAGTAAAAAGTCTTTTGGGAAGAAATCTATTAATGTTGTTGGCGTTTCTCCTGGAGCTTTAAGTGCCAAATGTCGTGAATAGTTTTCAATTCCTCGACAGCTTCCTGTTTCAGCAAGCATTTCTAAGTCATAGTTCGTTCTTTCATTTAATCTTTGATATTCTAATAGTTTATTATTTTCTTTAAAATATTTTAATCTTTCATTTAATTCTTCTCTTATGTTTATAACGGCTTTTTTGATTTTTTCATCACTTGTTACGAAGTGACTGGCGGCAAATAAACTTATTGATTTTTTATTTTGTGTTATGGCTCCTGTTACAGTATCGTATTCATATATTTTTTCAATTTCGTCACCAAAAAATTCTATTCTTATCGCTTTTCCGTGAGTATTAATAGGCATTATTTCTAAAATATCGCCTTTTACTCTAAATGTTCCTCTTTTTAATTCTAAATTATTTCTTTCATAAAACATTTCAATTAGTTTTTCTAATACTTCATCTCTATCTATGTTATCACCTACATTAAGTGTTAACATTTTATTTTCATATTCTTCTTTATCTCCTATACCATAGATACAAGAAACACTTGCAACTACAATTACATCATCTCTAGTTAATAGTGCAGATGTTGCAGCGTGTCTTAATTCATCTATTTCGTCATTTATTGATGCATCTTTTTCGATGTAAGTATCTGATGAAGCCACATATGCTTCGGGTTGATAATAATCATAGTAAGAAACAAAGTAACATACGTGATTGTCGGGGAAGATCTCCTTGAGTTCCGCGTATAATTGCCCTGCAAGTGTCTTATTATGAGCTAAAACTAGGGTTGGCTTGTTTACTTTTTCTATAACATTTGCAATCGTAAAAGTTTTTCCAGTTCCAGTTGCACCAAGTAAAACTTGGTATTTTTCACCATTTTCAATTCCTTTAACTAATGCATCTATTGCTTGTGGTTGGTCCCCACTAGGTGTATATTTTGATTCTAGTTTAAACATAATGACCTCCTTATTATAACTTATATCAACGTGTCCAACTGTTAAAAATTTGTGTCCTAAGACTACTAAAATAAGTCAATTTTTGGTAGTTAGCAATTGACATACATCCTAGCCACAAATTTAATAAATAATACTAAATAATACAATATAAAACTAAATGTTTTCTAGTAACTTATTTTAACACTTATTCCATAATAAAACAAGGAAACCATATTAGCTTCCATTTATTATTATTTCTATTTCTTGATGTGAAAATAATACTTCTTTGAAATATTTCATATTCAACCTTTTTAATAAAATATACTACGACCAAAATCTTTTACTAAATTTTTTCTTAGATTTATGGAATTCTTTATTTGAGCATTTGTTATTTTTTCATTCAATTGTTTTTGTTCTAAATAGTATAGTCTTTCTTTTGCATTAAATAAAACATAGGAATTATATATACTTAATTTTTCATATGGTTCTTTTTGATGCAATTCTACATACTCTTTTAATTTATCATTAGTTTCTAATTCAGAAATAAATCTAAAAGACAATTCTTGTTCTTCATTCGTTAACCTACTTTGAATAAATGATTTTAAGGATGTACGCATAAAGTTTAAAACATAATCATGTTCTTCTTTATTACATTCTTTATTTTTATACTTTAATAGTAATTTTGATACTTTAAGTTGCTTTTTTATTCTTAAATATTCATCTAATTCTTCTGTTTCAATTGAGTTAGTATTTTTATTTTCCAATTGTTCTAAAAGTAATATTTCTTCTGGTTTTAAATAGCTTGTAAATTTTATCCATATATCAAGTGCATTTTTTAAATTTGCATACGAATCACTTATTACTGGATAAGATAAAATTGTACTACTATTATTTAGTATAAGTTTTGCCATAATAACCTCCCTAATTCTATTATATCAAATATAATAACACACAACAATATCTTAACTTTATTGTAACTATAATCATTATCTTCCAGCAGCAATATATTTTTTTGTTTCATAGAATCCAATTCCATTTGTATAATATAAATGAACATTTCCTACTTTTTCATTTGGATATCCATCAGCAGATGGTTTTGGTTCTAAATAAGATTGAGCACCATTTCTATGAACCATTTGAGGTCTTCCTGTAACATCAAAATATTCGTCCATATCAGTTTGAACTCTCCATTCATATAAATCTACTATTGTTCCATCTCCTGGTTCCATTGTTCCATATTTTATATATTGCCAATAAAAATTTGCTTCATATATTGGATAAGTAGCACCTGGAATATGAGAATTTATTTCGTCTGGAACATAAGTCCATACTTTTTGTTTAATTTCTGAACCATATGCTTTTCCTTCAGCAAATAATTGATCACTTTTTTTCATCAAATAGTCTGAATCATATTCATCATCTGAATTTAATTGGTCGTCCGAATTATTTTGTGAAGTTGAAGGTGTTTGTTGAATGTTTGAATCAGTTGGTTTTTCATTATTGCTTTCAATACTATCTGAATTAGTTGGTTCTTCTTTGTTTTCTTTTACTATAATTGTAAAATCCTTTTCGGTTTTATTTTTTGAAGAATCCTCTGCTACAAATTTAACTTTATATTCACCAGCTTTATTAACCTCATAGTTTCCTTCTATTTTTATTTTTATTTCTTCTTTTGAATTGTCTGTTACGGTTGCTATTTCAGATAATTTTAATTCATCATTTATATTCAGTTCTATTTTATCATCTGACTTTATTTTTGGTTTTATTGTATCAATAATCTTATATTCAATAGTTTGTTTTTTTGTTTTGGTTCTTATTTTATATTTGATATTATATTTGTTTTTTCCAAGTTTACTTGTATCAATATTTTCTTCTTTAATAGTTATATTTTTTGCATTTTTTAGTAATTTTGTATTTTTTACTTTAGAATTGACTTCAAATGTAGGATTTTTAATTATTTGTAATTCAGTATTTGATTTTGTATTTAATAATATACAGATACTGATTGCTAAAACTAGTATTAAAAAACAGATTATTATAATTATTTTTTTCTTTTTCATTTCCATACTTCTTTCTAACTTTTATTACTTTTAATTTAACACTCAAACATTATTTAGTCAATATTTTGATATAAAATAAAAAGACATAAAATGTCTTTCTACTTTTTTAAATATATAAATTTAGGTACATCATTAATTTCTATTATTGGAATAATTTCATTTTCTTTTTTTGACCTTTAATATTTCAAGAATAGATACATTTAAACTTTCAAATAAGATTTCTAAAAAGAAACATCTGGACATACCATTTCCCTTTACCATTTAGAAACAGCTTTATCCGTTACACCTATAAGGAGTGCTAAACCATCGTGAGTTAATCCTTTTTCTTTTCTTTTTTCGGATATAAATTTTCCTATTTTTTCATAATTCATAATTTATTTCCTTTCATAGCATTAGAATACAAAAAAATCGGCTATATTTCAACCGACTTATCGTAGAATTAATACTTATTTTTTAACTAATCTTTTTGTTTTAGCACAAGAATATGGTTGTAAAGTTTTTTCATCAACAAATAATGAATTTAATCCAATTGGGATTGATAGTAGAATATTTTTTCTATTTAATTTTATAATTCTATTTTTATATTCCACTCCTTCAATAAATGTTGAAATTAAATCAAATTCACTTGATGTTTTAATTAATATGACTTTTTCTTTATAAAGTTCATAATTCTCACTAATAGATGTAATACTTGTTGGAAAAATATCTTCAATATCACTACAAATAAGCATATTATTATTTTTAATTTTAATTTCTGGTGTAATGTTTATATTTCGTTTTGTAACTTTGTAAATATTACCAATAAATATCTGTTGTTTCATATACATTCTCCATATCTAAATATATTTCTTTTTACTTTCTTCTAATCTTAATTTTTTTTGTTTTACTTTTTGATATTCTTTGTAAGATGGTGTTTCTTCATAAATTTTTCTTACAAAATCTGTGCTACAAGATAATCTATCCGCAACTTTTTTAAAATAATAAATTGTTGGTTCATCCTCCAAAGGATGTAATTCTAAATATTTTTTTACTCTATCAGTTAAATAAATTGTTTTCATCTCACTTTTTTTCATCAAATTAGTATAATTATAGTAATTTTTAATTAATAAATTATAAATTTTTAATTGATTTTCATTTAAAATTGATACATCAAACTGTCCAGAAATAACTCCTAAGATATCAGCAACACTATTAATATCTAAATTATATACACCCATTAGAAAATCAAAAGCATTACCTCTAGCACCACAACCAAAACAATAATATAAATGATAACGCTCATCAACAAAAAAATCATGACATGTTGAAGAATTATTATGAAAAGGACAAAAATTATAAAAAAACTTATTATTTGGATATACTTTTAATATTGGTTTATTAATATGTAAATTAGAAAAAACTGATTCAACTATTCCTAAAAGGAAAATATTTTTTTTAATTGAATACATTATTTCATCAGTATATTTTAAGTTATCAAAATCCCTATTCATAAATTTCACTTCGTTTCTATGTATTCTAACATTTTTTATTAAAAAAAACAACAAAAAAGGCTAGAAACGTCCTCCGCCTCCGCCTCCACCGAAAGAACCTCCACCAGATGAGAAGCCGCCTCCGCCTCCGCTTCCTGATGAATAACCTCCACCACCAGAACTGCTATTTTCAGCTGCATATACACTTCTAGCACTGGCATATGAAGATGTAATAGTTTTAGCAATAGTGTTAGCAAATCTAAAATTATAATAAATATCTGATGGCATATTTGGATTTTCAATTTCTTCTATTTTCATTACTTTTAAAACTTTTTTTGAACATCCAAATAAAGTTGCAAATACTAAATACTTTTCCCAAAGCTCTACTTCAGGGACTTCTTTATCTTGAAATGTTCCAAAATCATTTAGAAAATTTTTAATTGCTTTCCATTTTTTGTATTCAAATGTTCCCTCTTTAGTTCTTTTTTTATTTTTATATAAAACTGTCATTAATACAATAGATAGTATTAAAATTGCTATATATATTTTAAAAGAATTGTTATAGAACTTTTGTAATGCTAAAATAGAAAAAATTTTATAAATACTAAGAATGCTAATCAATATATATATAAAAGTAATTAATATCTTCTTTTTATCAAAATTTTTGACGAAAAAGTTCTTAATTGATTTATAACCATTATAAAGAATAATATATATAATGTAACCAAAAAATAATATAACCCCTAATATTGGCACAATAAATAATAAAATTATAAATATAGTCACAAGGAATGAGTAGTCTTTTCGAGATCTAGCTGTTTTTAATGTTTCATTTTTGTCTGTCTCAAAATATAAATTTTCTTTAGCTATATCTAAAGCTTCTTCGTTATATTGTTTCCAATTTCTAATATATGAATCATAATTTTTTCTAGCATATTTTTTTATATCTTTTGTTTCAATACAACTTTTATTGCCAAATATCAAACTAATAAGTCTTCTATATACTGAAGGAATTTCAATTTTAGAATCATTTAATGTAAGTTTATAATTATTTTTTGCCAATTTTTCGGCTGTTACAATTTTTCTTCTAACTAAATCTAACATAGAAGCTGATAGAGAATTTTTAGTTATTTTTTTATACATCAAATAAGATACAGTAGTTGGAAGTTCATCAGTTATTTCACGGTAATATTTTTGATTGAAATCTATTTTAGGATTTGATATATATTTTTTATATGAATACATTCCTAATATAATTAAAAATATAATATAAAAAATACCTTTAATATAGTTAATTTGTTCTTGTTTTTTTTCGGCATCTTTTAATATTTCTTCTACCTTGTTTAATTCAAATAATAATTCTTGCTTGATTTCATAATTATCTAGAATTAAGATTTTTTCTTGTAAATTTTTATAATTATAATATGTTGGATATCTAAAAGTATATTCTAGTGTTTCTCTGGCTTCATTTTCTTCTATTGTATCTAGTTCTTTTTTTAGAATCGTTAATTTATTTAACAATTCATTTTTCTTTTCAACATCTGTTATTTTGTTTATTGCTTCAAGAGATGAATTATAATTGTATCTTTTTATATTAACTTCGAATTCATTTAATCTAGTTTCTGCTTGATTTATAATTATTTTTTGTTTATTTTGTCTTTCATAATTTGATTGAGCGGCTTTATTTGTTTCATATAATACTATTTTATCTAAAGCATTAGTATTAGTTGTTTTATTACTTTCATTAATAACATCCAAATCAAATGTTGCTCTAATATCAATTGCTCTATAACTACTTAATCCATTAATTTGAAATTTTACTGTTTCAGGATTAATTATTTCAATATTTCCATTTATAGGACCATGAGCCCATGCTTTAATATTTTGATTGTTTGGAATGTGTAGAATAACTTCTAAATTTGAAATAGATTCTCTAAATTCATTACCAATTATATTCCATCCTATCTCAGCTATATCATTGTGTCTAATTGCTACATTTTTAATTATATATTTTAAGTAAAAAGCTTTATTTTTTATTGAAGGATTGTAAATTAAAATATTTTTTCCATTATTTTTATCAGTTACAGTATATACTCCATAATCTCCTTTTTTAGCTGTTGAAGCAATTTTAAAAATATCTCCATCAATATTATTAAAATCAAAATTATTTACAATTGGAGTTGCTCTAACTTCTTTTATTTCTAAACCATTGCCGTTATGAATTAAACTACCACCAAAAGAATTCATATTTGGATCAAATTCGTATAAATCCTCGTTAGCATACTCAATAATTCTCTCAAATCCATTATATTCACCTGTTAAATTGAAATATTCTTGAATTAAAACATCTCCATTACTTTGGATAGTTGCATCTATATAATAATTATTTATTCCATAGGCCTTAACTATATTAGGCAACATAATAATCAAGAAAAAAAATACTAACTTAATTTTTTTCATAATAATCCTCCTATTTTATATAAAATGTCTAATATAACTATATAGTAAAATATTATAAAAGTAAATACATTAATTACTAACTATGTTATAATATTATTACACAATACAAGGAGAAATGAATATGGAGTTAGTTTTATTGTCTGGTGGATCTGGAAAAAGATTGTGGCCACTATCTAATAATGTTAGAAGTAAACAATTTCTAAAAATTTTAAAATACAATGGGAAAATGGAATCTATGGTTCAAAGAATATATAGACAAATCAATGAAACATTGAATAATGTTAATATTACTGTATCAACTAGTGAATCTCAAAAAGGAATTTTACAAAAACAATTAGGTAATGATATTAATGTTGTTTGTGAACCTTCTAGAAGAAACACATATCCTGCTATTTTACTTAGTGCTGCTTATTTATATTTAGAAAAAAATGTTGATTTAAATGAAGTAATTACCATATTACCAATTGACGCTTATGTTGAAAATGATTATTTTAAAAATATAGAATTAATGAATACAATTGTCAAAAATAGTGATACTAATATATGTTTAATGGGGATTAAACCAACATATCCTTCTGAGAAATATGGCTATATATTAAATAATAATAAAATAGAGTTTAAAGAAAAACCTAACAAAGAATTAGCTATTAAATATATTAATAATAATGCTTTATGGAATTGTGGAGTTTTTTGTACTAAACTTAGTTATTTAGTTAATTTATTAAAAAAAGAAATAAATTTTAAAAATTTCGAAGATATTATTAATAATTTTGACCAAATAAAAAAAATATCATTTGATTATGAAGTAGTAGAAAAAGAAAAAAAAATAAGAGTAATAGAATATGATGGAAATTGGAAAGATCTAGGTACATGGAATACTCTAACAGAAGAAATCAATCAAAAAATAGGTAATGCAATTATGGATAATTGTAATAATACTAATATATTAAATGAATTGAATATTCCAATTCTTTCATTAGGAATAAATGATTCAGTTATAGTCGCTAGTCATGATGGAATATTAGTTTCTAAAAAAGAAAATAGTTCTCTAATAAATAAATATACAGAATTTTTTAATGATAGAGTTAAATATGAAGAAAGAATATGGGGACGATATATTGTCTTAAATGAAACAAATAATAATTTAGTGAAAACCTTATATATTGATAAAGGAAAAAACATTTCATATCAAAGGCATAAATACAGAGATGAAGTATGGACTATTGTTAAAGGTAATGGAATATTCGTATTGGATGATAATGAAAAAAATATTAAACCAAATGATGTCTTATATATTCCAAGAATGTCTAAACATAGCATTAAAGCTATTGATGATGTCGAAATTGTTGAAGTACAATTAGGTGAAAAATTTAGTGAAGATGATATTGAAAGATTTGAATATAACTGGAAAAATTAATTTGTTTTTCTGATATATCTAAAATTTATCATTTTTAAAAATAATTAATATTCAAAAAACATCGTTTTTCATATATAAAACGATGTTTTATTATTTCATAATTGGTTAGTTTTTATCTATTTTAAATGTTACTTGATAGCTATCTTCAAAATCTATTTCTTCGGTATCAATTGTAAATCCAAATCTTTCAATTGTGGCTGCACATTCCCTAATTGTATTAATTACTGTTTTTAAATCAGCTGTTGCCAATTTTTTTTGTTCTGGTAATTGTACTTTTATCTCACCCATATCATCAAATTTTACTGTTTCAGGTTGTGAATAAGTTGATTGATATGGTTCTGGTGTCTTAGCAGTTTCTTGAGTAAATGAATTTTCATCATTCAATGAAAATGGAGTAAATGTTTGCGTAAAATCCATTGTCTTATCCAAATCTGAGTTATTTTTAACAGGTTGTTCCATTGTAAAGACATTTGGAACTGGATCTGAATTTTCAATAATTGGTTCAGATGGTATTCCATAATTGAAAGAATTTTCTTTACTTGGTTCTTGTGGTGTTGCTGGTTCTAATGGATTATTAAACTTAAATTCTGGCTCTATTTTTGGTTCACCAAAATCCATATTTACTTCTTTACTTTCTAGGTCCTTTACATAATTTGGATTTGTATCTTCTTCTCTATTGAACATGTTGAAAAATTTTCCACTATTCATTCCAAATGGTAATGAATTTTCTTCTTTTTCTTCTTGGCTTGGTACTTGTTGCATTGGTGATTCTGGCTCAGCCATTTTAGGATTGTTAGAAGTATCTAATAATTTATCCATGTCTGGGATTGGTGCTGGTTCTTTGTAAATATCTTCAGCATTAGTAACAATCTTATCAACATCCATAAAACCTGGATTTACTGATTGTTGTTGAGTTTCTTCATTTGGTTTATTAAATATATCAAAATTAGTTGATTGAGAATTTTCAGCTACTGTTTCATTTGGCATTTCATAATTAAATGAATTTTCTTCTTTAATTGGTTCTATTGGAGTTATTGTTTCAATATTATCTTTTGACTCATTAATTTGATTAATATCATTAAAATTAGTAGGAATTCCAAAATCTAATGTTTCTAAATTTCCTTTTTTTGATTCTTGTGGTTCTACGATTGGTTCCGTAGGTATATTCATATCTTTAAAGATGTCTTCGTTCATATCATTATTCCTTTCTTTTGTTAATTGTTCTCCAGTTGGATTTTCTTTTAACATTTTTTCAATTTCTTCATCAGCTTTTCTTACTGTTAATCTTTCATTTATAATTCTACTTAACATTACAGGTTGTAAATCATTACTTAATCTTAATAATGATCTTGCATGTCTTTCTGATATTTTTCCTTGCATTAATGCTTCTTGGACATCCTCATTTAAATTTAATAATCTCAATTTATTAGCAATTGTTGATTGTGTTTTACCTAATTTTTCACCCAAAGTTATTTGGTTTAAGTAACCCATATCTAATATTTTTTTATAAGAAATTGCTTCTTCAATTGGAGTTAAATTTTGTCTTTGAATATTTTCTATAAGAGCTATTTCAGCACTTTCTTTATCATCTAATGTAGTTATTATAGCAGGTATTTCTTTTTTACCAGCCAATACACTTGCTTTATATCTTCTTTCTCCAGCAATGATTTCATATTTATCGCTTATTTTTCTTACTACTATTGGTTGAATTACACCATGTATTTTAATTGATTCTGCTAATTCATTGATTGCTTTTTCATCAAATTGAATTCTTGGTTGAAATCTGTTTGGTAATACATCATCAATATTAAGAATTTTAATTTCTCTATTGTCCACTATAGTCACCCCTAACTACTTTACTCTTATTTTATGATACTATATTTTGGGAAATATTACAATATATTTTGGGAAATATTTTAATATTATTATTGATATCTAAATTATCAAATGAATTTTTATAAAAAAATGTAGATATTTTTTGTATCTACATTTATCTTACAACTTCAAATTTTATAATCTTTTTTTCTTTATTTCGCTATATTTTCTAGGATATTTTTTGTTATCTTTCAGTTTTTCAAACAATAAAATTGTTCTAGTACTTCCTTCAATTGGTAATTTAAATTCTTCTTTTTTTATCAATCTAACATTTAATTCATTAATAGCATTATTTATTTCTTTTAGTTCCTCAGTCATATTAGCCTTTAATGGAATAAAATATCCATTTATTTTAGTTAAAGGGATAGCATATTCTAATAAAATAGAGGTATGTGCGACAGCTCTTGCTGTTGTAACATCAAATTTATTTCTATTTTTTAATGCATAATCCTCAGCTCTAGAATGAATTACTTCAATATTCTTAAGGTTTAATTTATCAATTACTACTTTTAAAAACTCTACTCTTTTATTTAAAGAATCTAATAAAGTAATTTTTAAGTTGGGAAATACTATTTTTAAAACTAATCCTGGAAAACCAGCACCTGTTCCTATATCACATAATGAATTAATGCTATTTAAATCTATTACCTTAGCAAGAGTTAAAGAATCATAAAAATGTTTTAAATATACTTCTTCATAATCAGTAATGCCAGTTAAATTCATTACTTTATTGTATTCAATTAATAGATTATAATATTCATTTAATTGATCTAATTGATTTTGTGTTAATGATATATTAATTAATTTTAGTTCCTCAATAAATCTATTTTGATTCATTTTTATACTCCTTTTTTAAATATACCATTAAAATAGAAATATCTGCTGGATTTACTCCACTTATTCTTAAAGCTTGACCAATTGAAGTAGGCATTACTTCTTTTAATTTTTGTCTTGCTTCGCTAGCAATATTTTTAATATTATCATAATTAATATCTTCAGGTATTTTTTTATTTTCTAGTTTAATCATTTTTTCGGCTTCTTTAATAGCTTTATTTATATACCCTTCATATTTAATGTTAATCTCTACTTCTTCTTCTATTTCTTTGTCATATTTTATATCAATTAAATTTTCTTTTCTTAAATTTTCTAATGTTATTTCTGGTCTTTTTAAAAAGCTATAAGCACTTATACCATCTTTCAATGGAGTAGTATTTAAATTATTAAATTTTTCTAAATTATCTTTAGATGGAGTAATCTTAATATTTTGAAGTTCTTTAGTCATTTTTTCAATATTATTTATTTTATTTAAATATCTATTATATTGTTCTTCATTAATTAATCCTACTTCATAACCATGTTTTCTTAATCTCAAATCAGCATTATCGTGTCTTAATAATAAACGATATTCTGCTCTTGAAGTTAATAATCTATATGGATCTCTTATTCCCTTTGTAACTAAATCATCAATTAATACACCAATATATGCTTCATTACGACCTAATATTAATGGTTCTTTTTGTTCTAATTTTAAAGCAGCATTTATACCAGCAATTAAACCTTGGCAAGCTGCTTCTTCATAGCCACTTGTTCCATTAATTTGTCCAGCGGTAAATAAATTTTCTATTAGTTTTGTTTCTAATGATTGTTTTAATTGAGTTGGATATATTGAATCATATTCAATTGCATATGCATATTTTAATATTTTTGCGTGTTCCAATCCTGGTAAACTATGAACCATTTTTTCTTGAATATCATATGGCATACTTGTTGAAAATCCTTGTAAATAAATAGTATTACCATAGGTTGGATCATCACTAATTCTACTTTCAGGTTCTAAAAATAATTGATGTCTTTCCTTATCGGCAAATCTTACAACCTTATCTTCAATTGATGGACAATATCTTGGTCCGATTCCTTTAATATCATCTAATCCACCATACATACTTGATTTATTTAAATTTTCTCTTATTATTTTATGAGTTTCTTCAGTTGTATAAGTTAAATGACAAGGAACTTGTTCTTCTATTTTATATAAAGGTTTTAAATCAAAGGAAAATGTTAAATATTCAGGATCACCTAATTCTATTCGTGTTTTTGAAAAATCAATTGTATTTATATCTATTCTTTGAGGTGTACCTGTTTTAAGTCTTTTTATTTTAAAACCTAATTTTTCTAAATTTTCACTTAAATAATTAGATGGTTTTTCGCCATGTGGACCTTGTCTTGTTCTAGTACTTCCAACTAGTATATCAGCTTTTAAATATGTTCCAGTTGTTAAAATAACTGCATCACCATATATTTTTGTACCATCTTCTAAAATAACACCAATTACTTTGTTATTTTCTACGATCAAGTTTTCAACTATACCTTCTTTTATTTCTAAATTATCTTGTTGTTTCATAATTTCTAACATTTTTTTAGGATATGTTATTTTATCACCTTGAGCTCTTAATGATCTAATAGCGGGACCTTTTTTATTATTAAGCATTTTTATTTGAATATGAGTCATATCTGCAGTTTTTCCCATTTGTCCGCCTAAAGCATCTATTTCTCTTACAACTATTCCTTTAGCTGAGCCACCTATTGATGGATTACAAGGCATATCTGCAATATTTTTAATATTTCCCGTTACCAATAAAGTTTTATGTCCTTTACGAGAAGCCGCTAAAGACGCTTCACATCCGGCATGTCCGCCACCTACTACAATGATTTCATATTTCATATAAAACACTTCCTTTTTAACTTTTCATATTATACTATCTTTTTAATTTTTATACAATATTAAAAAAATAAGTTTTTTTAACTTATTTTCCTAAACAAAATCTACTAAATAATTCATCTATCAATTCTTCTTCATAGGTATCACCTATTATTTCACCTAATAAATTCCAAATATTTTTAATATCCAATTCAATCATATCAATAGGCATATTATTATTGATATTTTTTTCTAATTCATTTATTTGTTCATTTACTTTTTTTAAAATTGCTACACTTCTAGCACTTGTTAAATAAGTCATATCTTCTTTTTCAATTTGTTCTAAATTAAATATTTTTTTAATGGTATTCTTTAATTCATCTATTCCTTCATTATTTTTTGTACTAATATAAATAACATTATTTAATAAATTAGTGTTTAATTTTTTTTCTAAATCTATTTTATTAACAATTATAATATGATTTTTATTTTCTATTTTTTCTAATAATTCTAATTCTTCTTTTGTTATTTCTTCATTGTTATTTAAAACAAATAAGATTAAATCTGAATTATCAATTAGTTCTAAACTTTTATCAACACCAATTTTTTCAACAATATTATCAGTATCTCTAATACCAGCTGTATCAATTATATTTAGTAAAATTCCATCAATATTTACTGTTCCTTCTACTATATCCCTTGTTGTTCCTTCAATATCAGTTACTATTGCTTTGTCTTCTTCTAATAAAGTATTAAGTAAACTACTTTTTCCAACATTTGGTTTACCTATTATTGATGTTTTAATTCCTTCTTTAATTATTTTACCATTATTTGATTTTTTTAATATATCTTCGATTTTTTCTTTTATATTTTTTATTTTTTCTTGTAATAGTGGAATAGTTACTTCTTCTACATCATCATATTCAGGATAGTCAATATTAACATTGATGTTTGCTAAAACTTGAACTAAATCTTCTCTTAAATTTCTAATTAAATTAGATACTTTTCCACTTAATTGATTAATTGCTAAATCACGAGCTTTATCAGTTTTAGCCTCAATTAAATCCATTATTCCTTCTGCTTCTTCTAAATCAATTCTTCCATTTAAAAAAGCTCTTTTAGTAAATTCACCTGGTTCGGCTAAGCGACAACCTTTCATTAATAATAATTCTAAAATTTTATTCGTTGTACTGATTCCGCCGTGACAGTTAATTTCTACAATGTCTTCAGTTGTAAATGTTTTAGGTGCTAACATAACTGATACTAAAACTTCATCAATTATTTCATTATTTTTTTTAATATAACCGTAATGAATAGTATGTGATGCTACTTTAGTTAAATCTTTTGTAAATATTTTACTAACAATTTTAGTTGCTTCTTCACCACTAATTCTTATAATTGAAATAGCTCCTACTCCTAAAGCTGTAGATATTGCTGCTATTGTATCATTCATTTTTTTCACGCACCTTTCTTTTAATACCAATTAACATTGGTAATGATTTTGGATGTTTAAATACTTCTAGAGAAACATATTTATCAGCAATATTAACAATCCAACCTTCAGCATATTTTGGAGGTATTTTATTTAATGGAAACATATGTCTTAAAATAGAATTTTCTATTTTTTCATTTAATAAATCAGGAAAATAAATTCTTGAATTTAGTAATGCATCTCTAGCGTGAGTAAAACCATGTTTTTGAAAAAATTTTTCTTTAGATATTTTTTTTTGCCAATCTTCACAATAAAAATCATGTAATAATCCAGCAATTGCTGCACTTTTATAATCTTTATTAAATTTTTTAGCAATTACATATGCTACTTTTGAAACTGCTAAACAATGTGTATAAACACTAATATCTCCATGATGTTTATAATATTTTCTTCTTTGAAATTCACTACTATTTAGAATAGGATTTACTATTTCATAATATTCAACTTTATCTTTAAATGTCATAATATCATCCTTTCTAAAAAAATATAATCAATGATTATATTTCTTTGTATTTTATAGTTATATGTCTTTCAAGTCCTTCGCCAATACTTTCAGTTTCTAGTTCAGGATATTCACTAATTATTGTATGAACAAATCTTCTTTCATATGAGTTCATAGGGTCTAATGAAGCTGTTACTTTTGAAGATTTTACTTCTTCAGCTACTTCACGAACTATTTTTTCAATATTTTTCATTTTTTTCATCTTATAATTTGAAACATCTAAATTAATTTTTAAATTCATACCTGTTTTATTTCTAACAATTTGTCTTACTAAATTTTGTAATGAATTTAATATTTTTCCTTCTCTACCAATTAATATTGAATTATTATTAGATACTAAAGTAACATTAAATATATCATCTGTACTTAATATTTCAGTATCTATTACTATATTCATACCCTTTCCTATTGTTTTTATAACTTCATTTATTAAATTATTTACATCTTCTTTTTTGATAGCAGTTGCAATATATTTTTGAGCTTTAAATAATTTTCCTTCTATAAAATCATATTTTATTAACAAATCTGTTAAATCACATTTTAATTCAGAACATATTTTTTCGTTTAATTCTTCTTTTTCTTTTGCTTCATAAGTTAATACATTTATCATTTTCTTTTACTCCTTTTTACTAATAAATTTTGGAATATTGTAAATGCACTAGATGTAATCCAATAGATTGCTATTCCGGTTGAGATTGTAAATGATGCAATAATCATTGTAATCATCATTATATTTTTCATCATTTTCATTTGTTCTTCTTGTTCTTTACTCATACTTGCTCCACTATTTAATTTAAATGAGTAATATGTTGTTAAAATTACTAATAAAATTAAAATTATGTATTTGAATTCTCCGTGAGTTAATAGTGCAACAGCTGGACTTGTACCTAATTGTAATGTTAAGAAAGTTCCTTCAAATAACACTGGAATTCTATTTATTGCTTCTAAGAATGCAAAGAATAATGGAATTTGTAAAAATGAGAATAAACAACCAGACAATGGTTTTATATCATATTTTTTATAAATAAGTAACATTTCTTGTGATTTTTGCATCATTGATTGTTGATCATTTTTATTTGCATATTTTTTTTCTAATTTAGTTAATTCTGGTTGCGCTAATTTCATATTTTCTGATTGCATTGCTGTTTTTTTTGTAAATGGATACATTATTCCTCTAATTAACAATGTTGATATGATAATTGCTAAACCATAATTTTTAACTAATTTTCCAATTTGAATTATTAACCAAGCTAATGGTTGTACAAATATAGTAGTCCATAATCCATCATAATTACTACTTACTACTCCCATTTTTTCACAAGCTGGTAGTTTTTCAATGTTTACTTTATTTTCTTCATATAATTTTAAAGTTTCTGAATCAGTAGGCTTACACAATATATTTTGTGTTAAATTCAAACCTGTTGTTTTATTTTGAACTACTTTATTATCAACTTTAACATATTTAGTACATCCTGTTAAACTAAATACACATACTAATACTAATATTATTTTAGATATTCTTTTTTTCATTTGTTATCTCCTTTTATTATATTTAAATTAGAAAGACATTCATTTAATTCTTTTTCGATTTCACTAAAGTTTTTATTTAATATCCCTCTTCTTACTATTATAATACAATTGAAGCCATTTTGGTAGATGTTTTTATCTAATATGTTTTTGATTTGTCTTTTTATTTTGTTTCGCCCTACTGCATTACATATTTTTTTACTTACTGAAAAACCAAAATGATATATAGAATCATTATTTTTTTCCACATAAATAATAAAATCTTTATATTTATATGATTTATTGTTAGATATAATACGATCAAAATCTCTATTTGATTTAATAATATTTATTTTTTTCATTCTATCACTTCCTTATAATAGCAAAAAAACCACTTTTCAGTGGAATATAATTAATGAGATAAAACTTTACGTCCTTTTTTTCTTCTATTATTAATTATTTTAGTTTGCATTCTAGCAAAAAAACCTTGTTTTTTACTTCTTTTTCTATTATTTGGTTGGAATGTTCTTTTCATTAGATCCACCTCACTTTTCTAAAAAATTTCCATTGCTTTAATAATTATATAGATAAAACAAGCTTTTGTCAATAAAAATAAGTTAATATGATACTTTTCCACAATAATATTTCTTTTATTTTATTATTTTTGTTTTTTCTTTTTCAGATTTTTTTTCTTCTTCAAATGGTTGAAATGTGGATAATACAATTGATTTTTTTAATTCTTCTAAATCTTGTTTTTTATTTATAGACTTGTTTTCAAGTATTGTTTTTGCTTCTTCGTATTGGTTATTATATTCATTTATTTTTGCTTTTGCATTATTTAGTTTATTTTCTAATTCTTTTAGTTCTGTTTCCTTTGCTTCTAGTTCACTATATATTTTCTTTTGCTTATATTTGTTTTTTATTACATAAATTAAAAATACTGGATTTAAAATAAAGATAATAGCTAACATTAGAAAAAAGTAAGTCGATATAGTTCCTGCCATAATCATAAGAGGTAAAGCTAATAATACTACATGATAATAAATTAGTATAGCAAATAAATTTTTACGGCTTTTTCTAGATGGAATTTTTAATTGATTAATTTGCTTGACTATTTCATTATAATCTTCTTCTAATTTTCTCATTTGAAGTTTTTGGTCATTTAATTTTAATTTAAGATTTTTTTCTAATTCATTTAACATAAGTAACCTTCTTTCAAAAAATTTTTTTAATAATAATATTCATAAAAGCAATGAAAATAAATAGTTAACAGACTTTTCCACATTAAAAATCTTTATTTTCTATTTAAAAATTCTTTTTTCCACCTATTTGTGCATAAACAATACACTTATATGTGGATTAATTATACACATATGTGAATAAAAAAATTAAGTTTTCCACAATTTTGTTTAAAACTACATTTATTTATTATTTTATAAGAAATTATTTTGTGGAAAAAAATGTTAATTGTGTGTTAATTAGATGTGGAGTAAAAAAAATCCACAAAATTGCTTTTTTTTTCTTAAAAAATAAGGTAAAATATAGTTAAATGATTTTGGAATAGGAGGTAATAATTGTGGAAAATAAAGTTTTATGGGACAATTGTTTAAGTAAAATTAAAGAAAAGTTATCCCCAATTACCTTTGATACTTGGTTTTCAGAAACAAAATTATATAATATTGTGGAAAACAAAGTTACGCTTTCTGTTCCAATGCATGTTGTTAAAAAAATGCTGATGGAAAACTATAATGAATTAATTGAAGAAACATTTACTGATATTTCTGGATCTAACTTTAAATTTGAATATTTAACTGAACAAGAAATTGAAGAAAATATTCAAATTGATACTGAAACTATTGGTGTTCCTTCAATTTCATCTTTTGAAACAAATTTAAATCCTAATTATACATTTGAAAATTATGTAGTAGGGGAAAGTAATAAATTTGCACAAATGACAGCTATGGCAGTTGCTGAACAACCAGGAAAGATGTATAATCCTTTATTCATATATGGTAAAAGTGGAATCGGAAAAACACATTTAATGCATGCTATTGGTAATTATACACTGAAAAAAAACAAAAATAGGGTTTTATATGTAACATGTGAAAAATTTGTCGAAGATTTTGTTGGAATTAATAAAAAGGGTGAAGATGGAAATAATTTTGACGCTGTTGAAATATTTAAAAGAAAATATCGTGATATTGATGTCTTAATCATAGATGACATTCAATTTTTAGGAAATAGGGTGAAAACACAACAAGAATTTTTCAACACCTTCAATGAATTATATGATAAAAATAAACAAATTATTATTTCTTCTGATAGTTCACCTGACGATTTAAAACTATTAGAAGAAAGACTTACTACTAGATTTAACTGGGGAATAACGATTCCAATTGAACAACCTGATTTTGAATTAAGAATGAAAATTATTGATAATAAATTAGATGGACATATATTAAAAGACGAATTTAGTAGAGAAGTTAAAGAATTTATTGCTAGCAACTGTACCAGTGATATAAGAAAATTAGAAGGTGCGATTACAAGAGTTACAGCATATGCAACAATGATGGGTGGATCAAAAATTACTTTAGAACTTGCTAACGAAGCTTTAAAAGATTATTTTGTAAAAAGTATTGTTTCAAAAAATAAAGTGGATAAAATTCAACAACTAGTTGCTAACAACTACAATATATCAGTTGATGATTTAAAAAGTAAAAAAAGAGTAGCTTCAATTGCTTTACCAAGACAAATTGCTATGTATATATGTAGAATTCATTTAAATGAACCATTACAGAAAATTGGAATTGAATTCGGAGGTAAAGATCATACAACAGTTATGCACTCTGTGGAAAAAATAGAAAAAAAGATAAAAGAAAATAGTGAATTCAAATTAGAAATTGATAAACTAATTAATAAAATATAATTAATAATGTGGAAAAAAATAAATTATAAACATTTTATATACAGCTAATTCACAGTCAAAAATTGAACTATTACATTATAAATAAAGGCTTAAATTAGTTTTGCACATTTTCCACTTTAATAATAAAAATAATAATATTCATAAATATAAAAAATAGGAGGGTTAATTATGAATTTAGAAATTAAACAAAATGTATTATTAGAAAATTTAAACTATGCAATTAAAGGAATATCTACTAAGAATATTATTCCAATATTAAATTGTATTAAATTTGAATTAAAAAAAGAAGGATTATATATGACTAGTACTGATAATGAAAGTGCTATTAAAACATTTATTCCTGAATGTGATATTGTAAGTATTAATTCATTAGGTGAAATAGTAGTATCAGGAAGATATATATATGAAATAATTAAGAAATTACCAGGGAAGGTTATTAAAATAGAAGAAGTAATAGATAATAAAGTTCATATATCAACAGATAATTCATCATTTGATTTAAATTGTAATAATATTAATGAATATCCAGAATTAGATTTAAGTGATAGTAAAAATCCAGTTATTATTAATAAAAAGCTATTTAAAACAATGGTTAAACAAACTTCTTTTGCAGCTTCAACTCAAGAAAATAGACCAGAATTTACTGGAATTAATATTATATTAGAAAATAATAAATTAGAATGTACAGCAACTGATTCATATCGTTTAGCAAAAAAATATATTGAATTAGATAATGTATATGAAAATAATGTTAACTTAATAATTCCAAATAAAAATATAATCGAATTAGAAAGAATGATCGAGGATAATGAAGAACCTTTAGAAATGCACATTTTTAATAATAAAGTTATATTTAAGTTTGATAATATAATATTTATGACAAGATTAATTAATGGAAATTATCCTGATACAAATAAATTAATTCCTAATAATTTTAATATAATTCTTAAAGCTAATTTAAATGAATTATATAGTGCAATTGATAGAGCTAGCTTACTTACTAGTGAATATGATAAAAATACAATTAAACTAGAATTAAATAATAAAATTGTTGTTATATCTTCAAATATTCCAGAAATAGGGTATGTTGAAGAAAAACTAAATGTTGATACTGATTATAATGATAAATTCAAAATTTCATTTAGTTCTAAATATATGTTAGATGCTTTAAAATCATTAGAATGTGATGAAGTAAATATTAAATTTAATGGTGAAGAACAACCAATTATTGTTAATAATATAATAGATGATGGTGTTATTCAATTAGTATTACCTGTTAAAACATATTAAAAATAGAAATTTTTTCTATTTTTTTCTTTTTCTACAAATTTCAACAATAACTATATATAGAATATATAACTCAAAGGAGGGTTATTGTGGAAAACTATGAAATAAATAATTCAACATTAGCAGTTATTGCTTTAAATGAGAAACAATCCAAAATAATTGAATTAGATGAAATTTATGTTGTGGAAAAATCTGTATTTGAAATAATTGATCATAGTTGTAAATTTTTTGGAAGTTCATATTTAGGAAGACATGAAGGAACAAAAACAATGACAGGAATTAAATATAAAACACCTATATTAATAGAAGAAAGTCATAATATTATATTTTTTCCTACTTGTTCTACTAGAATGGATAATTGTATGTGGATATCTCTAAATAATATTAAAAATTATTCAAAATATAAAAAAAATTCTAAAATTATATTTAAAAATGATTATGAATTAATTCTTAATATTTCATATGGTTCATTAGAAAATCAAATATTACGATCAACCTTATTAGATAGTACACTTAGGAGTCACAAAAAATATATAATGAATAAGTAATTTACTTATTTTTTCTTTTTTTTTGCTTTATTTTATGATATAATGTATATGTATGTGTAGGAGTATGAAAAAATATAAATTTTAAAAAATAGGCCATTTAAATAAAAAAAGAGGTGTTTTATGTATATTAAGAACATAAATGTTAAAAATTTTCGAAATTATGATAAATTATCTCTTGAATTTAATAAAGGTATAAATATTATATATGGAAATAATGGCCAAGGAAAAACTAATTTATTAGAAAGTTTATATTTTTTAGCCCTTACAAAATCACATAGATCTTATATAGATAATAATTTGATAAAGGATAATAAAGATTCATTTAAACTAATTGGAAACATTTATGTGGAAAAAATAAAAACTAAATTAGAAATCAATTATAATATAAAACAAAAAACATTAAAAATTGATAATAATGAAGTAAAAAAAATAAATGAATACATATCTAAAATGAATATTATTATTTTTTATCCTGATGACTTAGAATTAATTAAAAATTCTCCTAATATTAGAAGGAGATTTTTAAACTTAGAACTAAGTCAATTACAAAGTGATTATTATATTTTAATTAATGATTACAATAAAATATTAAAAATTCGAAATGACTATTTAAAGAAAAATAAAAATTTTGATAAAAATTATTTTGAAATTATAACTAATTATCTAATAGATAAAGCAATTCAAATTTATCGAATTAGAAATAAATTTATAATAAGGTTAAATGAAAATATAAAAGAAATATATAAAAATTTAACTGATATTGATAATTTTAATATTTTATATAAAACATCGATATATTTTGAAAATTATGAACGAGATTATTTAAATGAAAAATTAAATAAAGAATTTAAAAAAATATATGATAAAGAATTAAAATATAAGATGACATTAATTGGTCCTCATAGAGATGATATTGAATTTTATATAAAAGATAAAAATATTAAACAATTTGCATCTCAAGGACAACAAAGAATGGCTGTTTTAGCGCTTAAATTAGCTGAAATTAATATATTTAAACAATATAAAAATAATTATCCAATTATATTATTAGATGATGTATTTAGTGAACTAGATAAAAAGAAAAAAAATAATTTATTAAAATATATTAATGATGATATTCAAGTAATAATTACAACAACTGATTTATCAAATATAAGTAAAAAATTATTGAATAAAGCTAAATTAATACAAATAGAAAATGGTCAAGTAAAAAAAATAGTAGAGGTGAAAGAAAATGAATAATGAACATTATGATGCATCTGATATTCAAGTACTAGAAGGATTAGAAGCTGTAAGAAAGCGTCCTGGTATGTATATAGGTACAACCGATGTTAAAGGTTTACATCATTTAGTTTGGGAAATAGTTGATAACTCAATCGATGAAGCTTTAGCAGGTTTTTGTAATAATATTGAAATAATTATAAATAAAGATAATTCAATAACTGTAAAAGATAATGGTAGAGGTATCCCAGTTGGTGTACACGCTAAAACAGGAATTTCAACTGTTGAAACAGTATATACAGTATTACACGCTGGTGGTAAATTCGGTGGAGGCGGATACAAAGTATCTGGAGGATTACACGGAGTTGGTGCTTCAGTAGTTAATGCCTTATCAAAATGGGTTGTTGTAACTGTTTATAAAGATGGAAAAGTTTATGAATGTAAATTTGAAAATGGTGGAAAAACAACTCAAAAATTAACAGTAATAGGAGAATGTGAAAAAGAAAGAACTGGAACAACTGTTACATTTAAACCAGACCCTGAAATATTTGATACTGATATTTATGATTATGAAACATTAAAAACTAGAACTCGTGAGTTAGCTTTCCTAAATAAAGGTTTAAAATTAACTTTAAGAGATGATAGAGATGATGAAGATACAACCGGAGAAACTTTTCATTATGAAGGTGGAATAAGTGAATATGTTAGATATTTAAATAAAAATAAAACACCTATTCACGAACAAATAATTCATCTTGAAGGTGAAGACGAAGGTGTAATGTTTGAAGTTGCATTACAATATAATGATGGTTATAGCGATAGTATTTATTCATTTGTTAATAATATTAATACTCACGATGGTGGAACACACGAAGAAGGAGTAAGAAGGGCATTAACTCGTATTATTAATAGCTATGCTAGAAAAAATAAATTATTAAAAGAAAAAGATGATTCTTTAACAGGTGATGATGTTAAAGAAGGATTAACTATGATTGTTTCTTGTAAACATCCAAATCCTCAATTTGAAGGTCAAACAAAAGGAAGATTGGGAAATTCAGAAGTTCGTAAATTAGCAGATAGTGTTTTTAGTGAAGGTTTCGAAAGATTTTTATTAGAAAATCCAGATACCGCAAAAATTATAGTAGAAAAAGCAACTGTTGCTTCTAGAGCAAGAATGGCTGCTAAAAAAGCACGTGAAGCTACTCGTAGAAAAACAGCATTAGATGGATTCAATACAATTGGGAAATTAGCAGATTGTACAAGTAAAGATGCTTCAATAAGTGAAATATTTATAGTCGAAGGTGATTCAGCCGGTGGTTCAGCTAAAGATGCTAGAATTCCTAAAACTCAAGCAATTTTACCATTAAGAGGAAAAATTCTTAATGTTGAAAAAGCAAGATTAGATAGAGC
>CAKOTA010000003.1 GCA_934119965.1 uncultured Bacilli bacterium
ATCTTGTAAATAATTTATCTAGATTTTCTTTTTTTATTCCTCTTCCTGTATCTTCTACTGATATCATTAGTCTACAAGTATCATTATTATTTACACAATTTACTTTAAATTCTACAGAACCTTTTTCAGTATATTTGCAAGCATTTGTTAGTAAGTTTGTTATTATTTTTTTGATATTTGTATGATCTCCATACAATATGGCTGGTAAATCAGGCGCAATTGATATTTTAAATTCTAATCCTTTTTCATCCATTCTTGTTTTTATTAGTTTTGTAACACTATCTAATAATTCGTATGCATTGTAATCACTATTATTTATTTCTAGTTTTCCGGCTTCTATTTTTGATATATCTAATACTCCATTTACTATTTCTAATAGTGTATTTGAAGCAGTAATAACGTCTTTTGCATTTTCTTTTGCTTCTTCTAGTGTATTTGAATTATTTATTGCTTCACTAAATCCTACTATTGCATTTAATGGTGTTCTTATTTCATGTGACATACTTGATAAAAATTCGCTTTTTGCCATATTTGCTTTATCTGCTTGATCTTTAGCTATATTTAGTTCTTCTATCATTTTCATATCTGGATTTTCTATTGTATGATACATCATATAGCAAATTATTACTTTAACAGGGGTTAATAATAATAATTCTGGATTATTATACTGAATAAGTACACATATACTGCCAAAAACAATTAAGCCATATAAAGGAAGATATTTCTTGTCTTTATAATTTTTCCTATCAGAAACTAAAAACAAAATAACTAAAAATATACAAATTCCAGATAAGATGTAAGTAAAATTAACACTTAATCCGGATGGAATATATAGATTATCAATTTCATTTATACTAATTGGTAAAATTAATGTCAATATACTAGATAATAATAAAACAAATATTAAAAATACAGTTAATTTGCTAAGTCTTTGAGCTTTTATTTCATAGTTCTTAGTCGAAATGTATGCAACATAATATGTAAATAAATACTGCCATGCAATATAACTAATCAATATAAATTTATTAATTAAAATATATCTAACATCTTGGGCCACTGATTCATTTTGAATCATAAAATATGAAGAAAATTCCAATATTAGACTTAACAATGTAAAAAATAATATGACCGAATATATTCTATTTTCAGTTGATTTGGCTTTTTTCTTTAAAGTATATATTCCTATAAGTATTAATAAGTATACAATGCTCATAATTGTATAAGATAAACTATTCATCATAATTTACACCCCTTTAATTATTTTCTTTTATTATTTTCATAGTCTACTACAATATCGTCTGGTAATTCTTCTTTTTCTAGGCTTTTAAAGTCAATTTTATTTATACTTGTTAATGGCATTGACTTTCTAAATATAAATTTAACAGGAATATTAAATTCTGGTAAGTTCTCTGATATTATTTTTTTAATTTTGTCGATTATTATTTCTTTTGATTCAGTAACCCCTTCTTTTAGCATAATATGAATAACTGGGACCTTTCTTTCAATATCATCATCCATTCCTACAATAGCACAATTATCTATTTCTTCCAATTTTAATACTATATTTTCAGTATTAGCAGGAAAAATTTTATTTCCATTTCTAACAATCATTCTTTTCATTCTGCCTACAATATATACGTTACCATCTAAATCAATTTTTCCAATATCACCAGTTCGAATCCATTCTTTCCCATCAATTGTTGTTGCTTTTATTTTTGCTGTTTCTACTTCATTATTATAATATTCCTTCATCGCAGTTGGAGTAGAAATCCAAATTTCTCCTTCTTCACCAATTCTTTTTTCTGTCAATGTATCTGGATCAAAAATCGAAACTATATTTTTTACAAATGGTATTCCGACAGAACCAATTTTATTTGCTTCTTGTTTTGAAAAAACTGCCGCTGAAGATACTTCAGTCATACCATATCCTTGTGCCACTTTACTTTTACAATTTTTTTCTTTAAAAAATTTATTTATTCTTCTCTCTAATTCTTCATTTAAAGCATCTCCTCCTGATACAGGAGTTTTTAAATAACTCAAATCTTTTATGTTACTTTTTGTCACATAATCCCATAATATTGGACCTGCCAAAACATGATTTGGCTTATACTTGTCTAATATAATTGGAAAATCTGGAACATCCCATTGTGGAATAATAGTAACTTCTAATCCTAATGTTAATGGCATATTTATTCCATTACATAAACAATAAGCGATAAATGGTGGTAATATATTTAAGAATTTATCATCTTTCTCATAATCCAGCCCACCATACATATGCATATTTGCCATTGCAACAAAATTTTCATTTGTTAATACTACCCCTTTAGGCTCACCTGTTGTACCACCAGTATGGACAATTGTAACTGGCATATTTTTTTCATATGTAGTATTAATATCTTTATCTATCTTTTTACCATTTTTAATAAATTCACTCCAACTAATAGATTTTTCATCAATAGATTTAATTTTATTCTTTAACTTATTAGCTATTTTTAAAGGCAACGGCATACTTTCAATTGCAGTTAAATATACTGTCTTTTCTATACCTGTTTCCCCTATTATTTTTCGTGATGTATCGTAACAATCTTCTAATGTAATAAAATATTTCGAATCAACCTTATTTATTTCTCTTTTCATTTCATCAGCAGAATATCTTGGGTCAATTACATTACTAACGGCACCAATTCTATTTAACGCATAAAATAAATATACCATTTCAGGTGTATTTGCCATAGCCAATGTCACAATATCTCCTTTTTTTACTCCTAAAGAAATTAGTGCTCTTGTTACTTTATCAATATTTTTTAACAATTCTTTATAAGTAATTTTAACACCATAAAAATTAATTGCATTTCTATCGAGATTATTATTGTTATTAATCACCATATAATCATATGCACTCATTTTTGGGATTTCTTGTTCGATATCACAATCTTCATAATACTTTAGCCATTGTATTTCAATACTAGGATATCTTGTTGTAGGGCCTTGTAAAGTTCCATTTGCCATTTTTTTTAAATATAAATTTCTTTTTGTAATTTCTTCCTTTGTTAATTTTCCTAATTGTTTTCTATATTCTTTCAACTCATCAATTGTCTTCACCGTATCCATTTGAAAACCTCCATAAATATATTTACAACATACAACATACTACATCTTTATTATACATTAATTAATATAACAAAACAAGAATTTTCGGCAATTTTCACTGGTTAATTAGCCAATATTTAAATAAAAAAAATAGTTTAAAAAACTATTTACTTATACTAATAAATTACTTATAAAATCGACAATACTTATCATTCCATCAATAATTTTATTATATATTTCATTAAATTTTGATATATTTTTTATAATAGATATTTTATAAATATTTCCATCATTATAATTCATCGTTTCTATATTAGAATATCTACTATATCTTCTTATTAAATTTTCTAATTCATTGTTACTTTTACTATAAATTATCACTTCTTTATTACAGATATAAATACTATCATATACTATTTTGTTTTGAATATCTTTAATTCTATCAAAATTACATATCATATAGTTCGTTTTTCTTTTTTTGAACTTTTTTCTCAAATTTTTAATTTTAATTTTTTTGAATTTACTTTTTTCTTCAGCATCTTTTTCAAAGCAATCTAATAAATTACATTCTAAAATATTTTTATTTTTTTCAATCAAATTAATTAATTTTTCTTCTTTAATCCCTATTCCTATTAAATTTCCGTTTAATTTTTTCAATATTTTTTCTAGTTCTTTATTCACTTAAATCACCTACTATATCATTTATAACATAGCTAGCACATAATATTCCGGCAACACTAGGGACTAAAGCATTTGAACCTAACTTTTCTCTATTATATGGCATTTCATCACTGCATACAACCATTATTTTTTGTTTTATCTTTTCATCTCGCACCATTTTTCTTATTATTTTTGCTATTGGATCATAACTAGTTTTTCTTATTTCAGTTATTCTTAATCTTTCTGGATTCATTTTTTTAGCTGTTCCCATACAAGATATTATTTTGATATTTTTTTTTATACTTTGTCTAATTAATTCTTTCTTTGTTTCAATTGTATCGCAAGCATCTATTATATAATCTATTTTTTCATTAAATAAATTTTCTATATTATCTTTATTAATAAATTCATTAATTTTAATGACTTTGGCATCACTAATTTCTTTAATTCTTTTTTCAGCCACATCAGCTTTATTTAAACCAATATTATTTTTATTTGAAATTATTTGTCTATTTAAATTTGTTATATCAACTATATCTTTATCAACAATTATAATTTTTCCAATTCCTGAACGAGCTATTGATTCTAAAGCGTGCCCACCTACTCCACCTAATCCTACAATCAAAACTGTTGTGTTTTTTAATTTTTTTATATTTTCTTTTCCAACTAATATTTCTAATCTTTCTAGCATATTACCACCTAATAAAATTATATCATAATTTTCATATAGAAAAAACTGACTATTGTCAGTTTTAAAATCATATTTGTTTTTTATCGTAATTTAATTATCCAGCTATACAAGCATCAGTTTGAACTTTTGCACCATTTGCTGCAGTATAACCAACATTGTAAGTTTTTCCACCTAATTCAATTGCTAAACAAGCTTCTGAAACTAATCCTTTTTCATTAATTTTTACAGTACTTCCAGCTTTTGGTTGAGATCCTTTAACTTCTACAAATATTTCACCTTCGTCATAAGTTTCTTTTGCAGCTGCTACAGTTTTATAATCACCAGGATAAGCAATATCATCAGTAGTATCACTTGTTACTTGTGCTACCATTACTTGATTCTCTACACCATCAATGTATCCTAATGCACTTGATTCTGCTGATCCTTTCTTAGCTGTGTCAATAACATTTAATATTATTGGTGTTGCAATTAATGCTATGATTGCTAAAATTACGATAACTGCTAATAATTCGATTAGCGTAAAACCTTTATTTGATTTCATTTTTCTTTCCTCCTCTATCATTACAATACTAATATATCACATATAAAAAATCTTAGTCAACATATTTTTTACATGTTTACATTTTTATTACATATAATGGTTTTCAATAATTATATTTTACAAAAAAATTGTTTTTATACCTAGATAATTTGTTTATAGAAAAAACTGACTATCGTCAGCTTTAAAATCATATCTGTTTTTTTATCGTAATTAATTATTCACCATAAGTTTTTGCAGTTACAGTACAAGCATCTTTTACTTGAGCTTTTGTTCCATCATAGTCAACATTATAAGTTTTTCCACCTAAAGTTACTTTAATACAAGCACTTTCAACTAGACCTTTTTCATTAATATTAATTATACTTCCAGCATTTGGTTGAGTTCCTTTTACTTCAATATATAATTTTCCTGAAGTAGTAGTTGTAGCTGTTTCATAGCTTTTTGGATAAGCAATATCATCAGTAGTATCACTTGTTACTTGTGCTACCATTACTTGATTTTCTACACCATCAATGTATCCTAATGCACTTGATTCTGCTGATCCTTTCTTAGCTGTGTCAATAACATTTAATATTATTGGTGTTGCAATTAATGCTATGATTGCTAAAATTACGATAACTGCTAATAATTCGATTAGCGTAAAACCTTTGTTTGATTTCATTTTTCTTTCCTCCTCTATTATTACAATACTAATATATCACATATAAAAAATCATAGTCAACATATTTTTTACATATTTACACTTTTGTTACATTGTAATAATTTTCAGTAATTATATTTTCCCAAAAAATTAGTTTTATTCTAAAAAAATGTGTTTTAGCACATTTTTTCTATTTTTTCGTTTATTAATTCTAATTCTTGTTTTTCAGTTATTAAAGTTTGTTTTTCTTTTTCAACTAAGTTTGTTGGAGCTTTATTTACATAGTTTTCATTATTTAGCAAATTAGTTCTTCTATTAATACTTTGTTCTAATTTTTCTTTTTCTTTTAATAAGTTTTCTTTTTCTTTTTCATTATTTGATGTTCCATCATAATAAATTGAAACTACTCCATTATTAAAAGTAATATCTTCTTTAGTATTTAAATCACAATTATTTCTAATATCATTAATATTTAATTTTAGTACTTTTGAAATTAATTCAATATTATTTTGAATTATGTCATCATTATGAACTAAAACAAAATCTTTTATATTCTTTTCTAGTTTAATTCTTCTAATTTTAGTTATTAAGTTTATTACTTCATCAAGATCAGTATCAAAAATAAATTCTTCATTATATTTTGGATATTCACTAATCATAATAGATTCACTATCTTTAATTGGTAATTTATCATATATTTCTTCAGTAACAAATGGCATAAATGGATGTAATAATTTCATTATACCAGTAAGTACATAACAAAGTGTTGATTTAGTTGAATTAGATTCAATATTAAATTTTGAAAATTCAATATAGTTACTACAAAAATCATTCCAAATAAAATTTTCTGTTTCAGCACTTACTAAGTTAAATTCATAATTATCCATATGTTTAATTGTTGATTTAACTAAATTTTCATATTTTGTTAAAATCCATTTATCAATTTTACTCAAATTAGTAAAATCATATTCTTTCAACACATCAATATTCATTAAAACAAATCTAGAAGCATTCCATATTTTATTTATATAATTCCATGTACTCGCCATTTTAGTTTCATCAAATCTTAAATCTGTTCCTAAAGCACAATCAGTACATAAATAATACCTTAATGCATCACAACCATATTTATCAAGCATATCAAATGGATCAATACCATTACCTAAGGATTTAGACATTTTTCTTCCTTCTTTATCTCTTATTAATCCATGAATTACACAATCTTTAAATGGTCTAACATTATTAAGTTCTAAAGATTGAAATGTCATACGATTTACCCAAAATGGAATAATATCATATCCTGTTACTAAACAATCATTTGGAAAATATCTTTTCATATCTTCTGTTTCATTAGGCCAACCAAGTGTTGAAAAAGGCCATAAAGCAGAACTAAACCAAGTATCTAATACATCATTATCTTGAACCCAACCTTCTTCTTTTGGTGCTTCCATTCCAACATAAATTTCATCACCTTTATACCAAGCTGGAATTCTATGGCCCCACCATAATTGTCTTGATATACACCAATCATATGTTATTTCCATCCAATGATTCATTGTTTTTTCATATCGTTCTGGAACAAAGTTAACTTTTGTTTCTTTATTTTTTTGATTTTCTAGTACGTGATCAGCAAGAGGTCGCATTTTTACAAACCATTGTTTTGATAGATATGGTTCAACCATAACTCCTGTTCTTTCAGAATGTCCTACTGAATGAGTCATTGGTTCTATACTAAGTAATAATCCTTGTTCTTTTAAATCTTCCAGTAATTTTTCACGACATTCTTCTCTTGTCATTCCTTGATATTTAAAAGCATTTTCATTCATAGTAGCATCAGAATTCATAACAATTATTCTTTCTAAGTTATGTCTATTTCCTACTTCAAAATCATTAGGATCATGAGCAGGTGTTATTTTAACTACTCCTGTTCCAAATTCAGGATCAGCATGAATATCCCCAATAATAGGAATTAATTTATTAACTACTGGTAAGATTACATTTTTACCAATTAAATCTTTATATCTTTCATCACTAGGATTAACCGCTACAGCAGTATCACCGAATAATGTCTCTGGTCTTGTAGTTGCTACATCAAGATAATCATTTGTTCCTTCTATTACATATTTTAAATGATAAAAAGCTCCTTCAACATCTTTATAAATTACTTCCTCATTTGATAAAGCTGTTTGTGCTTGAGGATCCCAGTTTATTATTCTTTCACCTCTATAAATTAAGCCTTTATTGTAATAATCAACAAATACTTTAGTTACTGCTTGATTTAATCCTTCATCTAAGGTAAATCTTTCTCTTGTATAATCAACAGATACCCCTAGAGATTTCCATTGATTTCTTATTGATTCGCTATATTCTTTTGTCCAATCCCAACAAGCTTCTAAGAATTTTTCTCTACCATATTCGTATTTATCAATACCTTGTTCTTTTAATTTTTTTACAACTTTAGCTTCTGTAGCAATAGCAGCATGATCCATACCAGGTAACCATAACGTATCAAATCCCATCATTCTTTTATATCTTATAATAACATCTTGAATTGACACATCATAGGCGTGTCCTAAATGCAACTTTCCTGTAACATTTGGAGGTGGTATTACAATACAATATGGTTTTTTAGATAAATCTCCAGCACAAAAATATCCTTTTTCTTTCCAATTATCATATTTTTCTTTTTCAACATTTTTATAATCATATTTTTTATCTAACATATTAACATCTCTTTTCTATTTCATTGTATATAAAATCTTTTAATTTTTTTATTTCATTTGTTTCTCCATACATTTCTAATAAATTAAATTTATTCTCAATTACTTTATTTTGAATTAAATAATTAAATGAATATTTAAAATTTAAATCAAATACCCAATCTAGCATTCTTATTATATAATCAACTTCATTTTTGCAATATTCATTTTTACACATTTTTTTACTATAAACATCAGCTAGTAGTTCACTCTTTAATATTATTTCTTTTTCAGTAATACTATTACATTGTTCTTTCATTATATCTAGTTTATCAGCATCTCTAACAATTTTACAAAACAACATTGTTCTTTCATCTAATTCCTCCAATTTATATTTATTATGATACTTAGTTGAACTTAGAACTATATTTTTTATTTCTTCATCTTTTGTAAATTCATTAATCATTTCTTTTAAGACCCGGTAACCTTCATCACCGTGATCAATTGATTTTGCATCATTATATGTATTATAGTTTTTCATTTGATTGAATCTTCCAATATCATGAAGTAATCCTGCTAAAGATGCAATATAAATATCTTTTTCACTTAGTTCTAATGATTTAGCTATATCTATAGCAAATTCCATTACTCTATAACTATGATGAAATTTTCCCATTATATGTTTATTTTTAAGATCAAATTGTTTAACATAATTATTAAATAGTTTTATTTCTTCTTTCATAATATTTTCCCCTAACAAAAAAATCACATCCTATAAGGACGTGATTTACGTGGTACCACCTTAATTTGTAGATTACTCTACCTCAAAATATTTAACGCATATTAAACGAAATAACTTACTATGTTTCAGATATTTAACTCCCAAGCTACCTTCATATTAATTTATTGTTAATTTCCACCATACATTAACTCTCTTTAAATAAATTTAATATTACTCCTCTTGTTCAAAGCATTTAAATTAATTATAGTAATTTATTAATAATTTGTCAATTCTTTTTTAGGAATAGTTTAGGACTAATTATTTATTTTCTATGTATTAGTATATTAAACATTTAAAGAAGAAACTAAACTATTAAAAAAAAGTTTAGAAATTATCTAAACCTTATTTTACAACTATATTTACTAATTTTTTAGGTATTACTACAACTTTAACAATTTCTTTATTATCAATAAATACCTTAACATTTTCAATATCTAAAGCCATTTTCTTCATTGATTCTTCATCAATGTCAGAAGAAACTTCAATTTTACCTCTTACTTTGCCATTAACTTGAACTACCATAGTAAATGTTTCTTCAACTATTTTTGATTCATCGTATGTTGGCCAAGCTTCATAAGAGATAGTATTATTATGACCTAATGTTTCCCATATTTCTTCAGTAATATGTGGGCAAACTGGATTTAATAATTTAATAAATCCCTCTTGATAAGAAATTGGGAAAATATCTTCTTTATTAACAGCATTAATGAAAATCATCATTTGTGATATAGCTGTATTGAAATTTAATGATTCATAATCTTCTGTAACTTTTTTTACAGTTTGGTTATAAATTTTTTCAAGCTTTTTATTTTCTCCAGATTGTTTTTTGTCAATCATAAATAATCTCCAAATACGATCTAAGAATTTTCTTGAACCATTGGCAGCATCATCATTCCAAGGTTTATCTGCTTCTAGTGGTCCCATAAACATTTCATAAAGTCTTAATGTGTCAGCACCATATTCTTTTACAACATCATTTGGATTAACAACAAATTCAGGAAATCTTTTTCCCATTTTAATTCCATTTGAACCTAAGATCATACCTTGATGAACTAATTTTTTGAAAGGTTCAGCAACTGGAACTATACCTTTATCATATAAATAATTATTCCACATTCTTGAATATAATAAATGTCCAACAGCGTGCTCAGGTCCTCCTACATATAAATCAACTGGCATCCAATGTTTTAACAATTCAGGATCAGCTATGGAGTTGTCATTATGTGGATCAATATATCTTAAGAAATACCAACTTGATCCAGCACTTCCTGGCATTGTACTAGTTTCTCTTACTCCTTTTACACCATCAACAACTACATTTTTCCACTCAGTAGCATTTTCTAATGGTGCCTTACCATTTTTACCTTTATAATCTTCCAAGTCTGGTAAAACAAGTGGTAATTCAGAATCATCTAAAACAACATCTCTTCCATCCTCTAAATGAATTACAGGAATTGGTTCTCCCCAATATCTTTGTCTAGCAAAAATCCATTCTCTTAGTCTATAATTTACTTTTTTTCTTCCAACACCCATATTTACTAATTTTTCAGTAATTTCCTTTTTAGCTTCTTCTACAGTTAAACCAGTAAATTCTTCACTATTAATTAACTTACACCCTTTACCTAAATAATCTTGTTTTTCAAAAGCTGACTTGCTAACATCTCTTCCATCTATTACTTGAATCATAGGAATGTTATGATAAATTGCATATTCATAATCTCTCTCATCATGAGCTGGAACAGCCATTACAGCCCCTGTTCCATAACTAGCCAAAACAAAATCACCTAAGAAAATAGGAACTTCTTTATTATTAACTGGATTAATTGCCATTACTCCATCTAATTTCACTCCAGTTTTTCCTTTATTTAATTCTGTTCTATCCATATCTGATTTTTTAGCAGTTTCTTCTCTATATTTTACAACTTCATCCCAGTTTTTAATTCGTGATTTTAATTCATCAACTAACTTGTTTTCAGGCGCTAAAACCATAAATGTAATTCCATATATTGTTTCTACGCAAGTAGTATAAATTGAAAATTTGCCACCGCCTACAATATTAAAATCAACTTCAACGCCTTCTGATTTTCCAATCCAATTTCTTTGGATTTCTTTTGTAGAGTCTGGCCAATCGATTGTATCTAATCCTTTTAATAATTTTTCAGCATAAGCTGGAATATCAATTACCCATTGTTTCATATTTTTTCTAACAACAGGAAATCCTCCTCTTTCACTTTTTCCATCAATTACTTCATCGTTTGCTAAAACAGTTCCTAATTCTTCACACCAATTAACTGGCATATCTATTTGTTTAGCAAATCCATCTAAAAATAATTGTTTAAAAATCCATTCTGTCCATTTATAAAATTTAGGATCACTAGTAGATATCTCTCTATCCCAATCATAACTAAAGCCAAGCATTTTTAATTGATGCTTAAATGTTTCAATATTTTGATTTGTAAATGTTGCTGGATGATTTCCTGTTTTTATTGCAAATTGTTCAGCAGGAAGTCCAAATGAATCAAATCCCATTGGATGTAATACATTAAATCCTTGCATTCTTTTCATACGTGATACAATATCTGTTGCCGTATATCCTTCTGGATGTCCTGCATGTAATCCTACTCCTGATGGATATGGAAACATATCTAATGCATAAAATTTAGGTTTACTAAAGTCATATGCATCTGTTTTAAATGTTTTATTTTTCTCCCAATATTCTTGCCATTTTTTTTCTACTTCTAAATGATTATACATTTTTTTCACTCCTCTTCAAATATTTCCCTATTATGTTATATACAAATAATTGTAATGGTATTAATACTATGAATGCTAATAACATCATTAAAATAAAATTTTTAACAAAACTTATAATAACAAAAGTAGTTGCTATTATAAATGCATTTGATATTGCAACTAAGTGTGCTAATTTTTTAACATTTATCTTATTTTTATCTAATTTGTAAGTTCTAATTAAGTAGTTAGCATATACATTATCTAAAAATTTATCTATTTTTTTCTTTCTGAATATCACAAAAAATAAATAAAACAAATAAATAATTATAAATACTAACATCCAAGTTAATAAATATTTCATATTGCCTCCTAACAAAAAAATATCTAATAAATACAAGGACTCATTATAAGCGGTACCACCTTGTTTTATAGATATTACTATACACTTTAATCTTTAACGCAGATATACGAAATACCTTGTATACAGTATTTACTCCAAAGCAAGTTCATTTATATTTTTTTAAAGTTTTCACCAACCACTTTTTCTCTAAACAAAAATCTATAAATTACTACTCTTTTTCAACATTCAATACACTAAGTATAATATATTTTTTTTGATAAATCAAGTTTTATTGTTAATTATTCATAAATGTAAGACAAAATTAAAAACTACATCAATTAATTATCGATGTAGTCATATTTAAATTTTTTGTTTTGTATACAAATTTATCAATTTAGTTCTATAACTAAATATATTTCTATTGTGAAATTAAAGTTTTTGAAATTGTTATTACTGGACGAACACCAGAATTCATCTGAGCATACCTTTTACCTAAACTACCATTTTCATATAACTCCCATACAGCAGTACCAGAACCAGCAGTCCCTATTGTTGTTGCCGTCCAATAACCAGCGGAAGCATTTGAATCTTCGGTATTACATCCATAACTTGTACATTTACTTGTATAATCAAATAGCCATGAATATTTTGCTTTGTTTCCGAGAATATTAGTATTTATATTATTGTGTAAATAAAACCAAGTATTCGCATCAGAACTATTAAAATCTGTCTTTCCTGTCATTGTTACTATTTCATCCGTTGTTATTAATCTTGGTGTTGCTTTCCATTTTGAATCATTTACCAATTTATCTAATTCTGGTTTTACATTACTTTCATTGTATGTAACATTTTTATTATCTTTATTCCAAACAATTGCTGATGTTGTATCGTGATCTAGTATCATCGTATAGTTACTATCATCTTCACTATATATATACCATTTCATACATCCAGTTTTTATCCCAGTTGGTGTTCCACTTTCATTTAAATTACTTTCTGCCAATTCCTTTGTACATGTCTTATTTAAATCTGTTGGATCTAAATATACTATTCCCTTATGTGTATCTGTTTCACTTGCTTCTGTTTTTGATGGACCATTTTTGATTACAGTTCCACCTAATGGTTTATCAGTTGCTTTATCCCCTTGTTTTGTTTCTTCGCCTTTTGTTATTACATATCCATTGACAACCATTGAATAATTTTTTACTATTCCTTTTTCTATTTCTACCCAACCACTTGTTGGTTTACTTCCCTTTACTTCTATATTATCCATTGGTAAATCATAAACTCCATCGACAAGCTCATTACCATTTGTTAGTTGACTTACTACAACTTGATTCTCGATGGCATTTATATATCCATTTACGGATTGCTCAGCGGCTCCTTTTTTAGCCTTGTCAATTACTCCTAATATTATTGGTGTTGCTATTAACGCTATTATTGCTAGTATTACTATTACTGCTAATAATTCAATTAATGTAAATCCATTTTTTCTCACATTCATATTTCCACTCCTATTCTATATATAATATTACCATTTTCATCATTTATTTGCAATATAATTTACAGTTACCTATAAAAATATCTATCTTTTATAAAATCATTATTCAAATTTTAATTGACTTGCATCAAATATCTATTTATAATTATATTTAAGGAGGTTTTTATGAAATATACAATATTAGAAATAATTAATGCTTTTTCAGTGTTTAATTCATTAAATGAAATTGAAATAACAACTTTATTTGGAAATATTAATAGCTTAAAAAGCAATGAGAAATATGAAAAACTATTATCAGAAATTAATTTTAATGAAAATGGAATTTCTTCTGAATTAATTGGGGAAATAGCTACATCAATTATTAATGATGATGTCGTTATGACAAATAACAAATACTTGGTATTTTCAATGAATAACGAAATAAGAACAAAAATTTTTAATAGTATTGAAAACAAAGGAATATATATGAACTTTATGAGTGATTTTATAAAGCTATCAATTGAAAAAGAAAAAAGTAGAAAAAAATAATATGAGTTCATTAGAAGAAAGTTTAATTTTAAAAAGAAAAATCAGTAAACAAGATATTACTGAATTCGTTAAAATAATATCATCAAAATGTAACTTAAAAATAAATGAAATTACTTTTGAGAATGAAGATGCAGAAGCATCTTTTGATTTTAAAAACAATAATTTAAATTTGAATTACCAAATGATTGATAGTTCTTTAATAGATTCTAATGTCTTTAATATTGAAATTATTATAACAATATTCCATGAACTTACACATGCAGTTCAAAAAACACAAGTGTTTGACAATGAAACATATAAAAATCTACCAAGTTATTATGTTATATTAATTTCAAATTATTTTTCAATCATAAACGAAAAAAAATTTTATTGTAAACACCATAACGATTTTATGATAGAATATAATGCTATTATCTGTTCTTATATTAATACAATTGAATTACTTAAAAAACATAATTTAGATTATTCGCTAATTGAAGAAAAATTAAAAGATTACAAAAAAAATCACTTTCCTTTCGAATTTGACATTAGTAAAGAAATGATTAATCAAATTTATACAGCGAAAATGCGTGATGATATTCTCTTCAAATATAGATATGCATTACATAATTATGGAAAAGAAAAAAATTTAACTCATCAAGAATGTGAAATATATGGTTACAAAAAGTAGGAATTATTTTCCTACTTTTTCTTCAATTCTCATTAATTCATTATATTTACAAATTCTGTCTGTTCTAGACATAGATCCAGTTTTGATTTGACCCAAATCAAGTCCAACAGCTAATGAAGCAATTGTTGTATCTTCTGTCTCTCCACTTCTATGAGATATTATCGTCTTATAATTATTCTTTTTCGCTAATTCAATTGTTTCCAAGGTTTCAGTAATTGTACCAATTTGATTAACTTTGATTAATATTGCGTTTCCTGCACCCATATCTATTCCTTTTTGTAAATACTCTTTATTTGTTACAAATAAATCATCACCAACCAATTGAATTTTATCACCTAATTTTTCAGTTACTAATTTAAATCCTTCCCAATCATTTTCATCAACTGGATCTTCGATTGAAATAATTGGATATTTATTTATTAAATCAACATAATATTCAATTAGTTCTTCAGTTGTTAAATTTCTATTTTCACCAACTAAATTATATTTACCATCTTTATAAAATTCACTAGCTGCCACATCAATTGCTAAAGAAACATCTTTACCAGGAATATAACCTGCTTTTTTGATAGCTTCTATTATTAATTCAAATCCTTCACTATTTGATTCTAAATCAGGGGCAAAACCGCCTTCATCTCCTACCCCAGTTGATAATCCTTTTTCATTCAAGACTTTTTTCAAATTATGAAATACTTCTGATCCTATTCTTATTCTTTCTCTTACAGTATCTGCATTTGGTATAATCATAAATTCTTGAAAATCAAGTTTATTATCAGCGTGTGCTCCACCATTTAATATATTCATCATTGGTCTGGGCAAATTTTTTCCATTACCAACATATTCAAATAAGTCTTGATTTTTAGATAGTGCTGCAGCCTTTAAATTAGCCATTGATATACCTAGTATAGCATTTGCGCCAAATTTTTCTTTATTTTTTGTACCATCTAATTTTATCATTGCATAATCTAAATCTTTTTGGTTCAATGAATCCATTCCAATTACCAAATTTCTTAATGGACCATTAACATTACTTACTGCTTTTAATACTCCTTTTCCCATATACCTAGAATCATTGTCTCTTAATTCTAAGGCTTCCCTACTACCTGTTGAAGCCCCACTAGGTACACTTGCTCTACCTACTATTCCATTTTCTAATATTACATCTACTTCTACTGTAGGATTACCCCTTGAATCCAAAATTTCTCTTGCTTTAACATCTTTTATTTTTGTTTTATTAAACATATTATCACCTCATAATTAGTATATCATTTTTAGTTTTTATAATAAATAATCTTTACACTCTAGTTGACAAAAAAATAAGACATATTGTCTTATCCTTCGTCTTCTACACATAAGTTATAAATTTTACTATTTTCTTCTTCATCTGTTCCAAAAGAGATATCTAATTTTTTTCCAACCTTTTTTATCATAATTTCAATTTCAGAATCGAAATTTTCTTTTGTTACAGGATTTTCAATATCTTGATCAATAAAACCATTGTCAATTAAATCTTGAATTGTAATTGTTTTCGTTTCTCCATCTTTTACAGGCATTGTTAATAAATTTTCGGACGCATAGTTTCTAGCAGCGGCTAAAATATTATTTAATTGAGTTTCACATAAACTTTTTTTATTATTTTTTAGAACACTTGTTATTGCCGGAACGGTAATCAAACATATTAAAGCTAAAACAACAATTACACCAATTAATTCAGCTAAAGTAAAACCTTTTTTATTCATATTATCCCTACTTTCTACCAAAGAAATATTTAACTAAATAAACCAAAAAGCAAATCATACAACCAATGAATGCCCAAACAAGTATTGTATAGAATAATCCACTTGAATAAGCAGCTAAAACATTAATAATCGATTCTGGAATATATTTTCCTATCAAACTTGATATTTCTGGTATCCCAATATTGTATTTAATAAATGTTAATATTCTAAAAAATATTTCTATTATAGCTAACCCATATATGAAACTTTTAAAATTTCTAAAAAATATCAAAATAAGTACTATTAATATTAAAATTATTATTAAATCCATAACTACACCACCTATGATAAATTGATTATAACATAATTAATTATTTTTTTAAAGTTTTAATTTTATCATTTGTAAATTTTAATGGGATTGAACTTATTATTTTGCTTTTAAAATATATATTTCTATCTTCACCATAATTATCGTCAGCAATTATAGAAGATATCTTTTTTAAAGAATCAATATCAATTGCTTGTTCTTTTCTAACATATGTCTTTTGACCTAATGTTTTTTTCAAATATTTTAATTCCTTTAGAACATATTTTAAAAATTCATTATTAGGTGTTTTATTCTTTAAAAATTCCATTATTTTATTAATTTCATTTGCAGTTATACTACTATTATTTTCATTAGTAAAAATATAATTATCACCATATTTAACTACAATACTATTTTTTTGCTTTAAAATGTGCATTTCTTTGTGCCAATTATCATTATCTTCTTTTCCTTTAAAATGAATATATGTTTTAATTTCTGAATCTAAAGTTTCATCTATACCATACTCTACTTCATATTTTTTGGCTTCTTCATCATCAGTAAATTTTAAACTTTCATATATTTCACCACTAAATTCCCTTAGATTAGTAGTATTATTTTCTGGAATCTCAACTTTCACTTTGTAAAAAATATTATCAAATTCATCATAGTATTTACTTCTTATAACAGGCAAATATATTGCTTGTTGATAAGTTATATTATTAATTAGTAACAATATATCGTCAATTACATTATCGGTTGTTATAACCTTCAACTCTTCTAATATTTCTCTAATTAATTTAATATCAATATAAGATTTATCTAATTTTGATAAAATTTTATCATTTTCTTTAATCAAAGTTATAATCTTGCCTAATTCATTTACATCACAAGTTTCTAAATTAATACCATTAAACTTAAGTAAATTTAAAAGTATTGCTCTTTTTTTGTCAGTTTCATCACCAAAATGATCGCTATTCAAAACCGAAAAATCAAACAAGCTAAATGCTGCCTTAATATTTTTTGTAAAATTATTTACTTTAATTGTCGTTTCGATATCATTAACATCAATATCCGTAACATCTACTCCATAAGTTTTTAATACTTCTTCTTTTCTAGGATTAACATAATTAATATCCCTTAATTCATCAATCATTTCTTTTTTAGTTAAAAATTTTGTAAAATCATACACATACTTTTCCATATAAACACCACCCTGTAAGTCGATTATATCACAAAAAAAGACTAATTAATAGTCTTTAAATTATTTCATTTTTAATATTAGGATTGCTTAATGCATCAACTAATTTATCTATTTCTTCTTTAGTATTATACATAGCAAAACTAATTCTTACTGTATTTTTGATTTTTAATTCATCTTTAAGAATTTTTGTACAATGGTTTCCAGCTCTTACACATATTTTGTATTTATTTAGGTAGATTGCTAAATCTTGGGCAAAAATATCTTTATAATTAATAGTAATAATTGATCCCTTAGAATGTTCATTATAAATAATTATATTTTTATTTTGTTTTAATTTTTCTAAAGCATAGTTTTTTAATTCTAATTCATGTTTTTGAATTTTATCTAGTCCTATCTTATTTATGTATTCAATTACCTTACCAAATCCAATTACACCTGCTATATTAGGAGTTCCAGCCTCTAGTAATTCTGGAAGTTCATCATAAATTCTTGTTAAATCTGATCCAAAACTACTATTCATACCTCCACCAAATATAATTGGTCTAATATTTTTTAAAACTTCTTCTTTTCCATAAAGAACACCAACACCAGTTGGTCCATACATTTTATGGGCTGAAAAAGTCAAGAAATCAACATCTAAATCTTGAACATCAGTTTTCATATGTCCAATACTTTGAGCAGCATCTAATAACACCATAATATCATTTTTATGAGCTAAAGAAGTAATATTTTTTATATCTCTTATGTCACCAACCACATTAGTAATATGCGCTATACTGATTACTTTAGTTTTTGGTGTTATTAATTTTTCAATATTGTCTAATGTTATTTCATAATTTTCATCTAAATCAATAAATTTAATTTTTAATTTTAATTCATCTGCTAATTCAAACCAAGGTAAAACATTTGAAGCATGTTCACTTTTATTTAATAATACCTCATCATTTTCTTTTAAGATATTTCTAAAGTATCCAAAAACTATTTTATTTATTGAATCAGTTGAACCACTTGTAAAGATTATTTCTTTTTCACTTCGAGCATTTATATATTCTTTTACTAATTTTCTTGTATTTTCATACATATTATCTACCTGTAAACTAATATCATAATCCCCTCTATGAGCATTCGCACTATAATTATTATAATAATCATTTATAGCGTCAGGTAATACTTTTGGTTTTAATGTAGTAGCGCCATTATCAAAATATATTATTCCTTTTTTTAATAATAGAAAATCTTCACGATTCATAAAATCACCCCCAACTATATTTTTCAATAATTTTGTTTATTGTTTCGTTTTGAGTACCATTAATTAAAAATCCTTTTGTTAACAAATTGATACTATCTTTCCTACTTATTCCTCTACTCATTAAATAAAAAATCTCTTCTTCACTAAATTTTCCTATTAACGCAGAATGATTTGCAACTACATCATTTTCTTCAATTAATAAAATTGGATTAATTTTACATTCTTTATCATTAAGATTTATTATTTTATTCATTTGATTTAATGTACAATTTGTTATTCCATTATATACTACTCCTGTAACATTAAATGTTGTAGTTCCTTCATTTATATTAACACTATTATTTTTAATATTACTTATAGTATTTTTATTATTATGATATACATATATATTATAATCTTGTTTATCAGTTGCTATTGTTTTTAATAAATAATCTATTTCTGAATTCATACCATTTAAGTTAACTATATCTAACTCTTTTATTACTTTAGAATCATAAAATTTAATTACTTTGACATTACTATTTTCTAGTATATTATATTTATATTGAATTTTAGCTTTTGCTTCTTTTCTTATTTCAGTTATTTTTAATTCTATGTTACTATCTATATTATATTCTATATCTAATTTTGATTCTTGCTTTTCATCATATATTATTTCTATTTCAGTTGAACCAAATACTTCTATATTCATCTTTTGGACATCAAATATTTCTAATTTATCAGATAATGTTACAGTTATTAAATCATCTGTTTCTAACAATGAAATATCATTGTTTTTAATTTTTATCTTATTCATATACTTCGATTGCGTCGTATCCTTTTTCTTCTACTTCTTTTACTAATTTGATGTCACCACTTTTAATTATTTTTCCATCTCTCATTATATGAACATGGGTTGGTTTTATATAGTTAAGTAATCTTTGGTAATGAGTAATTAATAAAATTGCTGGTTTATATTCTTCATAATAATCCATTACAGATTTTCCAACTATTTTTAAACTATCCATATCTAATCCTGAATCAATTTCATCTAACAGAATTGTATTAGGATTTAATAAATACATTTGTAATATTTCATTTTTCTTTCTTTCACCACCAGAAAATCCAACATTAACTGGACGATGAACCATTTCTCTGTCCATCTTTAGTTTATCACAAGTACTATTTAGTTTTTTTATGAATTCCATTAGTTTGAATTCTTTATCTGAGCTATGAATGGCTGTTCTTAAAAAATCTGAATTAGTTACTCCTTCTATACTAATTGGCATTTGAAACCCTAAGAAAATTCCTAATTTAGCTCTTTCGTCTGTTTCCAATTCAGTAATATCTTTATCATCAAATTTAATAGTTCCACTTACTATTTCATAGTCTGGATCACCCATTATAACCTTGGATAAAGTTGATTTTCCTGTACCGTTAGGTCCTAAAATAACATGTATTTCACCACTATTTATTGTCAAATTAAACTTATTCAATATCACTTTATTTTCAACTCTAACTGTTAAATTCATAATTTTTAATGAATGCATATTATCATCTCCAATATTTATATTTTACCATATTTTTTAATAAAAAAAAGAATTTTAAATTCTTTTTTTTATTTTAATCCATAACTTTCATATAGGAAATTATGTTTTCTTTTATATTCTTCTACTTTTGTAAGTGGAACAGTACCTATTTTCTTTATTATATTGTCTTTAGAAATTATATAATCTCTATTTAAATTATTTTGTTTATTCCTTTTAATTAGTTCATTTTCAACATAATTTTGTTTAAATATTTTTGATGAAATTAAAAATCCAAAATATTCTAGTGGAACACTTGTATTATTATCATCTACTATGACAAATAAATGATCGCATCCTATACTACCATTCTGATATTTATATTCATTAATAAATACAATATCACCTTTATGATATTTACCATATTTAACGACATTTTCAGCTACATACCATTCGTGATGCCCAAAATGTATTTCTTCTTGAACGGGATATTCTTTAAAAGCATCACTTAATGGTTTTAATACACCTTTTTTTATCAATTCCTCTTTTGTTTTTTTATCCATAATTACTCCTTTATTTTTTTACAACCAAAACCCCCAATCAAATTATAACACTTTTGTTATTAAAACAAAAGAAAAACAAATCGACAAAATTCGACTTGTTATATTCTTATTGGATTAATATCAATTTCCACGACTACTTTACTAGTTCTATAATAATTATTGATAAATTCTAATTCTTTCATTAAAATACCTGTATTTTTAAATTTAATTATTATTTGAATATTATAAATATCATTAATTTTAGGAATAAGAGCTGGAGTTGGACCTAAAACAATTGTATTTTCTATATTTTTATCTTTTAAATGTTTAATGATTTTATTAGATTCAGTTAAAGCTTCATTATAATTTTTAGATTTAATTTTGATCAAACACAAATTATAATATGGACTATATTTAAGTACTTTTCTAATTTTTAGCTCTTCATTATAAAAACCTATATAATCATTATTACAAGCTTTAACAATACTATAATGATCAACATTAAATCCTTGAATAATTACTTCACCTGGTAAGACACCCCTACCACTTCTACCAGCAACTTGATTTAATAATTGAAATGTCCTTTCAGCACTTCTAAAATCTGGAATATTTAAAGAAGCATCACCATTTATAACGCCAACTAGTGTTACATTCGGAAAATCCAGACCTTTGGATATCATTTGTGTACCAATTAAAATATCATATTTATGATTTTTAAAATCATTAATTATTTGTTCATGACTACCTTTAGTTGTTGTTGTATCTTGATCCATTCTAATTATTCTAGCAGCATATTTTTCATTCAAAATACTTTCTAATTTTTGAGTACCCATTCCAAAATTATCAATACTTTCACTTTTACATTCTGGACAAATTGTAATCATTTTATGAGCATAACCACAATAATGACAGCGCATCATATTAGATGTTTTATGATAAGTTAAAGGAATATCACAATGAGGGCATTTATCAGTATAGCCACAATTTTTGCAAGTAGTTATTGTTGTGTAACCTCTTCTATTTAATAAAATAATTATTTGTTCATTTTTTTCTAATCGATCCTTAATTTTTTCATCTAAAACAGTTGATATAATTTTATTTCCTTTTTTTATTTCATCTTTCATATCAACTAAGATAGTTTTAGGATAATTATTATTTACTCTATTTTTCATAGTTAATAGTGTATATATATTTTGGAGTGCTCTTGTATAACTTTCTATTGATGGGGTTGCACTTCCTAAAATTAAAGGAATATTATATTTTTTAGAGCGCCATAAAGCAATATCAATCGCACTATATTTTGGATTATTTTCTTGCTTATATGTACTTGAATGCTCTTCATCTATTATAATTATTCCTAAATTAGTAAATGGTGCGAATATGGCACTTCTAGCCCCTATTACAACATTTACTTCTTTTCTTTCAATCTTTCGCCATTCATCATATTTTTCGCCATTAGATAATCCACTATGTAATATAGCTATATCATTTCCAAATCTTTTTCTAAAAATATTTACAAGTTGTGGTGTTAACGATATTTCTGGGACTAAAACTATTGCTTGTTTTTTGTCATTTAAAACTTTTTCGATTAAATTCATATAGACTTCAGTTTTACCACTGCCTGTAATACCATGTAATAAATATGGTTTAAATTTGTTTAGTTCAACACTATTTATAACACTCTTTTGTTCTTCATTTAAAATTATTTTATTTTCTTGTTTTTCAATATTATTTTTTAATCTATATTCTTCTACTTTTGTTTCTTTTAAGATATTATTTTTTAATAATGTATTTGTACTAGATAATGATATATCGGTACAAACTTTTTTTAAAACTTGATTATTATTTTTAAATAATTCTAATATTTTTAATTGATTTTCATTTTTTGATTCATAATTTTTATCTACTAATTCTAATACTGAAATATATTTTTTATTGATTTTGGTATTTTTTTTAGCTTTTAAAGCAGCAGGTAACATTGTTTGATATGCAGTTATTTTATTTACTATTGTTTTTTTGCTTATATAATTTCCTAATTCTATTAATTCATCATTTAATACAGGGTTTTCATCTATTACTGATATTATGTCTTTTGTTTTGAAATCAACTGCATTTTTTATGTTTAAAATAAATCCTTCTAATTTTTGATTATTAAATGGAACTAATACTCTTTTGCCAATTTCAATTTCATTTTGTAAATTAGCTGGCACTGAATAAGTATAAGTTTGATCTATTTTTTTGATTTTTAATTCAACTAATACATCTACATACATAATATCACCCTGATAAAATTATATCACAAAAAAATACCTAAATTAATAGATATTTTATTTTAACATTTTCTTCTCAAAATGACAATAAAAAAGAAGAATCAATCTTCTTTATAGATTACAAGAGCCGAAAAGCAATATATTTGTTCTTCACCACAAACACTAGTAGAAACTTGGTATTTAATATCTATTACATCTACTTCATTTAATAGTTTATTTACCTCTGCTTCTAAATCTTTTTCGTGCTCACAATCAAATATTTTAACTTTCATAACTATATGATAACAAATATTTTTTGAAAATTTTGTCTAATAAGCTGAAATTCTATCATCCCATCTATTATATAGTCCCGCAGGAAAATTAATAACTGTTCTAGGATTAATTGAATAAGTAACATTTAATTCTGTTGTCCAATCATAATAATCTACCCAGAATAAACCGGTCGCAATTGTAACATGTAAATGAGCTCCTGTTGTACATAAATCATATCCACCAGCTGTTCCACCAGAATATCCTATAATTGTATTTCTGTCAACTGTTTGACCTTTGCTTACATTAACGCTTGATAAATGGGCATATACGGATGTATAATTTCTTCCATTTATACTATGATGAACAACAACCATATTACCACCACAATTATATCTTACTACACCGGCTACCATACCATTACCAACAGCATAAACAGTAGTTCCAACTCCAACTCCAATATCAATTCCTTCGTGCCAACTTCTACCCAATAAATCTCTTGGTCCCCATTCACTTGTAATTAACCCAGCTTCAGTAGGTCTATAGAAAGCTGTTCCTTGAGGAAGTACTTTTCTACCACATGTAGCGATATTCTCACTATCTTTACATCCTTTTGATTCATATAATTTAATAACTTCTTTTTGATATTCAATTGAGTCTTCAATGTCCATACCAATAGCATCAATATTAACTAATTCCTGACCTAATAATGCCATTTTTGATTCTAATTGTTTTTGTTGTTCAGCCATTGAAGCTTGTTTTTGTTTCATTTGTTCTTGTTTTTCTTTTGATTCTTCAATTGATTTATTGTATTTATCTATTAATGTTTCATTATATTTAGTTAGTTGTTCAGCTACAGCTGTTCGATAAATAAAATCTGTAAAGTCACGAGCACCAAATGTATATTCTAGATAAGCTGATTCACCATTAGATACTTGTAAAAAATTAATAACATCTTTCATTTCTTTTTCTTTAACTTTTATGTCTTGATTTAATTTTTCTATTTCTTTATCTAAGTTAGCCATATCAGTATATAAAGCATTTATTGTATTTTTAATAGTTGCGATATCATTATTTGCTTGATTAATTTCTTCTTGAGTTTCTGCTTTTTTATTTTCATTGGCTTTAAGCTCATTTTGTTTATCTTCTAATTCTTTTCTTAAATCTCCTAATGTTTGAGCATGGGCAACATCAGGAACAAAAAAAGTTGGAAGTAAAAATACCATAATCATAAATAAATTTACTACTTTTTTCATAGTTCACCTCAATCTTTTAGTTCATTACGAATTTTCTTATAATTTGGACAATATTTTTCTACTTGATTCCAAAAACTACGAGAATGATTAAAATGTAAGAAATGCGATAATTCATGTATTATTACATAATCTATTTTAGAAATATCATATTTAATTAATTCTGAATTAAGGGTTACAGTATTTGTTTTTTTATTGCATACACCCCATCTTGTTTTCATTTTTCTAATTCTCAAATTTGGATAAGGAATATTTTCAGTAAATAAACCATAATTATAATCTAATCGTTCTTTAAATATTTTTTTTATTTGTTTTTTATACCATTTATTTAAAGTTTCTTCATTTTTAACATAAATTTTATCATCATATAGTTCTACATTACTATCAAGATATATTATATCATATTTCTTTCCTAAATAATAGAACAATTCTTTTTTTTCATTTCTTTGTTTCATATTGTTTAGCATTTTAAATAAATAATCATAATTATTATCTAGTAATTTAATAACTTGTTTTTCTGTTGTAAAATAATTAGTTGTAACATATATATTTAAATCTTCTTTTATTCTAATATAGGTATTTTTATTATTCTTTTTTTCAATATAAACATTACATAAATAGTCATTAATCTTATATTGCATAATTCCTCCATTATGGAAAAAAAGCTATGCAGCTTTTTTCTTTTCTTCATTTGAATTTGAATTTAATTTTTCCTTTAAGTTTGGATACATTTTAGCAGCTACATTAAGAATATTTCTATCCGCTAATTCTAATGACATTGCAACATCATCAGACACTTCAAAATGATCATTTTTAAGAACAGTTATTATAGTCATTTCTCTATCGGTTAATTGTTGAATACTAGAAATCAATTCTTGTTTTTCTTCTTCTGTATAGGCAAAATCTTTTTTTTCATTATATTCTTCTATGTCATTATTTCTTAAATATTCTAATAAGGCATCATATCTTTCAGACATTAATTTTTTTTGCTTTAATGATTCAATTTTTAATTTATATTTTCTAACTAATTCATTTTGAACTAAAGAATTAAATTCGTAAAAAGTTCTTTTTACATCTAGTAATCTATTACCTTTTCTAGTTAGTAAATGCTCGGATAATTTTTTTAATCTTTTATCATAGGCATCTATCATTTGCAATTCATTTTCATAATCTATTCTTTTCAAATTATATTGTTCGAATAAAAACATATATTGTAAATTATATTTTTCATGTTTTCTTATTTCATCAGTATAGCTATTTTTTGTCATTGCAAAATTATTCTTAAGATTATTTAATTGTTGTTCAGTTAAATATCTTTTTTTGTCATTATTACGTATCATTTTAAATACTGCAGCTTGTAATGATACTACTTTATTACATCGTTCAACAATATCCATAAGAATAACCTCCGTACTATACAAAATTATAACACAAAACAAAAAAGATTACAATGTAATCTCTTAAATTAATGACATAATTGCTACTACAATTGTGATAGCAACTAGAACAGTAAATAAAAATTTATATGTGTTTTTAAACCAGTCTTTATAATCAATATCAAAGTATTTTAATCCAACTACTAGTAATACACTTGTTGGTGCTATAAATTGTACTAATCCGTGAATTGATTGAACAATTATCCCCATTACTGAAGCACTACTTGAATAAATACTTGTTATTGGATCATAAATTGTACTCAATAAATATGGTAAGTCATTATATAATAAACTTCCTATAAATGAAATTAAGCCAAATGTAATTACATTAAATCCATTAGCTAATCCAAATAAATAATTAGCAATTGTAGGGAAAATTGTATAACCTGTAGTTGTTGCATTCATTACTAAGAATAATGTGTTAGCAAGTACTGCGAAAAATGCAACTGGTATTAATTGTTTTACTCCACTTATAAATGCTTCATATATTTCTCTTAAAGTTAATTTATATATTTTTCCAATTAGGAATGTTGTAATTATTAAGATAAATGCTAATTCATAATTAGTCCATTTACCCATCTCATAGATTGAACCAATTATAAGACTAAATACTGGATATCCACTTATTTTAACACTAGTAATTTTTGTATATAAATCACTAAAGAATGTTATTTTAAATAACTCTTCCCAATTAGTCATACCAACTATTAAAACAATCATCATTATAATAAGTGCTACAACTAAACCTGTTGTTTTTTTATATTCTTTCGAACTTATTTTTTCATATAAAATAGGTTCTTCTTTTGTTTTTGATTTTGATGTTTTAATTATCTTAATTAATAATAAAACTACTACTAATACAAATAACATAATTCGATATATAATTGAATCATTAATATCATTTGTAAAATATGTAATATAACCTGCTACATTAAAACCATAGGTTGATACTAAATTACCAATTAAAATAGAACCGATTGTTGAAAGCATAGCTGTAAATTTACTATACCCCATCATTATTAATATTGTAGAAAATAATGGTACCAAAATCAATAATGGTAAATCTAAGGCAGTTAAACTAGATAAAATTACAAATAATAATGTTGTAATTATTAAGAAAGTTTTTTCCTTGTTTTTGAATTTTTTTACTATCTTTTCTACTAAATTTTGATAAGCACCGGTTTTATTTAAAACACCATAAAATCCTCCAATTGATAATATTATTAGTGCCGTTAAAATAAATACTGAGCTAGTAAGAGTAATAATAGGATATCTTATAATATCAAATAATCCTATTGGTGTTATATCTCCTTTTACATATGATCCACTAGAATAATATCCAGTTGGAATAACCCAAGTAAGTACTACATAAACTAAAAACACAATTGTTAATGCTTTGAATAAACTTTTCTTTTTCATATTATACCTCCACAATAATTATAGCAAATTCTATTCAATATAGAAAGAAAAATTAATTTTTTTCACCTTTTTTTCACTTTTTTTAGTATAATATTACTTGGTGGTTTTATGAAATTTAAATATTCACTAGATAATAAAAGATATCACACTTTAAATTATTATTATCAAACCAAATTCAATTCTAAGGTTTTTAAGATAAGTCTAAATGCTGGTTTTACTTGTCCCAATATAGATGGTACTAAAGGAATTGGCGGCTGTATTTATTGTTCTAATACCGGAAGTGGCGAATATGGTGGCAATGTTAATGACGATTTAATAACACAATTCAATAATATTAAAAGTATATTACATAAGAAATGGCCTAATGGAAAATATATTGGATATTTTCAAGCTCATACTAATACTTATGCTGATATTAATATTTTAAAAGAAAAATATGAAACTATTTTAAATTTGGATAATGTTATTGGTTTGTCGATTGCTACCAGACCAGATGCAATTAGCGAAGAATGTTATAAATATTTAGATGAATTAAATAAAAAAACATTTTTAACTATTGAACTAGGTTTGCAAACAATTCATGAAAATACTTCGAAATTAATTAATAGATGTCATTCATTAGATTGTTTTGAAAAATGTGTTCAAAGATTAAGAAATTTAAATATAAATGTAGTAGTTCATATTATCAATGGCCTACCTTATGAAACAAAGGATATGATGATAGAAACTATCAAATATTTAAATAAATTGGATATTCAAGGAATTAAAATTCATATGTTATCAGTTTTAAAAAATACAAAATTAGAAAAATTGTATAAAGAAGAGAATTTCAAAATTTTAACTAAAGAAGAATATATTGATATTGTTTGTGATCAATTGGAATATTTAAGGCCAGAAATTGTAATTAATAGAATTACTGCTGATCCAAAAATTGATGATTTAATTGAACCAGAATGGTTAATTAAAAAATTCTGTGTTTTAAATGATATTGATAAGGAATTAGTAAGAAGGGATAGTTATCAAGGTTGTAAACTTTAATAACTTTTTTTATATTTCTTGCAATTCATAAGTAGTATTAAAAATTCTCTCATCGCTACAATATGACATTATATATTTATCTTCTTCTTTAGTAATTATTATTCCTATAGTATTATTTTCTTCTATCGTTTTTATATTTTTATTCACATAATTCATATAGGTTTCTATTTGCCCTATATGTTCTTTTTTTAGCTTTGTTATTTTTAGTTCTACTACAACATAACATTTATATTTTATATTATATAAAAGCAAATCAATATAATTATAACTATTTCCTATTTTTATTTTATATTCATTTTCTATGAATGCAAAACCCTCACCTAACTCTTTCAAAAAATTATTCATATTTTCTAAGATTAATTGTTGCAACATCTTTTCTTTTATTATTTCTTTATTTGTATTTAATATTATGGGATTTTTTACTAAATCTTGTACATCTAATTTATTATCGTTTTTTAATTTTTCTTTTGTTTTTTCATCTAATCTTTCATATTCATTTGATTTTATTTTTTTCCTTAATTCTCTTTTACTTAAGTGTTTATCTTCGCATACTTTTATATAATAATTGATTTCGTCTATATTTTTTAATGGTAAAAGTTCAATGAAATGACTCCAACTCAATTGGCCAGCCAATGGCTGACCTTTATCTATTAAATAATAAAATTGACGCATATACTTTAAACTAGTTACTGTATATCCTTTTCCCAATTCATTTGTTAATTTTTCAGAATATTTTTTTATTATTCCTTCACCATAATTTTTCCCTGCTTCGCTTAACATTTTTCCGACATTGTAATATGTTTGTAAATCGCTTCTATTTTTACTGTAATCTTTTACTTTTTTGTATATCTCATTATTGATTAATTCTTGTTTAATAATTTCATAATAATTCATTTTAAGCCTCCTGTAATTCATAAGTAGTATTAAAAATTCTTTCATCACTACAATATGACATTATGTATTTATTATCTTCTTTAGTAATTATTATTCCTATTGTTTTATCTTGATTTATATTTTTAATATTTTTATCAATATAATTCATATAAGTTTCTATTTGTCCTATATGTTCTTTTTTTTAGTTTTGTTATTTTTAGTTCTACTACGACAAAACAATTATAAGTATAATTAAATAATAATAAATCTATATAATTATAACTGTTTCCTATTTTTATTTTGTATTCACTTTTTATAAATGAAAAACCATTGCCTAATTGTTCTAAAAAATCCTCCATATTTTCCAAAATTAATTGTTGTAACATCTTTTCTTTTATTATTTCTTTATTTGTATTTAATATTATAGGATTTTTTACTAAATCTTGTACCTCTAATTTATTATCGTTTTTTAATTTTTCTTTTGTTTTTTCATCTAATCTTTCATATTCTTTTGATTTTATTTTCTCTCTTAACTCCCTCACAGATAAATTTTGTTCTTCTGATATCATAATGTAGTAATTTAGAATATCCTTACTATCCTTTAAACATAATAATTCGACATAATGACTCCAGTTCAATTTTCCAGACATTGTCTGGAAAATTTGATTATTGTATATAAGATAATAAAAATTAAGCATATTATATAACGAACTTTTTGTATATTTCTTATTCACCTCTTCAATTAATTTTTCAGAATATTTTTTTATTATTCTTTCACCATAATGTTTACCTGCTTCACTTAATATTTTTCCGACATTATAATAAGTTTGTAAATCACTTCTATTTTTACTATAATCTTTTACCTTTTTATAAACTTCATTTTTTATTAATTCTTCTTTTATTTCTGTATAATAATCCATAATTCCTCCTTAAATGTAATCTACATTAACACTTAAAAAGTAAAAATTTTGTCAAAAAAAATCTATACTTTCGTATAAACTTTATTTTCAATCCTATTAACAGCATTTTCAAGTTCATCAGGATAACAATCTGCTAAAGGAACTATCAATCTCCTAATATCCATAACTTCTCTTATATCTATTCCATCAAAATTATTAGATAACACTTCATAAAATAAATTCTCAACATCTTGTTTTACTTTTTCATCTAAAGTTAAACCTGTCATTCTTTTAACAATTTTTGATAATACTCTTTGATAACTATCCCATTCCTTAATAATAATATTAGGATTTTCTAAAGGATAACATTTTTTATCTGGAACTGGCATTAAATTTTTCCCCATCGATGGTCTTTCATCATAACTATACTTACAACCTGTATTAGTTAACATAGAACAAGTTGTTTTCATTGAAATCAAATCAATTATTTCCCTATTAGTGTTTCTAGCTCTAAGATATAAAAATGGATTAGCATACATTTTTCCATTAGGCAATTTTTCAAAATTTATTGTAGCTACTACTGATATATTTCCTTCTTCTAATTTTTTTAATAATCCATTAAAGGATAAATCAACAAAATCTTTTGGCAAATAATCACATCCTGATTTTTTACAACAAGCTCCACCACATTTTTTACATATCTCTAAATTTTCCATTTTATCATCCCCTTAACGATTAAATATTATATCAAAAAAAGTTTAAATTTCCAATAAACTTAAACTTACTTTTTCTTTTTCTTCATTTATTTCTAAAACATAACAATCAACTATATCACCAACTGACAAAATTTCACTTGGATGTTTAATATAACTATCAGTTATTTTTGAAATATGAACTAAACCATCATTATGTAATCCTATATCAATAAATGCCCCAAAATCAACAACATTTCTTACTGTACCTTGTAACTTCATACCAACTTTTAAATCTTTGATATTTAAAACATCACTTTTTAGTACTGGTTGTGGCATTTCATCTCTAGGATCTCTGTTTGGTTTCTTTAAAGAAGAAACAATATCTTCTAAAGTATAAATATCCGTATTTAATTTATTTTTATATTCATCTAAATTAATATTATCTAATTTATTAATTAGTTCATTTGTTCCAATATCATCTAAATTACAATTTAATTCTTTCAATAATTTCAAAGTTATATCATAGCTTTCTGGATGGATTCCTGTTTCATCCAAAATATTATTTCCTTCAGTAATTCTTAAAAAACCTATTGCTTGTTCATATACTTTATCAGATAATATTTTTTTCTTTTTAATTTCTTCTCTTGAATTAAATCTTCCAAAATTATTTCGGTATTCAATTATTTTATCAATATTTTTTTTAGTAATTCCCGAAACATATTTCAATAATGAAGTTGAAGCTGTATTAATATTAACACCAACACTATTAACTGCTTTAGAAACGACAAAATCTAATCTTGTTTTTAATTCTTTCTCAGGTACATCGTGTTGATAAAGTCCTACTCCAATACCATCAGGTGGAATTTTTACAAGTTCAGCTAAAGGATCTTGTAATCTTCTTCCAATCGAAACAGCACTTCTTTCATTAGGAGATAAGTCTGGAAATTCCTCACTAGCAACTTTTTCCGTACTATATATTGAAGCTCCTGCTTCAGAAACAATTACATATTTAACAGTTAACTTATTTTCTCGTATTAAATCAGCACATAGTTTTTCACTTTCTCTTGACGCAGTTCCATTTCCAATAACAATGATATCTATATTGTATTTTTTTATTAAATCTAATAAAACAGCTTTACTTTGTTCTAAATACTTTTCATTGTTACAAAAAGGTTTAATTATTGTAGAGGTTAAGTATTTACCAGTTTTATCAATTACCGCTAATTTACAACCATTTACAAAACCTGGATCAAAAGCTAAAACTACTTTTTCTTTCATTGGTGGAGTTAGCAACAATGCTTCTAAATTTTTGCCAAAATTTTCTATTGCTGCTTCATTAGCTATTTCAGTTAAATCACTTCTTATTTCTCTTTCTACGGATGGGAAGATTAATCTTTTATAACTATCTAGTATTGCTTCACTAACATATATAGCCGTAAAAGAATTTTTATTTTTAATTATTTTATTTTCTAAATATTCAATTATTTTAGTATTATCTATATTAATACTAACTGAAAGAATATTTTCTTTTTCAGCTCTATTTAAAGCTAAAACACGATGAGGCTTAATTTTATTTACTTCTTCTTTATAATCATAATACATTTCATATTTTATATCTTCAGCATTTTTCTTTTTTTTAGATTCAATTATTCCATAACGATACATACTATTTCTTATATATTTACGATAGTAAGCATTATCACTAATCCATTCTGCAATTATGTATTTTGCGCCTTCTAAAGCTTTATCTGTATTTTCCACTTTTTCTGTTATGAATTTCTTACATATTGTTTCAATATCGCCCGTAGTTGGAAACGACATTATTATTTTAGCAAGTGGCTCTAATCCGTTATTTATAGCATCTGTGGCTTTTGTTTTTTTCTTTTCTTTATATGGCCTATATAAATCTTCAACTTCTACTAATTTTGTACATTCCATTATTTTATTTTTTAATTCATCTGTCATTAATCCTTTTTCATCAATTAATCTAATTACATCTTCTTTTCTTTTTAATAAATTTATTTGATATTGATATACAGCATCAATGCTTCTAATTTTTTCTTCATCTAAAGCTCCTGTTGCTTCTTTACGGTATCTAGCAATAAATGGAACAGTATTTCCTTCTTGTAATAATTCTAATGTTTTTTCAATTTGTTTTTCATTTATATTTAAGTTTAAACTAATTTCTTTTATTATATCTTGATTCATATTTCCTCCTAAAAAAAGATAGATTTTACATACTATCTATTAGTGCTTTAAAACGATTTTTATATTTCAAAGCTTCTATTTTCCCTTCTTTAATTTTTAATCTATCTAAATAAGTTAATTTATCTTTTTCAAATATTTGAGTTAATGAGTTTAAAGATTTCCTTTGTTTTTCTGTTATTGAAATAGGACTTTCAATTAATAGATATTTTTTAAAATTAAATATTATTATTTCGCCTTTATCAGCAAAATAACTTGCTAATTTAATTAATAACTCATAATTTTCTACATTATAATCTATTTTTAATTCATTTAATTTTTCTAATTCTTCTTCATATCTATCTAGTGTATAATCATAAAATTCGCTCATATATGTTTTAGTTTTTATATTTTCATCTATTTCTTTTCTTTTAATATTATCATTTTCTACTTTTTTTGAATATTTATTTATTATGTCCATCTCATCTGGAGTTGCTACTTTAAGATCTAATTTATCTTGTCTATTCAAATTTTCAAATAGAAAATCAATTTCTCCATCATTTTTCGAATCATTATGAACTACAATCATTTTTATATCTTGATTCATATTACCACCTATACAATTGTATCATAATTTCTTTTTTAAGTCAGCATTTTCAATTATTTTATCACCATATTTTTCTTTTAATTTATCTAAAGCTTTATCTAAATTACTATTTATATTAATTTTTTCATTATTTTCAAATAATGATCTTTGATAATTATAGTTTTCAACTAGATTATCTAGTCTAATTCCTATTAATCTGACACTATCATCATTCCACATATCATTTAATATTTGCTTTGACACTTCAAATATATCAATCGATGAATTTATAGGATTTAGTAGTTTTTTTTGATGAGTTTTTCTTTTAAAATATTTATCTTTTATAATAACAGCCACAACATAAGCATATCTATTTTGTTTTCTAAGCCTAAGCCCTACTTTATTGGATAAAAATAGTAAATTATCATACAGTTCTGTTTTATTAGTTACATCTTTTTGTAATGTTATTTCATTACTTATACCTTTACATATTACTTCTTCACTTACAACTCTATCTTTGTTAATTCCATTAGCACTTTCGATTAAAGATAAACTCATATTTTTAAAATATGGTCTTAATTTTTCTACTGAAGTATTAGCCAAATCACCTATTGTATTTATATCTAATTTTAATAGTTTTTCGGTACTTCTTTTACCTACTCCAAATAAATCACTTATTGGAAGTGGCCACATTTTTTCTTTAACTTCTTCATCAAATAATGTATGTATTTTATTTGGTTTACTAAAATCACTTGCCATTTTAGCACATAACTTATTATTAGCAATCCCAATGTTAACAGTAAAACCTAATGTTTCATTTATTTCCTTTTGTAGTTTTTTAGCAAATTCTAAAGGACTACCATATATTTTTTTAATATTTGTGTATTCTAAATAACATTCATCAATTGAAGCTATTTCAACATCAGGTGTATATTTTTTAATTATATTAAATAATTTCCTAGACATTTCTTGATAATAGGGATAATTCATTGGATAAGTTTTAAGAGCTGGACATTTACTTCTTGCTGAATAAAGTGTTTCACCAGTTACAACGCCTAATTTTTTAGCTGGAGTGGATTTTGCTAAAACAATACCTCTTCTAGATTTTTCATCACCACCTATAACAGCATAACTATTTCTTATATCATATTTGCTGCCGTTATTAAGTAAATATACTGCTGTCCAAGATAAAAAAGCATTATTTACATCTATATGCATCACTATTCTATCCATAAATATCACCACATTCATTTTATCATATCGAACATTTGTTTACAAGAAAAAAAGAAAACTATTTTAAGTCTTCTTTATTAATCATATATTTCTAAATAAGTAACAATTTTATTTATTTCTTAATTTAGCGCCTGTTTTTTCAACTTCTTCAATTATTTTATTAAATGAGTTCATAACTTCTTCTTCGGATAAAGTGTGTGTAGGATCACTAAATACTAATTTGAATGCTAAAGATTTTGTATTTGAATCAATATTTTCTCCAATATATAAGTCAAACAATTCACAGCTTTTTAATATTTTTCCTCCAGCTTTTTTAATGATTTTTTCTAATTCTTCACAAGTAACATCCTTATCAACTATAAATGCTAAATCTTTAGTAGATGCTGGGAATTTACTTATTTCTTTATAAGTCATTCTACTGCTTCTATTAGCTAAAACTTTATCTAAATCTAATTCTAAAGCATAGACATCGCCTTTAACTACATTTGGATGTAATTTACCAATAACACCTACTACTTTTCCTTGAAGTTCAATAATTGCACTTTGTCCTGGATGAAATTCTTTTGGTAAATTAGAAACAACTAAACGATATCTATTATTATATCCAAGATAATCCATTAACTCTTCTAGTACACCTTTAATTACATAAAAATCTACTTTTGTATTTTTTATGTCTAAATAATAATCTCCTGTCATAAGAATAGCTAATTTATTATTTTCTTTGTAGATTCCATCTTCTTCATAGAAACCTTTTCCCATTTCAAATATACTAATATTTTCTAAATTACGATCTTTATTATATTTATAAATTTCTTTTAATGAATAAAGTAAACTATATCTTAATGTGCTTCTATCTTCACTCATTGGATCAGCTAAAGTAATTGGTTCAAAATCTTCAGTAGCAAATTCAAAAACATTATTAGATGGAATTAAAGAGTAACTTAAAGTTTCATTTAACCCTAAATCAACTAATTTATTTTTAATTTTTCTTCTTGTTTTATTATAAGTTCCAGTAATAACATTTAAAACTGGTAATTTTCCTTTAATATTGTCCATTCCATAAATTCTTCCGGCTTCTTCAATTAGATCTTCTTTAATATTAATATCTAATCTTCTAGATGGAACTGTTACTGTTAAAATATCATTTCCTTCTACTTTAAATCCTAAAGATTCATATATATCCTTTACAGTATTAGAATCAAGTTCAATTCCTAATACTTTATTAATTTTATCAATACTAATTTCTATTATTTTATCACTAGCATCAGTTTCGTCATATTTAACCATACCGCCTACTATAGTAGCATCAGCATATTTTTCTAATAAGTGGCAACTTCTTTCGATAGCCATATATGTTCTTTTAGGATCTAAACCTTTTTCAAATCTATTTGAAGCTTCACTTCTTAATATTTTTTTAGATGTTTTTCTTACCTTTATACTATCAAAAATAGCTGATTCTATAATAATATTTTTTGTATCTTCTTCTACTTCGGTAGATAACCCACCCATTACACCAGCAAGGCCTACTGCACCACTATTATTAGCAATTACAATATCATCATTTGATAAAGTTCTTTTAATATTATCTAGAGTAGTTAATTCTTCATTATCATTAGCGTCTCTAACTATTAATGTATCGCCTAATCTATCAGCATCATAGTAATGTAATGGTTGACCAGTTTCAAGCATTACATAGTTTGAAATATCAACAACATTATTTATTGGTCTAATTCCAGAAGCAATAAGTCTATTTTTAATGAATTCTGGACTTTCTTTTATTGTAACATTAACAGCTTTTTTTGCTAAAAACAAAGGACAAGATTTAGTTTCTACTTTAACTTTAAATTCATTATTAATATCACTATCGTTACTACTATAATCTAATTCAATATCTTTAACTTTCTTTTTATAAATTGCTCCTAGTTCATAGGCCATACCAATTACACTTAATAAATCTCCTCTATTAGATGTTAATTCAAAATCAATTACTTCATCATCTAAGCCTAATGATTTAATTGGATCACTACCTACAATACTATCAAGTGGTAATTCACAAATACCATTTACATCTTTTTCAGATAAAAATTTATGTTCTAAACCTAATTCTGCTACTGAACATAACATACCATTTGATACTTGTCCGCGAATCATTCCTTTTTTAATTTCACCGCCTGGTAATTTAGCGCCAGCCAAGGCAACAATTACTTTTATTCCTTTACGGCAGTTTGGAGCTCCACAAACAATATCCAATATTTCTTTACCAATATCAACTTTACAAATGTGTAGATGATCACTATCAGGGTGATCAGCACATTCTATTACCTCACCAACTACTAAATTAGTACAATTAATTAATGGACAAGCTGTATCATATTCATTTCCTACATTTGTCATAGCTTCTGCTATATCTTTTATAGATAAAGATTCGTCTAAATCAATATAATCACTTACAAATTTTCTACTTAATTTCATTAGTCTTCATCCTTTCTATTAAATTCTTCTAAAAATCTTAAATCATTTCCGTAGATTGTTCTAATATCTGGAATACCATATTTAAACATAGCAAATCTATCTATTCCAGTACCAAACGCAAATCCTTGATATTTTTTAGAATCATAGCCACTCATTTCTAAAACATTTGGGTGTACCATTCCCGCCCCTAATACTTCAATCCAACCTGTTCCTTTACATAAGTTACATCCTTTACCACCACATTTAAAGCAAGTAACATCTACTTCAACTGATGGTTCTGTAAATGGAAAGTAACTTGGTCTAAATCTAACACTAGTTTTTTCGCCTAATATTTTTTTACAAAATAATTCTAATGTTCCTTTTAAGTCAGCCATTGAAATATTTTCATCAATTACTAATCCTTCTATTTGCATAAATTGATGAGAGTGAGTAGCATCTTCATCCCTTCTATATACTTTTCCTGGGCATACTATTCTAATTGGGCCTTTTTCTTTATTTTCTTCCATAGCTCTTACTTGAGCGGTTGAGGTTTGACTTCTAAGTAACCAAGCATCATATTCATCTTTTAGATAGAATGTATCTTGAGCATCTCTAGCTGGATGTCCTATTGGTAAGTTTAATTTTTGGAAACAATTTTCATCACTTTCTATTTCTGGACCTTCATATACGGTATATCCCATTGAAACAAACAAGTCTTCAAAATCTTCTGTTACCCTAGTCATTGGATGTTTACTACCTTTTTTTACTTTTTTACTTGGCAAAGTTATATCTATTTTTTCACTTTCTAGTTTTTTATTTAATTCTATATTATGAAATTCTTGTTTTTTTAAAGATAATATATTGTTTATTTCTTCTTTAAATTTATTAACTTTCATTCCATATTCTTTTTTTTCTTCAGGATTTAATGTTCCCATAATACTCATTAATTCTGTAACTGGTCCTTTTTTACTAAAATATTTGGTTTCAATTTCACTTAATTCTTTAGTATTTTTTACATTTTCCAAACAATCTAATATTTCTTTTCTTAATTCTTCAATATTCATAATTTCCTCCTATATTTTTTTCTTTCTACTTAATTTATATAACATATTAAATGTTATGAAATTATATATATATTTTGTTATTATCTCTTTTTTATTACTTTTAAATACTTGATGTCTAACGTTTTCTAGTATTATTAGTTCTTTTTTACAATTTAAGTTATCATAAACAAATTTGCTTGAATCTACTGATATTACATTATCAATGCTGCCATGTAATAGTAGTGTTGGGCAAGTTACTTTTTTGATATTTTTTTTGTTATTATCTGCCAATTTTTTATACTCAATCATTACTGATTTAGGAATTGTAAAAAATTTTTTTATTGCTCCTTCAAATCCTGTTCCAACCTCTTTATCAACTTTATTAGTTAAAATGTTTTTTAAGTCTTCTTTATTTTGTTTAAAACTTCCAAACTTAAAAGCACTAGATATAAGAACTAATTTATCTACCTCTTTATATCTAGAGGCTAAATTAACAGCTAATATAGTTCCCATACTATGAGCTACTATCGTTACTTTTTTATATTTTTTTAGTATTTTTTTTAATTCTTCTTCTGATTTATCTAACCATTCTTTACCTGTTGACTTTGTTGTTGTATCGTTTTCGTGTCCTGGTAAGGTAAAGGTAAATAATTCTATGTTAGAATATTTTTTCATTTCGTTTATAAAATACTCATTGTCTTCTTTTTTTGCTGATAAACCATGAATAAACATTACTGCTTTCAAAAAATCATCTCCAATAAAAAAATCACATCCTATAAGGACGTGATTTACGTGGTACCACCTTAATTTATACTCAAAACTATAACGCGTTACCGTAAATAAGGCTAGAAGGTGAATTCATAAAATCAAGATTATGTTTACTTTCACCTTTATGTAAACTCTCTAAATAATCTAACATTTACTACTACTTCTTCATCACAGCTTTTAAACATACAAATAGTATATCACATTTTTAATTATTATTCAATTTCATTTGCAATATCATCAAATGTTTTTTCAGTTTTATTAAATTCTATTGGCTCTTCTTTTGACACTTCAATTATTTTAGGTATAAAAAGTATTGTATATGTTGTAGCTACCACTAAAAGTAAAAATAATTCACCAAAAATAATTATATTATTTTTCTTTTTTTTATTGGTAATTTCATTGCTTTTTATTTCAAAATTAATTGATGAAATATCTAAGCCACAATTCATACACATTGTATCATCATTTGATAAAGTATTATTACATTTTGGACACACTATTTTTTTCATAAAGACACCTCTATTATTATTATATAACAAAGGTCTTTATTTTTTCAATTGTTTTTGATTATTTTCTGTTTCTTTATTTAATTCAAAATTCATATAATTGTATATTTTAATTAATGTCCACTTATCAATCACACCATTTTCTATCAATTCTTTGGAATTTGAATCTATATCTATTTTATTAAGTACTTCTTCTGTCAAAATATTTTTTAATTTTTCTGTTTCGACTACATATTTTTTATTGAATACATGATTATATGTATTTTTTTCCATATCTGATATTTGATATCTATTTTTTTTACATGATTTAAAAGAATCACCTGTTATTACTTCTTCCACGATATCATCATTTTTTAATTCAAATACAAAGTATTGATTAGATATTGTTTGAATTGGCCCCATACTTCTTCCTAAGTTTTCACATGCGTAAATTTTTCCAATTAATAAATTATTTATTAAATATGTTTCTTTCATTATTATCATCCCCTTGTGGCTGTATATTATAGCACGTATTTTTTTTATGTCAAATAATGGGAAATATGACTTACTTCCCAAAAAATAAAATCAACATTACTGTTGATTTACTGCTTTAAATGGTGACCAGTACGAGATTCGAACTCGTGAATGCTGCCGTGAAAGGGCAGTGTGTTAAGCCGCTTCACCAACTGGCCAAAAAAATGGCGCCTAATGTAGGACTCGAACCTACGACCTATCGGTTAACAGCCGAGTGCTCTACCAACTGAGCTAATTAGGCACATCTTAATTGCTTAAGACTTTTTAATTATATAATATATTTTATTTTTATGCAATACCTTTTATGAAATTTTTTATTTTTTTAATAAAATAATATATACCTCATAGAAAAATGAGGCATATATTAATTCATATTTATAAGTATGAAACTTTTTTTCAAAGTTCATAATTCTTGTTTTTTATAAAAAAAATAGGTAAAAAATTATACCTATTCGTCAACAATATGACACAATATTTAAAATATTGTATTTTCTAAGAATATTATCTATTTCTAGACATAGTTGTATTAACTGCTAATGAATAAACTTTATCAGGCTTTTCTGTAAATTCATCAATAGTTTCTTTTGATAATACAACAGGATAGTCTTCACCTTCAATAAACATTAAATATATTTTTTCTCCTTTTGTCATATTTTCATCATAATATGAAGAATTTATTGAACAAATCTTACAATTATAAGCTTCTGATTTATACAATGCTAACAATTCTACATCATGCATTTCATTAACTTGGCAAGGTGAATCAAATACTATATATTCAGCATTAACATAATCACTAGCATAACTTTCATACCCACAAACGTTACATTTATAATGATATCTTTCTTTATATGTAATTTTTTTTGCTGGATCCATACCATAATATTTTATCTTTTCAAGTTTTTCATCATGTATTTGTTGTGAAACTTGAACATCAAATGACTTACAAATTGGACATTCTTCCATAATTAACCTCCTTATTGCCGCTTAGTGTATCACTAATCATATATTATGTCGAGCTTTTTATCAATATTATATAAAATTTAAGAAATAATTATTATATTAATAATTCCATTTTATTTACTATTATTTGAATTTTACCTTTACGCATTTCAATTCTTCCCCTTACTTTAACAATATCATTTATCTTAAATTCGGATAATTCTTTGAAAGCATTATCAAATATTACTCCTTCAAGACTTGTGAAATCATCACATAGTTCTATAAAACACATTTTTTTATTGTCTTTTGTAACTATTTCTTTTTTATAATTTATAAATGCTATTAAATCAATAAATCTATTTATATAATATGAAACATTACTTAAAGTAATTTTGATATTTTTTTCTTTTCTATATTCTGTAATTGGATTATTATTTAAATAAAATCCTAAAATTTCATATTCTTTTATAGTTAGTTCTTTTTTGTTATATTCATTATATTGAACCAAATCAGGTTTCATAACTAAATCACTTCCTAGTTCAATATAATTATATATTACATCTAAATTTTCTATTAGGGTTTTTCTATTATCAAAGCTATCAAAACAACCAACTAAAATCATTTTGCTTATTAATTCTTTACTAAATATTTTTAAATCGACTCTTTTTAAAAAATCATATATATCTATAAATTTACCATTTTTTCTTTCTTCTATTATATTTTTGCAGGCATTATAATTGATAGCTAAAGTAAGTGGTAAAAACATACCATCATTTATAACATACTTATATTCACTTACATTAATATCTGGATTATTAAATTTAATATCCAAATTTTTAGCTTCCTTTATATATTCATTTGTACTTGATATTGAACCAATACAATAATCAAGTAAATTTTTATAAAATATTTCTTTATAATGAGCTTTTAAATATGCCATTTGATATGATATTAAAGCATAAGCAACAGAATGTGATTTGTTAAATCCATATTCTGCAAATTTTAAAATCAGGTTATAAATTGTAGTACTAAATTCTTCACTATAACCATTATCAATACTTCTTTTAATAAATTTATCTTTTTCATTAATTAAAATATCTTCTTTTTTCTTACTCATTGCTCTTCTTAAAATATCCGCTTCACCTAATGAATATGAAGCCATTATGTTAGCTATTAACATAATTTGCTCTTGATATACTATTATTCCATAAGTAGATTTTAGAACATTTTCTAATGATTTATCGTAATAATCGATACTTTCTCTACCAGTTTTTCTTTTAATGAATGTATCAATATTTTCTTTAGGACCTGGTCTAAATATAGCTGATAAATTATATAAATCTTCAAATTTATTAATTTTATATTTTTTTAATACATTTCTCATTCCTTCAGTTTCAAATTGAAATATACCTAAAGTATTTGATTTATTAAATATTTCAAATGTTTCTTTATCATTTAATGGAATATCATTTAAATTAATATTAACTTCATTTAAAATTGAAGAAATAAGTGTTAAATTCTTTAGGGCTAAAAAATCCATTTTAAGCAATCCAATATCTTCTAAAAAATTCATCGTATAACCAGCTAAATATAGATCATTATGTTTAACAAGAGGAACAAAGTTATCTAGTTCTTTATTACAAATAATTATTCCAGAAGCATTAACTGAAGTAGTTTTCTTTAGTCCTTCTAATTTTAAAGCAACTTTATATAAATTGTCTAAATCATTGTTTTTAGATAAATGATTTCTTATTTTATCTAAATTTAAATTGTTTTTTAAATCTAAATCATTATCCAGTAATTTAGTTAAATAATCCACTTCATCAGAATTTATATCCATTACTTTTCCTAAATCTTTTAGAACTGCCTTAGTTCCTAATGTTGAAAATGTAATAATACCTGATACATTTTTTTCACCATATTTTTCTTTACAATAATTTATTACTTCTTCTCTTCTATTTCCATCAAAGTCAATATCAATATCAGGCATAGTAATTCTATTTTTGTTTAAAAATCTTTCAAATAATAATCCATATTTTAAAGGGTCTATCTCTGTTATTTCTAAGGTATAAGCAACTAATGAACCAACTGCACTACCACGGCCTGGTCCTACTAATATACCATTTTCTTTAGCAAATCTGACATAATCACTTACGATTAAAAAATAATCATTAAATCCCATTTCGTTTATTGTTTCTAATTCATATTTTAGTCTTTCTAAATATTTACTTCCAACTGTAGATCCAAATCTATTTTTTAGTCCTTCTTTACATTTTTCTTTTAACAATTTAAAACTATTATCAAAATGCGGCAACAAATTGTTTTGTTTCTCTATTTTTATATTTATCAAATCATACAAGAATGAATTGTCTTCAATATCTAGTTTCAAATAATTATCATATTCTTTAAAAGTTACAAGTTTACTTTCTTTGATTGCTTCTAAATAATTTAAATACTTTAAATCTTCTTTATTTAAAGTTCTTATTTCTTTCATATATATTTTATTATTTGTTTTAATTTTTTCTTTTTCTTCTTCATTTTCATATGAAATAAACAATTTATTATATATTTCTTTTATTTCATTGTATATTTTTCTACTAGTACAAGGTAATATACATAATATATTATTACTATATTTTTTTAAATTTTCTAATGTTATTTCATTTGATGATAATTTTAATAGATTTACATATCCGTCATAGTTTGTAGCATATAATACAACTATTTCATCATTATATTTTATATTTAGTCCTATTATAGGTTTAATATTGTTTTTAGTACATTCTAAATAGAATTCCATTGCTCCAAACATATTATCATCAGTAATAGTAAGTGCTTTTAAATTATTTTCTTTAGCAAATTTAACTAATTTTTTTATTTTTATCATACTATGTAATAATGAATAGTCAGTTCTAATATTAAGTGGTATATACATATAAAAGCACCTCCATAAGATAATTTTACTATAATTTTAATCTTTTGTTAAGTTCTTTTTATTTACAACTTTTTATTATTTTATTGATAAATACAAATTTAAAACTTCATTAACTGAATAATAAAGTCTATATTCTATTCATTATAATTTTTCTGTTTTTCTTAGAATATTATATAGTAATTAATAATTTTAAAAAAAATCAGCTTTTATTCAGTTTTTTTTAAGTTTTATTTGACTTATTCAGTACTTTGTAGTAAAATTAAATGGCATAGGAACAAAGATTATTTAAAGGAGGAAATGTTATGGCTAATAAAGCAACTGCTAAAAAACCTTTATTTGGAAATAAAAGATCTCACTCATTAAGGGCTACAAAACACGCTCAAAAACCTAATTTACAAAAAGTAACATTAGAAAACGGAAAAAAAGTAGTTATGAGTGCTAGAGAATTAAAAACACTAAGAAAAACTTCAAATAATGTTTCAGAAATAGAAGCATAAATAAAAGAATGATTTAAATCATTCTTTTTTCTATATAACTTCATCTTTTTTTATGACATATGTTTTATTTTTAGTGTAGAAGGCATAAAAGATATCTTCTATTTTTATATTATTTTCTTTTACTAAATCATCCAGCCATTTTTCATTTTTTCCTATTTCTTCTAACACTCCATAATCTACCCTACCATCTAAAATCAAAGGTAATGGATAATCTTTTGTATTCTTAAATATTGACAAGTTACCACTATTTTCCAATATAGCATAATCAACTTCTTCAATATTTTTAACACCTTTTTCTCTTAATTGTGAAAGTAAATCATCTAGACTATATCTTAGTTTTGTCATTGTACTAAAATTAACAACACCATCTTTAATAATTACACTTGGTTTTCCGTCAATAAAGTTTCTAATACTTTCACTTTTTAATGAAATAAAACTTATGCTAACTTGAATTATAACTAAAATAGTAATTGGAACTATTGAAACCATTATTGAAGTTTCTTTTTTCTCAATACAAATAGCCGCTAATTCTGCTATTAAAATAGTAACAATTAAATCTATTATACTTAATTCTCCTACTTCTTTTTTTCCCATAATTCGATATGCTAAAACAATAAAAAAATAAAGAATCGCTGTTTTTAAAGCCAATGCTATATACATAAATATCACCTGTTATCATTATGTTAAAAGAATAATTATTTATACATTTCATATTATTTATTAGGTGATTTTATGAAATATTTAAAAAATATTGGTATTATTTTTCTAATTATGTTGGGTATTATTTTTATATCTAGTTTAATTTTAACAACTTTAAATTATTTTGATATTTTTAGTAAAGGGACATTATCAATCTTTAAAATTTTAATTATCATAATTACTTATTTTATTGGTGGATTATTGATAGGTAAAAAAAGTTCAAAAAAAGGATGGTTAGAAGGACTAAAGTTTGGTCTAATAATTTCTTCTATTTTAATACTTTTTGATTTATTAGGATTACAACAAAAATTTGATTTGAAATTAATTTTCTATTACATAATCTTAATTACTTCTACCATTTTAGGAAGTATGATAGGTATAAACAAAAAGAACTAGATTATCTAGTTCTTTCTTTTGAATATTTTTTTAGTGGTATTTGAATTTGAACACTTTTTTCATCAATAGGAATTATCATAGGTTCGCCAATTTCCCATCCAGAATATTCACTATGTACCTTTTTTACAGCTCTAATTACATGTTCAACATCTTCTTTTAACACTGTTTTTTTAAATACTTCTTGATATTCTAAATCTTTCATTTAAACCTCCATAATAATTATACCATATTTTTAGTATATTTATTAATAAATTCATTTTTATATTCTAATAAATTATCATTTTTTATGGCTTCTCTTATTTCTTCAGTTAATTTAATTAAAAATCTAATATTATGAATTGATAATAACCTTCCGCCTAATGATTCATTACTTACAATTAAATGTCTGATATATGCTTTAGTATAATTTTTACAAGTATAACAATCACAATTATCCTCTAAAGAAGTGAAATCTTCTTTATATTTTAAATTTCTTAAATTAATTTTTCCTGTTCTTGTAAAAGCATTTCCATGACGAGCTATCCTAGTTGGTAAAACACAATCAAACATATCAATTCCTCTAACAACACCCTCTAAAATATCAATAGGTTCGCCTACACCCATTAAATATCTAGGTTTGTCAGTTGGTAAATATCTGATTCCATCATCAATCATTTTATACATAACATCTTTGGGTTCACCAACACTAGTTCCACCTATACTATAGCCATCAAAATTCATTTTAACTGTTTCTTTAGCACTATATTCTCTTAAATCTTGATATGCTCCACCTTGAACAATTCCGAATAAAGATTGTCTTTCATTGTTAAATGCATCTTTACCTCTTTTAGCCCATCTTAAGGTCCTTTCAGTACTTCTTTTAGCATATTCATAACTTGCTGGATATGGAATACATTCATCAAAACTCATCGCTATATCACTATCTAATTTATTTTGAATTTGAATTGATAACTCTGGTGTTAAAAATAATTTTTTTCCGTCTAAATGACTTTTAAAATGGACACCTTCTTCAACTATATCTTTGTTTTTATTTTTTGCTAAAGAGAACACTTGAAATCCACCACTATCAGTTAAAATTGGTCCATCATAATTCATAAATTTATGTAATCCGCCAGCATGATCAACAACATCTTCACCTGGTCTTAACCATAAATGATATGTGTTAGATAAAATAACTGCGCTATTCATTGCCTTTAATTCTTCTGGAGTTAATGTTTTTACATTTGCTAAAGTACCAACTGGCATAAACATTGGTGTATCATATATCCCATAATTTGTATGTAATTTTCCTAATCTAGCTTTTGTATCTTTTTCATTTTTTAATAATTCATATTTTATTTTCATTTCTAAATTCCTCACTTATTTCTAGTTTTTAATTCTTCTATTTCGTCATCAAAATTTTGAAAATTTATATTTAATAATTGATTATTGATATCTTCATTAATTTCTAACTCACTTCTGTCATCTATTTCTAGATCAATTAATTTTTCTAAATCAATCACTATATTCTTAATATCTTTAGTTGTTTTTAATCTTCTAACAATTTCTAAATACTTTTCATATTCATTTTTTTCATTTAATCTTGAATAAAAACCAATTGGTTTATCTGTTATATCAACTATAAAATTAGGATTAAATTCATCAATAGGAATGGCATATTCTGGTATGATCATTTCTTCATTACCCAAACTATAGAATCCAAAACCCTTATATTTTTCTAACATTTCATTTGGAATATTGGCTACCATAAATAAAATATAATTGCTATTTTTCTTATCATAACTTCCATCTTTACCTAGTTCAAAATAATATTTTGCAAAATCATAGTACTTAAAAAAATGAATATATTCTTGGTTTTTATTATATTTATGGGTATTCAAATTATCATTTTCTAGTTTTTCATTACTTTCATTTTTATATTTATTTATAACCTCTTGTAATTTAATACAACGATAAACCCTCATAGTACCTCCAATTAATTTCAATTAACTTTCCTTTAAGATTATACATTATTATTTTATAATTTGCAATTATTATATATTTTGTTATAATATTTAGCATTAGAGGTGATTTATAATGCAAATAGATGTAAAAAAAGTGTTTCTATACAATGATGATAGTTTTGAAGCAAATGGTATTGATGATAAAAAATACGAACTAATAAAATATCATTCATATAAAGAAAGAGAAATTTGGAGAATAAATAGTATTAATTTACATACAATAGCTACCGTTGAAAATTCAATAGCTACTTTATATAAGAAAACTTTAGAATTACTTATCGCTTATGATAATCTTAAAGGTAAAAAAATTACTCCTGATTTTGGAACTGCAGTAAATCTAAGCCGTCGTAATACTTTTACCTTTGAAACACCATTACAAAAACAAATTTTTATAAACAATTTTATATTTTTACATAATGATAACTTAATCAAATTCTTATCAGTTTGTAATATTAAAACTGATAATATTGAAGAACTAATATCACTAATCAAATTAAAACAAAAAAGAGCAAAATTAGATAATAATTATATATTAGAAATAAATAACGATTTATTCAATATTGAAGAATTGTGCAAAATATATAAATGTAAATACCCAACTTTGATTATTAATAAATTATTAGAATTATATTATAAAAATCCTGAACTATTTAATAATTTAGAAAAAAAGAGATAAATTTTATCTCTTTTCTGTTTCTATAAATACTTCATGACCATTTAAATCATATGAATTATTAATACCTTCTTTTACTGATATATTGATTGCTAAAGTTTCTTTCTTAATAAATTCATCAAATTTATTAACAGCTTCATCCACTTCTTCATCACCTTTATAATATAAATTAATTCTATCAATTATATTATAATCATTTTCTTTTCTGATATTTTGAACTTTAGAAATCATTTCTCTTGCTATACCTTCTAAAATTAAGTCTTTTGTTAAATTTGTATCTAGAATAATAAAATTATCATTTAGTGTAGCAACATTAAATCCTTCTTTAGAGGATACTCTAATATCAACTAATTCACTATTTATATCATAACTATTATTATTAACATCTAATTTAATAGTTTCACCATTTTGTAATTTAGTAATTTCATCCATACTTAGCTCATTTAATTTACTACTATATTCTTTTATATTAGGTCCAAATATAGGTCCAGCTACTTTAAAGTTTGGTTTAACCATGAATTCCATATAATTGCTTACATCTTTAATAAATGTAACCTTTTTAACATTTAATTCTTCTTCAATTAAAGTTAGTAAGTCACTTATTAATTCTTCGTTTTTAGCATCTATTAGTACTTCACTAATTGGTTGTCTAACTTTTATCTTTGTTTCTTCTCTAACATTTCTACCTAAAGAAATTAAATCTCTTATTAAGTCCATTCTGGATTCAATTAATTCATTTATTTTTGAATCATCACATTTTGGATAATCAGCTAAATGAACTGATTTATCTGTTAATTTGTTATAAATTTCTTCTGATATAAATGGAGCCATAGGAGCCATTAGTTTACATACTCCCATTAATATTTCATATGTTGTTTGATATACAGCTTTTTTACTAGTATCTAACTCGCTAGACCAGAATCTTCTTCTGTTTCTTCTGATATACCAATTTGATAAGTCTTCACTAACAAAATTACTTATTAATTTAACAGATTTATTCAAATCATATTCTTCCATACTGTTAGTTACATTTTTAACTAATTTATTATATTTTGAAATCAACCATTTATCTATTTCTTCTAAATCATTATATTCAACTTTAAATGTTCTTGGATCTACTTCATCGGTATTAGCATACATACTAAAGAAAGTATAAGTATTTTTTAAAGTATTGAAAAATTTAGAAATTACTTCTTTTATTCCATCTTCATCAAATTTAAGTGGTGTCCATACTGGTGAAGCTGATAACATATACCAACGAGTAGCATCAGCACCATAATTTTCAATTGTAGCAAATGGTGATACTGAATTACCTTTTGATTTATGCATTTTACCACCAAATTTATCTAATACTAAATCATTTACTAAAACATTTTTATATGGAGCACATCCTTTTAGGAAAGTTGATATTACAATTAGTGAATAAAACCATCCTCTTGTTTGATCAATACCTTCACAAATGAAATCAGCTGGAAATTGTGATTCAAATAATTCTTTATTTTCAAATGGATAATGATATTGAGCAAATGGCATTGAACCAGAATCAAACCAACAATCCATTACATCTGTTACCCTAGTCATTGGTTTACCACATTCACTACATTTAATATGAATATCATCTACATATGGTCGATGTAATTCTATTTCTTCTGTTATATCTTCAATTGCTAATTCAGCTAATTCTTTTCTTGAGCCAACCATATGATTATGTCCACAAGAACATCTCCATAATGGAATTGGTGTTCCCCAATATCTATTTCTTGAAATAGCCCAATCATTCATATTTTCAAGCCAATTTCCAAATCTTTTTTCTCCAACATAATCTGGATACCAATTTACTTTTTTATTAGCTTCAATTATTTTATCTTTAAAATCTGTTACTTTTATATATAAACTTGGTTTTGAATAGTATAGAAGTGGTGTTCCACATCTCCAACAATGTGGATAATTATGTTCCATTTTTTGTTTTTTAAATAGTTTGTCATTTGAAGCTAAATATTTAATTATTTCTATTTCTAAATCAGTATCTAATACAAATCTTCCTTCCCAAGGTCCACTTGTATATTTTCCTTGTTCATCTACTGGATTTAAGACTGGTAAATCATATTTTAAACCTACTTCATAGTCATCTTGACCAAAGGCTGGAGCAATATGAACAATACCTGTACCATCTTCCATAGTTACATAGTCGGCACATGTTATATAAAATGCTTTCTTATTTACTTTTAAGATTGGAAGTAATTGTTCATATTCTTTATATTCTAAGTCTTTTCCTTTGTATGTTTCTACTATTTCGTATTCGTCACCCAATACTTTGTTTGCTAACTTTTTAGCTACTATAAAATTATAACCTTTTGAATTACATTTTACATATTCTTCATTTGGATTTACACAAGCTGCAACATTTGCTAACAACGTCCAAGGTGTTGTTGTCCATACTAAAAGGTAAGCATCTTCATCTTTTAATTTAAAAGGAACTGTTACTGTATTTACGGATATTTCTTTATATCCTTGTGCTACTTCGTGTGATGCTAATCCTGTTCCACATCTAGGACAATATGGTAATATTTTAAGTCCATCATAAATTAATCCTTTATTAAAGAATTCTTTTAATATCCACCATTCTGTTTCAATATAATTATTATCATATGTTATATAAGGATGTTCCAAGTCAATAAATTGTCCCATTTTTTCTGTAAAATCTTTGAAGGCTGCTTCATTTTTCCAAACAGATTCACGACATTTTTGATTGAATTCTTTTATTCCATATTTTTCAATGTCTGTTTTTCCCTCAAATCCAAGTTCTTTTTCTACTTGTACTTCTACTGGTAATCCATGAGTATCCCAACCAATTTTTCTAAGTACTCTATATCCTTGCATTGTTTTGTATTTACATACTGTATCTTTTAAAAGTTTTGCTAACATATGATGGATTCCAGGCATTCCATTTGCTGTTGCTGGACCATCGTAAAATACAAAGTTTTCACTTTCTTTTCTATTTTCTATTGATTTATTAAATGTATCATTTTTTTTAAATTGTTCTAATACTTTTAATTCATTTTCACTAACTTTACCTTTTTCTAATTCTTCAAATTTTTTCATTCTTTCACCTCTTTAAAATTAAAAAAATCACATCCTAATTATAAGGACGTGATTTACGTGGTACCACCTTAATTTATACTCAAAACTATAACGCGTTACCGTTTTTATCTTATCCATAAAACACAACTTGAAAGTGATCTAGATTTAAGTTTATTTATTCCTTTTCACCAAACAGGAACTCTCTTTTCAAATAATTAAATAAATCTCGTCTTTCGCACTTGTTTATCAAATTAATTATATAATATTTTTATATTTTGTTCAAGTTTTTTTATTATTTTTTACTATTAATGATTTTAATTTTTACTTTTTCTATTATTTCATTATATTCATCATTATCTAAATTATATTTATTTTTTATATTTTCTTCGTAATTTGCTACTCTATTTTCTAATAAATAACTCATATAATCAATAATTTCTCTTTCAGTAATATCTAAATTCACATCTTGTAATACTTTAGAATTATATTCTTCATAATTAATATCAGAATTATATTTTTTATTATCTATTAGTTGCAATGTGTTTTTATTAATAAATTTATGTAGTGATTTAATACAATAAGAATATATTGATAAGAATAAAATATTCTTATCCTCACATTCATAAAAGAAATCTCCACATTTATCTATTATAATATCAAGAACACATCCCTTTAAATCGTTAATTAAATGAATACAATTGTATTTTTTAGCAAAATTAATTGAAACAATATGACACATTTTTAAGATAAATTCTTTATTGTTTTCTAATTGCTCTTTTGTACATTGATAACTATTTCCTATCCATAATTGTTTATCATTGTTTAGATTTTTTATTATCTCTTCTTTTAATAATTTATTTTTAATTTTAAAAATATCCAAAAATTTAGAAATATCAATATTTAATTTATGACATATTTCTTCTATTTCTTTTTTTCTATAAAATCTATTAATTGTATATTTTAATTTAAAATACTTTTTAATTTCATCATCATTATGATAGCTATTTTTAAACATTACTAAATTTTCAACATTTTTATATTTTTCGTATAATAAATAATACATATCAAACTCAACGATTTTATTTATACTAATATTTTCTTGTTTTAATAGTTTTATTATTTTTTTAATTTTGTCTGATTTACCAACCGCTAATATACTTAAACAATTCTTTACATCTATATTTTATTGCTTTAATGTTTCAATTATTTTTTCTATTTCATCTGATTTACCTTGACCTAATACCGTTAAACATTTTCTTATATCTATATTTTCTTGTTTTAATATCTCTATTATCTTTTCTATCTCGTCTATTTTTCTTCCGAAAATTCTTTTAATATTCTTGGATAATATATAATTGATTAATTCTTTTTCATATTCATTTTTTTCCAATATATTAATGAAATCCGCTTTTGTCATAATATCACACTCATTAGTCCTTTATTATAAATATTTCTCTATAATATGTCAATTAAAAAAAATAGAATTATAATTCTATTTTATCCAATTCATCTACCATTTCAGATTGAGCATCAACTATTTCTTTAATTCTTTTTTTAAATATAGTAGTATTTCTTCTTAATAAATTTGCTTCATTTTCAGCTTTTTCTGCTCTAAGTAATGCTTCATTAACAATTCTGTTAGCATTTCTTTTAGCATCTTCTAAAATAGTTTCAGCTTCATTATGAGCATTAACTTTAATTTGCTCACTTGTTTTTTCAGCCATTATTATTGCTTTATTAAGTGTCCCTTCCATACGTTCATATTGAAGAAGTTTTTCTTTTAAAGCCTTATTTTCAATTTCAAAAGATTGTAATTCTTTAATTTTGTTGTCCTTTTCATTCATTTCGTTAACCATCGTTTCAACTTGATTAATTACTTTATCCAAAAAGTTATTAACTTCCTCTGGATCGTATCCTCTCATTGTACGGCTAAATTTTTCCATACCATTCACCTCATAAAGCTATTTAATAGCGTATTTTTTACCATTCAATATTAATATCATCATTATCATGAATGTCTTTTCCTTGAGTTTCCTCAGTTATTTTCCCCTGAATGTTTATGTTATTTGGTGTACATAAGAATATTCCACCACCGATTTTTTGTAAATCACCGCTTATAGCATAGATAGTTCCTGCTAAAAAATCTATTATTCTTTTTGCTTGATCACTTGTTACTCTTTTTAAATTAACAACAACTGTATTTCTCATTTTTAAATGATCGGCAATTTGTTGTGCTTCAGAATAAGCGCGTGGTTCTAATAGTATCATTTTAGTGCTGCCATCATTTTCTTTTAATGCCTCTTCTGGTTTTAAATCATAGTATTCGTCACCTGATATGTTATCAGTTAATATATCTTCATCATTTGATAAAATTTTCTTTAATATTCCCACTTTTTCTTCCTCCTAGCGATACTCTAACTCTATAAATAATTTTACCACATATATTTATAAAAGCAAATGATTTTTAGAAAAAAAAAGCAGAATTTTTAAAATTCTGTTTTCTTTGTTATATAGTCAACTACATCATCTAATGATATAGTGATTTGTTTCATTGTATCTCTATTTCTAACTGTTACTGTATTATTATTTAAAGTTTCATCATCGATAGTTATAGCATATGGTGTTCCCATAATATCTTGTCTTCTATATCTTTTACCAATATTACCTGATTCATCATATGAAACCATAAAATGTTTACTCAAATTTTTATAAACATTCATAGCTTTATCAGCATGATATTTTTTAATTAGTGGTAATACCGCTACTTTATAAGGGGCTAAAAATGGATGAAATTTCATTACTTCTCTTTCTTCACCAGTTTCTAATTCTTCAACCTCATAAGCATTTGACAATACTGTTAATACTGTTCTTTCCACTCCTAAGCTAGGTTCAATTACATAAGGAATATATTTTTCATTTGTTTCTGGGTCCAAATATTCCATTGAAACTCCTGAAAACTTTTGATGTTGTTTTAAATCATAATCAGTTCTACTTGCTATTCCCCAAAGTTCCCCCCAACCAAACGGAAATTTATATTCAATATCTGTTGTTGCATTACTATAGAAACATAGTTCTTCTTTTGAATGATCTCTTAGTCTTAAATTTTCTTCTTTAATTCCTAAAGATAATAAGAAATTTTTACAATAATCTTTATAATATTTAAACCACTCTAATTCCGTACCTGGTTTGCAGAAAAATTCTAGTTCCATTTGTTCAAACTCTCTTACTCTAAAAATAAAGTTACCTGGAGTTATTTCATTTCTAAAACTTTTACCTGCTTGACCAATTCCAAAAGGTACTTTTAAACGCATACTTCTTTGAACATTCAAGAAATCAGCAAATATACCTTGGGCTGTTTCTGGTCTTAAATAAATTGTACTTTTTGAATCTTCAGTAACACCTTGGAATGTTTTAAACATTAAATTGAATTTTCTAATATCTGTATAATCTAATTTACCACAATTTGGACATACAATATTATGTTCATAAATATATTTCATTAATTCTTCATCATTCATTGAACCTGCTTCAACGCCAGTATCCTCTACTAACTTATCAGCTCTATGTCTTGTTTTACAATTTTTACAATCAATTAAAGGATCTGAAAAAGTACTTATATGACCACTTGCTTCCCATGTTTTAGGATTCATTAATATCGCACTATCTAGTCCTACATTATTTGGATCTTCTTGAATAAATTTCTTTAACCAAGCTTTTTTAATATTACTTTTTAGTTCCGCACCAAGTGGACCATAATCCCAAGTATTTGCTAAACCACCATATATTTCACTTCCTTGAAATATAAAACCATATTGTTTACATATATTTACTAATTTATCCATTGTTAATTTTTCCATTATTTCACTCTCCCTTTTTTTAAATTATCATACTCAATTTTATAATATTCATTTTTAAATTCATTTGGATTTTTAATTACCTTAAACATATCAAATATATCTTCTGAAGCAAATCCTTCATTTACTAATTCTTTCAATGATTCAATAATTTTACCATAAAAATTATTTTCATCATAAATTATTATTGGTTTATCACTATCATTCGACCTTTTTTCTTCTATATAGGTCAATAATTCTGATACTGTTCCAACGCCACCAGGTAAACAAACAATAAAATCACTATTGAAAAACATATCTTTTTTCAAATCAAAGGTTGTTTCTCTTATATAATGTTTACTTTTACCTAAGTTTTTTAAATCATCTGCATATTTTTTAGTTGTAAACGAATAAACATTTCTATTATTTTTAACAAACTCTTCATAACAAATTCCCATCATTGAAGAGGATGCCGCACCAAATACTAAATCACATCCAGAATCCGCCAAAAATTTAGATACATCTCTAGCAACACATTTATAATAAGAATCAATATCTTCTCTAGATGAAGATATAATCAATACATTCATATATACCTCCTAAATTCCAAAAAACTTCTAGAAAATGTAAGGACGATTTTAATCGCGGTTCCACCTTACTTATTCTAGAAGAATCAGCTTTATTCTATATTGCTCAGGGTTTCCAATCCGTCAACACATTTATACTTATATAGTAATACTTTATTTATGTTTAGTCAATGTTTTTGATTTATATTTTATCAATAACTTAGCTCTTATATTTTTTATCATTCTAGATAAATATGATTGGCTTATTCCCAATAATAAAGCAATCTCTTTTTGAGTTTTATAGTTGCCACCAATGCCATAGTACAACTGAATAATCATTAGTTCCTTTTCAGTTAAAAAAGATAACAAATGACTTATTTCTTCTTTAGTTTCGTTACTCAAATAATCTTCTAAAATATCATATTCACTATCATACAAAGTTTCTTCAATTGTTAATCCATTACCAACCTCATCTGTTGCTATATTTTCATATATACTACAAATATTGTCATGTCTTTTTATTTTTCTCAAATACATCAAAATTTGATTTCGAATACAAGTACTTGCATATGTAGAAAATTTAACAGGTTTTTTATTATCAAATGAATCTACTGCTTTAATTAAACCAATTTGCCCCTCAACAACATAATTGTCATCATATTGCAAATTCAACTTATTTATAATAATATATGGAACTAACTTCATATAATTTAAAATTATCTTTTATCTATATTCTAGTTTTCCTTGTTTTAATAGTTCAAAATATTCTTTAATTTCGTCATCACTTTTATATTGCATATTTTTCTCTCTTTCTATAAAACATACAACATAAAACACACAACTTACTACTTATAAATTAACATTATGGTATACATTTTGGACATCTTCAACATCATCCAACATTGATAATATTCTTTCAAAAATAACTAAATCATCACCTGATATATCTATTTTTTCTTTAGCGATATATGTTATTTCATCAATATCAAATTCAACATTTGGTAATTTAGATGATATTGCTTCCTTTATTTGGTATAAATCTTGTGGATTACCGTAAACGACAATACTGTTATCATCATTTTCCATATCAATAAAGTCAGCACCATTTTCAATTAATGCTTCCATTGTTTCTTCTTCTGATAATCCCTTAAATCCTACCACACACAAATGGTCATAATTAAATAGAACACTACCCATAGCGCCCATTTTTATATGACATTTGTTTACTACTGCTCTAAGTTCACTAACTGTTCTATTTAAATTATCAGTTAAACATTCAATTACTAATGTTGATCCAGCAGGCCCAAACATTTCATATACAGTTTGTTGATAATTTTCGTCAACACCACTATTAACTTTATCAATTGCTCTTTTAATAATGTCACTTGGAACTTGTTCTTTTTTTGCTCTATCTAGTAATCTTTTTAATGTTGCATTACTAGCCGGTTCCGTTCCTCCATTTTTTGCCGCTTGGTATATTTCTTTAGCATACATAGTATAAATTTTACCCCTTGCAGCACCTGTTTTTTGAATACTCGCTTTTCTTACTTCATAAGCTCTTCCCATACTTTATGCCTCCAATACATTATATTTTACATTATTTTTTTTATTTAGTAAATGTATTTTTACCTTTTTAGAGATATTATTGTCATAACACCAAAAATGAATAGTATAAACTATTCATTTATTGATTTTTCATAACTTGATTTAATTTTAGTATCTTTGATATCTAGTTTATAATCTTTTCTTATTTTAACCCAAGTACTATTATATAAATTAGAATCATTGTTTAATTTTTCATTTATAAGAGCATCAACTATATCTTTTTTAGAATCAGCTAATGATTTTTTAGCAGTTTCACTAACTTTTAAAATTACATGATATCCAAAACTAGATTTAACTGGTTCACTAGTATATTCACCATCTTTAAGTGCTACTGAAGCTTTAAAGAATTCATCATCAACATCACCTTTAGTAAAGTTTTCAACTAAACCTTCAGATTCTTTTGATCCTTCATCTTCAGAGTAATCATTAACTAATGTTTTCCAATCTTCACCAGCAGCATATTTAGTAATTACTTCTTGTGCTTTAGCTTTAGCAGCTTCTTCAGCAGCAGTTTTTTCTTCATCTGTCATTTCATCTGTTGTTGCAGGTTTTACTAAAATATGTTTAACTGTATATGTACCATAAATATTTTCATCATAATATTTTTTAATTTCATCGTCAGTTAATTGTTTTTCTAAATAATTAGTAACTACTTTTTGTTGTTTTACGGATACTAAATATTCATTAACTAATGCATCTTCGTTAGCATATCCATATTGTTTTAAAACATCATCCCAAGTGTATCCAGCAGATTCATATTGAGATTTAATTGAATCAATATATTTTTTAGCTTCAGTTTTAGCATCTGCTTTATCATCATCTGATAATTCTTTATCACTAATATATTCATCAATTAATGTAACTAAAGCATCTTTACCATATTTATCTTTTAAAGTATCAAATAATTGTTCAGCAGTATATTCTTTGTCTTTAATACTTGCTATTACTTCGTTACCATTTGATAATTTAACTTTATGTCCTAAAACAATTAGAACAATGTTAATAACTAGTAAAATGCAAATTAAACCTAATAATAAGTTTTTAGAATTATCTTTAACAAAGTTAGAAGATTTAACTTCTTTTTTTACTTCAATTTTCTTTTCTACTGGTTTAACTTCTTTTTCTACTGGTTTAGTTATTTCTTCTTTTACAGTTTTTACTTCTTTTACTGGTGCTTTTTTAGTAGCACTTTTAGCTACAGTTTTTTTAGTTGTACTTTTTGTACTTGTGCTCTTTTTTGTTGTTTTTTTACTTTCAGCCATTTTCCTATCCTCCTCGTACATATACATTTTATCAAAATAATAAAAAAAAAACAATAAATTTAGTCAGAAATAATCACAAATATAGTATTTTTCCATAGAATAATGTGAAAAGATAAAAAGGAGGAATGCTTTATGTGTAATACAGGTGTATCTGGAGCTGCAATCGTTTTAGTATTATTTATTCTTTTAATTATTATACTAGGGGCTTATATTTAAGTCTTTAGGAGGTGAAAAATATGTCATGCTCTAAATCTTGCAGTGAAAATACAAACAAACCAACTTGCGGAAATAACTATGTTTGTATATTAGTTTTATATATATTATTAGCTATTATAGTTGGTTCATTTATTTAAGGGATTTATCCCTTTTTTATTTTACAATTTCCTTTATACTATCGTAATTATATCCTTTACTATAAAGTTTATTTTTTAATTGATATTTTAATTCTTCATTTTTATATTTTTTTGATAATTTTTTTAATAATATTTCATAATCTTTTTTAATATTATTTGCTTCATCTATCTTATAATTATCTAGTTCATTTATTATTTCTTCTTTATCATATCCTGATTCTATTAATTCATTTATCATTTTTTGTTTAAACATATATATTGATTTATTATTACTTTTAATTTTTTTTGATATAATTTTATTTATTCTCTCAGGATAGATATTTTCATATTTTTCTAGTTCTTCATTTATTTTAGCTAATTCAATATTATGATCTAATAATTCTTTTCTTATTTTATTTGGACCAGTTAAAGTTAAACACATCTTATCACTTATGTAAGCTTTTAAATATAAATCATCATTTATCAAATTAATACTTTTGAGTTTCTTTATTATTTTTTCTTTTTCTAAACATTCGAGTTTATCAAGGTATTTATTTATTTCAACTTCACTTCTCATTTTAGTAGAAATATATTTTAATGTTTTATTATAAATATCATAATAATTATTTTCTAAATTTAGTTTGTTATACAAATCAGAATCAATATTTTTTTTAAATAATAAACCATTATCTAATATTACATCTTCGTATAATTGTAATTTTGTATGATCATCTAATTCTATTAAATATTTACCCGATTTTTGTTTTTTAATTTTTTCTATATTCATTATATCACCATTCACATTATATCAAACATTTGTTTGTTTATCAAGTCCTAAAAAAACAGATTACTCTGCTTTTTTAGGGCTTGATAAATAAGTCACTTTTTCAGCTACTACTTCTACTACTTGTCTTCTTGTTTCTTCATCTAGTTCAATATTTCGTGATTGAATTCTTCCTTTTACACCTAATAAATCACCTTTATGGCAATATTCGGCTGCATTTTCAGCAATACCCTTCCATAAAACACAAGTTATAAAGTCAGTATCATATTCACCATCAACATTTTTATAACTGCGGGGAACTGCTAAAGTAATATTAGTAACTTTATTACCATTTTCAGTTGTATAAAGTTCAGGATCTCTCACTAATCTACCTACTATCACAGTTTGATTAAGCATAATTTCCTCCTTTCTGTAATCAATATACATAATAAAAAAAAGGATTTCAAATGACTAAAAATCCTTTTTCACTAACCAATTTTTTTAATTGTCTAACCAATTTTACAATTTGAATGCAATATTTGTATAAAACAAACAAAATTCACTAAAAATAATTTTTTAGTAAATTATTTAATTCTACTGCATATTCCATTGGAAGTTCTTCTCTAAATCTATCAATAAATCCCATTATAATTAATTCTTTAGCTTTTTCTTCGCTAATTCCCCTACTCATTAAATAGAATAATTTATCTTTTGATATTTTAGAAACAGTTGCTTCATGATTGATATTAGATGATTCATTATTTACGATATTAGTTGGAATTGTATCAGATTTAGATATATCATCTAATATAATGGTATCACATTTAACTATAGCACTAGAGTTAGTAGCATTCTTACTTATTTTAACTAATCCCCTATATGTTGCATTTCCACCATTAGCCGCTACCGATTTACTAATAATATTACTTTCAGTATAAGGCGCTAAATGGATCATTTTAGCTCCTGCATCTTGTATTTGATCTTTGGTAGCAATTGCAATTGATATACAATTTCCTTTTGCTTTTTTACCATTTAAAATACAGCAAGGATATTTCATATTAGTTTTAGATCCAATATTACCATCTATCCATTCCATTAAACCATTCTCTTCAACAATTGCTCTCTTAGTAACTAAATTATAAACATCTGTTGACCAATTTTGAATAGTCGTATAACGACATTTAGCATTTTTCTCAACATAAATTTCAACAACCGCAGCGTGTAAAGAATCTGAAGTATATGTAGGGGCTGTACAACCTTCCATATAGTGTAAACTAGAGTTTTCACCAACAACTATAATTGTTCTTTCAAATTGTCCCATATTTTTACTATTAATTCTAAAGTAACTTTGTAATGGTCTATCAATAACAGTATTAGGCGGAATATAAATAAATGTTCCTCCGCTCCATACTGCTCCATTTAAAGCAGTGTATTTATTTTCATCATATTTAACTAAATTGTTAAAATATTTTTTAAATATATCAGGATATTTTTTTAAGGCTGTATCTGTATCACAAAATATTACATTTTTTTCTTCTAGATACTCTAACATATTATGATATACAACTTCACTATCAAATTGAGCTCCAACACCATCTAAATATTTATGTTCAGCTTCTATTAAACCGATTTTATCGAAAGTTTCTTTTATATCTTTATCAACATCATTCCAATTATCTTTTAAATCAGATATTTTTTTATAATAGTTAATTATATCAAAATCTATATCTAATTTTGGACCAAAATTTGGATTATTTAATTCAATAAATTTTTTATAAGCATTTATTCTAAAATTTTTCATCCATAGTGGTTCTTTTTTTATTTTTGATATTTCTTCTACTTTTTCTATATTAATATTTTTCATACTAATCACCAATCAATATTATATCTTATTTTATTTAAAATAAAAAGCAAAATTTTTTATTTTGCTTCATACCAATCATTTCCATATTCAAAATCGACTTTAAGTGGTACTGATATTTTATAACAATTTTCCATAATGTTATCAGCTATTTCAATTACTTTATCTAGTTCTTCTTTTAAACAATCAAATACTAATTCATCGTGTACTTGTAAAATCATTTTTGATTTAATATTTTGTTTTTTAAATTCTTTATCAATTTCCACCATTGCTAACTTAATTAGATCAGCACAAGTTCCTTGAATTGGTGTATTAAGTGCAATTCTTTCACCACTTGCTTGAATATTTTTATTTTTATTAAACAGTTCTGGTATTGTTCTGATTCTACCCATCAATGTTCTTACATATCCATCAATATATGCTTTACTAATTGTTGTTTCCATATATTCTTTTATACCTGGATAAGTATTTAAGTAATTTTTGATAAATTGATCAGCTTCAGTAGTTGAAATTTTTAAATTTTCTGATAAACCATATTTACTGATTCCATAAATAATTCCAAAGTTTACGGCTTTAGCAATTCTTCTATCATTAGATGTTACTTCATCAATACTTTTATTAAATATATCTGATGCTGTTTTAGTATGAATATCAACATTATTTAAAAACGCATCTTTAAGAGAATCTATATTAGCCATATGAGCCATTAATCTAAGTTCAACTTGAGAATAATCACCACTAACTATTACTGAGTTTGGACTTGGAACAAAAGCTTTTCTAATCATTCTTCCATATTCATTTCTAATTGGAATATTTTGTAAGTTTGGATCAATTGATGATAATCTACCTGTTCTAGTTAATGTTTGGGTATAAATTGTATGTATTTTGCCATCTTCTAAAATATAGTTTTTTAATCCCTCAATATAGGTTGTATATAATTTAGTAACTAATCTATATTCAATTATTTTATCAATAATTGGATGTTCATTTCTTATTTTTTCTAAGATATCTATTGATGTAGAAAAACCTTTTTTATTTTTTTTACCGTGCATCAAGTTTAATTTTTCAAATAATATTTCTCCTAATTGTTTAGGTGATGCTATATTAAATGTTGTTCCTGCTAAATCATATATTTCTTGTTCTAAAACTTCTATTTTTCCTCTAAATTCAACTCCCATTTCATCTAAAGTATCAACATTAACATAAACTCCATTAAATTCCATATCTCCTAAAACATAAGAAAGTGGTATTTCAATTTCTTTAAACAAATATGTTAATTCTTTTTTTTCAATATTACTATATAGTAGTTCTTTTGTATCATAAATAAATCTAGCTTTTTTACAAGCTTCTTTGGCTGTTATTCTTGAATCACATTCTACATATATTTCTTTTGATTTTAGTTTTTTGTACATTGTATCGTAAAATGTAATATCATAGTTTAAAGTATTTGCTAAATAAGAAACATCATCTTTTATATTATATTCAAGTAGATATCCGGCTATTTCAGCATCATAATCAATACTTCTTAATTCTTTACCTAATTTTTTTAAGATTACATAATGTTTCTTTAAATCATATGTATATTTAATATTTTCATTAATTACTTTTGGATCAAATATTTCATATGGAATAAAAATATTTTCTTTACTATTTGATATTGCTATTCCTAATATTTTAGACATATGATAATTATAACCTAATATTTCAATATATATGCTTGATGGTTCAGTTATATTAACTTCATCTATATTATCAATTATTTTGTAATTAAATTCTTTTTTTTCAATTTGTTTATTTTGTTTTAGAAATGAATAAAATTCTAATTCCTCATACATTTCATTTAATTTATCTATATTTTTTTCTTTTACTTTTATATCATTTAAATTTATTTCCATTGGAACATCTTTAATGATGGTTGCTAAATGATATGACATATAAGCATTATCTTTATCAGTTTCTAATTTTTCGCGCATTTTTGGAGTCAATTTATCTAAATTCTCATATACTCCATCTAATGAATCATAGTCTTGTAATAATTTTAAGGCTGTTTTTTCACCTATTCCTTTTACACCTGGAATATTATCGGAAGAGTCTCCCATTAAAGCTTTTAAATCAATTACTTTTATTGGATCAATTCCATATTCATTTCTAAATGTTTGTTTATTATATCTTATATAGTCTTTTTGTTTTAATAATTTTATTTCTACTTCATCAGATATTAATTGTAATAAATCTTTATCACTACTTACGATTAATCCTTCATATTCAGGATCCATTTCGCAATATTTTGAAAATGTTCCTATGATATCATCAGCTTCATAATTATCTATTTCATAATATTTAATTCCCATATTAGTTAATAATTCTTTTGCAACTGGAAATTGAACTTTTAATTCTTCAGGTGTTTCATCTCTTCCACCTTTATATTCCTTATATTCATTATGTCTAAATGTTTTACCTTTATCAAAAGCTACTATCATATGTGTTGGATTTTCTTCATTTATTATTTTATTAATCATATTTAAAAATCCATATAAACCATTTGTTGGAAATCCTTTGCTATTTTTCATAAAATTTCCATTGTATGCTGTTGCATAATAACTTCTGAATAATAAGTTATTACCATCTACCATTATTATTTTTTCCATAATATCAACTCTCTTTTGTTTTATTATAACATATTTTAAAGTATTTTATTTAATAATTTATAATTCATTTAAATTATAACAAAAATATTATAATATATATTGATACACGAATATATGTTGCTATAATACTTATAGGAACATTTAATAGTTGGGTGATTTGCCAATCTTCTAACGAAGGGAGACTGGTAGCATGAATAAGAAAGATTTTTTAATCTTATCCTTAATCATTATTATCATTCTATTAGTATTTTTACTATTTATAGTTTTAATATAATAAGAAAAAATCACCTAACTCAGCAATGATTTAGGTGAAACCAAATTTATGAGGCAACACTCAATATGCGATATTGAATGTTCCTTTTTTATTTTATGTAATGTCGCTTGACATATTCATAATATCATATTAATTAATTTTTTACAAGTTCTTCTTATGTGGATTTTTTTAATTTCACATAATTTTCTTTATATTTTAAGTATTTTATTTAATAATTTATAATCCATTTAAATTATAACAAAAATATTATAATATATATTGATGCACGAATATATGTTTGCTATAATATTTATAGGAACATTTAATAGTTGGGTGATTTGCCAATCTTCTAACGAAGGGAGGCGATAGTATGAATAAGAAAGATTTTTTAATCTTATCCTTAATCATTATTATCATTCTATTAGTATTTTTACTATTTATAGTTTTAATATAATAATAAATCACCTAACCCAGCAATGATTTAGGTGACTGTCTAACTAACAAGGCAACACTCAACACGCTAACATTAAATGTTCCTTTTTTATTTTATGTAATGTCGTTTGACATATTCATAATACCATATTAATCAATTTTTTACAAGTTCTTCTTATGTGGTTTTTTTAATTTCGCATAATTTTCTTTATATTTTAAGTATTTTATTGTTTAATTTTTAAATAATAATAAAGGTGATTATTTATGAAAATAAGACTTGGATATGCTTGTATAAGTACAACCTTAGATATTACTACATCTGGTACTATTACTTATACCAATTTTCTAAAAGAAAAAAATTACAATAAAATTAATAATTTAATTACATCTAATTTAACTAATTTAAAAGAATTATTAATTTATAATATTAAAAACAATATTCATTTTTTTAGAATGAGTTCAAATTTAATTCCTTTAGCAACTAAAGATGATGTTTGTTTTGATTATATTAAACCATATAAAAAAAACTATAATGAACTTAGCAAAATCATAAATGACAATAATATAAGAGTTGATTTTCATTTGCCTGAGTTTTGCGTTTTAAACAGTACTTCTAAAGAAACTGTTGCTAATTCTATTAAAATAATAGAATATCATTATAATTTATTAAAAGTAATGAATATTAAAAATAAAGTTTTAGTGTTACACATAGGAAGTTCTGTGTTAGGTAAAAAAAATTCTATAACTAGATTTATCAACAATTTCAATAACCTACCCAACTATTTAAAAGAAATAATTGTTATTGAAAATGATGACAAAATTTTTAATATCGAAGACTGTTTAGAAATAAATAAAAAAACAAACATTCCTATTGTTTTAGATTATCATCACTATATGTGTAATCCATCTGATTTAAATTTTGAAAGTATTTTCTCCACTTGGAAAACTACACCTAAAGTTCATTTTTCTAGTCCTAAAAGTAAAATTAAGAAAGAATTTAGAAGCCATAATGATTATATAAATAGTGACGATTTTATTGTTTTTTTAGATAAAATCAAGAATTTAAATTACGACATTGATATTATGATTGAAGCTAAAAAGAAAGACGAAGCTTTATTTAAATTAGTAAGAGAATTAAAATATAAGACTAATTATGATTTTATAGATGAAACTACTTTTATAATAAAATAAATACGAATTATTTCGTATTTATTTTTGTATCATAATATATAATTTTATCGTCACTACCAACCAATGATAAAGCATAATTTTTTAAACTATCTTCATTAGCATTTACATCATTAATTAACTTAATTTTATCAGAATTCGTCAAAATACAAGTACCATCTTGTAATTTTATTTTGATTTTATCATCCTTCTTATAATCCTTCCAAGTATCCAATTCTACTATTGTAGCTATACCATCAGATAAGATTATTGCCTTATTATAAAAATAATTCAAATTCATTATATTTTTGTTACAAATATTAAATGAGTAATCAATACTTGTATTTGCTAACTGATCATAAAAAACGATATTTTCTTGATCATCAACAAGTGATTCAACATAATTATTAATTGCTACCTCATCTTTACATTTTAATAATTGTGTTTGTGATGTACTACTTAAAACTAATAATCCATCTTCAGTAACAAATTGAATCTGTGAATTATTATAATCACAATATTGACTTATACCTACTACAGATACATTATCAAAATTCTTTTCAACTACAATGTTAAATGATTTATTGAAATCAATTAACTGTTTATTACATCCATTAAGGGATGTTAAAGTTATTAAACCAGTTGTTCCTAACATTGCTATCTTTTTATACAATTTTAAATTTTTCATAAATATCCCCTAGATTCGTCCCGTATTATAACATTATTATAATATTGTCAAATTTTTAAATAATTAGGATTTTTGCCTAAACCTGGTAACATCATTACATTACCCATATATACAATTATAAAGCCTGCCCCATTACTTATACTAATATCTGTAATAGTCATTTCATTATTTTTAGGATAACCCAACTTTTTAGAATCATCAGTTATACTATATGGAGTTTTAGCAAGACAAATTGGTAATTTATATTTATCATAAAATTTAATTTTTTCTAATACATTACTATCATAATTAATTTTATTACAGTCAAAATATTGTAATAATTTTTTAATTTTATTTTCTAATGTATCATTTAAAGAATAAATTTCATTTTTAATTTTATTTTCATTTAAATTTAAAATTATATTTGCCAAATCTAAACAACCATCCTCACCATCTTTATACATTGTCGATACTACAAATGGTACATTTAATTTACTACAAAAATGTTCAACTTGTTTTATTTCTTCAACTAAATCATTCTCAAATTTATTAAGCGATACAATAACATTACTATTAAATTTTTTCATATTATTAATATGATATTCTAAATTAGACAAACCATTATTATACTTAATACTTTGAATTGTTACATTAATTACAACAACATCAGGATATATATCATTATTTCTACATTTTATATCAAATAATTTAATTGCTCCCATATCACTACCAAAACCAGCTTCTGTAATCACATAATCAGCTACATCTAGTCCTAAATTGGTAGCAACTAATGAGTTACAACCATGAGCTATATTAGCAAATGGGCCTCCATGAATTATTACTGGATTTTCATATAAAGATTGAACTAAATTAGGTTTAAATGCTTCTTTAAGTAAAACATATAATGCATTTACACAATTTAAATCTCTAGCAAATATTTCTTTTTTCTCTTTAGTATACCCTATTATAATATTACCTAGTCTTGCTTTTAAGTCATTTGTATCTTTAGCTAAACAAAGTATTGCCATTATTTCTGAAGCCGGTGTTATTACAAATGATTCATTTCTATTTTTTAATTTTACATTTCTTAATTCACGGTCATTCATATCTATACATCTTTTAAATACAACTTTATCTATATTTAATTCATTACCTTGATATATATGATTATCTATAATTGCACATAATAAATTATTCGAACTTGTTATTGCGTGAAAATCTCCTGTAAAATGCAAATTAATATCTTCTTCAGGAACAACTGTTGCTTTTCCTCCACCTGTTGCTCCTCCTTTACTCCCAAATACTGGTCCTAAAGATGGTTCTCTTAATATAGCTACACTTTTTTTATTTAATTTATTTAATGAATCATTTAATCCAATTGTTAGTGTAGTTTTTCCTTCTCCATATGGTGTAGGATTTACAGATGTAATTAAAATTAATTTACCTTTTTTTTGACTTTTATTACTATTAATTTTTGCTTTATAGTTACCATATAATTCAATATCTGTTAATTCTAAAGCATCAGCAATTTCATTTATTTTTTTCATATTTTCCTCCTAGTAAAAAAATAGGATTATCCTATTTAGTTATTATAAACACAAATCTATCCAACCCTTGTAAATCTTGTTCAATAGTAATTACTGAATTTGGAAAGTAATTTTCAGCAAATTCTTTAATTTTATTACCTTGTTTTTGACCTATTTCAAAAGCAATGATACTTTTTTCTTTTAAATATTTTTTACTATTTTTAATAATTTCTTTATAGAAATATAAACCATTATCTTCAGCATATAAAGCTATATTAGGTTCATTATTTTTCACAATATCCATTATTTCTTCATCATAGGCAATATAAGGTGGATTAGAAATAATTACATCATATTTTTTATTTAAAGGTTCTAACATATTTCCTTGATATAAGTTAATATCTAGATTATATTTTTGAATATTTTTGCGTGCTACATCTAATGCTTCACTAGATATATCTACAGCATCCACATTACAATCTAATTCCTTTTTTAGAGTAATAGCTATACAACCTGATCCTGTTCCTATATCAACTATATCAATTTTTTTATCAAATATATTTTTTATATAATTAATTGTTTTTTCTACTAATAATTCTGTTTCAAATCTAGGTATTAATACATTTTCATTTATATCAATTATATTCCCATAAAAATCAACATTACCAATTACATATTGAATAGGTTTTTTGATTTTTACAGCTTCTACTTGTTTCTTAAAAATTTCTATTATTTCACTATCAACTTTTTGATTTAAATAATTTAATAGTTCTAATGAATTTAAGTTTAACAAATTTGATAGTAGAATATTTACCAAGTCTGAATGAATATATTTTTTACCATATATAATTAATTCTTCTATAGTCATAATAATCCTATTTTACAAAGAAGAATAATATTCCTTGAAGAAACATAAAAATACTACTTGGTATTAAAATGTATATTATCTTTTTCATATTCTCTTTTAATATATATTTATATATTATATAGTTTATTGCTATATTAACTAAAACAATTGCAACTAAAACTGATATATCTAAAATTGTTGAAAATGAACAATTAACTGATAATATCAAATAATTCATTAATCCATAAAAACTAATTAACGCCAAAAATATATTAGTTATTATACTTATAGTAAAATATTTTTTCATTATTCACCTCTTAATTTACGATTTTGATCTTCAGTAATTAATGCATCTATTACTTTATCGATATCACCATTCATAACTCTATCTAAAGTATTTAAGGTAAATCCAATTCTATGATCAGTTACTCTATTTTGAGGATAATTATATGTTCTTATTTTTTCAGATCTATCACCGGTACCAATTTTACTTCTTCTTTCAGCACCCATTTTTTCTTGTTCTTGTTGTTCATAATAATCGTATAATCTTGTTTGTAATATTTTAATAGCTTTTTCTTTGTTTTTTATTTGTGATCTTTCTGTTTGTGAATAAACAACAATACCGGTTGGAATGTGTGTTAATCTTACAGCAGAATCTGTTGTATTTACTCCTTGACCACCACAACCTGAACTTCTAGTTATATCAATTCTAACTTCATTCATATCTAGATTAAAATCTACTTCTTCAGCTTCTGGCATAACTAAAACTGTTGCTGTTGAAGTATGAACTCTACCTTGAGTTTCAGTAACAGGAACTCTTTGAACTCTATGGGCACCTGATTCATATTTTAATTTTGAATAAACATTTTCACCTTTAACCATAAAGCTTATTAAAGTATATCCACCAGCTTCAGAATGTTCTTCATCTAATACTTCAATTTTCCATCCTTCTTTTTCAGCTAATTTTCTATACATTTCATATAAGTCTCCAGCGAAAATATTTCCTTCATCTCCACCAGCTGCTCCTCTAATTTCAACAATAACATTTTTTCCATCATTAGGATCCTTAGGAAGTAATACAATTTCTATTTCTTTTTTTAGTTCTTCTAAACGATTTTCTAATTTGTTTAGTTCTTCCTTAGCCATTTCTCCTATTTCTGGATCTTTTACCATTTCTTTAGCATCTTCAATACCATTAATAACTTCTTTATATTCTTGATAAATATTATATGCATCTTTTAATAAAGCTTGTTCTTTTGTTATTCTTAATGTCTCTTTTACATTACTAATAACTTCAGGTTTCATTAATTCTTCATTTAATTCATTATATTTTTTTTCAATGTTTTCTAATCTTTCAATCATATTAAACATCCTTTCAATGACTACTAAATTATACTATAAATATCAGAAATTATCAATAAAACAGAAAAAAAAGTAGTTTAACTACTTATACTAATAGATATAATGCGCAAAGATATAGTAGTCCTAAAAGACTCATTACTAAGCTTAATAGCATTGGTTCAGCATACCCTAATTCAATATTTTCATATAATCTTGCTTTACCATTTCTTTTTACTTTTTGTTTTCCCCTTGTTTCACCACTATTTATTTCTGGATTTTCTTTTTGAATTTCTGGATAAGCATATACTGCATTACGATACTCATTTGCTACAGTAACTGGTAATATTCCTTCATTAATATCTCTTTCTAATAAAGAAGGATCATTAATATATTGTGTTAATAAATCTATATTGATATTAGGTTTTATTTCTAATTCAGTTGTTTCTCCAAATATATCTTCTAATTCATCAAAGTTATTATTCATAGTATCACCTACGATAATTATATCAAAAAAAGAAAAAAATGCAAAGATGACTTTACACTTTTTTTAATCATTATTTCTAGTTTTAAAATGAAGTTTGTATTTTAGCCTTTTAGAACTAGACGGAAGCCAACGACGCTGTCAGCAGCACCTTTGCTCCTATCGAAGTCGAACTGACCTGCAATAACACCATGGTAGCAATTGCCGCCACGGCGGAACCAAGGGTTATAAGAGTCAACGAAAATCGAGAAGTCAGCGTACCAACTATTATGATATCTTGAATTGTTATCCCCATCAAGGTAATTTTGAAATGGTCCCATTTCTCCTGTCGCATCTCCTAAGATTCGATATTGATAACTTGTTTGTGTACTTGATGCATTATAAACATCAAAGTATTTTGAATCATAATCGGTTGGTGTTAATCCACTTGAGCCTGGTTTCCCACTTACGTATCCAGCCACATATTCCCAAGCACCACCACTCATATCATAAATCCCTGTTATATTTCCAGTTGTACTTGCTAGATAGCCTATCTCTGTATTATATGGCTTATTATATTTATCTCCGTCACCAGTTTTTCCTTGATATATGTTTTGATTTGTTGATGGTAAAGCACTATATCCAGTCTTATATGAACTATTATTATTGATATTTACTTCTACACCTATTCCATATTTTGAATGTGATAGGTATGCTACTGCTCCCCATTCTGTATTCTTCATCATATGACTATCTAATTCTCTTTTATAATTATAACTTGTTAAAAAGATATTTCCTACTGTTATATTTCTCCAACTATAAACATTTGGCTTTATTATTACTTTACTTGAATCATTACTATTTACTTGTGCTGTTGCTGTACTAGTTGCTCCATTATATCCCGTTTCAAATTTTCCTACCCAAAATCCATTACTATTAAATGTTGTAAATGCCGGATGTGTTAACCACTCTCCATTATTACTTCCTGTACTTGCTGAAACATCTTTTGTTTCAAATTCTATTTCTATTGAATGTGCTTTCTTTATTGCTGTTCCTGTATTCCATAATTTATATCTGAATCTTGGTATCCATACAAAATATGATTCAATTGAACTGTCTGGTATTGTATCTCCTACTTTATATGTTCCACTTGATACTATTACTGCATTAGCCCATTCTTTATTACAATAGTTATACCATTTACTATTTGTGTCTGCATATTTTACTGTTCCATCATTACTTATTGTTACTGGTATTAAATCTCCTTTTATTTCTGGAGTTGCCACATTACTTGTACAGCCTCCCATATTCATATTATTATATAATTCATCTAAGGCTGTATTTACATCTGTTGTTGTTCCATCTTTTTTATTATATACTACTTCACTTGCTTGATATTTATTTGCTGCATATAGTGTTCCACTTATACCTAATATCATTGCTATTACTGCTACAAATAATCTGCTTTTTATTATTTTCTTCATTCATAATTCCTACTTTCTATATTTAGTATACCCCCTCCCAGCATACTTTTCAAGCAGAAATTTTGTTCGATTTATACAAATTTTTAAATTAATATATACAACTTTTGTCAAATTAAAATATAAAAAAATAGTGTTTTCACACTATTAAAAATTATAATTTTTCTATTTCTTCTTTTGTTAATCCAGTTGCTTTAGATATAGTATCAATATCTGTACCAATATTTTTAAAATTTCTTGCTATTTCTATACTTTTATTTACAGATCCTTGTTCAATTCCTTGTTTAAGACCTTGCTTAATACCGCTTTGTTTTGCTTCTTCTATTAATGTATTGTATTCTAGTTCTTCTCTTGATTTTTCAAAATATAATGCTACTACATCTTCATCACTTGAATATTTCATTGTTTCATCCATTAATTTTGATTTTGTTTCTTTTCCCATCAAATCATCCCCTAAATATTTTCTAAATTCTTCTTCTGTTTTTGCTGTTAAAACTGTACACCATCTTGCTAATTTATTATTGTATTCATTATAACAAATTTTTCTTCCTATTACCATATCTAAATTATCTATTTCAAATTTTTCACTTAATATTTTCCCTTCTTCATTTCTTAGATAATATTTATCTATTAATTTGTTATTTTGATTTTTTAAATCCACATTTAGATTGATTTGAATTGTTTTTTTTATTTTACTATAATTATTATCTCCATATCCTAAACTTCTTGAATGAACATTACAAGCATATACTATATTTCTTTCCTTTTTTCCATCTGAATGTTTATTATTTAATTCTATATTTATTGTTTCATTTTCTAGTTCTAATAATAAATCTATTTGTTTATTTTTGGCTTTTTTACTTTCTAATTCTAGTTCTCTTGGTAATATTTTTAATCTTCCTTTTATATCATTAATATCCATATCAAAGTAGCAAGCTAAAAAGCTTTCTAAGATATCTATATTTTCTTTTTTAGTAAATATTGCTTCAAATACAAAATCAAAGTTTAATGGTATTATTTCTCCTTCTTTTAATTCAGTTTTTCTTATATCTTGTTTCATAAACTTTTCCTTTCTTTTTGTGAAATTGCAACTTCATAAACTTTATAACATATTTAAAAGAAGGAGTAAAATGACTAATTTTGAATTTTGGAATATAATTTTAACTTTTTTATTAGTTTTTGTTAAATAAAAAAAGAAAATTGATTAATCAATTTTCAATTTTAGATAAATTCTAAATGTTATTTATCAAACAACATCCAAGCATTTGGAATCCATCTTTCTCCGGTAACACTTACAGCACATGGCTTATTAACAATATTGCCTTTTTCAACTAAACTTGAAGAGGCACCACCATCTAAATTAGCAGCGTTATAAGCCTTATATTTTACTAATAAGTCTGTCATTTCAACCATACCAATTCCTAAACTATATCCGGGTTGTCTTCCATCAATAACAAAGAATAGTACTATTCCATCTTTTCTTTGAGCAATTACAGTTCTAGAAGCAAGTCCCCAGCCTCCATTACCTTTTACCATAGCTCTTTTACCATTTACTATTAAGAAAGGTCCAAAATCTACTGCATCTACCATACCTTTTCTAATAGCTTCATCAGGAGAATCTTTAGTTAAAACTAATACATGGTCTTTATTAAAACCAATTAATCCTCCACCCCAACCAGTGTCAACACCTTGGTAAAGAATACTACCATTTGATATTACTGTTCCAGTTGGAATACCACCACTACCGACACCGCCAGCATCAGCAAATCCACCAGCATTAACAGAAACTAGTGAATTGTGATATTTAGACATTTCTTGTAAAAATTCACCTTGTTCTCCTAAGTATCTAGTACTTACTAAGTCTATTTTTGATGGGTCATAAATTACTACCATATATCCTACATATGTTGATCCCGTAATTTGAACAATTTTATACAAATCATTATCGCCTTTTTTTAATACTTGTTCTTCATATTCAGAATCATATTTATCAGTTTCTTTCAAATCTTGAAATTTTATTTCATTACTGTTTGTATTTTCGTTTACTTCTTCTATATAGTTTTTATTTGTGACTTTTGCAATCGTTTTTTCACTATATAAAATTCTTGCTAAATATTTATGATCTTTAGTTGTCATTGCTGTTGTTATAAGTAATTCTCTGAAATAACTTATTGGTCCATATGCAAAGAACAAAAATATTACTGCTAATACATCTAAAATTAATAATGTCTTAAATCCTTTATTTTTCATATTACACCTATTCTACCACAAATGGATCATTTATTGTTCCAACTCCGCCAAGTACTTTAATATCTTTTGTTAAATATACTGAAGGATAAATATCTAATTTTGCTGTTTTTTCACTAGCATATAGCATACCATTTTCATTTAAAGATAATACTTGTTCATCTCTTTTAGAGTTTAAGATATAAGAATTAACAAATGAATTTTCATATACATTTAATAATCCTACTTTAAATGCCCCTTCTTTTTGTTTTATTTCTTCATAATTATTGTCATATTCTCCAACATACCATTTACCATCAATAATGTATTTTTTATCTAAACTATTATAGAAATTATTATTTAAATATCTTGCTACTGAATTATATTCTCTTACATTAAATTCACTGCTAGTATATGAATATGGCATTTTTTTACAAGTATCATTTTCTTTTAAACATTCATTCAATACAACTTTTACATATTCATCGGTTTTGTCAACAATTTTCCATAAATGTCCGCTATAAGTAAGATATTTTCCTGTAGCTACACCATATGAACTATCGATTACATATGGGTCTTCTTTTGTTCCTGTACCACTATATCCTACATCTTTTTTTAGAACTATTGATGGTCTTACTCCTAAGCTATAATCAATACTATTAGAGTTTACACCACCTTCTTTGAATACATACCATACTGATTTGTCATCTTTTTTATTAATTGTCCACCAGTATTTATTTATATTTAGGTAACCATTATTAGCCCCTGATTTTATGTATTCATCATATGTTAATAAACCAATGTTTGATTCGATTTTTGTTTTACAAACATCTGAATTTTTATCAATTTTATCAATGCACCAAGTTGATTTTTGAAGATATTTTTTTGTTTTTGTCAATTTTGGATAGAATTCATTTTCTAGATATGATTTTATATAAGAATCATTATATTCTAAATCATCACCCCAGTTAATTGCTGTAACAACATCATCAGTTACTAATTTAACTGTTCGATCATTATTAACTTTTACTATCCTCCATAAATATCCTGAATATGAAACATAATTATTTTTAATATTTCCCTTTAATGTATAGTCATTATCTTTCATATAAAATTCATCTACTTCATTATCTTCTAATACTTTATGAGCTAAACTATTGTCAGTATAATTTGCTTTTGGATGTTCAATTTTATAATAATGAACTAATCTATATGTATATATACCAACTAATGATAATAAGAATAATAATGATATTATCATAAAAATATTTTTAATTTTATCGTGTTTTATTAATGATACTCCTGTCATTTCTTTTGGTTTTTCCAGGTTCATTAATTCTAACATTGTTGGTACTACATCACATAATCTACCATTATTTAATTTTACTTTTTCATCAGTTACTATACAAGGAACTAAGTTTGTTGTATGGCTTGTTACAGGATTATGATCTTTATCCCACATAACATCACAATTACCGTGATCGGCTATTATAACTAATGTCCCTCCTATTTCCTCTACTTTTTTATATATTTTTCCAACACATTCATCTAATACTTCAACAGCTTTAACGGCAGCATCATAATTACCAGTATGTCCTACCATATCTCCGTTTGCTAAATTCATAATTGTAACATCATAATTATTTACTTCTTCTAAAAATTTATCAGTTACTTCATATGCACTCATTTCTGGTTTCAAGTCATATGTTGCAACTTTAGGTGATGGTATAAGTATTTTTTTCATATCGTCGTATTCTACTTCTTTACCACCATCAAAGAAAAATGTTACATGAGCAAATTTTTCAGTTTCGGCTATTCTTAATTGACTTAAATTATGATTATGTAAATAGTCAACTAGAATGTTTTTCATATCATTATCGTGGAAAGCATATGGTGCTTTTACGCTGTTAACTACTGGCATCATTGTTACAACACTTAAGTTTTTGAATTTTTTTAATTCCAATCCTTTTTCGTTGGCTGCAGTTTGATATTCAAGAGGGTTAGTAATACAAGTTAACATTTCTCTTAAACGATCTTTTCTAAAATTAAATACTATTAATCCATCATTATCTTCTAATGTTATTTTGTTTATTATACCTGGTTCTATAAATTCATCAGTAATGTTTTTTTCATAATTACTGTTTATTAATTCCTCTACACTACTATATATTTTGCCTTCACCGTAAACTATGGTATCATATGATTTTTTTAGTCGATCAAAATTATTGTCACGATCCATTCCATAGTATCTACCACCTATAGTAGCGATTTCACCAATTCCTGATTCTTTAATTTTATCTTCTAATTGTTTTATATATTTTAAGGCACTTTTTGGTTCAACATCTCTTCCATCTGTAAATATATGAAAGTAAAGTTTTTCTATTTTATTTTGCTTTGCCATATCTATTAGCGCAAACAAATGATTAATACTAGAATGTATTCCTCCATCTGATAATAATCCCATTATGTGCAATTTTGAATTATTTTGTTTAACACGGTTTATGGTTTTTAGTAGTTCTTCATTTTTAAATATTGTTTTATCTTTTATTGATTTATTTATAAATTCCAATGGTTGATATGTTAATCTACCTGATCCAATATTCATATGTCCTACTTCACTAGTTCCCATTTGTCCTTTAGGAAGTCCAACAGCTTCGCCACTAGCTTTTAATAATGAATGTGGATATTTCTTCATAAGTGAGTCTAAATTAGGTTTTTTAGCATTTTTAAAAGCATTTCCGTCTTTATTTTTTCTTATTCCACATCCATCTAATATACATAGTACCATTTTTTTCATATCATCACCTATTATATATTCTATCACAATTTAATATAGAGATAAAGAAAAAATCACTATCGTGATTTAGTTTTTTCTCCACTTTTACTTAGTTGTTGTTCTAACCCATTTATAGCGTATAAAGCATAGGCTTTTGCCTTTTCTAAGTCTTCACTACTTTTAGCGTTATCTATCATTGTTTTCACTTGGTTTAATAGTCCAATTGTATTATCAACTGATCCATTTAAACTATATTTTTCTAGTGCTAAATTATTATCCATATTAATCCCTCCATATAAATTTTAGCACAAAAAAAAAGTAAAATAAAGTTACATTCCTATTTTACTTCCTTCTAGTCTTAATTTATCAGCTATTGTAACTATAAATTCTGAATTAGTTGGTTTTGCTTTGTCAATATCAACACTATGTCCAAATATTTCTTCCATTAAGTCCCAATTACCACGATTCCAACTTACTTCAATTGCGTGTCTGATTGCTCTTTCAACTCTTGAAGTTGTTGTTTCAAATTTGTTTGCTAACTCAGGATATAGTTCTTTAGTTATACCTCCTATTTTTTGAGGTTTATTATATATTATACTTATTCCTTCTCTTATATATTGATAACCTTTTATATGAGATGGAATACCTAATTCGTGAAGAATTTTAGTGATTGATATTTGTAAATTATTGTGTCTAAAATCTATATTTTTGCTTGTTTTATTTTCATCAGATGTAATTTCTATAATTCTCTTTTCTAAATCAACTAATTCGAATGGTTTAAGCAAAAAATAACTTACACCATATTCTGACACTTTTCTTATTACATCACTAGCGTTGTAACTAGTTGATACAATTACTTTTTTATCAATATTTCTAGCTTTCATTTCTTCTAATACATACATTCCATCTTTATTTGGCATTATTAAGTCTAAAACTATTACATCATACATATCTTGTTTTTCTTCAATTAATTTTATTCCTTCTAAACCATCATGCGCTTCTAAAACAATACTAACATTACTACTTTTAAAATACTCCTTAATCATTTCAATTAAACTTATATTATCATCAACCATAAGTACACGTATTTTTTCCATATTCATTCCCTCTCTATTAGTACTACTTCAACAATAAAATTATACAACATATTACTACAATTATAAAGAATTTAATTTATCTAGTTTTGACGGATTTTGTCGTTTTTAGTAAAAAAAAGTCGTTAGCTATTAACAACTTCTATAATTTTTAAAAACTCTACTACATCAGTTGATGCTTTACCTATTAAAACACCATCTGTTACCTTTATTATTTCAGAAATATTACTACTATTAACACTTCCACCATATAAAACTTTTGTGTTTACTATTTCTTTTATTTTACTTATATTGTTTTCTATTTCAGAAACAGTTGGCACAATATTTGTTCCTATTGCCCATATTGGTTCATAGGCTATTATGACTTCTTCATTTACATCTTTCAAGCATTCATTTATTTGTTTTTTTAATACTTCAATTGTTTTATTATTTTGTTTTTCTTCTAATGTTTCTCCGATACATAGGATTACTTTTAAATTATTTTTTAAAGCTTCCTTTATTTTATGATTAACTACTATATTTGTTTCAATAAAGTTTGTTCTTCTTTCAGAGTGTCCAATTATTGCATATGAAATTCCTAGACTTTTAGCTTGTTTAGCAGTTATTTCACCTGTACAAGTTTTATCATTTAAATAGATATTTTGAATTCCTACTTCAAACTTTTTATTTAAAAAATAAGGTATAAAAATATTTGATGGACAAATTACAACATTTTCTATTTTGTCTATTTGTTTCAAATATATAGCAGTATCATGAGCATCCATATAATTTTTAAGATTACCTACTATTAATTTTTCCATTTTATTACCCCTTTTAGTTTATCAATGAACGATTCATTTTTAGAACCATTTATTGTTATATTATAAACATCTAATATTTTTTCAGCATAGTATTTTAAAGAATGTGATTCAGCTGTTACTCTAGCTTGTTTGCACATTACTTTATATTGTTCTTTATTTTTATACAAATTTTCTATTGCGTTTACATATTCTTTATCATTCTTAAATACTTTACCATTTAAACCATCAATGACAGCATCTTTAAACGACTCATCATCAGCACATACAACTGGAATAGATGCAGCCATTGCTTCTATAACGGTTAATCCTTGAGTTTCAGTTACTGATGCGGTTACAAATATATTAGAAATTGCATAATAGCTTGCAATCTCATAGTGAGGCACAGCTCCAGTAAATATTACTTTATCTTCTAAATCTAATTTTTTTACCATTTCTTTAAATTTTTCTAAGTCTGGTCCATTACCTACTATCATAAGTTTGCATTTTTTATTTAATTTGGTATGATTATTAATCAAAAATTCGATATTTTTTTCTTCAGCTAATCTTCCAACATAAGTTATTATAAAGTCATCTTTTTTAAATTTTAATTCTTTTTTTAATAATTCTAATTCTTTTTTATTTTGATTTTCAATATAAAATTTTTCAACATCTATACCAGTTGGTACTATATGAATTGTTTTATTTACTTTATATTTTTCTTTAAATAAATCATAGGTCTTTTTGCTTGGAACAATTAATTCTTTAGCTGTTTTGTCACAGTAAAATTTGGTAAAATATTCGGCTAATTTTTTACTAGATTTATCAAAATAACCTTTGGTAATATAATGAACATAATCTTCATACATTGTATGGTATGTATGAACTAATGGTATATTAAATTGTTTAGCTATTATTCTAGCGAATGTTCCAACTCCAAATTCAGTATGTGAATGGATTATATCTAAGTTCCATTTTTTAATTTTATTGATTGCTCTTAGTGGATAAATTCCTGTTAACCTATAATCATATATTCCTGTAGGGATTCCTGGAATTCTTATTATATGATCATCATCTTCATATTTGTATGTTAGGTTTTCGGAATTAACTGTTACGATATATACTTCATGGCCTTTTGCTTTCAAAGCTTTTTCTAAACTTACAATACTTGTTGATACTCCATTTATATATGGAGGATATGTATCGGTAAATATTCCTATTCTCATTTTTTAGCCCCTTTTCCGATACTTAGTGTAATTGCTCCTAATATCATTGCGAAATAATAAGTGATAAAGCGCCATAATAACATTATAGCTGTTACTATTTTAGTACTATCAAAGTTTGAGAAAAAGGCTACAAATCCATATTCTAGGCCTCCTGTACCACCTGGTATCGGAACAAATGATCCAATTAGCATAACATAGGCTGATGTTGCTATTGCTATTAATGGATTAATGTATATACCAACTCCCATAAATAATACAAATGGAATTAGATATAAAGATGTTAATGAAACAAATTGTAAAAATATTAGTCCCAAAAATTGGGGTTTGTTTTCAAATATTTTTTTAGCGCCTTCATTAAATTCTTTTATATATTTATCTAAATCTTCTAATGTTTTATCTTTATTTTTAAATATTTTGAATTTATTTAATATTTTAACTATAAAAGAAAGAATTAATTTACTTATTTTTTTAGTAAATGATAGTAAGAATAATACTACTATTACTAAAAAATTAATAATAAATCCTAATGTAACTAGTTTTTCCAATAAATTGTTTTTAGGAAACAGGTTCAAAAAATAGTTACTTATAATTGCAATTGTTCCAAGTAATACTAGTGCAATTTGATATATTATAAATGATTGAACTGACACATTTGTAGCATCTGTTAATTTTATATTGTTCTTTTTTAATGAGTATATTTCGTATGGTTGTCCACCTGTTGAAAATGGTGTTATAGCGTGAAAAAAGTTTGTTTCTACAACCATTCTAAATGCATTTCTAAAGCGATATTTTCCGTACTTTTTAGTTACAATCCACATAGTTATGGCTTTAAAAAACCAATAACTAAATAATAGGAAAAATCCTAACAATAAAAATTTCTTGTCAATATTTAAGATTGTATCTATTACAGTAGTATAGTCATCTTTTAGTGAAAAATATAAAACCAATATAGTCACAATTATCAATAAAATTGCGTTTATTATTTTCTTTTTCATTTTATCCCTCGATTACTTCTATCCCTGGTAATTTTTTTCCTTCTAATAATTCTAATGAAGCTCCTCCGCCTGTTGATATATGAGTCATATAGTCTTTATAACCCAAATTTACAATTGCTGATGCTGTATCGCCTCCACCAATTATTTTTGTTGCGTCTAAATTTTTTAGAATTTCGCAAATTCCAATTGTTCCTTTGTTGAACTCTTCTTGTTCAAACATTCCAACTGGTCCATTCCAAATAATTGTTTTGCTGTTTTCTAAATATGTTTTAAATAATTTTACTGTATTATATCCAATGTCTAATCCCATTTCATTATCTTTTATTTCGTTTATGAAACAAGTTCTTCCTGATTCATTTATATCTATAGCATTAACACTATCAATTGGCAATATTATTTTATCTTTGTATTTTTCTAACATTTCTTTACAAAATTCAATTGATTCTTCATCTAATAAGGACTTTCCAATATTAATTCCAGTTGCTTTTAAGAATGTATAAGCCATTCCACCACCTATTAAAATATAGTCAGCTACATTTACTAGATTTTTAATTACTCCGATTTTATCTTTTACTTTCGCACCACCTAATATTACTGTTAATGGTCTATCTGGATTTGTTAAAACTTTATTAAAGGCATTTAATTCTTTTTCGATTAAAAAACCTATACCACTTGGTAAATTTGAAGCAATTCCTACATTTGATGCATGAGCTCTATGACTTGTTCCAAATGCATCATTTATATAAATATCTCCTAATGATGCCCAATATTTTCCTAATTCTTGGTCATTACTTGATTCTTTTTTTCCGTCTAAATCTTCATATCTAGTATTTTGAATTAATAATACTTCACCATTATTCATATTATTAATTCTATCCTCTAATATTTTTCCCCTTGTATGGTTAGAAAATAGAACTTTTTTATTTAATAATTCACTTAAACGAATAGCTACAGGATATAGATTATTTTTTTCTAAATCACTTTCTTCTTTTATTCTTCCTAAATGTGATAATAGTATTACTTTTGCACCTTTATCTATTGCATAGTTAATTGTTTCTAAACTTTCTTTTATTCGGGTATCATCTGTAATTACTCCATCTTTCATAGGAACATTAAAATCGACTCTTATGATTATTTTTTTACTATTTAATTCAAAGTCTCTGATTGTTTTCATTTTGATTCCACCATTTCGAATTGTAATATATTTTCTTCATTTTTATAAACTTTAATTTGAATTTTCTTATTTTCTTCATCTTTTACTTTTTTATTATTATTTGGATTAATTAAATCACTTTTTAAATATCCTGATTTTAATAATTCATCTATTGTAACATAAGTTGCATCGGTTGTTATAACAATTCCCTCTTCTTGAACATATGCCTCTGTTGCAATATAAACATCATTTAAAAAATTTTCTTCAGCGTTTGTATCACCTTGTTTAATCATATTAGTTATGTACGGCACTGAAATAAGTAATATAATTGCTGTTATTGTAAATACTGCTAACAACTCTATCATTGTAAATCCTTTTTTCATTATTATCACCATATATAATTTTAACAATTTTTAGTTATTTTAGCAAGGTATATATAAAAGAAAAAGACTATTAGTCTTTAATCTATTACATATGGATTTTGTAATGTACCATTACCTGATGTAACAGTAGTAGCAATATTTACCACTATTACTGGTCTTATTGCTAATTCATCAGAGATATTATTATCACTAACATACCCTGAGGCTTTAAGATTATCAGACAAAATTGTGGTATTATACCCTGTTATATAATATGCATTTGTTTCATTTGTAGTTTTATTAAGCACCCAATAATCTTTTGTTTCTGATATTGACGCACTTTGACTAGATAACATTTCACCTATTCTAATTAATCCTACTTTTGCTTTTATTTGACCATCTCTATTGTTTAATATGTCAATATATTTTTCTCCACCTATAAATCCTGTTCCTTGATACCAATCAGAATTTACAATTTTTTTTGAATTACTTAACCAATCCAATACTTCATTATTCAAAAATTTTCCTATTCCTGATGAGACATCAAAACCAGTACTTGTTCCATACATAGTTGATGAATCATAGTAACCATCATATATTAATTTTGTTCCCGTTGAATTTTTACTTACTACTCTATATATTTTATCATTCAAAGTTACATATTCACCACTAGTTGCGATTTTATTCAATTTTCCTGTTTGATCATTTATATCTTGACTCAATATATATGGATTAGCAATTGAGCCGTCACCACTATTAATAACTACATAGGGACTTATATTTATAACCGGTCTCACTCCTGCATAGGTATTAGCTCCCATATGGTTATATTTATTTTGAAGAATACTATTAGGAATAGTAGCATTATATGGTGTTAAAGTCCAAAAATGATCATTAGTCCCTAAATAATATGTTGAATTTGTTATTGTTTCACTTAATGTAAATTCATCTGCACTTATCAATCCTACTTTTGCAGTTATTAATTTTCCACCCGTACAATCAGTTCTATTATATGGTCCAACGCTCTGATTAATACACCAATTACTATCTTGAATAATAGCATTTTTTTCACTACTTAGGTTACCTAGAAAATAATCATTTAACCAATCTTTTAAATATCCTTCACTATCATAATTTAGTGTTGCAGATTCTTTTGCCCAAGCAACTGTTCCAACACTTTCTTGTGTAATTAATCTAATTGTTCCATCTTCATTTAACCCCATTATTCGCCATAAAAAACCATTATACCAAACATAGTTATTTGTTTGAATTCCTTTTAAATATGTTCCATTCATGTAATTATAATTTCCATAGGAATTGTTGTCAAGTAATTCTTGAGTAACTTTATTTATGTAAAAAGGTTCAAAATGTTTTTCTAATAGTTTATATTTATATTCATTGTCATCATTCATAAATAATTCTACTGTATAATCTTCTTCTTTTACATTTTTTTTATTTTTAGGATCTGTAATTGTAGCTTTTAAATATCCAGATTCTAATAATTCCGAAAAATATACATAAACTTTGCTTGAATTATAGTTTAAGGCTGGATATTTATTGATATTTTTTTGAACATATGCTTCAGTTGATAAAAATATATCACTCAAAAATCTTTCATATTCATTTTCTCTCGCTTTTTTATAAACATTTGTTATTTCTGGAAAGACAATTAGAAAAATAATTGTCAAAACTGATAAAACTACCAACATTTCTACTAAAGTGAAGCCCTTTTTATTCTTCATATTATCACCTAAGATGATTATAACAAAAAAATTAAAAGTTTTAAACTATTTATACAATATCATTTTAAATTTATATAATTATTGTATATTTTAATAGTATATTGTTTTCAATTATGGTAAAATAAGATTGAGGTGATAATATGAACAAAAGTATTCGTACTATATTTATGGTTTTGTTTTTACTTGTTCTAATTATTTGTAGTTTTCTTATTTCAAAAAAGAATCCAGATATTAAGAAAGATGAATCAAGTATAAATTTTAAAACTTCTTATAATAAAAATAATACTGTTGATATAGTTGTTGAAACTAATGACAAAGACATCCAATATTCATTCGATAATGGAAAAACATGGCAAAAAGAAAATTCTTTTGTTGCTACTAAAAATGGAACTTATAATATCAAAATTAAGGATAGTAATGGTATTATAAAATCAACAAAATGTATTGTAAATAAAATAGATGATGAAGGACCTGAATTATCTATAAATTTACCTCAGGAAATAACAGTTGGTGAAGAAATAAATTTAGCTGATTATGCAAAAATAACAAATAATGATAAATTATCTGGAAATATTGTTATAACACCTAATAAAATAGATACTTCTACAAAGAACGACTATTATATTACTTATTCAGCCACTGATATTTATGGAAATACATCAACTAAAGAGGTAAAAATTAGAGTCGTAGATAAAGTAAATAATTCTGTCACAACAATATTTGGTAGCACTCTAAAACCAGCTGATGATAAAACTTATTATAGATATAGAACTAAAAAAACTGTTACATATGATTGTAACGAATATGATTGTAGTTATTTGGATGTTTCTACTAAAGAAGTCGCTAATGTAAAATATAATAATCCAGATTGTCCTAATGGTGGAGCATATATAAATAATCCATGTCCTATAGGTAGTAGTTGTACAGCAAATATGGTATCAAGTAATAATTCAAAAGGAAATATTTGTTATAGCCGTAGTTACATATATGGTAAAAATTCATCAACAAATACAGGAAAAGAAAAAACTGAATGTACTGATGGTGAGATTAAAATAGGTGATTATTGTCATAAAATTATGGCGATTGGAACTTATCCTGAAGGATGTACTGATAGTTCATGTGTTGAATTTCCTAGTGGTCCTTGTAATGGTGATGATGGTCCTGAAATTAATACACCTTGTCCAATTGGAAAACAATGTGTAACAGTAATGACTAATACTTATAAGAGATATCAAAATTATTGTTATAATGTTTCGTATATTTATAATTATTCTTCGAATAATGCTTATGATAAATATGGTAATAAAGTTGTTTGTGATAGTGACGAAATTAAGATAGGTAACTATTGCCACAAAATTATTGAAAAAGGTTCCTACTATTGTAATTCTAATGAAGAACTAAAAGATGGTTACTGTTATTCAAAAATTATAAAATCTTGTTCTAATAGTTGTAAAAAAGATGTTTGGAGTGAGTGGAGTGATTGGTCTACAATTCCAGTTAGCCCATCTCTTAATGTTGATGTTGAAACGAAATCCAATTAAAAAACTTTCAAAATGAAAGTTTTTTTGTTGAAAAAAAATAAATAGTTTAAAACTATTTATTCATTAATTTTCCTAAATACTTAGCTGTTCTAACCATTTGAGTAGTATAACCCATTTCATTATCATACCAAGCAACTATTTTAACTAATTGTCTACCATCTGACTCTAATACTGATGTTGATAATCCATCAACTAAAGATCCTAGATGAGATCCAATTATATCACTTGAAACAACTGGATCGTATGTTATATCAATTGTTTCATTTTTGTTGATTTCAAATACTTTATTAATATTTTCTACTGTTGTTTTTACTTTTAGTTCTAGTGTTAAATCAATTACAGAACCTGTTGTTACTGGAACTCGCATTGCCATTCCATCTAATTTTCCTTCTAAATTAGGTAATACTCTACCAATGGCAGCAGCAGCACCTGTTGTAGCTGGAATTATATTTGCAGCGGCAGCTCTTCCTCTTCTTGCTTTAATTCCTTTTTTATGTGGAACATCTAATGTAGCTTGATCATTCGTATATGCATGAACAGTAGTCATATATCCTTTTTCAATTTTAAAGTAATAATCTAATATTCTAAGTACTGGCGCTAAACAATTTGTTGTACAAGAAGCTGCAGATATAATTTCTTCACTTCCATCTAATGTTTTTTCATTAACGTTATAAACTATTGTTTTTAAGTCTCCTTTTGCTGGAGCACTGATTATTACTTTTTTTGCTCCTGCTTCAATATGAGCGTGAGCAGCATCTTTATCAGTAAATTTTCCAGTACATTCAAATACGATATCTACATCTAATTCTTTCCAAGGTAAATTTTTAGGATCCATCTCAGAGTATATTCTGACTTTTCTTTCACCTACTACAATAGAATCTTCTGTATTGCTAATTTCATTTACTCTATAATTTCTATGACTTGTATCATATTTTAATAAATAAGCTAGTTGTTCAGCATCAGTTAAATCGTTGATGGCAACTACTTCAAAATTTGGATCTTCTTCCATTAATCTAAATACTAATCTACCTATTCTTCCAAATCCATTTATTGCGACTTTTATCATTTTTATTCCCCTTTTCTATTCATATAATAATTCATTTTTTATTAAAATTTTGTCGTATTATTTAAAGAAACAACTTTTTCCAATAAATTCTCTAAGTACTGAGTCTGAAGGAATGTTATCACTTGGTATTGGTAAGAAGTTTCTTAAGAAATTTATAAGTCTTAATGCCTCTGCATAACATTCATCATTTTCGTTAACTGAAAATAATAATGGCTCAGCGTATGTTTTTAATATACCGACTTCATAAATAAGAGCTGAATTTAATATTACATCAACATCATCTTGATAAGGGAAGACATATTTTTCCTCTCCTTCTCTTATTGTTTTCCACATTTTTAATGTAGCTGCTGCTGAAGCTGATCTATATTGATTATCTCTAATTATTCTTCTTAATTTTCTTGTATCACTTGTATGTATACGATTGTGATTATCAATATTTAATTGTGTTAAAGCACTTATATAAATTTTAAATTTATGATTTCTTTCAATTGACATTGTTAAATCATCATTTAGAGCATGTAAACCTTCAATTATAATTATGTCATTATCGCCTAATTCTAGATTTTTGCCTCTATATTCTCTTTTTCCTAATATAAAATTATATTCTGGTAATTCTACTCTTCCTCCATCAAATAGCTTCATTAGATGTTTATTGAATAGTGTTACATCAACACAGTTAAGCGATTCTGTATCTAATTCTCCATTTGGTAAAAGAGGTGTTTTATCACGATCATAGAAATAGTCATCTATTGATATTTGATGTGTTCTTAATCCTTTACTTTGTAGATATATTTCTAATTTTTTACTTGTTGTTGTTTTTCCACTTGATGATGGTCCAGCAATAAGAACAATTTTTATATTTTTTCTATTATCATATATTTTGTTAGCAATTTCAGCTAATTCATTATTATATTGAACTTCAGACAATCTTATTAATTCATTATACTTACCATCTGAAACTATTTCATTTAGATCTGCCGCATTAGTTATTCCAATACTTTCTCCCCATTTAGCATAATCAATAAATGTATTAAATAGTTTTTCATGGTGTTTATAATCTAAAGTACATTCTGGATTATAAACATCTGGATAACTAACTACAAATCCATTATCTTTTATATATGTTAGTTTAAAGTCATCAATTAAACTTGTTTTATATGTCAATTCTCCATAGAAATAATCGTATATATCATCTATTCTATATAAATTCACATATGTATTACTTATATATTTTAGGGCTTTGACTTTATCTATTTGCTTTTTCTTTTTAAAATATTTTATGGCATCATACCTAGACACGCTTACTTTATTAATTATGTAATCTTCTTTTACATATTCAATCATTTTGTCATATATTTTTCTTACTGTTGTTTTATCGATGCTAGCATTTATTACATTAACATAAAATCCTTTATCAATTGAGAAATCAATAACTACATCGACATTTTCACCTAATAACTTTTTAGTTGCCACAACTAATAAAAATTGTAATGTTCTACCGTATATAGCGTTACCAGTTGGATCACTTCTATCCATAAAATCTATTTTACAGCTTCTTGTTAAAGATTCATTTAATTCTACAATGTTACTATCCACTTTAGCTGCTAAAATGGGATAATTATAATGTTTTTTAAAATTATCAGCAACCTCAGATAGTTTAATTCCTGACATAAACTCTTTTATTTCTATATCTTTATAGTTCACTTTAATTACTTTAGCCATGTATAATCCCTCTTATTCTATATATATTTTACCAAAAATATATTATTTTGTCACACTTTTTAATGAATATTTTAGAATATTTATACTATTATAATTTATAGAGAGGATGATTATATGAATTTAATTCCTAGTGTGCTTGAAAAAAGTAGTAGTGGTGAAAGAGTTTATGATATATATTCTAGACTTTTAAAAGATAGAATTATCCTTATTAGTGATGAAATTACTGATAATAATGCAAATATAGTGGTTGCTGAATTATTATATTTAGATTCCTTAAATCATAATGACATAAGTATCTACATTAATTCACCAGGTGGTAGTGTTACTGCCGGTATGGGAATATATGATACTATGAATTTTATAAAATCTGATGTTTCTACTATTTGTGTTGGAATGGCTGCAAGTATGGCTGCATTTTTACTTAGTTGTGGTACTAAGGGCAAAAGATATGCTCTTCCTAATAGTGAAATAATGATTCATCAACCTTTAGGTGGTGCTCAAGGACAAGCTACAGAGATTAAAATAGCTGCTGAAAGAATTTTAAAATTAAGAGATAAGTTAAATAAGTATCTATCCGAAAATACTGGTAAAGATTTAAAAACTATTGAAAAAGATACAGATAGGGATAATTTTATGAGTGCTGAAGAGGCACTAAAATATGGAATAATTGATAAAGTTTTGTAAAAAAAAAATTAATCAAATAATGATTAATTTTTTATTTGTAATAACATCTTGATTTATCTTTAGTAGGCTCTTTACCATCACCTAGTGTTCCTCCATTAGGACATGTGTATCTTTTACATTTTTTTGTTTCTGTCCATGTATGAGTCTTTGTTGGAGAATCATCTCCACACCATCCGTCTGCTGATTCTCCTTCACATCGTCTACTACCACCTATCATTGAATATCCACTAGGGCAAGTATATTTACAAGATTGTCCACCTCTGCCATCAGTATTATCCCAACAATCTGTTGTTTTAGTACATGTTTCAGAATAACTTTCAGTACAATCATATTCTTCTACTGCTGCAGCATAACTATGAATAACAACAAAGGAAGTATTTGATATTTTTCCATTATTGCCAGTTGCAGTACAATTTACTGTGTATCTACCTTTATTATTTTTTTCTTTAGTATTATTTGGAGTACAGCTAATTTTACCACTTGTTGGTCCATATTCTACAGTTATATTATTCTTTAAATCATAATTTTCTACACTAACTAATGGATTACTTTTAGATTTGATTTTTGGTGTAGTATTATCTATTTTTACTGTTTCCGTTTTTGTTGTTGAATTACCTAATTTATCTTTAACACTAACACTTATTTTATGTTCACCTGTTGTATTCAAACTTAACTCATATACATAAGTTTTTCCTTCATTCTCTGTTCCTTTGTATTCTAAGTTTTCTATATCATAAAATTTTGGTTCATTAACATAGCATGCACTATAATAATCGCCCCTTCCTGCTTCCGCAGTCATAATCTTATAGGCATCTCTTTTCAAATATTTATAATTATTAGAATTTTTTGCACATGCCGTACCATAATAATTGTCCTTATCGGTAATATCCTCAATAGTTGTACCTATTCCAGAATATGTAAAATACATTTTCCCACAAGCTTTTTGTTGTTTAGTATCTTTATCTATACAATAAACATCTCGTGTAGATAAATTAGCTGGATTCAATTTAGTTATTTCTAATGGCGCTTTTATTCTTAACGAATCTATGTCTACTCCTACTCCGCCATCTTCTGCTACTCCATTGTTAAGATATTGATCTGTTACTTTTATTTCTACTTTTACTTGATCACTTTTATACCAATCTGTATATTTTGCTTCTGTTATCTTTTCTCCTTCTATTACTTTTATTTCTACTCTTGGTTCTAAACTATCTATTTTTCCTATTTCACATAAATTTTCACAATCTACACAACAGTCAACTCCATCTAAATTAAAGTTTTTGTTTATATTCCCTAATCTATCTCTTACTTTAAGATTTATTTTTCCTGAACTTTTTAATTCTACACTATTTGTCTTATTCCATATTTTGTATTTGTCTTCAAATCCATTATTCATATATGGTCTTATTGCTAATCCTATTCCTGCATCTGTTGCTGTAATCTTTAGGGTTTTCGATTTTGTCCAACTATTTGCTTCTGTTGTTGTTGCTTTTACAACTGGTCCCTCTGTGTCTATTCCATCTACTATTATTGAATCAGATACTATTTCAGTTTCTCCTTTTTTTACTGAAGCTTTTACTGTTGTTTTTTCTTTTATTTCTAATTCTACTTCTTTTTCTTTTGTTGTTATTACTTCTCCATTTTTTATATATTCTTTTGTATATTCGTCACTTACTTCTGGATATATTATTTTCAATACTTTTGTTATTGCATATGTTGTTGTTGATATTTTAAATTTTGGTACTTCTATTTCTTTGGTTTTTATTTTTATTTCTTTTGTTATTGTATTGTTTTTATTTTCTGATCCATTTGTTGATTTTACTATTATTGTATATTCTTTATTTGATTCTAATTTATTTATCGAAATTATCTCTCTTACTGATTTTATTCCATTTTTTTCTTTTGTTTCACATCTATCTTCTTCTTTTATACAATATTCATATTCTTTTATTCCTGATTCTTCATCTTCTGTTTTTATCATTATTTTTGCTTTATCGTTAGTTACCTCTAATACTTTTAATGATAGTGTTGGTGGTGCATTATCTATTTTTTCACATTCACCTTCTGTTACTTTTATATTACTTTTTGTTCCATTTGCGCAATATTTTCCATCTGTTACATTTACTAACTCTATTTGTCCTTGTTCATTTCTTTTTATTACTCCACTCACAAATGGATTATTTTTTAGTTCTATTTTTTTATCTGTTGCATTTATTCCTTCTTTTGGGAAATCATTGTTTTCCATATTTTTGGTTACATATTCTTTAGATGCTTCCAATAAATTTTTGGCATTTATTTCAAATGCTTTTTTCTTTGATGTATTTATACTGTTTGATACTATTGTTACTGTTATTATCCCTATTACTCCCAATACTACTATTGTTCCTAATAATTCTACTAATGTAAATCCTTTTTTCATATTTACCTCCATTATATTTTTATCCATAAATCAACTGGCCCATTAATTAGTTCATCAGTTGGACCATAAATTTCATTCTTTTTCCTTAATGTTCCTATTTCGCAATGTATTCCATCAGTTGTTGTTATTATAGCGTTAGAACTATTAACTCTTTTTAATCCACCAAATTCAGTATTAAAATCATTTTTAATTTTTTTGAATCCAGAAACTTCATATTCTTTAATAAAATTACTTGTTTGAGTCCATCTAATTACTTTTGAATTGTCTAATTCTGGATATTCCATTAAAAATTCGTATTCATTTAGTTTATTTAAATAATATAAAATACTTTTTTTATGAGTACTATCATATCCATTTAGACTTAGAACTTGATTTTCAGCATCCCATTTTATAGTACCACTCATATTATTAAAATGATATATTCTCATCCATTTTTGATTATCATACTCTTTAATTGGAACATATATATTACCAATTAATTTTGTTTTTTGTTCATCAAAAGATGATATAAAAATATTATTATTTTCATAATTATATATCGTTTTATATTCTATATTAGCAGTTGAAACAGATAAATTGTAGTCATAAACATTGGCAAGATCACCATGATAAGAATATAAATAATCAATATTATAAGTTCTTTCTAAATCAATTATAACGCATGTTCCTGTTGTTGATTTTGTACTCAAATCACCATCAACAATATAATTATTACTTTCTAATTCATTATTATTAGAGTCATATATTTTTACACTTTTGTTTAATGCCACATTTTCACCATTAACAATTGCTTTTATTTCCGACCATTCGCTTACATTATCTTTCCCTAAAATACAGTCTTTTATATATCGTACTTGATTTAAATTTTTGTTCTTTTTTGATCTTTTTAAATATTTAATTTTAATCATTGGTGTATTAGAAGTATTTTGTATATAATTTGGTTCCATAAATAGTCTACCATTAATATTATCTGAAGTATAATAATTATTTTGATTGACTTCCAACACTAAATTTTCTTTTTTGTTATCGCTGTATATTTGAGTTTTATCGTCACTTATATATAGATATAATCTTTCGCTAGCAGGTAAATAAACTGTCGTTTTTAATGTTGCATTACTACTATTTAACTCTAGTTCATAATATCCCTTAAAAGATGTTTTATATTCTCTTAACGCATTAGTTCTTTTATAATTAAAATCTCTTATATTAGTATCGCTGCTTGCTTGATTTAAAACTTTGTCCTTTAATTGATCTAGTACTTTTTTTCTACTACTGAACATTGACAACAAAGCAATTAACAAAACAATAAATAAGACTAATAAACCATAAATAATTCCAGATACCGCAAAGCCCTTATTATTCATAACTGCCTCCTATTATACTATTAATATTTTATAATAATTTGGTCATATAGTCAATAAAACACACATTAAATGTGTGTTAAATAATCATCTTCACTCCATATTGGAATGTTTAATTCTTTAGCTTTATCATATTTACTTCCTGGATTTGAACCAACTATAACAACATTTGTTTTTTTTGTAACTGTATTTGTTACTTTACCACCTAGTGATTCTATTTGTTTAGAGGCCTCTTCACGAGTAAATTTTTCTAATGTTCCTGTTAAAACAAAGGTTTTATCTTTGAAGTTTATATTTTCTTCTACTTTTTCTTCTAAATAATTCATATTCATATTTACTTCTTTTAAATTATTTATTAATTCAATATTATGTGGATTATTTATATATTCATAGACACTTTGTGCGATTATATTGCCTATATCTTTTATATTGGATAGTTCTTCGATGTTAGCTTGTAATAAATTATCCATATTTTTATAGTATTTAGCTAATATTTTAGCAGTATTTTTTCCAACATGTCTTATTCCTAGAGCAAATAGTAATTTTTCTAATGAGTTATTTTTACTATTTTCTATTTCTTGTAATAAGTTGTTTATACTTTTTTCACCAAAGCCTTCTAATTCTTGTAATTCTTTTTTATATTTTTTTAATTTATAAAAATCAATTATGCTTCTTAAATAGCCCATATTATAAAAATCTTCTACAATGTTTTCACCAAAACCCTCAATATTCATTGTATTTCTACTAGAAAAATGAATTAATTTTTCAATGTTTCTAGCATCACATTTAGGATTTAGACAATAGTATGCTGATTCTTGTTCTTTTCTTACAACTTTCCCACCACATATTGGGCAAATATTTGGCATTTTAATTTTCTTTTCGGTTCCATTTCTTCTTTCTTTTTTTACTTCAACTACTTCAGGTATTACATCTCCTGCTTTATGTATTGAAATAGTGTCACCTATCATTATATCTTTTTCATTGATGTAATCTTCATTATGTAAGGTTACACTTTTAACTATTGATCCGGCTAAATGAACAGGGTTTAAGTCTGCTCTAGGTGTTACTTTACCGGTTCTTCCTACGCAAAATTCAACATCTGTTATTTTTGTTAATACTTCGACAGCAGGAAATTTATAAGCTATTGCCCATTTGGGTGTTCTAGAAGTATAACCTAATTGTTTTTGTTCTTTAAAGTCATTTACTTTTATTACAATTCCATCTATTTCATATGGTAATTTTTCTCTTTTAATAGTCCATTCATTTATATAATTAATTACTTCTTCAATGTTGTTAGCTAAAATAATGTTAGGATTTACTGTGAAACCTAGTTCTTCCATAAATTTTAAAGAATCATAATGCGTTTTAATTTTATATTTATCAGCATCAGGTAAGTGATAAATAAATGTTGATAAGTTTCTTTTAGCAGCAATACTTGAATCTAATTGTCTAACTGATCCGGCTGCCGCATTACGTGGGTTAGCAAATAAAGAGTTATTTTCTTTTTTTCTTTCTTCGTTTAATTTTTCAAATGATTTTTTTGGCATATAGATTTCACCACGAACTTCGATATATTCTTTCATATCAATTGTAAGTGGAATATTTTTGATTGTTTCAACATTATGAGTTATATCTTCACCTATTATTCCGTTTCCTCTTGTTGCGCCTCTAACTAATTTACCATTTTCATACACTAAAGAAACTGATAGTCCATCTATTTTTAATTCACATACATATTTTGGATTTGGTATTTCTTTTTTTATTCTATTGTCAAATTCTATTACTTCTTCTTCATTAAAAATATCTCCTAATGACATCATAGGTATTTTATGGGTTATTTTTTTAAATTCATCTATTACTTTGCCACCTACTCTTTTTGTAGGTGAATTTTCTAGTATTTTATCAGGATATTTTTTTTCTAGTTCTTCTAATTCTCTATAGTAATCATCATATTCTTGATCTGTTATTTTAGGATTGTCTAATACATAATAATCGTGACTTGCTTCATTTAAAATCTTAACTAGTTGTTTCATTCTATCCATATATATCACCTTTATTATTATACCAAATTTATTTACTATTATAAAGTTATTTAACTCCAATAATTTATATTAAAAAAACGAATTTCTTCGTTTTATTTAATCTTTTCTATTGAATAGAAATAATAATTTTCATGTTCTTTATCATATTTAAATGTATATTTATATGTATCTAATTTATCAGAGTATTTTGAAATTAATTTATCACTATCTGTTTTTTCCAATTCTTTTGAATAGTTTCCTTCAGAGATTTTACAATAATTGTATTCCGAATTTGAACAATCAATTTTTTCAATATAATTATTTTCTTCCCCATATTTAGGTTTTCTATTATATAAATACATATTGTTATCATTTAATGATTTATGAGCCAATACATATTTAATCGTTATTTGTAAAGTATTATCTTTTAGGTGACTTTCTATAACTTTGAACATATTCGTGTAGGTACTACCACTGCCACATCCATTTGCTGATATTCCATAGTAATTATTATCTTCAAAATATAAACTATAACCATTTGCTATGATAGGTTTATTATTCATGCTATCTTTAGAAATGTTTTTTAATTTAATTTCTTTATCGTAGCCAAATAATTCATAATATTTTTGATCAAACTCTTTTCCATCATATTTGTAATCCCAATCTACATTGCTCCAATCATTTGTTTTAAAAGCATCTGTTTTAGTAACAACATTGTTGGAAACTAACCCATATTTATATGAATCGGACAAATCATCATAAGTGTATTTACCAGTTTCTGGATATGCATCAGGTGTTGTATTACAAAATTGATAATTAAAAGTATCCATTAATTTGTTTACAATTTCTTCATTTACTTTTTCCTCATTATTTTCATCTGTTATTTTAGTTTGATCATTATCTTTTACTTCTGTTGGGTTATTGTCTTTTTTGTTGCTATCATTTGTTTTACTATCTTGTTTCAAAAATAACATATAAACCAATCCTAAAATAATAATTAATAAAAGAACTATTATTATAATTAAATACACATTTTTATTTTTTCTCTCCTCCATAAAGCATCTAAATTCCTTTCTTCATAACTCCTTGACTAAGTAATTCTAATCTCCATATTAAACTACTTTATCTGATTCAATAATAACATAAATAAATAAATAAATAAATAAATAAATAAATAAATAAATATTTGTCACTTTTTTACGTTTCTTAAAAAACTATGTAGATCATTTTTACATAGTTTTTAATTGTATTATTTATTTTTTAGTTATCTTATTGATAACTTCTTTATATTGATTTCCTTCAAATGCTCTTAACACTTCTACTGGTAAAGCAAATATAATTGTATTTGATTGATCTGAAGATACATCATTGATTGTTGACAAGGTACGTAAATGTAATGCACCTGGTACACTAGCCATTGTTTCAGCAGCAATTGCTAAATTCTTTGAGGCTTCTACTTCACCTTTCGCTTTAGTAATAACTGCTTGTTTTTCTCTTTCAGCTTCTGCTGCTCTAGCAATTACACGTTTCATTTCTTCTGGTAAAGCTACATCTTTTAATTCAACATTTTCAACTTTAATTCCCCATGGATCAGTAGCAGCATCTATTATTTCACAAATTTGATTTGAAAGTTTTTCTCTCTCACTTAATAACTCATCTAAAGTAACTGATCCTACTACATTTCTCATTGTAGTTTGGGCAAGTTGACTTACAGCATAATAATAATTTTCAACAGCTAAAATAGCTTTTGATGCATCAAATATTTTATAATATATAACTGCATTTATTTTAACTGAAACATTATCCTTTGTAATGGCATCTTGTTCAGGAACATCTACTGCTTTTGTTCTTATATCAACTTTATCATACGATTGAAAAATAGGTAAAACAATATTCCAACCTGGTTCCATTATTTTACTAAATTTACCTAATGTATATTTTATTCCTCTTTCGTATTGATTGATTTGTCTAATTGACATCAATAAAATCAAAATTATAACTGCAAATATTATTAATCCCATATAAGCTCTCCTCTCTATAATAATTATATTACTTTTAAAGAAAAAATAAAAGACAATAAATTATTGTCCATTTTTATGTAATGCATTATAAGTTAACCAAAATACTGCTATTCCAGCAAAAAATACAATTAACCAAAATATTGGGTTTTCTCCATTTGTCATTATAAAGTCATGAATGCTACCAAATATATTATCAAAAAATTCTTTCATATTTTCACACCTTTCTTATTGATTTATGTCCTTTAATAAATTTTCTTATTCCTATTGGATGTTCAAAAGCTATAGTGATTATTGATTTGTCGATTGCCACAATCAGTCCATTACCTAATTCATCGTGGTGTACTTTATCTCCAATGTTATATTCAATAGTACTATCAATCATTTCTTCTTTATCAAAGTGCTTTTCTAATTTTATTTTATCATCTTTTTCTAAATTTTCAAGTCCTATTTCATTTATGAATCTACTTTGAACATTCATTCCCGTTTCACCAAAAATTGTTCTTTTTTGAGCATTGATTAAATATAATTTTTGTTTTGCCCTTGTAAGTGCGACATAACAAAGTCTTCTTTCTTCCTCTATTTCCTCTACATTCATTAATGAATTTCGATGAGGAAATAAACCTTCTTCTAATCCTATTAAGAAAACATTATTAAATTCTAGTCCTTTGGCTGAATGAATTGTCATAAGGGTCACAACTTCGGTATTATTTTTATATTCTTCAACATCAGATACTAAACTTATCTCATTTAAGAAATCACTTAATGATATAATTCCATTTTTTTCTTCGAAATTTTTAGTAATTGATTTGAATTCTTCTAAGTTCTCTATTCTTATGTCGGCTTCAATTGATTTTTCATTTTCTAATTCTTTTAACATTCCTGTTTTTTCTAAAATTAAATCTATTAATTCCGTTAAAGATATGTTATCTTGTTTTTCTTTTATTTTTTCAATTATTTTCTTAAATTCTAATTCTTTTCCAGACTCAATTACATCATAAATACTTTTATTTTCAATATATGCTCTATTACTAAGATTATCTAATGTCTTTAATCCTATACCTCTTTTTGGAACATTTATAATTCGTGTTAAACTAACATCATCGTTTGTATTATAAATTAATTTTAAATATGCTATTAAATCTTTAATTTCTTTTCTACTATAGAAGTAAAAACTTCCTATTACTTTATATGGAATATTTTCTCTTCTTAATGCTTCCTCAATATTTCGGGATTCAGCATTTGTTCTATATAAGACGGCAATATTTTCTAATTTTTCACCATTATTCATTAATTTTTTTATTTCTCTTACAACATAGTGGGATTCATCTTTTTCATCCTGTGATGTATGATAAATTATTTTTTCACCATCATTATTTTCAGTCCACAAGTTTTTTTGTTTACCATTTTTATTATTTTTTATAACATTGTTTGCGGCATTTAATATTTCTTTAGTTGATCTATAGTTTTGTTCTAAAAGGATTGTTTTAGTATTTTTGTAGTCTTTTTCAAAGTTAAGAATATTTCTATAATTAGCGCCTCTAAATGAATATATTGATTGAGCGTCATCACCAACAACGCAAATATTTTGATATTTTGCGGATATCATTTTGACTAAGATATATTGAGCTTTATTTGTGTCTTGATATTCATCTATCAAAATATATTTAAATAATTCTTGATATTTTTCTAAGATTTTTGGATTTTCTTTAAATAATTTTATTGGTAGTATTAGTAAATCATCAAAGTCTAGTGAATTATTTGTTATTAATTTTGCTTCATAATTTTTATATACTTGTTCTACTTTTTGTTCAAATTCACTAGCGGCATATCTAGAGTAGTCGGCACTACTAACTAATTCATTTTTAGCACCTGATATACTATTTTTAATAGCTTTTGGATTAAACACTTTTGGATCTATATTTAAATCCTTCATTATTTTTTTTATAAGTGTTAAAGAGTCATCACTATCTATTATTGTAAAGTTACTTTTATATCCTAATGCTTCATAATTTTCTTTTATTATTCTAAGTCCAAATGAATGAAAGGTTGATATTTGCATTCCATTAATATTGCCTAGCATCTTATAGATTCTTTCTTTCATTTCATTAGCTGCTTTATTTGTAAATGTAATTGCTAAAATATTATAAGGACTTATGTTTTTTTCTTTTATTAAATATGCAATTCTAGTTGTTAATACTTTTGTTTTACCACTACCGGCTCCAGCTAATACTAGAAGTGGTCCTTCCGTTTGTTTTACTGCTTCAAGTTGTTCTTTATTTAATCCTTCTAGCATTATATCCACCTACCTTGTTTTTGTTTTATAAAATTCATCAATTATGTCTGGGTTACCTATTAACATTTTAGCACTAAAATCTTCTTGAATATCATACCATATTTGAATTTCATTAATTTTTGAAATTTTCTCCTTTAATTCAAAAATGCCATTTTTTTGTTCATCAGTAACACTGCTAGGAACAATTAAAATACCACTTCTGCCATGTTTTTCTAAAATATCCTTTCTATATGTTGTTGTATTTAAAAATACTATTTCTCCCAAATCACTTAATGTAATCGCTATTTTATTTATTGATGTATATGCATTATATTTTTGAAGTGTTTCATTATCTTTGTAGTTATTCTCTAAGTATTTTAGCATTAAAGCAATATGAAAATATTCATCGTCTAATGTACAATTAATATAATCGATTTGTCCATTTTTATTTACACCATCAACTGGAGTGTTACCATGTATAATTGCAATTTTAATTATCTCGTTCATTAATTCTATTCCTTATTTTAATTTACTTTCTATAAATTCATCTAATATAGACACTTCGCCATATTTTACGCTTGCCTGTTTTCCACTATTAATGTTATACCATATTTGAATTTCGTCATATTCTTCTATATTCTTTTTTAGTTTTTTCAATCCTTCTTTTTGTTCATCATTTAAATCATTAGGTAGAAATATTTCACCTGTTACTCCATAATTTTTCAAAAATTCCTTAGCATAAGATGTTGTATTTACAAAAACTACTTCTCCTAATTTAACCAAATCCATTACAATTTTACTAATATATAATTCCTTTTCATATTTTTGGTATAATCCTAAATCTTTATAATTATTTTTTAAATAATCTAACATAAAATCAATATGATGACCATTATCATTTATATCAAAATTGATATAATCGATTTGCCCATTTTTATTTATACCATCAACCGGAGTATTACCGTGTATAATTGCAATTTTAATTAATTCTTCCATATTATTCTCCTATATAATTTTCTATTAATTCTATCATTTTACTATTGTTACTTACAAATTTTTTAGGTTTAAATTCGTCTATTTTCAGTATTTTATCTCCTAATCGTTTTAAGTTCCCAGCATCTATTATATACCCAAGTTCAGCAAATTTTTCTACTATTTGAATTTGATGATTATTTTCGTGCTCATCATATTTTGCTAATCTTGGAACAGCTATTACTTTTTTGTTATGTTTTATAGCATCTAATATTGAACCAACACCACCGTGAGTTATTATAAATTTTGATTTTTTTATATATTTTTCAAATTCTTCCATTGGTAAATAATCAATTATTTCTATCTCATCACTTTGATATTTTGTTGTACCAGCTTGAATTACAACTTTTTCTTTTATTATTCCATCTTTTTTTAATTCTTCTATTTCTTTTATCAATCTAGTAAATTCTTTATCTTGAGTTCCTAATATTACAAATATCAAAATATCCAACCTCCATACACTGCTTTTGGATAAAGTTCTAGCATACTTTCCCATTGAACAATAAATAAATCAGCAAATTTATAAATTATTCTTCCTGTTATTGTTTTTGTTTTTATATTGGCAAATGTTTCAATGTATATTATTTTTTTGCCAAATATTTTTCCAATGCAACACATAGGTCCTGCTGTATGAGCTCCTGTCGTGATAATTATATCAGGTCTTATTTTAAGAAAGTAATATAAACTTTTAAAACAATTAAATATTAATTTAAATATATATGTAAATGGTTTATGTTTGGTTCCATATACAAGGTAGTATATTTTTTTTATATCTTCCTCTTTCAGATTCGTATTTGTTTTTGTTTTTTCCGTTATTAAATATGATTCATATTTTTTAAACATTGGTCGGAGTTGTAATAGTTCATTTAGATGTCCACCTGTTGATGAGATAAATAATACTTTTTTCATAATTATCACCTGTACATATTATAGCAAATTAATAACTATTTTACTATAAATTTAAAAATAATAGATTATTTTTCTATTATTTCTATCCATAATTTTTTTATATTGTTTGTATTATATTTTTGGGCCTTTTTTATTGCATTTGCTCCCATTATTACTCTTCTATTAACATTACCAATTAATTCGCATATTCTTTTTGCCATTTGTTCTTTTGATGAATCTTTTATTAAATATCCATCCCAATTATCACTTATTAGTTCTTTCGCACCTTCAGCTCTTGTGAATGCTACACAAGGTAATCCATAAGAAAATGCTTCTAATAAAACAATTCCAAATGATTCTGATCTAGATGGTAATACGTAAATTGATGAATTAAACAAGTATTCATTTATATATTCTTTTTTTTGATATCCATGTATTTTTATATTATTTTCTAAGTTATAATTTTTTATCTTTTTTTGTATTGCAACATATTCTTTTCCATCACCAATGATATTTAATTTCCAATCAGGGTATTTTTCATTTACTAATTTAAAGACATCTATTAATTCATCATATCCTTTTTCATATGATAATCTACCAACTGATATTATGTTTTTTTCTTGTAATGATGAGTATCTTGTTGGATATTCATCTAATGAGTTTGGAATGCAAATACATTTTGTTTTTGTTTTGGCTTGATAGAATTCTTGAGCACTTTTTGTGACTAAAACAAAATAGTCTAATTTTTCTATTGATTTTACTATTTTTTTAATGTATTTTTGATTATTATTGTGATAATTATGTTCCCATCCTATTTTTTTTATGTTCTCTTTTCCATATTTACCAAGCCATAAGTTGTGGATGTCCCTTGTTGATATTATAATATCACTATCACATTCTTTGATTTTTCTTATCATCAATTGTTTTTTTTGTTTTAATATTTTTATGGCTTTAATTAATTCACTAACTAGTTTAATATATTTATGTTGTCTTAAACATTCATTTATTTGTTTTTTATTTGGTCCATAATTCATTAAATATTCTATTTTTATGTTTTCATTTATTTTGAATACAGGTTCATCATATAATTTATAGGTTGATATTATATTTACTTCATATTCATTCGATAGGGAGTTTGCTAAAGAAGTTATACATTTTTCAATTCCTCCATAACCTAGATGAAGAGCTAAAATTGTTATTTTTTTCATTGGACATCACCTATTATGATTATATCATATTTCTATATTTTTTGTAATTCATAAGTTGTACTAAAAATTCTTTCATCACTACAATATGACATTATGTATTTATTATCTTCTTTAGTAATTATTATCCCTATTGTTTTATCTTGGTTTATTCTTTTTATATTTTTATCAATATAATTCATATAGGTTTCTATTTGCCCTATATGTTCTTTTTTTAGTTTCGTTATTTTTAGTTCTACTACGACATAACAATTATACTCAATGTTATATAATAATAAATCTATATAATTATAGCTATCTCCTATTTTTATTTTATATTCACTCTTTATAAATGAAAAACCATTACCTAATTGTTCTAAAAAAACCTCCATATTTTCTAAGATTAATTGTTGTAACATTTTTTCTCTAATTATTTCTTTATTTGTATTTAATATAATAGGATTTTTAACTAAGTCTTGAACTTCTAATTTATTATTGTTTTTTAGTTTTTCTTTTGTTTCTTCATCCAATCTTTCATACTCTTCTGATTTTATTTTTTTTCTTAATTCTCTTACAGACAAATTTTGTTCTTCTGAAATTTTTATATAATAATTTATTTCTTCCTGATTTAACCACATTATTTCACAATAATGCGAATATGATAATTTGTCCGACAATGTCGGACATTTTGAAAAGATCACATAAAATCTTCTAAAGTATCGCAGTCTTGATTGAGTATATCCTTTACCTAATTCATTAGTTAATTTTTTAGAATACTCTTTTATAATTCCTTCGCCATAATGTTTTCCCGCTTCACTTAACATTTTCCCGACATTATAATATGTTTGTAAATCACTTCTATTTTTACTATAATCTTTTACTTTTTTGTATATCTCATTATTGATTAGTTCTTGTTTAATATTTTCATAGTAATTCATTTTAAACCTCCTGTAATTCATAAGTAATATTAAAAATTCTCTCATCGCTACAATATGACATTATGTATTTATTATCTTCTTTAGTAATTATTATCCCTATTGTTTTATCTTGGTTTATTCTTTTTATATTTTTATCAATATAATTCATATAGGTTTCTATTTGCCCTATATGTTCTTTTTTTAGTTTCGTTATTTTTAGTTCTACTACGACATAACAATTATACTCAATGTTATATAATAATAAGTCTATATAATTATAAGTATTTCCAATTTTTATTTTATATTCACTTTCTATAAATGAAAAACCATTACCCAATTCCTTTAAGAATTTTTCCATATTTTCTAAGATTAATTGTTGTAATATCTTTTCTTTTACTATTTCTTTATTTGTATTTAATATTATAGGATTTTTAACTAAGTCTTGAATTTCTAATTTATTATCATTTTTTAGTTTTTCTTTTGTTTTCTCATCTAATCTTTCATATTCATTTGATTTTATTTTTTTTCTTAATTCCCTTACAGATAAGTTTTGACCTTTACAAATTTTTATATAATAATTTATAATATTAACATTATTAACAATTAATAATTCAACATAGTGACTCCAAGTTAATTGGTGCGACAATGTCGCACCTTTTTCAATTATTGAATAAAATTGTCTCATTCTCTTCAAAGAAGAAATATTATATCCTTTACCTAATTCATTAGTTAATTTTTTAGAATACTCTTTTATAATTCCTTCGCCATAATGTTTTCCCGCTTCACTTAACATTTTCCCGACATTATAATATGTTTGTAAATCACTTCTATTTTTACTATAATCTTTTACTTTTTTGTATATCTCATTATTGATTAGTTCTTGTTTAATATTTTCATAGTAATTCATTTTAAACCTCCTGTAATTCATAAGTAATATTAAAAATTCTCTCATCGCTACAATATGACATTATGTATTTATTATCTTCTTTAGTAATTATTATCCCTATTGTTTTATCTTGGTTTATTCTTTTTATATTTTTATCAATATAATTCATATAGGTTTCTATTTGCCCTATATGTTCTTTTTTTAGTTTCGTTATTTTTAGTTCTACTACGACATAACAATTATACTCAATGTTATATAATAATAAATCTATATAATTATAGCTATCTCCTATTTTTATTTTATATTCACTCTTTATAAATGAAAAACCATTACCTAATTGTTCTAAAAAAACCTCCATATTTTCTAAGATTAATTGTTGTAACATTTTTTCTCTAATTATTTCTTTATTTGTATTTAATATAATAGGATTTTTAACTAAGTCTTGAACTTCTAATTTATTATTGTTTTTTAGTTTTTCTTTTGTTTCTTCATCCAATCTTTCATACTCTTCTGATTTTATTCTCTCTCTTAATTCTCTCTTACTTAAATGTTGCCTTTCACATACACTAATATAATAATTAATTTTGTTTATATTTTTTAATGGCAGAAGTTCAATAAAATGACTCCAAGACAATTGTGTCGCCGTTGGTGATACTTTTTCATTTTTAAATATTTCATAAAATTGTTTCATTCTGAATAATGTTCTTTTATTATATTTCTTATCTAATTCATTAATCAATTTAATTGAATATTTTTTAATTATTCCTTCCACATAATGCTTTCCTGCTTCACTTAACATTTTTCCAACATTATAATATGTTTGTAAATCACTTCTATTTTTACTATAATCTTTTACTTTTTTATAGACTTCATTATTGATTAATTCTTGTTTAATATTTTCATAATAATTCATTTTAAACCTCCTAAATGTTTTTTATACTAACATCTAAAAAAAGGATTATTTGTCGAATTATCTTTAATTAAAAACTTTTTTATTATATAATTAAGATGGTGATAAAATGATAAAAATAATTAAAAATGGTACTGTTATAACAATGGATAAAAATAGGCCAATGATTGAAAAAGTTGATATTATTATTAATGATAATAAAATAGAAAATTTAGTTAAAAATTATGACGGAGTTGCTGACGAAGTAATTGATGCTACCAACAAGATTGTTATACCTGGTCTTGTTAATTGCCATACTCATTTAGGAATGAGTATATTTAGAGCAACTAATGATAATCTAAACTTAAATGACTGGTTGAATAATAAAATTTGGCCAATTGAAAATAATATGACAGATGATGATATTTACTATACTACATTACTATCTTGCATTGAAATGATTAAAACAGGTAGTGTGATTGCTAACAACATGTATTTTGGATGCAAAGGAAGTTTAAAAGCAATTGAAGATTCTAAAATAAGATGTTTATTTGGAAATAATTTAATTGCTGATAATTATGATAATATTAATGAATTATTAGATTTAATTAAAAATAATAAAAATAATTTAGTAAAATTTGCAGTTGCTCCTCACGCTTTTTATACTTGTAGTAAAGAATATTTGAAAAAATGTAGTGATGTAGCTCTTGAATACAATTTGCCTTTGCACATTCATTTTTGTGAAAATTTAAATGAAGTTAATGGCATTAAAAAAAATTATGGGACTACATTTAATGCTTTAAAAGAGACTGGTATGTTAAGAAATAAATTAATTCTAGCCCACGGAACTTTTATTGATGAAATTGAAAAATTAAAAAATTATGATGTTTCCATTATTCATAATCCAATTAGTAATTTAAATTTAGGATGCGGAATTGCTGATATAGTTAATTATAAAAATTATGTAAATATCGGACTTGGTACTGATGGTCAAGGTAGTGGTAACAATATGAATTTGTTTTATCATATGTCGGTAGTTGATTTACTACAAAAAGGGAAATATAAAGATCCTACTGTTTATAGTTCTTATGATACTTTAAAAATGGCAACAATAGATGGTGCGAAAGCAATAGGAATGGATAATTTAATTGGTAGTATAGAAGTTGGTAAATGTGCTGACATAATTATCATTGATTTAAATAATATTGAAGCTTATCCCACTACGCAACTAATTACCAATTTAGTTCATAATACCGAAAGTATTAATGTCGATACTACAATTATTAATGGTGAGGTATTAATGAAAAATCATAAATTATTATTAGATATTGATTTAAACAAACTAAAAGAAAAAATAGATGATATTAATAAAAAATTGAAAATTTAATTTGAGTCTGTAAATAAATTTGTGTAAATAAAAAATCTTTCCATGATACAATAAAAGAAATGGAGAGATTTTATTATGGAAAAAAATAACAAAGGAAAAGAAATATTAAAACTATTACAAGAAAATTATGAAATAGAAACAGCACAAGATTTATCAAGTGCATTAAAGGATATGTTTAAAGGAGCATTACAAGAAATGATGAATGCCGAGTTTGATTCATCTATTGGATACTCTAAGTATGATAAAAAAGCAGAAAAAACAAATTATAGAAATGGTTCAACAAAAAAGAATTTAAAGAGTGAATTTGGTTCTTTTGAATTTGAAACAGCTAGAGATAGGAATGGTGAATTTGAACCAAAGATAGTATCTAAAAATACAAGAGATATTTCAGGAATAGAAGATAAAATTATATCATTATATGCCAAAGGATTAACAACAAGAGATATTAACGAACAAATACAAGAATTATATGGAATTGAAGTATCGGCACCAATGGTTAGTAATATTACTGATCAAATAATCCCAGAAATAAAGAAATGGCAAGAAAGACCTTTAGATGATGTATATCCATTTGTATTTATAGATGCAGTACACTTCAGTGTAAGAGAAGATAATCATATAGTAAAAAAAGCTGCTTATATTGTCTTAGGTATCAATTCGGAAGGATTTAAAGAAGTTTTAGGAATATGGATTGGAGAGAATGAATCGGCTAAGTATTGGCTAGGTGTATTAAATGAATTAAAACAACGATGAGTTAAAGATATACTTATAATATGCAGTGATAATTTAACTGGAATTAAGGAAGCAATTAATGCAGCATATCCAAACACTGTTCAACAAAGATGTATAGTTCATATGATTAGAAATTCAGTTAAATTTGTAAATTACAAAGATTTAAAAATGTTCACAAATGATTTGAAGAAAATTTATACATCAGTTGATGAGAAAAAAGGATATGAACAATTACAAGAAATAAAGAATAAATGGTCTGATAAATATGCATCAGCATTTAAAACTTGGGAAGAAAATTGGGATGCAATTTGTC
>CAKOTA010000004.1 GCA_934119965.1 uncultured Bacilli bacterium
CTACAAAAGCTGTTAAGCCAACAATTTCAGTTGTAAAAGCAAATTCTAGTTCATTTGCTTGTGCTTCTGGAACTTGTCATTGTAATACTTAACTTGAGAAACATGAAAAATATTGAATTTGCAAAAACTTGATTTACTGATTGGAATAATGTATATTAAGTATTAATTAATAAATTGTGATATTAAAGCAAATTTATCTTTGATTGTTTTATTAACATCAAATAATGTCATACTATCTAATAAGAATTATGACATCAGGTGTTGAAAATGAAAAAGTTAAAAAATTAGTAATAGGGTGAACATATGAAACTATTTTTGTGTGACGGTGGCTCTGGTAATCAAATTAAATTTGCGTTGAATAAGTTTTCATCATCTATTGATAAAAAAAAGCCAATATTGTATATTCCTCTCGCAATGAGTGAAGATAAATATGATTCATGTAAAGAGTGGTTTTCTTCAGAAATGAAATTAATTGGTATAAAGAAATTTGATATGGTTAGAAATTCATTGGAATTATCCAAAAAGAATTTTAAAAATTATTGTGCATTATTTATTGGTGGTGGCAATACTTATAGACTATTAAAAAATATAAAGGATAATTCAAATTTTGAGAAAATAAAAGAATATTTAGATAATGATGGAATTATATTTGGGGGAAGCGCTGGAGCTATCATCTTTGGTAAAAATATTAATAGTTGTTTATTAGATGATAGTAATTATGTTGGTTTGAAAAATTTTGATGGATTTAATTGCTTAAGTAATTATTCAATATTATGTCATTTAAATAATAAAAATTTCAAAAAAAACAACAATTATTTAATGGAATTTTTAAAAAAAACAACAATTATTTAATGGAATTTTCAAAAAAAATAAGACAATATATTTGCCGGAAGAAGACACAATAATTATTTCTGATAAAAAAATTAGTTTTATTGGACAAGAAAAATACATAATTTTTGATAATGGAAAATATGTAAAACATAATTTTGCAAATATAAAAAAAGATATTTATAAATAGAAGAAAATATTAGTTATAAAAAAGAAATTAAAATTATTAAAAGAATTATTTAGAATATGATGATATATTTTAATAATGGAAAAAACAATAAAAAATTTTTGATATTTGTAGAGAAATTTGGATTATAAAAATTCTATTCTTATCTTCAATAGCAGAAATCTATTTTTAAAATGATTAAAATGGATTTCTGCATTTTTTTATATGCTATATAACCAGTGAAAAATGTCGAAATTTCTTGTTTTATGCTACAAAATAATGTATACTAATAGTGTAGTATGATGTATGTAGTAAAAAAATATATTTATGGAGGTTTTCAAATGGAAACAACAAAGACAATTGATGAATTGAAAGAATATAGAGAAAAGTTAGGAAAATTAACTGAGGAAGAAAAAAAACAAAGAGATTTATATTTAAAAAAAATGGCGGATGGGACTTTGCAAGGTCCTCCAACAGGATATTCTAGTATTGACAAACAATGGTTAAAGTATTATGAAGATGATGCAATATTAAGTAATTTACCAAAGATGACAGCACTTAATTATATGAAAAATAATAATAAAAATAATTTAAATGGAATAGCACTTAATTTCTTTGGATTAAAAACAACATATCAAGAATTATTTGATAAAATAGACGAAGTTGCAGAATCTTTAGTATCATATGGGGTTAAATCTGGTGATACCGTAATAATAAATTCAGTTACTTTACCTCAAACTATTTTTTTGCTTTATGCATTAAATAAAATTGGTGCTATAGCAGATTTAACAGATTTAAGAACAGATTCAAATGGTATGAAACATTATTTAAACGAAGGAAAAGCAAAACTAATATTTACATTAGATTCATGTTATTTAGGTTTTAAAGATATATTGAACGAAACAAGTGTTGAGAATGTAGTATTGTTAAATCCTACAGATACGGTTCCTTTAATTGGAAAAATAGGTAATTCTTTAAAAGAAAATAAAGAATTGACAAAAGAAGAAAAAATAAGTAAGAAAAAAGAAAAAGAAAAATTAAAAAATGTATTAAAATCAGATAAAAGAGTATGTAATTGGAATACATTTCTGTCAAATAAAAAAAAGAATATAATTGTTTCTGAAAAAGCATATGAAAAAAATTATCCTATGGCAATAGTACACACAAGTGGAACAACAAGTATGCCAAAGTCAGTAGTATTAACAAATGATAATTTTAATGCAATGGCTTTACAATATAGTGTATCAGACTTCAAGTATACAGTTGGTGAATCATTGCTTAATATAATACCAATGTTTGTTGCATATGGTGCTGTTAATTCATTACATATGCCTTTATGTTTGGGAATGACTAATATCGTTTACCCTAAAGTTGTCAATGATGATTTTCCTGACATCATTAACAAATTTAAACCAAATCATGTAATAGCAATTCCTATGCATTGGGAATTTATGCTGCATAATAAAAATATGGAGGGAAAAGATTTAAGCTTTTTGAGGACAGCCGCTTGTGGTGGAGATAAATTAAATATTGAATTAGAAAAAGAAATGAATGAATTTTTACAAAAACATAATTCAAAAAGTAAAATAGTTAAAGGTTATGGAATGACTGAAATTTCTGCATGTGCAGTTACAAATACAAATAACACTAGTAAAATAGGAAGTGTTGGTATACCTTTAGTAAAAAATAATGTTAAGATAATTGATCCGGATACAGGCTTAGAAGTAATAAACGGACAAAAAGGTGAAATATGTATGGATTCACCTACAACAATGAAAGAATATCTTAATGACAAAGTGGCCACTGATGAAGCATTAAAGGAATGTGAAGATGGTAAATGGCTTTATTCTGGTGATTTAGGCCATTTTGATGAGGATTCAAACTTAGTAATAGATGGAAGATTGAAAAGATTAATAATTAGACGAGGATTTAAATTATCAGCTGTTGCAATTGAAAATTTAATTATGAAAAACAGCAATGTTGAGTCTTGTGCTGTTGTTAAGGCTCCACATGAGGAAGATGGTGAAACTCCATTTGTGTACATAGTTTTAAAACAAAGTAATATAAATAAAAGTGAAATATTGGATGAAATAAGAAAAATGTGTGCTTCAGAACTGCCAGAATATTTTATTCCGGAGTTTGATAATTATTCAATCATAAAAGAACTCCCACACACAAAAAATGGTAAGCTGGATTTAATTTCACTAGAGAATATGGCGGCAAATGAAATTGAATTAATGAATAATCGACAAAAATCAAGATAAAAAGACAAAAAAGCATTTATTGCTTTTTCTTTTTATGTTATACTTATATATGTAAGATATAGTAATGGGAGGATGAAAGTATGGATGGTGCAATTTCCTTTACAGTATGCAGTCTATTCTTTAGTTTTTTATTAACAATTGTTTATTTTTCAAAAAAGAGATTATCAACATTGGAAAATAAATTATATGCCATATTAATTATTACCAATTTAGTAGGATTAATTATTCATATTTTATGTGGAGTTGTTACACCTATGATAGATGGTGATATGAGGAGTATTATTTTTAGCAAGCTTTACCTTGGATATTTACTTACTTGGATAATGCTATTTACAATTTATATATTTGTAATATCTAGAAAAAGTGATTTAGAAAAAAATAAGGGCGAAAATACACTAAAAGAATATTATATTAAATTGTTTGCATATATATCAACAATTTATTTAATATGTTGTGCTTTCTTAATAATATTGCCAATTGAAATTTTCAACGAAAATGGAGTTATATATACATATGGAATTGCTGTGAATTTTTTATATATAATATCTGGCCTATGTATGATAGTAATGATTATATGTATGTTGTTAAACTTTAAAAATATTAAAAACAAAAAGTATCTTCCAATATTTGCATATATGGCAATAAGTGGTGTGGTAGTAGTAATTCAATCTGTTCAACCAGAATTATTATTAATGACAGCTATGGAAACTTTTATTACTTTTCTAATGTATTTCACAATAGAAAACCCTGATATGAAGTTAATAGCCCAATTAAATGAAGCTAAATCTCAAGCTGAAAAAGCTAATAGTGCTAAAACAGACTTTTTATCAAGTATGTCACATGAAATAAGAACACCACTAAATGCAATAGTAGGATTCAGTCAAGCATTATCAGAAGAAGATATACCAGACAGTGCTAAAGAAGAAGTAAATGATATAATATCAGCTTCTGAATCACTATTAGATATCGTAAATGGAATCTTAGATATATCTAAAATAGAAGCTAATAAACTAGAAATAATAGATAAAGAATATAGTTTTAAAAAAGTATTTGATGAATTAGTCGCATTAACTAAAGCTAGAATGGGAGATAAACCTTTAGACTTTAGATATCATTATGATGAAACAATACCAGACATTTTATATGGTGACAATGTTAGAGTAAAACAAGTAATACTTAACTTACTAACAAACTCAGTAAAATATACAAAACAAGGATTTGTAGATTTCAAAGTAAACTCAATCTTAAAAGATGATGTATGTAGATTAATAATATCAGTAGAAGATTCTGGAATTGGAATAAAAAAAGAAAATATTGAAAAGCTATTTACTAAATTTGAAAGATTTGATGAAAAAAATACAACAATAGAAGGAACAGGATTAGGTTTAGCAATCACTAAAAAATTAGTAAATTTAATGAATGGTAAAATAGTAGTTCAATCAGTATATGGAAAAGGTTCAAGATTTACAATTGCCATTGATCAAAAAGTAGTAAAGGGTAAAACATTAGAAGATATAGGTCAAAAAGTAGCAAGTGAATTTAGAGATTTTGATGCTACAGGACTTAGAATATTAGTAGTAGATGATAATAAATTAAATTTAAAAGTTGCTTCAAGGTTACTAACAAATTATAAATCAGAAATTATAACAATTGATAATGGTTTTGAAGTAATAGATAGAATCAAAAACGGTGAAAAATTTGATTTAATCTTAATGGATGATATGATGCCAAAAATGAGTGGGGTAGAAACTCTACATAAATTAAAAGAAATAGAAAACTATAATATTCCTACAATTGCACTAACTGCAAATGCTATTGAAGGAATGAGAGAAAAATATTTAAACGAAGGATTTGACGATTACTTGTCAAAACCAATTGATAAATTAGAATTAAATAAAGTAATTAATAAATATTTAAACAAAAATTAATTATTTATGTTATAATTTAAGTAGGTGATAATATGAAAGATGTAAATATTTTAAAAAACAATGGTGTCGATGTAGACAAAAGTTTAGAATTATTTGGCGATATGGAAATGTATGATGATACATTAAATGAATTTTTAAATGGCGTTACAGAAAAATTAGAAAATATAAAAAAATATAAAGAAGCATCTGATATGGCTAATTATGCTATACTAGTTCATTCTTTAAAAAGTGATGCTAGATATTTAGGATTTACTAAATTAGCTGAATTAGCTTACAATCATGAAATGAAAAGTAAAGAAAATGATGTTAATTATGTGTATGATAATTATGATTCATTGATGGAAGAGGCTAATAGAATAGTTAAGTTAGCAAGCTCATACGCTGGTGTTGAATGTAAAATATCAGAAGAACCAAAAAATAATGTTCCAAAGGATAAGACTATATTAGTTGTAGATGATTCAACATTAATAAGAAGTTTTATTCAAAAAGTATTTGATGATACATATGAAGTAAAAATGGCAAATGATGGTTTAGAAGCAATTAATATAATTAATAGTGATTCTGAACATAAAATAATAGGAATGTTATTAGATTTAAATATGCCAAATGTTAATGGATTTCAAGTATTAGAATACTTTAAACAAAATGGGTTATTTACAAAAGTTCCAGTTTCAATTATAACTGGTGATGATGCTAAAGAAACAGTAGATAGAGCATTTACTTATCCAATAGTAGATGTACTTGCTAAACCTTTTAATGAACGAGATGTTAAGAGAGTAGTAGAAAAAACAATTGAATTTATGTAAAAAAAATTTAATTTTAATAAAACCTCATTATTTAAAATGAGGTTTTTGTTAGCTCAACTCTTATTCCTAAAACACCATATTTTTCTTGTTTTTCTTTTGTATAAAATTTTTCTAAGTCATTAATTAATTGCTCTTTACTCATTGTTTTGTCAGCTAAAATTGAAATATCAAAATCGTTAAACATATATTCAAATGATTTATATCTTAGTAATCCAATTACTTTTACTTCAAATGATTCAATTAAATCTGGTTCTTTTAAAATTTTAATAGTGTCACCAATTTTAATTTGTTGTCTTTTTTCATCAAAAAGTCTAAGTTCGACTCTTTTTGTACCATTAAGCATAAAATTATAATATTGTGGTTGTAGTTTTATTTCGTGTTTCATTATAATTCCTCCTTTTTAAAATTGTAACATATTTTTATTTGAATTTTAAGGAAAATGATAATTTATGTCGTATGATTTTAATAGGAAGGTGATACTATGAATGAAATAATTACTACTGAAGTAGAAAATTTAATATATGAAGTAAGTGGAAAACAAGTGATGCTATCTAGTGATGTAGCAGTTCTATATCAAGTAGAAACAAAAAGAATAAATGAAGTAATTAAAAGAAATATAAATAGATTTCCTGAAAATTTTTGTTTTAAATTGACTAAAGAAGAGTTAAAAAAGATATCTTCAAGGTCGCAATTTACGACCTTGAACAAGGGCAATAATAATAGAGGTTATAATATTAAATATTTGCCATATGTACTTACAGAAGAGGGAATAATGATGTTGTCAGGACTTTTAAGAAGTGATGTAGCAGTTAAAGTAAATGTACGAATTATAGAAGCATTTGTAAAATTAAGAAAATATGCTTTAAATGAAAACAAAAGATTAAATATAATTGAAACAAAATTATTAGAATATGATAATAATTTTAATATAATATTTGATAAATTAGAAAGTAAAAAACAAATAAATCATATATTTTTTGAAGGAGAAATTTATGATGCATATTCATTGCTAATTGATATATTAAAAGAAGCTAAAAAAGAAGTAATCATAATAGATAATTATGCTGGAAAACAACTATTTGATATTTTAAAAGCGATAAAAATAAATATAAAAGTAGTAACTAAAAATATAGATGAAATATCATATAAAAAATACATAGAACAATATAAAAATATTGAAATAATAAATAATGATAAATTTCACGATAGATTTATAATAATAGATAAGAAAACACTATATCATTCTGGAGCTAGTTTTAAAGATATAGGCAAAAAGTGTTTTGGAATAAATAAAATAGAAAATAAAGAAATAATAGAAAAAATATTAAAAGATATTAATCAAGAAAAATATAGTTAAACTATATCATTTAAAATAAAAATCGTGTATAATAAACATAGAAAAAAGGTGATACTATGTTTATAGATGAAGTAATAATAGATTTAATAGCTGGTACTGGTGGCAATGGATGTATGGCATTCAGAAGAGAAAAATACATTCCAATGGGAGGTCCATATGGTGGTAATGGAGGAAAGGGATCTGACATTATCTTTAAAGTAGACGAAGGACTAAATACTCTAATAGATTTAAGATATCAAAAAGCAATAAAGGGAAATAAAGGCGCTAACGGAGAAGGAAAAGCTAAACATGGAAAAAATGCCGAAGATGTTATTGTTAGAGTACCACTTGGAACCGTAATAACTGACTTAGACACAAATTTAATAATTGCTGACCTAACAAAAAAAGATGATGAAGTTGTGGTAGCATATGGAGGTCGTGGCGGAAGAGGAAATATGGCTTTCGCAACACGTTCAAATCCAGCTCCAGCATTTGCTGAAAATGGTGAACCAGGTGAAGAAAAAAGAGTAAAAGTTGAGTTAAAATTATTAGCTGATGTTGGTTTAGTTGGAATGCCAAGCGTTGGTAAATCAACATTAATATCTAAGATTTCTGCATCTAAACCTAAAATAGCCGCTTATCATTTTACAACTTTGAATCCTAATTTAGGAGTAGTAAGAGTAAATGAAAACAAATCATTTGTAGTCGCTGATTTACCAGGATTAATCGAAGGAGCTTCATTAGGAGAAGGACTAGGAGATAAATTCTTAAAACATATAGAAAGAACTAGAGTTATAGCTCACGTTATCGATATGAGTGGCTATGAAGGTAGAGCTCCTTATGAAGATTATGTAATAATAAATAAAGAACTAGAAAACTTTAATAAAAAAATACTAGAAAAACCACAAATAATAATTGCTAATAAAATGGATATGGAAAGTGCAAAAGAAAATTTGAAAAAATTTGAAGAAAAAGTTAAAACAAAAGTATATCCTATATCAGCAATGAATAATGAAGGAATAAAAGAAGTATTGGTAGAATTATCAAATATGTTAGATAAAATAGAAAAACAACCATTATATGAAGAAGAAAAATTTGAAAGCCATATCTTATATAAATTTAAAAAAGAACAACCATTTACAATAACTAAAGACAATAATACTTGGGTTATAAAAGGAAAAGAAGTAGAAAAATTACTTAAAATGACTAGATTTACAACAGAAGAAGCAGCTAATAGATTTGCAATGAAACTAAGGAAAATGGGAATAGATGATAAATTAAGAGAATTAGGAGCTGAAGATGGCGACAATGTAAGAATCTTAGACTTTGAATTTGACTATAAACTTTAGGTGATATATGAATGGAATATTAGTAGTAAATAAAGAAAAAGACTATACAAGTAGAGATGTTGTCAATATAATTTCGAAAGAATTTAAAACTAAAAAAGTAGGTCATACAGGTACATTAGATCCTATTGCAACAGGAGTATTAGTTGTAACAATAGGTGAAGCTACTAAAATATCAGAACTTTTAGTCTCTACTTATAAAGAATATATAGCTGAAGTAACACTTGGAATAAAAACAGATACCTTAGATATAACAGGTAATATTTTAGAAACAAAAGAAATAAAATTAGATAAATCTAAACTAGAACAAACAATAAAATCATTTAAAAAAACATATCTTCAAGAAGTTCCAATATATTCTGCTGTAAAAGTAAATGGGAAAAAATTATATGAATATGCAAGAAATAAAGAAGAAATAAAATTACCTAAAAAAGAAGTTGAAATAAAAGAAATAGAATTATTAAAATATGCCGAAAATAAATTTACTTTCAGATGTCTTGTAAGTAAGGGAACATATATTAGAAGTTTAATAAACGATATATGTAATGAACTAAATATAATTGGAACAATGTCTAGCTTAAAAAGAACAAAACAAGGTGAATTTAAAATTGAAGATTCATACACATTAGAACAAATAAAAAATAAAAAATATAAATTACTAGAAATGCAAGAAGTCTTAAAAGAATACCTACAAATTGAAGTAAATGAATACATTGAAAACAAAATAAAAAATGGTTGTTTACTAGAAAATAGATACGATGAAGATATAATAGTATTTATAAATAAAAATCAACAAGTAATCGGAATATATAAAAAGTATGAAAAAGATATGAATAAAATAAAACCATGGAAGATATTTAATTAGATTTCTTTTTTTTTTCACAATTAAATGATATAATGAAAAAGGTGATGTTATGATATATTTAGATTATTCAGCAACTACTCCTGTAGATAGTAGAGTATTAGATACTTATAATAAAGTAACAAATAATTTTATAGGTAATCCTAACTCATTACATAAATTAGGTGTAGAAGCAAAAAAATTAGAAACAGAAGCAACAAATCAAATAAAAAAGATAATGAATTTAACTGATGAAGAAATTATATATACAAGTTGCGCTAGTGAATCAAATAATTTAGCAATCAAAGGAATAGCTTTAAGAAATCAAAAAAAAGGAAAACATATAATTACAACTAATTTAGAACATTCATCTATTTATGGTCCAATTGGTTATTTGCAAAATCTAGGATTTGAAGTTGATTTTGTAAAAACAAATGAATATGGGTTAATTGATATTCAAGACTTAAAATCATTACTTAGAGATGACACAATATTAGTAACAGTAGGAGCGGTTAATTCAGAAACAGGTGTAAAACAAAATATTGAAGAATTGGCTAATATATTAAAAAATTATAACTGTTATTTTCATGTTGATGCAACTCAAGCCGTTGGAAAAGTGAAAATAGATTATAGTAATGTTGATTTAGTAAGTTTTACAGCCCATAAATTTTATGGACCAAAAGGAATAGGTGTTTTAATTAAGAAAAAAGATATTTTAATTGAACCACTAATTCACGGTGGAAAGAGTACAACTAAATATCGTAGTGGTACACCAGCGTTACCTTTAATTGCCTCTTTATCAAAAGCTTTAAGATTAATTGATGAAGAATTAGAAAATAATTTAATTAAAACAAAAGAATTAAACAAAAAAATAGTAGAAAAAATAAGTAAATATGATGATGTTAAAATTAATAGCAATATCTATTCAATACCTCATATTTTAAATATAAGTGTTCTTAATATCAAACCAGAAACAATGCAACACGCCTTAGAAAATTATGATATATACATATCTACACAATCAGCTTGTTCATCAAACAACCCAATTAGTAGATCAGTCTATGAAGTTACTAAAAATGAACTTCAAGCTAAACATAGTATCAGAATTAGTTTATCAGGATTAACAACTAACGAAGAAGTAGATAAATTTTTAGACGCATTTGATAAATGCTATAAGGAATTAAATGAAATTAGTTAGAATAAGTGCTTCTTGGTGTGTTAGTTGTATAGTAACTAAAAAAGATTGGGATGAAATTAAAACAAACTATGAATATGAAGAGTATGATTATGATTTTGATGAGGAAAAAGTAAAAGAATTTAATGTAGGAAATATATTACCAATTATAATTGTATTTAAAGATAATAAAGAAATAACAAGAATAATAGGTGAAAAAAATAAAAAACAAATATTAGAAATAATAGGTGAAGTAGAATGAAAAAAACATTATATGCTATTTTAATTTTCTTTTTATTTATAATAGGTGTAAATGCTAAAGAAGTAACAATAAACTTATTTTATAGTAGTTCTTGTCCACACTGTAAAGCTGAAAAAGAATTTTTAAATACAATAAATGATGATGAAGTAAAAATAGAAATGTATGAAGTATCTTCTAATAAAGAAAATAGTGATTTATTAGATTTAGTAAAACAAAGTTTAAATTGTACAAATAACTATGTTCCATACACAGTAATAGGAGATATTGGTCTTACTGGATATAGTGATAATATTAAATCACAAATACTACATTTCATAGAAAAATATAAAAAAGAAGACTATATTGATGTTGTTTCTCAAGTAAAAGAATCAGGAACAAGTATTGATTTAAATAAAACTAAAGAAGAAATTAAAGAAACAGAACAAGAACAATATAATAGTGTTACAATTCCATTACTAGGTGAAGTTGATACTAAAAAAGTATCTTTGCCATTAATTGCAATGATAATAGGATTTGTTGATGGTTTTAATCCTTGTGCAATGTGGATATTAATATTCTTAATAAGTATGTTAATAGGAATGAATAATAAAAAAAGAATGATTACATTGGGAGTAGCATTTTTAACAACATCTGCTCTTGTATATATGGGAATAATGTTGTCATGGCTAGAAATTTTAAAAAAATTAATTAATGAATCATATATGCAATATTTAATAGGAATAGTCGCAATTGTAGCCGCTATTTGGAATTTGTATAGTTATTATAAATCAACCAAAAAAGAAACAGGCTGTGAAGTTGTAAATAATGATTCAAGAAAGAAAATAATTAATAAAATTAAAAAATTTACATCCGAAAAAAGTTTTATTCTAGCGCTATTAGGAGTAATGGGTTTAGCAATCTCAGTTAATTTTATTGAATTTGCTTGTTCAGCAGGATGGCCAATAATATTTACTAATATATTGAAAATAAATAATTTAAGTGGAATTCAAAGTTTTATATATATATTAATTTATATATTCTTCTTCCTAATAGATGATATAATTGTATTTAGTATTGCAATGTTTACTCTTAATATAAAAGGAATATCTAATAAGTATAGCAAATATTCTCATTTAATTGGTGGAATATTAATGTTAATAATTGGACTATTAATGATATTCGCACCAAACATATTAATGTTTAACTTTTAAAAGATTTAATTGATTTAAATCTTTTTTCGTTATATAATATTTGCGTAAAGAGGTGATATTATGTATCAAGAAGAATTAGATAAAATAATTGAAAATTTAGACTATACGCCTAATTTATTATTGCATAGTTGTTGTGCGCCTTGTAGTAGTTATTGTATTGAATATCTTTCAAATTATTTCAATATAACAATTTATTACTATAATCCTAATATATCACCGATCGAAGAATATGAAAAAAGAAAAAAAGAACAAATAAAATTCATAAATGAATTTAAAACTAAAAATAAGCTTAATATAATTGATTCAGATTATAATTATGACGATTTTTTAAATGTAATAAAAGGATTAGAAAATGAACCAGAAGGAGGTTCTAGATGTAGTAAATGTTATTTACTTAGAATGGATAGCACAGCAAAAAAAGCAAGTGATTTAAAATATGATTATTTTGCTACAACATTAACAGTAAGTCCATATAAAAATAGTAAAAAAATAAATGAAATAGGTTACTTATTGGAAGAAAAATATAAAATAAAATATTTACCTTCGGATTTTAAAAAGAAAAATGGCTATAAAAGAAGCATAGAATTATCTAAAGAATATAATTTATATAGACAAAATTATTGTGGTTGTGTTTTTTCAAAAATGGAGCGTGAAAAATATGAAAAATGTAAATAAAAAAATATTTATTATTGTGTTGTCAGGATTTATTTTAATAACTGGTTGTAGTAATAAAATTGAACCTAGAGAACAAATAAAACAAGAAACACCTAAAGCAGAAACAAAAAATGAAGAAAAAGCTCAAATTTCTTCAGTGTCAAATAAAGAAAGTAAAAAAACACCAGAAATAATAACTGATAGAGATAAAGAGGTATTGAATTATTTTAATGATATTAAAAATAATATAGATACTGAAGAAGTAAAGGAAGAAGCAATAAAAAAATTTATAACAATGACTGATTTTATATTTTATGATGGGGAGATTAAAGGTATAAAATTTAATGATTTAAAAGAAGAAACAAAAAATAATATTTTAGAAATTTACTATACAGTAGATACTAAAATAGAAAATAAATTTCCAAATTATAAAGATAAAATTGATGAAAAATATAATAGTGCGAAAGAATATTTAAAACAAAAATATGATGAAATATCACAAAAAACGGATGATAAATTAAAAGAAAATATGAGCGATGAAACTTATAATAATTTTAAAGAATCAGCTTCAGAAATAATGGAAAGAGATAAAGAAGTAATTGACAAAACAAAAGATGCAGCTAAAGATACATACGATAAAACTAAAACAAAAGTAAAAGATTGGTATCAAAACTTAAAAAATAATCACTAAAAAAACAACTTCAAAGTTGTTTTTATATTTTTCTATATAATCCGATAGCAATACCTAAGATTGTAACGTTAGGCAAAATAATTGGATCCATTGTATCATTTTCTGGTTGTAATCTAAAGTGACCATTTTCTTTATAAAATCTTTTTAAAGTAACTTCATTTTCATCAGTCATTGCTACAACAATTTCACCGTTTCTAGCTGTATTTCTTTTTTCAACAATAACAATATCACCATCAAATATTCCAGCATTAATCATACTACATCCACTTACATTTAAGGTAAATACTTCTTTGTTTTTAGGAATTAAGAAAGCTGGTAATGAAAAAAATTCGTTTGGATTTTCGATAGCTTCAATTGGACTTCCGGCAGTTATTTTACCAAGCAATGGAACATCGACAACATTTTCGTTTTTTGGTTCAAATTCATTTTCGACCAATAATTCAAGAGCTCTATTTTTACTATTTTGTTTTTTAATATATCCTTTTTCTTCTAGATTAGCTAAATGGGCATGAATAGTAGCAGGACTTGATGAACCAACAGCTGTACCTATTTCTCTAATAGTTGGTGGATATCCGTGGGAAACCATATAAGTTTTAATAAAATCTAATATTTGTTTTTGTTTTTTAGTTAATTCTTTCAAAAAAATAACCTCCTTTTTTAATACATTTACATTTTAGCACATACTTTACATTTTGTCAAACTTTTGTTCGTAATTTATATTGACACGAACAAATATTCGTGATAAGATTATATCAACGAAGGAGTGATAGTATGTTAGAAATATTTAAAAGCAAAACAATGATTTTATTCGTAATAATTGTATTTGGATTAACTTATATAGGAGGAATGACTGATAATAATCAAAATTTTGAATCAAGTGAAAATATTCAAATAGTAACAGAATAATCTTTATATTATTTTAAAAATTTGCTATACTATTTATATGGTAGGTGAATACAATGGATAATGAAATAATTGCAAATATTAAATCTTTAGCAATTGATATGATCGATGAAGCTAAAAGTGGGCATCCAGGAATCGTATTAGGAGCTGCTCCAATTTTATATACTTTATATGCTAAGCATTTAGAAATAAGTATAAAAGACTCAAAATGGATAAATCGTGATAGATTTATAATGTCAGGAGGTCACGGTTCAGCACTTCTATATGCAACACTATACATGGCGGGATTCGACTTATCAATTGATGATCTTAAAAACTTTAGAAAAGTAGGGTATAAAACTCCAGGACACCCGGAATATGGAATAACACCAGGAGTAGATATTTCTACAGGACCATTAGGTCAAGGATTTGCTTCGGCTGTAGGAATGGCAATTGCTAGCAAAAAACTATATCAAGAATTAAAAACCCCTAAAAAAAATATTTTAGAAAAAGAAAAATCTATAATTGATCATAAAATATATGTATTATGTGGTGATGGTGATTTAATGGAAGGAATCACTAATGAAGCTGCTAGTATAGCTGGAAGTTTAAATTTGAATAACCTAATTGTATTATATGACTCAAATAATATAAGCTTAGATGGCTCAACTGATCTAACCTTTAAAGAGAATGTTTTAGGTAGATTTAGTGCTTTAGGTTGGAATACATTGTTAGTAAAAAAAGGAAATGATGTAAAAGAAATAAGTAAAGCTATAGAAAAGGCTAAAAACTCATCAAAACCAACTATAATAGAATTTAAAACAATTATTGGTGAAGGATCATTTCTAGCAGGAACAAATAAAGTTCACGGAAAACCATTATCTAAAGAAGATATTGAACAATTAAAAAATAACTTAGGAATACCACAAGGAAAATTCTATGTTAATGAACAAGCAAAAATGAATTTTCAAAACCAAATATCAACTAGAGTAAATGATAAATATATGGAATGGTCTAATAATTATAAAATGTATAAAAGTGGATTATTGAATGTCAAAGATGAAGAAATTAAATTTTTATTTGAAGATGTAAATTATCCATTATTATCTTTAGAAGATTTTAAATTTGATGAAGATTTAAAAGAGGCAACGAGAGTTACTAATAAAACTATAATGAATAAGATAGCTGAAAAAATACCTAATTTTATAGGTGGCTCAGCTGATGTCGCAAGTGCTACTAATGCATATTTAGAAAAATACGATTATTTAAAACCAGACGATTTTAAGGGTAGAAACATTTATTTTGGTGTAAGAGAACACGCTATGGGAGCTATTTTAAACGGAATTGCAACATATAATTATCGTGTATTCGGATCAACATTTTTAAGTTTTTCTGATTATATGAAACCAGCTATTAGAATGTCTGCTTTAATGAATTTACCAGTAACTTATATTTTTTCACACGATTCAATATTAGTTGGTGAAGATGGTCCAACACATCAACCAATAGAGCAGTTAGCAACTTTAAGAGCAACTCCGAATTTAAATGTATTTAGACCATGTGATGCTAATGAACTAGTTTATTGTTGGAATGAAATATTAAAATCAAAAGGAACTCCAAGTGCATTATTATTATCAAGAACAGAAATAAAAATAATGAAAAATACTGTTAATGCAGATGTTAGTAAAGGAGCATATATACTAGAAAGAGAACAAGGAAACTTAAACGGAATTATAATATCAACTGGTACAGAAGTATCTACTGCTTGTTTAGTTGCATATAATTTAAAAAGAAAATATAACTTAAATGTAAGAGTTGTAAGTATGCCTTGTATGGAATTATTCGAAAAGCAACCAAAAGAATATAAAGAACAAATATTACCAACAGGTTGTAAAAAAATAGTAATTGAAGCAGGTTCAAAATTTGGCTGGGAAAAATATGTTTACAATGATTCATATTTATTTACTATTAATACTTTTGGAATAAGTGGTCCTAAAGATCAAGTACTAGAATATATGAAATTTGATTATATGACAATTGAAAATGGTATATATAATTTAATAAGATGAATATAATTCATCTTTTTCTTTAATTAAACATATAATATATTAGAATTTGACAATAATTCTAATATTTGCTATTATTTTGTATATAAATTGATGGCACATTATTCTAGTCAATTAAATTTATTATGAAGATGGGGCTAAAAATCCATTAAAGAGCACATCTGTGAAGCTTGTGGTGCTTGCTTTATACGCCCAGTGTAGGGTGAGTGCTGGAAGATAGAATGTTGGGCGACCGTAATGGCATACGCAATCGACCCAGTATTCGTGGAGACCTAAACTTGTTATAAGCCTATACACGAAAGTTGATGGACTTGTGACGATTTAGGATTAAACCTACTATGTGGGGATCACTTACGAGTAGCGTAGCTTGTCTTGAGTGAATATAGGGGATTAATGACAGATATTATTGTTTTGGCCAATATAATAATATTATTGCTTTATGAAACTATGTTTGCAAAAAAGAATTAATAATAAATTGTTGTTGAAGAAAATTCCTAGAGTGCTAATATAGGATTGCAGTATGTACTAAGTGGTAATCAAGTCATATATTTGGTAACGATATATTGGTTTTTTTAAAGGGGAACCGCTTATTGGTAACGATAAGTAAAAGCTAGAGAAATTCTACTTGACCTAAGACATAAAGTTAACTATATTAATCGCCATTGTTTTAAGATATTGCAAAATATCTTTTTTTTTGTTATAATCAGCCTTAGAAGAGGAGTAAGTTATATGAAGAAAAAAATAAATAAGTTATGGATAATTTTACCAGTCGTTGTTATTGTTTTACTAGGAGGAACATATTTATATTTAAATAATTCAAAAAATATTTTTATTAAAATATTAAATAAAGGATATAAAAATATAGAAGATACACTAGATAATATAGATGTTTCTTATGATAAAACAACTAAATTAAATAGTGATTTATCTTTTGATTTTAATGTTAGTGATAAATATAAAGATGTAATTGATCAAAATATTTTAGATGAAATTAATAAATTACAATTTTTTATAAATGCTACTCAAGATTATAAAAGTAAAGAATTCTCATTTGAATTAAACACTAAATATGATAAAAATGATTTATTTGATGTTGCAATGTATGGACAAAATAAAAGTTTTTATGTCGAACTTAAAAATTTATATGATAAATATATTGAAATTCCATACGAAGAGTATGATTCATTATTTGAAAACTCTAATATGGAAATTAATAAAATTAAATATGTTTTAAAAACTATTAAAGATAATTTATTTAAAAATTTAAATCAAAAAGATTTTAAAAAATCAAAAGAAAAATTAAATATTCGAAAAAATAAAATTGAAGTAAATAAAATAGAATATGAATTCACTGAAGAAAAAACAATTAAATTATTAATTAATACATTGAAAGATTTAGAAAAAGATAAAAAATTTATTAAATATATTTCTGAACTAGGAGAAGTTGATGAAAAAGAAATAGAGTCTAGTATTAATGAACTTATAAAAGAATTAGAAGCAGAAACTGAATTTGAAAATGAAACTTTTGTATCACTTTCTTTATACACAAAAGGGTTATTAAATGATTATATTGGCTTTGAAATTAATTTTAATAATTTAGGAAAATTAAATATTTATAATTATAATGATGTTATTTATGGAAATTTATATATAACAGGAAAAAAAGTAGCTGAATTAACATCTAAAAAACAAAAAGAAAATGAATATGAAACAATTATTAACGTTCAAAATGAAGAAGAAAAAACGAATATTACAATTAATTCAAAAATAACAGAAAAACTAATTGATATTGATTATAATATAGTTAGTTCAGGAATAACTATTGATGGAAAATTAACAGAAAAAACTACCAAAAAAGATAGTATAAACACTAATAATTCAAAATTTAATATTAATATTAAGGATAATGATGAATTGATTGCTACATTTAATATTAATAACAATACAAATATTGAACAAACTGATGAACCATTTACAAATATTCTTTCAAAAGAAAGAATTAATTATGAAAATATTACCGAAAAGGATATGAATTCAATTTATGAAAATATAGGGAAAAATGAGACACTAGTAAATTTCATAAATAGAATGACTGAAATATTTGGCGAGCCTGAACCAATAGAAGATTAGTTAACTAATCTTTTTTTGATTAATAAGTATAAAAAACACAATAAAAATGATATAATTATTATAGGTGAAATAAATGAATAAAGATGAAAAGAAAAGTTTAAAAAAACAATTACAATCTAAAAAGAAAAAAGAATTAGTTAATTATAATTGGATTATTAAAATAACATTACTTACATTTGTAATATCATTATTATTTACAACTTTTTCTGAAATTGTAATTCCAAATGTTAATGTTGTCATTGGAATATTATTGTTAATAATTTTTATTTTATTAGGAATTATATTTGATATGATAGGTGTTTCTGTAACTGCTGCTGATATTGTTCCATTTAATTCAATGAATTCTAGAAAAATTAAAGGAGCTGATATAGCTGTAACATTTAAAAAGAATGCTGATAAAGTATCAAGTTTTTGTAATGATGTAGTAGGAGATATATGTGGTATTGTATCAGGTAGTGCGGGAAGTATAATTGCTTTATCAATTGCTAACGCATTTAAATTTAATAAATTTTATGTAATGTTAATAGTTACAGCTTTAGTAGCTTCATTAACAATTGGAGGTAAAGCTTTAGGAAAAGGTTTTGCTATAAATAAAAGTAATACAATTTTATATAAATTTTCTAAATTTGTATCATATTTTTATAAGAAAAAATGAGAGCAATTTATATAAGTATAAATCCAATTCATCTAAGAAGAATTGAAAACAAAACTAAAAATTATGAATTTAGATCTTTTAATCCTAAAGAAAAAATAGATTTTCTATATGTTTATGAAACAGTTCCAACTTCCTCATTAAAATATATAATAAAAATTGGAGAAATTATTGAATTTCCAAATAAAATAGACGAATTAGGAATTGGCAATAAAGAATTTAATGAAAAATTAACAAAATATAAATATGCCTATCAAATAAAACATTTTTATGAATTAGAAAATCCCATTGTTTTAAAAGAATTAAGAGAAAAATATAAATTTACACCACCACAAGGATATGCATATGATACAAGATATGAAGAATTAACAAAATATATAATAAATACTGATAAAAAAATAATATTTTAAAATATTATTTTTTTGTACACTTTTAGCCTATAAAAGCATAAATTAATGTAGAGGTGATTATATGTCTTCATTTAAAGAAATTGTAACTAAGGCTATTATCGGAAAAGGGAAAAAACATTTTAAAAATAGTTATTCAATAACTACTGAAAATGTTCCTACAACAGTATTAGGATGTTGGGTAATAAATCATAAATTTAAGGGTTATAAATCCGGTGATAAAATAGGTGTTGACGGTTCTTACGATGTAAACATTTGGTATTCTTATGATAACGATTCTAAAACAATGGTCGTAAATAAAAAAGTAACATATAATGATTTATTTAATGTAAAAGTTAAAGAAAATGCTGACTTAACAAGTGATACCGATATAATAGTCAGAACATTAAAACAACCTAATTGTGTTAAAGTAGATATAGATAATGGAAATATTAACTTTGAAATTGAAAAAGAACTAGGAGTAGAAATAATAGGAGAAACAAAAGTAAAAATAAGTATTGAAGAAGATGAAGAACCATGGGATGATATTGAAGATGAAGTAACAGAAGAAACATTAAATGAAATAGATGAAAATGTTAAAGAAGATTATATAGAAAACACGTAAGTGTTTTTTTTGGTGTTAATAAAAAAAGGTTGACACTAATATAATATTATGATATCATTGATATAGTGAATGGAGGGAAAACTATGGCAGTTAAATTAAGACTTAAAAGAATGGGTGCTAAAAAAAGACCATTTTATCGTATAGTAGCAGCTGACTCTAGAGTAAAAAGAGATGGAAAAGATATCGAATTAGTAGGTACTTATAATCCAATAATGGAACCAGCTGAAATAAAAATCAATGAAGAAATCGCACTTAAATGGTTAAATAATGGAGCTATCCCAACTGATACAGTTAGAGATTTATTAAGTAAACAAGGAATTATGAAAAAATTCCATGAATCAAAAATGACTAAAAAAGAAGGTAAATAATTATGAATTTAGTTGAACTTACCGAATATTTAGTCAAAAACATTGTAAAAGATCCTGAATCAGTTACAGTTAAATCATTTGAAGATGATGATTTCATTACTATTGAAGTATTAGTGAATAGTGATGAAATGGGAACTTTAATTGGAAAAAATGGTATGAATGCAAGTGCTATCAGAACTATTGTTCAAGCAGCTTCATATAATAAAGGTGAAAAAAAAGTTAAAATTAATATTGATTCTATATAAAATCAATATTTTTTTTTGAATTAAATTTTGTAAAAATCAGTAAAATTAACTAATTTAATTCAAAAATTATTAAAATAATGTTATAATAATAATGGTGAATTTATGAAAAAGATAAAAGACACAGATATCAACTACATAAGATATGGAAATAAAAAAGGAAAGACTTTAGTATTGCTACACGGTTGGGGTCAAAATATTGAAATGATGAAACCAATAGGTGATGCATTTAGTGAAACAAACGATATCATAATATTTGATTTACCAGGACATGGTGGGAGTAGTGAGCCTCCATTCGATTGGCAAGTAATAGATTTTGTTAATTGTATAAAAGAATGTTTAAAAGAATTAAAAATAGAAAAACCAATACTAATTGGACATTCATTTGGGGGAAAAATAAGTTTACTTTATGCAAGTATGTATGAAGTTGAAAAACTTATTTTATTCGGAAGCCCATTTAAAAAAGAAATAAAAAAAATAAGTACAAAAACGAAAATATTAAAAAAATTAAAAAAAGTTCCAGGATTAAATAAATTTGAAGAATTTGCTAAAAAACATATTGGTTCAACAGATTATAAAAATGCTTCTCCAATAATGAGAAAAATATTAGTAAATACAGTAAATTTAGATATAACTGAAGAAGTAAAAAAAATAAAATGTCCAACAATTATAATTTGGGGAACATTAGATGAAGCAGTACCTTTAGAAGATGCATACGAATTAGAAACTTTAATAAAAGATGCAGCTGTAATAGAATATGAAAATTGTACACACTATGCATACTTAGAAAGATTAGGACAAACAATAAATATAATAAATAATTTTATTAAGGAGTGAAAAATATGTTAATGAAGTTTATAGTAACATTACTTCCTATATTGATATATACATATATTAAAACAAGAAAATCATTTCAAATGTTACAACAAAATTGGTATAATGATGGATCAAGATATATAAAATGGATTAATAAAAATTTAAAAAAAGTTTTTTGTAATCTAGATGTATTATTCATTTTTGTAATACCATTTATATTTATTAAAAGTGACATATTATTAATGGTATTAGTAATAATTTTTTATACATTTTTGTCTTTATATAATTTACACAATCAAACTACATCAAAATTAGAATTAAAAGTAACGAAAAGAGTAAAAAGACTATTTGTAACAGAATTAATATTATATTTAATACCAAACATAATATTTTCTTTAACATTTAAGGAAAATAATTTAGGAATATATTATTTAGTAATAGGATTAATGGTTTATTTGAATTATTATGTAACATTTGTAGCGAATTTAATAAATAAACCAATTGAGAAGTTTTTAGCAAGTCGTTTTAAGAAAAAAGCTATTAAAAAATTAAAAGAATTACCTTCATTAGAAGTTGTAGGAATTACAGGATCTTATGGAAAAACAAGTAGTAAAAATATCTTAAATGACATATTAAGCATTAAATATAATTCATTACCAACTCCAAAAAACTTTAATACACCAGTTGGATTAATAATAACAATAAATAATTATTTGGATAAATTCAATGATATATTTATAGCTGAAATGGGAGCATTTAAAAGGGGCGAAATAAAAGAACTATGTGATTTAGTTAAACCTAAATATGGGATATTGACTAAAATTGGGGTGGCACATCTAGAAAGCTTTGGCTCTCAAGAAAATATTCAAAAAGGGAAATTTGAATTAATTGAATCATTACCAAGTGATGGAATAGCTGTATTAAATGGTGATGATAAATTACAAGTTAATTATAAATTAAAAAACAAAGTAAAAACTGTTTGGATTGGAATTGAAAATGAAAATGTTGATGTTAGAGCAACAAATATAAAATTAAATAGTGACGGAACAACATTTGATTGTATATTTAAAGGTGATAAAAAGAAATATAAATTTGAAACAAAACTATTAGGGAAAGCAAATATCTATAATATACTTGCGGGAATTGCTTTAGGAAAAGAACTTGGAATAACTATAAAACAACTACAAATGGGAGTAAAAAAAGTAAAACCAGTAGAACATAGACTAGAACTTAAAAAAATGGGTATAATTAATATAATAGATGATGCATATAATGCAAATCCTGATGGAACAAAAATGGCTTTAGATGTACTAGAAAATATGCCTGGTAAAAGAATAGTAATCTCTTCAGGAATGATTGAACTTGGAAATAAATCATATGAACTTAATAAAGAATTAGGAACTTATATGAGCAAAAAAACAGATATAGCTATACTACTAGGAAAAGAACAAACAAAACCAATATATGAAGGATTAATTGAAAAAAAATTCAAAAAAAATAATATTTATGTATTAAATAATATAAATGAAGCCTTTGAATTAGTTAATAAATTAGTAGATAAAGAAACATATGTATTAGTTCAAAGCGATTTACCTGATATATTTGATGAGAAGTAGAAAGAGTGATAGTATGAAAATAAAATTAGGAGTAATATTTGGTGGCGAATCAGTAGAACACGAAGTAAGTATTATAACTGCTGTTCAAGCTATGAATAATATTGATAAAGATAAATACGATATAATACCAATATACATTAGTAAAGATAGAATTTGGTATACTGGTAAAATGTTAATGGAAATAGATGTATATAAAGACTTTAATGAATTAAAAAAATATGCTAAACAAGTTACTTTAGCCAAAACAAAAAGAGGATTTTGTTTATTAAAAACAAATGGATTATTCAATAAAGTAGTAGATGAACTAGATATCGTATTTCCAATTGTCCACGGAAAAGGAGTTGAAGATGGTTCTCTAGCTGGATTCTTAGAAACAGTTGGAATTCCATATGTAGGTCCTTCTATGTTAGGAGCAAGTTTAGGACAAGATAAAGTTGTAATGAAACAAGTAATGGAAGCAAATAATATACCTGTACCAGCTTATACTTGGTTTTATGATAATGAATATTTAGATGATTCTAAAAAAATACTAAAAAATATTAAAGAAATTGGTTATCCAGTAATAGTAAAACCAGCCAATTTAGGTAGCAGTGTTGGTATAACAGTTTCCAAAACTGAAAAAGATGTTGTAAAAGCTATAGATGAAGCAATTAAATACGATAATAAAATAGTAGTTGAAAAAATAATCGAAAACCTAATTGAAGTTAATTGCAGTGTAATGGGTAATAATGAATATCAAGATACAAGTGTTATTGATGAAGTTATTACTAAAAACGAATTTTTAACATTTAGTGATAAATATCTAGGAAATGGTAAAAAAGGAAAATTAAAAACTTCTAGTAAGGGTATGGTAGCAACAGATAGAATAATTCCTGCTAGAATTAATAAAAAACTAGAAGAAGAAGTAATTAAATATTCTAAAGAAACATTTAGAGCTTTAAACTTAAAAGGAATTGCTAGAATTGACTTTTTAATTGATAAAAAGAATGAAAAAGTATATGTAAATGAACCAAACACAATTCCAGGTTCTTTAGCATTCTATCTATGGAAAGCAAAAGGAATTGAATACAAAAAATTGTTAGATGATGTTATTAAATTAACCATTAAAGAATATAAAGAAAACTCTAAAAAAACTACTTCATTTGAATCTAATATATTAAGTGGTTATAATGGTGGTTTAAAAGGATTAAAGAAATAAGTTTTACTTATTCTTTTTAATAGGTGATAATATGAAATTTATTGATAATATAGAATTAACTGAATATGAAGAATTTGTAGAAAAAAATGAATATAAATCTCATTTTCTACAATCATCAATGTGGGGAGAATTTTCTTCAATCGATAAAGGATTAATTCCTCATTATGTAGGCTTAAAAGAAAATGAAAAATTAGTATGTGCGACACTACTATTAGAAAAAAAATTAGTATTTGGTTATTCCTACTTTTATGCACCGAGAGGATATGTAATAAATTTTGAAGACTTCAATTTATTAAAAACATTCACAAATGAATTAAAAAAATATGTAAAAAAGCATAAAGGCATATTTATTAAAATTGACCCTGATGTAATTATAAAAAAATATAATTATAAAGATGAAGAAATAGAAGTAAAAACTAATGCATATGATAATTTAAAAAAATTAGGTTATAAACATTTAGGTTTTACTAAAAGATTTGAAACAACACAACCAAGATTTTCTTTTAGAATTGATTTCAATCAACCATTCGAACAAGTTGAAGAACATTTTTCTAAAACAACTAAACAACGAATAAAAAAAGCTAATGATTTAGATGTATCGGTTACTTTATCAGATGATATAGAGGCATTTTATAATTTGATGAATATAACTGAAAACAGAAAAGGCTTTGTAACTCATAATAAAAAATATTATCAAGATTTATATAATATATTTAGTAAGAAAAACAAATGTAATATTTTTTTAGGTAGTGTTGATATTGATAAGATTATTTCTAAAAATAAAGATATTATTTTAGAAATAGAAAATGAAATGAAGGAAATAAAAAAACTTGATAATTTAAGTAAGAGTATGAAAACTAAATTAAATGAATTAGAAAAAAGAAAAGAAAAACTATTGAATGATAATATTAAATATCAAGAAGAAAAAGAACAATATGGAAATAATATAATATTGAGTGCTCATTTTATTGTTGAATATGGAAACAAGGCTTGGGTACTATATGCCGGAAATCACGATATTTTATCTTATACATATGCCAATTATAAGACATATTTTGAACATATTAAATATTATTACGATAAAGGAATAAAAATATATGACCAATTTGGAACAGTTGGTAAATTAGAAGAAAATGATCCTTTATTAGGACTACATGAGTTTAAGAAAAAATTTGGTGGTGATTATGTTGAATTTGTTGGTGAGTTCGATTTAATTACCAATAAATTGATGTATTTCTTATTTAAAAAACTAGTTCCATTTTACAGAAATAGAAAATTTAAACAAAATATCAAAAAAAATTCGTAAAAAAATGTATTTTTTTGAAAAATATGTTATAATGATATTGTTGTTTTGTCTCGTTAGCTCAGTTGGTAGAGCAACAGACTCTTAATCTGTGGGTCTAGGGTTCGAGCCCCTAACGGGACACCAATAAGAATTTTAGAGCAACTTGAAATATAGTTGTTTTTATATTTAAAATAAATTGACATTTCTATAACATATATGTTATCATTGCTATGAGGTGATGGTCATGTCAAAATTTATTGATGAAGTTATTAAAAATGATGACTTACTAATTTATAATGATGTATATAAGAATTTAGAGCCAGACGAAGTTGGATTTTATATTGGTGAAAAGTTAAATGTATATGGATCATATAAAATTGGGGATATTGTATATGTTAGTAAATACAAAAATAAAAATGTAAATAAACATTTATTTGTTATAGTTGATGAAGAAAATAGAGGAATAGATATGGATTATTTTTGTATGTTAATTTCATCAAAATTGGATAAGTTAAAATATGAAAGTAATGTATTATTAAAAAAAGATAATATGAATAATTTGAATAAAGATAGTATTGTTAAAACTGATAAAACTTATTTAATAGAACATAATGATATTGATTTTTCTATCGGTAAAATTGATGAAAGCTTAATCGATGAATTTAAACGAATTTATTTAAAAAGCAAAAAAGGAGTTGTAGCATAATGTCAAAATTTATTGATGAAGCAAGAAAAAAAGGAAAAATAATTAATTATGATGATGTATATGAGAGTTTAGAACCAGACGAAGTTGGATTTTATATTGGTGAAAAATTAAATGTATATGGAACATATAAAATCGGAGATATTGTATATGTTAGTAAATACAAAAATAAAAATGTAAATAAACATTTATTTGTTATAGTTGATGAAGAAAATAGAGGAATAGATATAGATTATTTTTGCATGTTAATTTCATCAAAATTGGATAAGTTAAAATATGAAAGTAATGTATTATTAAAAAAAGACAATATGAATAATTTGAATAAAGATAGTATTGTTAAAACCGATAATATTTATAATATAAAAAGAGAAAATATTGATTTTTTAGTTGGAAAAATTGACATTAAACTTGTAAATGAATTTAAAAATAATCTATTAAACGGAAGAATAGGAGAAAAATATGAATAAAGAAGAATACATAAAAAAAGAACAAGAATTAATTGATAGAGAATATGAAATAATAGAAAAAATAAGTGAATTAAGAAATAAAAAAAATCTTTCACAAAATGATTTAGCGTCATTAATAAATATGAAACAACCAGCTCTTGCTAGAATTGAAAACAGTGTTAACTCACCTAAATTAAAAACAATATTAAAAATATTTGATGTGTTAGGTTATACATTAGAAATAAAGAAAAAATAATTGATTAAACTAATTATATATGATATTATCTTTAAGGAAGTGATTTTATGAATTTACCAAATTTAAAAGAAGCAAAATTAAGAACAAGCAAAGAAGTTTTAGTTAAAACCAATGATTATATAATGAACAACAATTTAAAAGAAATAGGTAAAAATAAAAAATATTTTTTAAGAACATATGGATGTCAAATGAATGAACACGACTCAGAAAATATAAAAGCTATCTTAGAAGATATGTCATATACAGAAACAGATGTAATGGAAGATGCCGATTTAATTTTATTAAATACATGTGCTATAAGAGAAAATGCTCATAATAAAGTATTTGGTTATCTAGGAAGAATTAAACATTTAAAAGAAGAAAAACCACATGTAATAGCAGGTATATGTGGATGTATGGCTCAAGAAGAAGTAGTTGTAAATGAAATCAAAACTAAATATAAATGGTTAGATATTGTATTTGGAACTCATAATATTCATAAATTACCACAAATATTAAATGATTCAATTATAAAAAAAGAACAAGAAATAGAAGTATTTAGTATTGAAGGCGATGTAATTGAAAATATACCAGTTAAAAGAGATTCTAAATATAAAGCTTGGATTAATATAATGTATGGTTGTGATAAATTCTGTACATATTGTATAGTTCCCTATACTAGAGGAAAACAAAGAAGTAGACTTCCAGAATATATCATAAAAGAAGTAGAAGATTTAATAAAGGATGGTTATAAAGAAGTAACTTTATTAGGTCAAAATGTCAATGCTTATGGAAAAGACTTAGATATTAATTATGGAATGGAAAATTTGTTAGAAGATGTCGCTAAAACAGGAATAGAAAGAATTAGATTCGTTACTAGTCATCCTTGGGATTTTACAGATAAAATGATTGAAATAATAAGTAAATATAAAAATATAATGCCTTATATTCATTTACCACTTCAATCAGGTTCAAACAATATTTTAAAATTAATGGGAAGAAGATATACCAAAGAAGAATATATAACATTATTTAATAAAATTAAAAAGGCTTTACCTTATTCTTCAATAACAACTGATATTATAGTTGGATTTCCAAATGAGACAGATGAAGATTTTAATGATACTTTAGAAGTAGTTAATACTTGCAAATTTGATTCTGCATTTACATTCATTTTTTCACCTAGAGTAGGAACCCCAGCAGCTAAAATGAATGATAATGTTTCTTTAGATATAAAAGAAAAAAGATTACAAGTTTTAAATGAATTAATAAACAAATACTCTAAGGAAGCAAATGACAAGTATTTAGAAAAAATAGTACCTGTATTAGTAGAAGGAATAAGCGAAAAAGATGAAAATATGTTATTTGGATATACTGATACAATGAAATTAGTAAATATTAAAGGTTCAAAAGATAATATAGGAAAAATAGTTGATGTCAAAATAACAGATATCAAAACTTGGAATATGTATGGTGAAATAGTTTAATTGACTATTTCTTTATTTTCTACTATAATATTTAATCACAGGTGGTAGTATGGAAGATTTTATTAATGAATTAAATAAAGATATGGAAGAAATTTTAAATTCAATAAAACATTGTACTTCTAAATCAAAACAATATCAATTGATGCAGGATTATTATGTATTATGTGAAATTTATGAAGAAATAGGAGCAACAAATATTCCTAAATTAGAAGATTATAGTCATAAAAAAATAAAAATTGAAGATTTACTTAGACATATGAATAAAAAATTTATGCCAATTTTACTAAAAGACTTACAAAAAAATGAAGAAATTTATTCTGAATTAGTAAATTTATTGCTTAAATTATTTGATAATTATGATGAGCCAACTATATATGAATCAATGTTTAAAAATAAAATTAATATTTATGAATCTGTTAATATGACGATTGAATTTTTAAAAAATTATGATTTAAAAATATATAGTGTGTTAAAAGAATTAATTAATAATAATCGTGTTATGTATATAGAAGATCATACTTCTAAATATTATGGAGTGTCATACAATATTAATGTTACCAATAAATCATATATTCTTATGAATACTGATCAAAATATTAATAGTTCTATAACCTTAGTTCATGAATCCGGTCATATTTACGACTTTGATAAAAATAAAAATAACTCCATAAATACAAATACGAAGTCATTTTTAGTTAATAGTTGTAATGAAATATTTCCAAACTACTTAGAATTAGTATACAAAAATTATTTAAAAAACAAAAAAATATATTTAGATGATTTAAATATGAGTGATAAAAAAGATATTCAAATATTATTTGATATGACTAGTTCTATATCTAAAATACTATATTCTTATGATATCAATGGGATTTTTGAAATCAATATTTTAAAGGCCAAATTATCAGAATTATTTGGAAAGATATGTTCATTTTATTATTATGATATGTATTTAGAAGATCCTGAAATGGCAAAGTATTACACCAATTTATTATTAGAAAATATGGGATCATATGATAATATAACAATACTTGAAAAGTCAGGGATAGAAATAGATGAATTACTTGAAAGTTTAGAAAAAAGGTTTCAAAAAATATATAAAAGGTGATAATATGATAGATATTGATACAAAGAAAACAATTCTTAAAGACATAAATATGATGATAAATAAAATTAAAAAATGTAATTCTAAAACTATGTATAATGTATATTTATATGAATTGGAAGATTTATATTATTTGTGTGAACAACTTAACATAACTGATTATCCTAATATTGATAATTATTCAAATAAATCAATTGTAATTAATGAGGATAAATTATACGATAAATATCGTAATCAATTATTACAAGACAAAGCATATCATTTGGAATTTTCTAAAAATAGTAAGAATATAGATTATTATAAGTATCAAGATTTAAATAATTATTCATTGCAAATAGAAATATCAGCTACTGACAATATTGAATTAATGTGTGAATTCTTAAATGACTATGATCCTATGATTTATAATATGTTTAAACAATTATTAGTAGAAAATAGAATAATTGTTGCAGGAGAAATTAATGTTTCAAATGAAATGGGGACACCTGCTTATATTGTATTTTCATATGGAAGCTATCTTCCGTATGTTGTAATAGATTCAGAAAAGCTTTTAACAGACTCTGTAAATTTAGTTCACGAATTAGGTCATGTTTATGATAATAATTTAAAAAGATCAAATAAAATATTTAATCAAAAGAAAATCAATTGTCTAGATGAAGTAGTATCTTATTATTTTCAATTTGTATATGTTGATTATTTAAACAATAGAAACTTATTTAAACAAGATGTTCAAAATATAAAATATGCATATAACTATCCATTGGTCGATTTTATTAATAAAATAGGACCAGAATATGAAAAATTAAAAGAAAAGCAAGTGGATGAAAGTTATATTGATGAATATTTAAATTATACTTATGGAATAGCAATTGCTTATCATTTTTTAGAAAGATATAGAGATAATCCTGAAAAAACAAAAAATGAAATTAATAGTTTTATTGCTCTAAATGGACAATATAATATGATGGAAATGTTAGAAAAATTTAAACTAAAAGATGAATTGATAGATTCAAAAATATTAAAAAAATATATATAAGGAAAAATTTAGAAAATACTAGACTTGATACTTGTTTAATTTATAAAAACTATTATGATTGTATGGAAACTAAAACAACATACGAATTTAATAACCCAGACAAAGTAAAAAAATTAATAGAATATTAAAAAAATATTCTTTTTTTATGGTATAATTTTAATTGGTGATAATATGTCAGTAATACAACAAATGGATGAAATTTTAGCAAACAAAATATCTGCTGGAGAAGTAGTAGAAAGATGTGCATCAGTTGTAAAAGAATTAGTAGAAAATAGTATTGATGCTAAGTCTACTGAAATAAAAATTGATTTAATTGAGGCAGGTACTAAACAAATAAAAGTAATAGATAATGGTATTGGAATGGATAACATTGATGCGGTTATGGCTTTTAATAGACACGCTACAAGTAAAATTAAAACAGAAGATGATTTATATAATATTAATACACTAGGATTTAGAGGTGAAGCTTTGGCTTCAATTGCCTCAGTTTCTGAAGTAACACTAAAAACTTGTAAAGATGAAATAGGAACAAAAGTTGAAATAAATGGTGGTAAATTAATAAGTGTTGAAAATAGTGATGCTAGAATCGGAACTGAAATAACAGTTGCTAATCTATTTTATAATACCCCAGCTAGATTAAAACATTTAAAAAGCTTATATACAGAACTTGCAAGTATAACTGATTATGTCAATAAAATCGCACTTTCGCATCCAGAAATAAAATTCGTTTTAATAAACAATAACAATATCTTATTAAATACCGATGGCAGTAATAATTTGTTAAAAACAATTAAATCAATATATGGAATTGAAGTTGCTAAAAAAATGCTAGATATTGATGCTGAAGATAATGATTATCATATAACCGGATATGTATCATTACCAGAAGTACATAGATCAAGCAGAAATAATATGATTACTTTAGTAAATGGTAGAGTAGTTAGAAATATGGAAGTTAATAAAACAATTAACGATAGTTACCATTCATATAAACCAGACACTAGATATCCAATAACAGTAATTAATATCGAATTAGATCCAAGTTTAATAGATGTTAATATCCATCCAACAAAAATGGATGTTAAATTTTCGAAATTAGAAGAATTGTTAGAATTAATTTATAAAACAATTAGAAATAGAATTAAACCAGTAAATTTAATTCCTCATATTGAAGAAGAAATTGAATATGAAAAACCACAATATGTGTATAACAATAATTTTATAACTCCAGAACTTAAAGTAGAAGAAGAACCTAAAAAATATGAGCCAATTACTTTAAAATTTGAACAAACGGAAAACTTTGAAGAAGTAAAAGAAGAAGCAGAAAAATATTATAAAGAACCATTTCCTGAATTATCATATGTTGGTGTAGTTCACGGAACTTATATAATATGTCAAAATGATAAAGGAATGTATATGATAGATCAACATGCTGCTAAAGAAAGAGTAAACTATGAAAAATATAAAAAATTATTAGGTAATCCTAGTAATGAAAGTACTTCTTTATTGTTTCCAATAACAATTGAATTACCAGTAAATGAATATATAACTTTAAGAGAAAATTTTAGTATTTTAGAAAATATGAATTTTGAAATTGAAGAGTTTGGAATAAATTCTGTAATAATTAAAAGACATCCAACTTGGTTACCAAGAGGTTATGAAGAAGAATCAATTAGAAAAATAATTGAAACAGTAATAAGTTATGAAAATAAATTTGATTTAGAAAAATTTAATGAAGCGGTCGCAACTATGATGAGTTGTAAATTAGCAATCAAAGCTAATGAATTTGTTTCTGAAGAAGAAATAGAAGAATTATTAAATAGCCTAAAACAATGTGACAATCCATTCAATTGCCCTCATGGAAGACCAACAATTATATTCCATTCAAACTATGATTTAGAAAAAATGTTTAAAAGAAGTGGTTTTTAATATTTTTTCACATTAATTTCATTTAATAGTGTTTATAATATAAATAGAGGTGATTATATGAAATGTAAAAACTGTGGTTCTAAAATAAAAGAACAAGATATTTATTGTCCAGAATGTGGTAAAAGTACAAAGGAAAGCTTTTTAACTAAATTAGGTAAATCTATATATAAAAATAGAATTACCATATTTATGATATTAATAGCATTGATACTTATAACATTTATTTTTAATTTGATTTCATATTTGTTTGGTCCAGAATACATTGCTAAAAAATATATGAACTCTTTAGCAAAAAATAATTATAACGAAATTTATGAATTGTTAGATGTTCATGAATCTTCAATTGTAAATAAAGAAATTTTGAAAGAAAAAATGGAAACTATTAATATTGATGCTTATAAATTAGATAGTGTCAATATATATGGAAATGAAGCTCTAATTACATTTAAATATGAAGATAATAGAGAGATTAATTATGTTTCTGTTTTACTTAGAAATTCAATGGTAAAAAAATATTTCTTCTTTGATAACTGGAAAATAATGAGCTCTAAAGTAGCAACCAATATTAATATCAAAGTTCCAAAAAATTCTAAAGTAACATTAGATAATATTGATATTAAAGAATTTAAAAAATCAGAAGAAGATTATGATATTTACAAAATAAATGAGATGTTTGCTGGAACATACAATATAAATATTGAATTAGAAAATGGACTTAAAGTAGAAGATAAAATAGATATTAAATCAAATGAAACATATTCAATTGGTAATATTGATTTAGAAGATGATGTAAAATCTAATTTACAAGATCAATTATTAAATAATCTCAATACTCTATATAGTAATGCTATAAACGATGTTGAATATAAAAATACAGGTTTAACTAATTTAAAGGATGAATATCAATACTTAAAAAATGCTTTACAAAATAAAAATTATACTTTAACAAATATTTCATTTAGCGATATAGATGTTAATAAAGTAACATTTGATACTAATTTAGAAGTAACATTTACTCTAAATTGCAATTATACTGTAAACTATGTTAGCAATGATGAAACTAAGACTTATAATGGAAAAGGAAGTACAACAATAAAAGCAAACTTTAATGTAACAGATAGCACTTATACATTGGATAGTATTTCAAATTTACCTATTAGTTTTAGAATAAGATAAAAAAATTGGACTAATTCATTATTTAATGATATAATGTATTAGTCTTTTTATGTGAAAGAAAGGAGTATAAAAATGAGTAAAATAAAAATTTTTAGTCTTGGTGGACTAAATGAAGTCGGAAACAACATGTATGTTGTTAATGTTGACGAAGAAATATTTATATTAGACGCGGGTTTTAAATATGCAGATGACAAAATGCTAGGAATTGATTATATTATTCCAAATTTTGATTATTTAAAAGAAAATGTTGATAAAATAAAAGGAATTTTTATAAGCCATGGTCATGATAGTCAATATGGGGCTTTACCTGACATATTGGAAGAATTGCCAAATATTCCAGTTTATGGAACAGAATTTACTTTAGGAATAATTAAAAGTGTTGTCGGTGATAAAAATTATAATTTTAAAACAATTGTTCCTCATAAAAAAATTAATTTTAAAAATACTTCTATTTTTCCAATTACTTTAACTCACTCTGTTCCTGGAAGTGTTGGATATGTAATTAATACTAGTGATGGTGCTATTGTATATACAAGTAATTTCTTGTTTGATCCAACAATGGATGGAGCATATAAAACAGATATTGGAAAACTTGCTTACGTTGGTAAACAAGGAGTATTATGTTTAATGAGTGAGTCTATGTATGCTGATAAGGTAGGTTATACATCTCCTAACAATCGTATTGAAAATATTGTTATGGAATCTATTAATAAGGCAACTGGAAGAGTTTTATTCAATATTTATGAGGCACAATTATATCGTATCCAAGAGTTATTTAATGTTGCAACTCTTTTAGATAAAAAGGTTGTTATTTTAGGTAAAAAATTGGAAGAAATTATTAATAAAGCTATTGATATGAATTATATAGAATTTGATAAGACTAAATTATTGGGGCTAAATCATGTAAATGATCCAAATATTATAGTTTTAATTTCAGATGATAGAGAAAAACCTTTTTCTAATATTAGAAGAATTATTAATGGCCGAGATAAATTCTTAAAAATAAATGAAGATGATACTATTATATTTGCTTCACCTTCTTATGATGGACTTGAAAGAAGTGCTACTAAAATATATGATGAAATAGCTAAAATGGATTTAAATTTAGTAATTATACCTAAAAAATACTTATCTCATCATGCTTCTAGTGAAGATTTAATGATGATGATTAATTTAATGAATCCAAAATATTATTTTCCAGTAATTGGTGAATACAGACATCAAGTAGCTAATGCTGATAATGCAGTAAAGGCTGGTATGAGTAAAGATAATATTATTTTGAAATTAAATGGAGAAGTTGCTACTTTTATTGATGGTAATTTAGTTGATGAATACGAGAAAGTAAAAGTAGACGAGATATTAGTTGATGGTAAGTCTGTAGGAGATGTTGGTGAATTAGTTTTAAAAGATAGAGAAATGTTATCTGAAAATGGAATTGTTATTGTAAGTGCTACAATAGATAAAACAAGTAAAAAGATAATAGCTGGTCCAGAAATATTAACTCGCGGATTTATATTTGTAAAAGACAATATTGATTTAATAAAAGAATCTGAAAAAATTTCTACTGATGTTATAAATGAGTTTACAAAAGATAACTATGTTGATTTTAATAAAATAAAACTAGGAATTAGGGATAAATTAGGTAGATATTTTTATAAAGAAACTGAATGTAAACCAATGATTTTAATCGTTATTCAAGAAGTGTAAAAAAACACTTCTTTTTTTAACCACTTACATCAATATAATCACCACTTATTTATTTTTTCTTTACATATACTTTTAAATATTATATAAATTATTTGTTGACAAAAAAAATTAATAAGCATATAATGAATTATGTTGCAATTGCAACAAAGGAGGAAATATGGATTTTGAATTGTTACCAATATATTTCGAAAATTTTAAAAAATATATGGATAAATCTATAAGTAATGTAATAAAACAATATGGAATTACTTTTATTCAATTTAGACCAATTGTTTTATTAAATCGTCACAAGGAAGATGGATTATCCTTACAAGAGTTAACCGAAAAAATAGGAATTGATAAAGCCAATGTTACAAGAGTAATAAATGATTTGCTAGAAAAAGACATTGTTTATAAATCAGATTTAAAACAAAGAGGTTATAAAATAAAACTTACAAAAAAAGGATTAGAAATAGCAAATAAAATAATAAATGAAAAAGAAAAGATGCATGAAAAATTATTTATGTGTTTTAGTGAAGAAGAAAAAGAACAATTTTTTTCATTGCTAATAAAAATGTATGAAAGTATACCGAATGGGGAGGAAAATAATGAAAAAGATATTTAAAACATTAAGAAAATCTTGGGTTTCAATATTATTAGTAATAATATTGTTGTTTATTCAAGCAAATTGTGATTTAGCATTGCCTGACTACACTTCAAATATAATTAATGTTGGTATTCAACAAAGTGGTATTGATACTAATATATTTGAAGCAATAAGAGAAAGTGAAATGCAAAAAATAATGATTTTTTCTGATAATGAACAAGATGAAATATTAGAAAAAAATTATGAATTGATTGAAAAAGAAAATAAAGAATATATAAAAAAATATCCTATCTTAAAAGATGAAAATATTTATATTTTAAAAGAAAAATATGATAAAGAAAAATTAGAAAAAATATTTAATGAAACACTATTAATGACATATGTGTTTTCGAGTGAAGAAATGGCACCGATGGTAAAACAACAAATGAATATTCCAGACGAAGTTAATATATTAGATATATTAAAAACATTAGATGATAGTAAAATATCTGAAATTAAAAGTAATGTATCTAAAAAAATGGATGAATTATCTGATACTATGATAAATCAAATAACAATTAATCTAGTAAAAAATGAGTATAAAGAAATTGGAATGAACTTAGAAAAAATTCAAACTGAATATATAGTATGTGCAGGATTACAAATGATTGCTTTAGCCTTTTTAATAATGGCTATAGCAATTGTGGTTGCATACTTGACAAGTAAAATTGGTTCAAAATTATCTAAAGAACTTAGAAGTCAAGTTGTATCAAAAGTAATGAATTATTCAAATAAAGAATTTGAACAATTATCAACATCTAGCTTGATAACAAGATCAACAAATGATATTAATCAAGTTCAAATGTTAGTGATAATGTTGCTTAGAATTGTTATATATGCTCCAATATTAGGATTTGGTGCTTTAGGAAAAGTAAGTAAAACACCAATGGAATGGATAATAGGAGTAGCAGTTTTATCTATTTTATCATTAGTAATTATTATCTTCTCTTTAGCAATGCCTAAATTTAAAAAATTACAACAATTAGTAGATAAAGTTAATTTAGTATTTAGAGAAATATTAACAGGTATTCCAGTTATTAGAGCATTTGCTACTGAAAAATACGAAGAAAAAAAATTCGATAATGCTAATGTCGATTTAACAAAAACAAATTTATTTGTTAGTAAAGTAATGACATTTATGATGCCAACAATGATGCTTATAATGTGTGCGACTCAAGTATTAATAATTTGGGTAGGAGCTAAAAATGTTGATTTAGGAAATATTCAAATTGGAGATCTTTTAGCATTTATAACTTATACAATGCAAATTATAATGTCATTTTTGATGATATCAATGGTATCAATTATGTTACCTAGATCTTGGGTATCTGTAAAAAGAATAGCGGAAATATTTAATTTAGATTCATCTATAAAAGATCCAATAAACCCAGTTAAATTTAAAAACTTAAAAGGCGTAGTAGAATTTAAAGATGTTTATTTTAGATATCCTGATGCTGAAGAAGATGTTTTAGAAAATATCTCATTTACAGCAAATCCAGGAACAACAACAGCATTTATTGGTTCAACTGGAAGTGGTAAATCAACATTAATTAATTTAATACCTCGTTTCTTTGATGTAACAGGTGGAAAAATATTGATAGATGGAATTAATATAAAAGATGTAACACTTCATGATTTAAGAGAAATAATAGGTTTTGTTCCGCAAAAAGGAGTATTATTTTCAGGGACTATAAAATCAAATATAATGTTTGGTAAAAAAATAAGTAAAAAAGAAATGGAAAAAGTAGCTTCCATTGCTCAAGCAAGTGAATTTATCGAATCGAAGAATGATAAATACGATTCATCAATATCACAAGGTGGTACTAATATATCAGGTGGTCAAAAACAAAGATTGGCAATTGCTAGAGCTATAGCAAAAAATCCTAAAATATATGTATTTGATGATTCATTTAGTGCTTTAGATTATAAAACAGATGCTAATTTAAGAAAAATGTTAAAGAAAGAAACAAAAGATAGTACTATCTTTATAGTTGCTCAAAGAATAAATACAATTATGCATGCTGATCAAATAATTGTATTAGATGAGGGAAGAATTGTCGGAATTGGAACACATAAAGAATTATTAAAAAAATGCAAAGTTTATAAGGAAATTGCGCTTTCACAATTAAGTAAGGAGGAGTTAGAAAATGAGTAAAGAAAAAGGCCCAATGGGACCAGGTATGGCTCCAACTTCAAAAGCTAAAGATTTTAAAGGAACATTAAAAAAATTAATTAGTTATATTTCTAAATATAAAGTAGCAATTATAATTGTTTGGGTATTCGCAATTGGTTCGACAATATTTTCAATTGTAAGTCCTAAAATATTAGGAAATGCAACAACAGAATTATTTAATGGATTAATCAGTAAAATATCAGGTAATGGTGGAATTAATTTTGATAAAATTGGTGAAATTTTAATTATTACTTTAATTCTATATATTGTAAGTACAGTTTTCTCTTATATAGAAGGTATTGTAATGGCTAAAATTACTAGTAAGACTTCTTATAGAATGCGAAAAGAAATTTCTGAAAAAATTAATAGATTGCCTATGAAATATTTTGATAAAAAAACGAATGGTGAAATATTATCAATAGTTACTAATGATGTCGATACCTTAAGTCAATCACTTAATCAATGTGGCTCTCAAATAGTAACATCAATTGTAACAATAGTAGGTATATTATATATGATGTTTACAATTAGTGTGCCTATGACTCTACTGTCAATATTAATTTTACCTATATGTTTAGTATTAGTAGGAAATGTATTTAAACATAGTCAAAAGCATTTTTTAAACAATCAAAAATATTTAGGAAATGTTAATGGATGTGTTGAAGAAATGTATTCAGGCCATAGTGTTGTAAAAGTATTCAATGCTGAAGAAAAAATGATAGATGATTTTGAAAAATATAATGAAAAATTATATGAATCATCTTGGAAGAGTCAATTTATTTCTGGACTTATGCATCCAATAATGACTTTTGTTGGTAACTTAGGTTATGTTATGGTTGCTTTAGTTGGTGGATATTATGCAATGAAAGGGAAAATCACTGTTGGTAATATTCAATCATTTATTCAATATAATAAACAATTTACGCAACCAATCGCACAAATTGCTCAAATATCTAATATGATTCAATCTATGATTGCTGCTGCTGAAAGAATATTTGAATTTTTAGAAGAAGAGGAAGAGGTATACAATAAATTTAATCCAATTCCAATTGAATCAATTAAAGGTAGTGTTGAATTTAAAAATGTTAAATTTGGATATGATGAAGATAAAATTGTAATTAATGATTTTAATGCTAAAGTAAAACAAGGTCAAAAAATAGCAATAGTAGGACCAACTGGTGCTGGTAAAACTACAATGGTTAAATTATTAATGAGATTTTACAATGTTAATGATGGTGAAATATTAATTGATGGAATTAATATTAATAAATTCAAACGAAAAGAGTTAAGAAAAATATTTGGAATGGTTTTACAAGATACTTGGTTATTTAATGGAACTATTATGGAAAATCTAAGATATGGTAGATTAGATGCTACTGATGATGAAGTAATTGAAGCTGCTAAATCTGCATATGTTCATCATTTTATTCAAACTTTACCTGATGGTTATAATATGGAATTAAATGAGGAAACAAATAATATTTCTAATGGTCAAAAACAATTATTAACTATAGCTCGTGCTATTTTAGCAAATCCAAAAATATTAATATTAGATGAAGCTACATCTAGTGTTGATACAAGAACTGAAATTTTGATTCAAAAGGCTATGGATAAATTAATGGAAGGAAGAACTAGTTTTATAATAGCTCATAGATTATCAACTATTAAAAATGCTGATTTAATATTAGTTATGAAAGATGGAGATATTGTAGAAACTGGTAGTCATAAAGAATTATTAGCTAAGAATGGTTTTTATGCTAGTTTATATAATTCACAATTTGAAGAAGCTTAATGCTTCTTTTTTTTACGAACAAATTTTCCGCTTGATTTTTTCGTCTGGGGGGGGGGTATAATAAGTGTAGAAAGTAGGAATTATGTATGAAGAAAATATTAAAAAGTAAAATATTTATAGTAATAATAACAATGATAATATGTATAAGTGGAACATTATATGCAGCTAATGTTTATTATGCAAACACGATAAAATATACACCAAGTGATTCAAGTTGGAATGTAACAAATGTAAGTGACGCCTTAAATAGCTTATATAGTAGTAGAAATAATATAAGTTGTTCAGATAATGTTTCATCACCAGAAATAAAAGGAGATTTAATACCAGTAACAATAAGTAACGATGGAACAGTAAAATATGCAGATACAAATAGTAAATGGTATAACTATTGCAATAAAGAATGGGCAAATGCAGTAATATTATCAAGTGGAACATATAAAGTAGGAGATATAATTCCAGACAGTTCAATCGAATCATATTTTGTATGGATACCGAGATTCAGATATAAATTATGGAATACAGGAACAGCAATAAAGAAAGCACATTCAATAGAAATAGAATTTGAAACAAAAGATGTTTCAGCAAGTACAGGAAGTAATAATGGAGAGTGGTTAACACATCCGGCATTTACAACATTTAATAGTAATGGATTTTGGGTAGGAAAATTTGAAACGGGATATAATGGAGCAACTAGTACAGCAACAGCACAAGTAAATAGTAATGATTCAAGTAAAGTAATAATAAAGCCAAATGTTTATAGTTGGAGAAATATAACAGTAGGAAATATCTTTTTAACAAGTTATAATTATAAAAGAGAATTAGATAGTCATATGATGAAGAATACAGAATGGGGAGCAGTAGCATACCTATCACATTCAAAATATGGAATAGGTGTAGAAGTAAATATCAATAATAATAGTTCATATAAGACTGGATATAGTGCTTTACCATCAACAAATCAAAACATATATCAAGGAAAAACTGGTGACGGAGATAAATATAATAAGCCATATAATACAGAGATAGGCTATCTAGCAAGTACAACTGGAAATATAACAGGGATTTATGATATGAGTGGTGGTGCTTGGGAATATGTGGCTGGATACGTAAGTGGGAAACCAGGCTCAAGTGGATTAACACCAACCGATTATGATTCAAAATACTTTGATGTTTATAATGCATCAAGTACACAAACAAGTTATCAATATCGAATCTTAGGGGATGCGACAGGAGAAATGGGACCAATTCAAAATTATGATTCAGCATATCATAATAGTTGGTACGCTGATCATTCAAATTTCATTGACTCTTCTTCCCTTTGGTTTCGTCGAGGTGGTGGTTTTGGCAATGGTGTAAGTGCAGGTCAGTTTTGTTTTGGTAGGTATGCTGGTGGTGCTTATGGTCTTATTGGTTTTCGTTTAGTTTTAACACCATAATTCATTTAAGAAACTTGAAAAAGTTTTCTTTTTTTTCTAAATTTGTTATAATACAAATGGTGGTATATATGAACTATGTAAATAATGGAGATTATTATTTAGTTGCTAAATATAATGATCTTGGAATTGATATAATACCAATAAACCAAAAATGGTATTTGGGAGATAGGATAAAAGATGACAATAAATCATATAAAAATGATATAAGTTCAATCGATATAGTAACAACTAAATTTAAAAATGAACAACAAATGAAAAGACAAATGTATAAAAATGGATATATAAAAAGTGAGGATGCAGATATTTTTATAATCCATAAACATAGATACAATGGAAAACAATATATTAATGAATATGAAATAATTTATAAAAATGAAGAAAAAAATGAAAGAATGAATTTACTTTATAGCATTGGTAGAAAAAGACTATTTGATGAACAAATTGATGAAACAAAATTAGATGAATTTATGAATAAATTTGTTTCAAAATTTAATAGTTCAGAATCATTTAGAAAATTTGTTCAAAATCCTTATTCAACAATTGATAAATATTTTATAAGTGAATTATTAAAAAATATGAAAGTTGGTTTTGATATAAAATACATTTTTAAAAATAAAGTTGATACATATCCATTTATTAGAAATATTATATCTATGTGGAATATATATGATACTTTATACAAAAAAAATAAAAACTGTTCTTATAATGAATTAGCAACTAAAATTATTAGTGATTATGTGGAAATGTTAAACTCTAGAAATAGTCGTCGCAATTATTATAATAGTTTAATAAAAATAACAAAAAAAGACAATATTCCTGGACAAATAACATTAGAAGAATATTTTGAACCGGAAATATCTTATGAAGAAAAAATGCAAACAATGGTTGGTGAAGAACGCGCATTAAAAGAAGCACCTTTTGATGATAAATATCTTCAAATGTTATTTGAAAAATATGGTATCGAAAAAGTATTTTCAAACATGAAAAACATTGACTTAAATAAATTATCATTAGGAGACAAATTACGTTTAGGATTAATAGATTATGTTGATTATAAAAGGTTAAAAAGAGAAAATGGAAGAAAATATAATTAAATTTTTAAAATACTTAAAACTCCAAAAAAATTATTCCAATTATACTATAATTAATTATGGAAAAGATTTAAAAATATTTTTAAACTTCTTAGAAGAAAATAATATAGATAGTTATACAAAAATAGATTATCAAACAATAAGAAAATTTTTAGAATTTTTATATGAAGAAAAATACGAAAAAAAATCTATTGCTAGACATATTAGTTCGCTTAGAAGTTTTTTTAAGTATTTGCTTAAAGAAAACATAATAGTAAATAATCCAATGACATTAGTAAGCAATCCTAAATTGGATAAAAAATTACCAAAATACTTGTATTATGAACAAATAGAAAAAATATTATCTATACCTGACAAAAATACTCCACTTGGAATGCGAGATGTAACTTTGTTAGAACTTCTCTATTCCACAGGAGTTCGTGTTAGCGAATTAGTCAATATTAAAATTGAAGATATTGATTTCAATGAAAGAACAATTAAAATATTAGGAAAAGGAAATAAAGAAAGAATAGTTTTATATAGTAAAGTTTTGGCTAGTTATTTAGAAGATTATTTAATCAAAAGAAGTACATTTAAACCAGATCATAATTATTTATTCATAAATAAATTTGGTAATAAACTAACTGATAGAGGAGTTAGAACAATAATTGATAACGTTTTAAAAAAAGGAATGGTAGATTTTCATATAAGCCCACATATGATTAGACATACTTTCGCAACCCATTTATTGGATAATGGAGCTGATTTAAAATGTGTTCAAGAACTCTTAGGGCATAAAAATTTATCTTCAACCCAAGTTTATACTCATGTTTCAGATGAACATTTAAGACAAGTATATTTAGAAACACATAAAAGAAAATTTGACAAATAGGAAAAATTTGGTATAATAGGAAACATTCATATAAAAAAGGGGGATTTATATGGGACTTATTAGAGTAATAAAACAATACTTTATTACTGCCAAAGAAGCGCAACAAGAGTATGAAATTTCAAAAAAAAGACAAGAAGAATTAGTAAAAATAATTGAAAGGTTAAAAAACATTGATTTGAATAAACCTAAAGATAATAATTCGGAACCTTATCAACCAATCATTAAAAGTGATGAAAGTCAAAAATCTAGTGTTTGTGATTCGAGAAAGAAAAACATTGAAGATAGTAAAGAAACTAAAAAAAGACAAGAAAAACTTGTACAAACAATAGAAAATTTAAAACACATTGATTTAGAAAATAAACCTAGTAAAAAAATTAATGTAATTGATATGATTGATATTGATAAAATAAATAGAAAACAATTAAAAAACACATATAAATTTATCAAAAAAAGTATAGAAGTCGCTACAACAAATGGCAGAACTGAAGAGTTAAATAAACTAAAATTATTGAAACAACAAGTTAAAAAAAAATTATTAGAAGAAAGCGATGACTTAGAAAAAATAAGAATAAATTTAAAACTAGGAAATTTTAGTGAAATAGAAAATTATGAAAGCTATTTGATGGGTTTATATAGTGAGATGGTACAAAAAAGCAAAACAATAAAGTATGATGAAAAAGATCGAGAAAGAAAAATTAAAATTTTAACACTTCTAAAATTAATTGAAAAAATAAAAAATAGTAAACAAATAAATAAACAATACATAAAAAAAATTGCTTAAATTTTCTTTTGTATTGTTTTTTTTTTATTATTTTGATAAAATATAATTGTATTCATAGAGTAGGGTGATCTTATGGACATGACCAAAGTGTATGATTTAAATGATTTTGAACAAGGAATGACCAAAAAGACAATTAAAGAAGTGTATAAAATATTAGAAGAAAAAGGCTATAATCCAACTAATCAAATAGTCGGTTATTTAATGAGTGGTGATCCTGGCTATATTACAAGTTATAATAATGCACGAAATATGATTATGCAACTAGATCGTAACAAATTATTAGAAATTTTAGTTAGGAATTTTATTAAATGAGATATTTAGGACTTGATTTAGGGACAAGAACATTAGGCATTTCTAAAAGTGATGCTACTGGCACAATCGCTTCTGCTTATAAAACAATTAGATTTAACGATTCTGCTTATGATGAATTAATTCCCGAATTAAAGGAAATAATACTTAATGATAAAATTGAAAAAATAGTCTTAGGCTTACCTAAAAATATGAATAATACTATTGGAGAACGAGGAAATACTACAATTGAATTTAAAAATTTAATTGAGGAAAAATTAAATATTGAAGTAATATTACAGGATGAACGACTATCAACTGTGGAAGCTACAAATTATATGTTAGAAGCTGATATTTCTAGAAAAAAAAGAAAGAAAAAAATTGACTCTTTAGCAGCCAATATAATATTACAAACATATTTAGATAAAATGAAAGGAATGAAATTATGAAAGAAGAAAAAATGACTTTTAAAGTTTTTAATGATGAAGGAAAAGAAATAGAATGTGAAGTATTGTTTACATTTGATTCAGATGAAACAAAAAAAAGCTATATGGTTTATACTGATAATACAACAGATGATGAAGGAAACACAAAAGTGTATGCATCAATTTATGATCCAAAAGAAGAAAATCCAAAATTGCTACCAATTGAAACTGATAAAGAATGGAAAATAATAGAAACTATTTTAGAAGAAATTCAAAAGAAAGTAACTGAAGGAGACGAGCAATAATAGCTCGTTTTTAGCGATGAAAAAGAGAAAATTAAAAATGAAACCAATATTAATAATGGTTACTATTATAATATTGATTCCGATAATAATTTATAATTATAATTTAAGTAGCGTTTCAAATAAAAAAGAAGAAGTAATGTTTATTGTAGAAGATGGCGATACTTATAGTTCATTGGCTACTACTTTAAAAAAAGTTCAACTAATTAAATCCGAATTTTTTTACAAATTATACATTAAAATTCATAACCCCAAAAATTTACAAGTTGGAACTTACTATTTAAACAAAAATATGAATGTAAAAAAAATAGTAGAAACTCTAAATAAAGGACCACATTCGTCTGGCAAATATGTCAATATTACTTTCAAAGAAGGAATTAATATGAGAAGTATTGCTAGAATGATTGGTAATAATACTAATATAAGTGAAGAAGAAGTTTATAAAACATTGAAAGATGAAAACTATTTAAATAAAGTTATTAAAAAATATTGGTTTTTAGATGATGTTATAAAAAATGACAAAATTTATTATTCTTTAGAGGGTTATTTGTTTCCTGATACATACGAGGTAAATATTAATGGAGAAGTAACTGATATATTTGATGCTATGTTAAACAATATGGAAAAGAAATTGGAACCATATAAAGAACAGATGTTAAATAGTAAGTATAGTGTTCATGAGATTCTTACTTTAGCATCCATAGTTGAAATGGAAGCTGCAAATAGTGATGATCGTGCTGGTGTAGCAGGAGTATTTATTAATAGATTAAATAATGGTTGGAGCTTAGGTAGTGATGTAACAACATATTATGGAATAAAAGTTGATGTAAGTGAAAGGGATTTATATCAATCAGAAATTGAAACATTTAATGATTATAATACAAGACATGCTAAAATGGCTGGAAAACTTCCAATTGGACCAATTTGCATTCCTAGTATTGACTCAATAAAAGCAGCTATAAGCCCTACTAGTCATAATTATTATTATTTTGTGGCGGATAAGAACAAAAAAACATATTTTTTCAAGACATATAATGAACATATAAATAAAATCAATGAATTAAAGAGGAATGGATTATGGTACGAATATTAGAACTAGAAGAATATGCTAAAAAAAATAATGTTCCTATTATGATGAAAGATGGAATTGAATTCCTTTTAAAGTATATAAAAGAAAATAATGTTAAGAATATTTTAGAAATAGGTTCAGCTATTGGATATTCAGCTATTCGTATGTGTTTAATTGATGATGATATAAAAGTAACAACAATTGAAAGAGATGAGAACAGATATAAAGAAGCTGTAAAAAATATTGATGAATTTAAATTATCTGATCGAATAACTATTATATATGATGATGCTTTTAATGTAGAACTTAAAGATAAATATGACTTAATATTTATTGATGCTGCTAAAAGTCAATATATAAAATTTTTTGAAAAATTTAAATTTAATTTGAATAAAAATGGTGTTATTGTATCTGATAATTTAGATTTTCATGGACTAGTAAAAAAAAGCCTTAATGAAATTGAAAGCAGAAATGTAAGAGGTTTAGTTAGAAAACTTAACAATTATATTGAGTTTTTAAAGAATAATGAAGAATTTAATACTACTTTTTATAGTATTGGTGATGGTATTTCAATATCTAGAATGAGATAGTATTATTATTGACAAATAACCAGTATTGAGGTTAAAATATATTTGTATAATAGAAAGCAGGAGTAATATGAGAAAGAAAGGATTTACATTAATCGAATTACTAGCAACAATAGTTGTTTTAGCAATTATTGCTTTAATAGCAGTCCCATTAGTGTTTGGCATAATAGATAAAGCAAAACAAGCTGCATTCGAAGATAGTATTAAAGTATCAAGCAGACAAATCGAAATGTATTTATATCAACAACAAATGTCAGATATCCCCGAAGGTGGGAGTATAAAAGTAAAGGATTTGAGTATAAAATCTGATTTTTTAGGAGGAAGTTTTAAAAAAGAAAATGGTGTAATAGTAGCATATAAAATCAGAAATAAAAATTTTTGTGCTTCGGGTCCAATTGACAAATTAATTGTTGAAAAGAGTTGCGATGTTTTAGATACAACACCACCAACAGTAGATGTGTCAAAATTATCTTTAAGTAGTACAAGTAATACTATTAGAGTTATAATGAATCCTGGTTTTGCAACAGAAGATGAGTCTGATATTGTAAAATATGTAATAACTCTTTATCAAAATTTTGGTGACAAAAAATTAGTTGCAACAGCAGAAAAAACTGGTGATGATATTAGTGGATCAATTGTTACTCATGAATTTAAAGGTTTAGAGAGTAACAAAGAATATAAAGTTGAAATGAAAGTTATTAATTCAAAAAATTTACAATCTGATAGTGTATCAAAAACTATTAAGACAGCATCAATTGATAAACCAACATATAGTGTAAGTCCAAGTGGATGGGCACAAAGTAAGACTGTAACGATTACATATCCAAGCGGATATACAAATGAATACAGTTTAGATGGCGGTGTGACATGGAAGTCATATACAACGCCAATATCATTTAGTGCGAATGGAACAGTAATAGCTAGAGTAAGTGATGGTAATAATTATGTTACAGCTGCAAGTCAAACAGTAACACAAATAGATACAACAAAACCAACAGCTGCAAGTTTCACATATACGAAAACTAGTAAGTCAATTACTGTAACAGCAAGTGGAACAGATGCTGAGTCAGGAATTACACATTATCAATTTAGTAAAGACAATGGCTCAACATGGACAGCAGTTCAAACATCTAATAGTTATAAATTTGATAATTTAGCTACAGGAACATGTAATATTAAAGTAAAAGTAATAAATGGAACATACGCAAATGTTAAGGCAGTTAATGCAAATAACTCATTAGATAGTGCGTCTCAAGCAGTTACGACAACTACAATATCAACGCCAACATATGCAGTAAGTCCAAGTGGATGGGCACAAAGTAAGACTGTAACAATTACATATCCAAGTGGATATACAAATGAATACAGTTTAGATGGTGGTGCGACATGGAAGAAATATTCTGCACCTGTGTTATTTTCCGCAAATGGAACAGTAATAGCTAGGGTAAGTGATGGTAAGAATTATGTCACAGCTGCAAGTCAAACAGTGACACAAATAGATACAACAAAACCAACAGCTGCAAGTTTCACATATACGAAAACTAGTAAATCAATCACTGTAACAGCAAGTGGAACAGATGCTGAATCAGGAATTACTCATTATCAATTTAGTAAAGATAATGGTTCAACATGGACAGCAATTCAAACATCTAATATTTATACATTTAACGATTTAACAACTGGAACATATAACATTAAAGTAAAAGTAATAAATGGAACATACGCAAATGTTAAAGCTGTAAATGCAAATAACTCATTAGATAGTGCATCTCAAGCAATACCTACAGTAACGCTAATAACTCCAACATATAGCGTAAGTCCAAGTGGATGGGCACAAAGTAAAACTGTAACAATTACATATCCAAGTGGATATACGAATGAATATAGTTTGGATGGTGGTGTGACATGGAAATCATATACAGCACCAATATCATTTAGTGCAAATGGAACAGTAATAGCTAGAGTAAGCGATGGCAAGAATTATGTTACAGCTACTAGTCAAACGGTAGCACAAATAGATACAACAAAACCAACAGCTGCAAGTTTCACATATACGACAACAAGTAAATCAATTAAAGTAACAGCTACAGGAGCAGACGCTGAATCAGGAATTACACATTATCAATTTAGTAAAGACAATGGTTCAACATGGACAACTGTTCAAACATCTAATGTTTATACATTTAATGATTTAACAACTGGAACATATAACATTAAAGTAAAAGTAATAAATGGAACATACGCAAATGTTAAAGCAGTCAATGCAAATAACTCATTAGATAGTGCATCTCAAGCAATTGCAACTAATGCTATAGCAGCACCAACATATAGTGTAAGTCCAAGTGGATGGGCACAAAGTAAGACTGTAACAATTACATATCCAAGTGGATATACAAATGAATACAGTTTAGATGGTGGAACAACATGGAAGTCATATACAGCTGCGATATCATTTAGTGCAAATGGAACAGTAATAGCTAGAGTAAGCGATGGCAAGAATTATGTTACAGCTGCAAGTCAAACGATAGCACAAATAGATACAACAAAACCAACAGCTGCAAGTTTCACATATACGACAACAAGTAAATCAATTACTGTTGTTGCTACAGGAACAGATGCTGAATCAAAAATCACACATTATCAATTTAGTAAAGATAATGGTTCAACATGGACAACTGTTCAAACAGCAAATAGTTATACATTTAACGATTTAACAGCAGGAACATATAACATTAAAGTAAAAGTAATAAATGGAACATACGCAAATGTTAAAGCAGTCAATGCAAATAACTCATTAGATAGTACAGCCCAAGCAATATCTACTGCTTCAATTGATAAACCAACATATGCAGTAAGTCCAAGCGGATGGGCACAAAGTAAAACTGTAACAATTACATATCCAAGTGGATATACAAATGAATACAGTTTAGATGGTGGAACAACATGGAAATCATATACAAAAGCATTGAGCTTTACAGCAAATGGAACAGTAATAGCTAGAGTAAGTGATGGTAAGAATTATGTTACAGCTGCAAGTCAAACAGTAACACAAATAGATACAACAAAACCAACGATGGCAAACTTCACATATGCGACAACAAGTAAATCAATTACTGTAACAGCAAGTGGAACAGACGCTGAATCAAAAATCACACATTATCAATTTAGTAAAGACAATGGTTCAACATGGACAGCAGTTCAAACATCTAATAGTTATAAATTCGATAATTTGGCTACAGGAGCATATAATGTTAAGGTAAAAGTAATAAATGGAACATACGCAAACGTTAAAGCAGTCAATGCAAATAACTCATTAGATAGTGCAGCTCAAGCAATATCTACTACAGAAATTACAAAACCAATTTATGCAGTAAGTCCAAGTGGATGGGCACAAAGCAAAACTGTAACAATTACATATCCGACTGGATATATAAATGAATATAGTTTAGATGGTGGAACAACATGGAAGTCATATACAGCTGCAATACCATTTAGTGCAAATGGAACAGTAATAGCTAGAGTAAGCGATGGTAAAAACTATGTTACAGCTACTAGTCAAACAGTAACACAAATAGATACAACAAAACCAACAGCTGCAAGTTTCACATATACAAAAACTAGTAAGTCAATCACTGTAACAGCAAGTGGAACAGATGCTGAGTCAGGAATTACACATTATCAATTTAGTAAAGACAATGGCTCAACATGGACAGCAGTTCAAACATCTAATAGTTATAAATTTGATAATTTGGCTACAGGAACATATAACATTAAAGTAAAAGTAATAAATGGAACATATGCAAATGTTAAAGCAGTAAATGCAAATAACTCATTAGATAGTGCATCTCAAGCAATTATTACTACTGCTATAGCAGCACCAACATATAGTGTAAGTCCAAGTGGATGGGCACAAAGCAAAACTGTAACAATTACATATCCGACTGGATATATAAATGAATATAGTTTAGATGGTGGAACAACATGGAAATCATACACAGCTGCGATACCATTTAGTGCAAATGGAACAGTAATAGCTAGGGTAAGTGATGGTAAGAATTATGTCACAGCTGCAAGTCAAACGGTAGCACAAATAGATACAACAAAACCAACGGTAGCAAGTTTCACATATACGACAACAAGTAAATCAATTAAAGTAACAGCAAGTGGAACAGATGCTGAATCAGGAATTACACATTATCAATTTAGTAAAGACAATGGTTCAACATGGACAACTATCCAAACATCTAATGCTTATACATTTAGTAATCTATCAACTGGAACATATAACATTAAAGTAAAAGTAATAAATGGAACATACGCAAATGTTAAAGCAGTAAACGCTAATAACTCATTAGATAGTGCGGCTCAAGCGGTTGCTACTAATGCTATAGCAACACCAACATATAGTGTTAGTCCAGCAAGTGGATGGGCATTGAGTAAAACTGTAACAATTACATATCCAAGTGGATATACAAATGAATACAGTTTAGATGGTGGAACAACATGGAAATCATATACAGCACCAATAGTATTAACCGATTTAGGTAGTACTAGTGCAACAGTAATAGCTAGAGTAAATGACGGCGAAAACTATGTTGTAGCTGCAAGTCTTACAGTAACAAATATCTACTTAACAACAGCTGATAAAGTTTCATTTACACCAGCAGATTCAAGTTGGAATGTTACAAATGTGTATGAGGCATTGGAATATTTAAGAAATAATTAGAAAGAAGGAAGAAATATGAAAAAGAAATTATTAATAGTATTATCATTATTTCTAGTAGTTGGATTAGCTACTGGATGTGGATGCAGTAAAAAGGAAGAAAAAAAACAAGATAAATTTAATACAAATGAAAAAGTAGTTGAAAACAAAAATGTAGAGGATTTAACACTTACAAACACTTCATTAAAAGTAGATAAAAATTATTCAACATTAGTAACTTTAGTTTCAAACCCAACTAAAGAAGATAAAGAAGTAAGAATATTTAATATTCATGTAAAAGATAAAAACGGAAATGAAATCGTTACATTACAAGGATATGTTGGAGATGTAATTCCAGCTGGTGAATCTAGAGAAATTACTTCAAACGTTGATATGGATTTAAGTAATGCTGCTGATATTGAATATGAAATAGTAAAATAATTTGTATAGTTTTTTAAGAATTGATATTTTATCAATTCTTTTTTATAGTCAAAATTGTCCTTAATTATTGCAAACGAGAAACAAAAATGATAATATTACGTATGAAATAGGAGTAGGGATATGAATAAAAAAGGATTTACATTAATTGAGTTATTAGCAGTTATTGTTGTTTTAGCTGTTATAGTGCTAATCGCAACACCAATAATATTAGGAGTAATTGATAAAGCAAAACAAGGATCTGCTGAGCAATCTGCAAATGGATATATAAATGCTATTGAAAATCAAGTTGTGACAAGTCAATTAAAAAATGAAAATGTAATTGTTGATGGAATTTATGATTTGCCAATGAATAATGTAGAAGTAAAAGGAAGTAAACCAACAAGTGGTTGGGTAGAAATAAAAAAAGGAATAGTAAAAAATTATTCAATGGTTGTTAATGGATATGTAATAACAAAGGAAAATGAAACGAAAAAGGGAGATTCAGTAATAACAATTTCGAAAGCTTTAATTTCTGAATAAAAAAAGAAAACTTAAAAATAGTTTTCTTTTTTAACACTTAAATATTTTTTTAAAATAATGATATAATAATTATAGGTGTTTATAATGACAAATAAAATTTCAAAAATTGTTATATTAATAATTGGATTAATATCAATTATTTATATTTTTTTTACCCCTCATATTATTTTAAATGGACCTAATATACTTAATTTAGAAGTTAATTCAAAATATCAAGAAGAAGGAATAAGTATATATAGTCTGAAAAAATATAAACTGAGAATTAAAAATAATGTAAATACTAATAAAATTGGTAAATATAAAATTGAATACATAGTAAATGATAAATATAAAATAATAAGAAAAGTAATAGTTAAAGATAGTATACCACCAAATATTAAAATAAAAGGAAATAAAAATACTAACATATGTAGCTTTGGTACATATATCGATGAAGGAATAATTGCAACTGACAATTATGATGGAGATATCACTAAAAATGTAAAAATAAAAGAAGAAAAAAACAAAATAAAATATATAGCAAAAGATAGTAGCGGTAATGAATCAAAAGCTACAAGAAACTTAATTGTTAAAGATGCAACAAAACCAATAATTAATTTAAACGGAAATAATTATATGTATGTTAATTTAGGCGAAAAGTATGAAGAACAGGGTGCTGAAGCAATTGATAATTGTGATGGTAATATAAGTTCTAAAATAAAAATAACTGGTGAAGTAAATACAAATGAATTAGGCGAATATAAAATAAAGTATGAAGTAACAGATAGTTCTAATAATAAAAGTCAAACAGAAAGAACTGTAAAAGTAATTTCAAATGATAAAATAATATATTTAACATTTGATGATGGCCCAAGTCATTCAATAACATCTAAATTATTAGATATATTAAAAGAAGAAAATGTTAAAGCAACATTCTTTGTAATTAATCATGGTGATGACTTAAATTATCTGATAAAAAGAGAATATGATGAAGGACATACAGTTGCTATACACTCATATACACATAATTATGACCAAATATATACAAGTGTAGATGCTTATTTTAAAGATTTAGAAGCAATGAAAAATAAAATTAAAAATATTACTGGAATAAATTCAAATATAATAAGATTTCCTGGCGGAAGTTCTAATACAATAAGTAGATTTAATCCAGGAATTATGACAACACTTACACAAGAAGTAATAAATAGAGGTTATGTTTATTTTGATTGGAATGTATCTAGTGGTGATGCTGGAGGAGCTTCTAATTCTTTGGATGTTTATAATAATGTAATTAATAATTTAAACTCAAAGTCGAATATTGTTTTGTTACATGATTTTGAAAGTAACTATAAAACATTAGAAGCAATAAAAAACATAATAAAAACTGCAAAATCTCAAGGTTATCAATTTAAATCATTAGATGTAAATTCACCAATTATAAGACATAAAGTTAATAATTAGAATAAATTTTAAAATTAGTATATCAATTTTAAAAATTGGTTTACTTTTTTTATTAAAAATACAAAAAGTATTATTTGACATCTTTTTAGTTATACTATATATAAGATGTATGGAGGAAATAATGGAAGAAATAAATAAAATAATTTTAGAAAAAATACAAGAAAAAATAGAAATGAAAGATTTATTAAATATGTTTTATGATATCGGTGAATGTATTTTAAAAAACAATATTGATTTGAAAGAATTAGAATTATATTTAAAAAATATTTATGGTGTTTCAATAGTATTTACTAAAAGAAATCTTAAAAATATGGTTAAATTGTATAATAATTATGACAAAAATAATTTAAAAGAATTAGAACAATATGATTGGATTAGGATAATCCAAAAATTGAATAATAAGAAAATTAATAATTATGTAAACAATGATATATTAATCGAATTAAATGAACTGAAAAATAGATGTAATATGTTATAATAATATTGGAGGTAATGATATGACACCACATATAGAAAGCAAAAAAGAAGAAATCGCAAAAACAGTAATAATGCCAGGCGATCCTTTAAGAGCAAAATATATAGCAGAAAATTTTTTAGAAAATTATGAATTAGTAAATCAAGTAAGGAATATATATGCTTATACTGGATATTATAAAGGTAAAAAAATAACTGTAATGGCATCAGGAATGGGAATGCCTAGTATTGGAATTTATTCTTATGAATTATTTAAATTTTATGATGTAGAAAATATAATTAGAATTGGAACATTTGGAGCTTATACAAAAGATTTAAATTTATATGATTTATTTTTAGTTGATAGGGCATATTCTGATTCTTCATATGCATTAGTTCAAAATAATAATCAAAATAACATATTAGAATCATCTGATTTTTTAAATAAGATAATTATAAATACTGCTGAAAAAATCAATCAAAAATTAAAGATAGGCACTATATATAGTAGTGATGTTTTCTATAAAGAAAATGATAATTACGAAGAATTATATAATAATTACAATTGTTTAGGAGTAGAAATGGAATCATTTGCTTTATTTAGCAACGCTTTAGTTTTAGGAAAAAGAGCCACTTGCTTACTTACAGTAAGTGATAATTTTGAAACTAAGGAACAAATAAGTTCAATAGAAAGACAAAATTCTTTAAATAAAATGATTACTTTAGCACTTGAATCAACATTAGAATTATAGGAGAGTGATTATGAAATATATAAAATATGATATGAATGGTTATTTCTTACATACAATTGAAACAGATAAATTCAAAACAATTAACATAAATTTAAATATTAAAAGAGAAACTAAAAAAGAAGAATTAACAATTAGAGATGTACTTATAAATACTTTAATAGATTCTAGTAAAAAGTTTCCAACTAGAAGAGAAATAGAAATAGAAACGGAAGAATTATATGGACTAGGAATGAATATTAATTTAGTTAACTCTGGAAAATGTAATATTATTAATGTTGATGAAACTTTTTTAAATAATAAATATATTGACGATGATATTTTAGAAAATTCAATAAGTTTTTTAAATGAAATTATTTTTAATCCTAATGTAATAGATGGTAAATTTAATGAAGATTCATTTAAACTTGCAAAAAGAATTGTGAAAAATAACATTGATAGTATTAAAGATAATCCAGGTTATTATGGTAAACATTGTTTGATTGAAAAAATCAATCCAGATAATCCATTATCTTTTTTGCCAAACACTAAAGATTTAGATAAAATTAATTCTCGTAATCTATATGAATATTATTTAGATGTAATTGAAAATGATGAAATTAATATTTTTGTGATAGGAAATATCGATTCTTTAAAAATCAAAGAATTGTTTGAAAAAATATTTAAAATAAGTAAAAGAAAAACTAAAAAAATAAATCATTATATTCTAGAACATAATATAGGCGATGGAGATTTATACAAAGAAAAATTACCAATTAATCAAACTAAATTATTAATGGGATATAATTTTGAAGAAATTACTGATTTTGAAAATAAATATGTTTCAGGAATGCTTTCATATATATTAGGTGGAAGTGCTGACTCAATGTTATTTAAAACAGTAAGAGAAAAAGAATCATTATGTTATAGTATTAATTCTAGATATAATATTTTGTCTGGAATTATGATTGTTGACTCTGGTATTGACGCTGACAACTATGAACTAACTAAAAAATTGATTATGGAACAAATAGAAGAAATTAAAAAAGGAAATTTTGCTGAAAAAGATTTAGAAAATGGCAAAAAAATTTACAAAAATAGTGCTTTAGAATTATTTGATTCTCCTAGTTCAATTATTAATATGTATATTTCACATGAATTTATTAATAGTGATTTATATGAAGAAAAAATTAAAAATATTGATAAAGTAACAAAAGAAGATGTGATTAATTTAGCAACCAAATTACATTTGAATAAAATTGTTTTGATAGAAGGTGAAGAAAATGAAGAAGACAACGATTAACAATTTAGATTTGGATTTGTTTTATGAAAAATTAGATAATGGTTTAGAAATTTATATTGTTCCTAAAACTAATTCTAATAATAATTATGTTACTTTTACAACAAAATATGGTTCAAATAATAATAGTTTTAAAATAGGCGATAAATTGTATGATATGCCTGCTGGAATTGCCCACTTTTTAGAGCATAAAATGTTTGAACAAGAAAATGGTTTAGATCCATTTACTTTATTTAGTGATAATGGTGCTGATGCTAACGCATTTACTAATTATGAACAAACCACTTATTTATTTTCTTCTCCAAGTAATTTTGAAGAAAATTTGGAAATTTTATTTGACTTTATAGGTCATCCTTATTTTACAGATGCAAATGTAGAAAAAGAAAAAGGAATAATTATTCAAGAATTAAAGATGTATGAAGATAATCAATTCAGAAAAGGTTTTAGTAAAATAGTTGAAAATGCTTTTAAAAACCATCCTGTTAAAATGCAGGTTGGAGGAACAATCGAAAGTGTAAAAAAAATAACAAAAGAAGATTTATATAAATGTTATGAAACTTTTTATAATCCTTCTAATATGTTTATTGTTATTACAGGAAATGTAGATCCTGAAAAGACTATTGATATTATTAAAAAAAATATTGTTGATAGAAAAAAAATAGATTTTACTAATATAATTCCTGAAGAACCAAATGAAGTTGTTAAAAAAGAAGAAGTTATTAAGATGAATGTAACTATTCCTAAAGTTTATTATGGAATTAAAATTAATATTGGCAATTATGATATGAAAATTATTAAACAATATTTATCTTTGTATTTTGATTCTATATTTGATGCTACATCAGATTTTAGTAAAAATATGAAAGAAAAAGAAATAATAGATGAAGATATTAATTATTATTTTATAAATACTGAAGAACATTTATTGGTCATTTTTGGAGCAGAAACTAAGAAAGAAAATGAATTAATAAGAGAGATTATTAAAACTTTATCTATTATTCCTGATAAAGAAACTTTTGAAAGAAAGAAAAAAATATTTATTAGTTCTATTATATATTCAAGTGATAGTATATTTAGAATTAACAATATGATTACTAATTCAATTATTAATAATGGATATTTTAATACTGAATTATTTAATCAAATTAAAAGTTTAAATTATGATGAAATGATAGATATAGTTAATAATTTATCGTTTGATAATGATTTATATGTATTAGTTGAAAGTAAAAAATAATCGTATGATTATTTTTTTACTTGACTTCAATTATTTGTTTATGCTACTCTATAAATAGAGAGTAGGGATTTCATGAAAAAAATTTTAAACAATAAAATATTTATTGTAATAGTAACGATGATAATATGTATAAGTGGGACATTGTATGCTGCAAGTAAATATCAGGCAAGTGAAGTAACTTATTACAATGCAAATAATGGTGACACAACTACTGTTCAAGAGGCTTTAGATAAATTGTATGATATGAAAAGTTGCAAATCATTGTGTGCTAATGTAACTGTAAAAGTTGGCGATTACATCAAAATGACACCTACAGAAACTAATTATATTTTACCTGAACAAGTATTTGGCGAGGAAAGAGTACTCAATCCGAGTGAACTAAATTTATGGAGAGTAATTAAAATAAATGATGATGGTACAGTTGAAATTGTGTCTGAATACGTATCAAGTACAAAAATTAGAATAGAAGGTAAAGATGATTTTGTAAATCTTCCTGAAAAGCTTAACAGTATAGCTGGAGGATATATAAATTCTAAGTATACAATTAGTTCTAGATGTATGGGATATGGTGGGCAACAAAATCGAATTTTAGAAGATATGCTATCTAGTACAACCGTTCCTTGGACGAGTAATACATCAAATAATGATAACGAAAAATATGGTGGAGGAGATATTTTATATCAAAATGATTTTGACTTGGTAAAGAATGCTATTGGTACATTATCAGCAAATGAAGTCGGAACAACGACAGCAACTTCTTATTGGTTGTCCTCACGCCACTATTCATATCAAAACAGTAGAGATAGACAAGCGTGGTTTTTTTCAGGACGTTATATCAATTCTGATGGAACATTAGCTGTATCTAATTTATATTTTTATGTTACTACTAGTAAAAAATTTTTAAATTCAATAGGTGATTTCGCATTTAGACCAATAGTGGTTTTAAAAGCAGGAATTGTCACTTCGTCTGGAAAAGGAACATCTGATGAACCATATATTTTACAATAGTAACTAATGTTAATCAATTTTTATTGTATGACTTTTGTATGCAGTAAAAATTGATTATTTTTTTATTCCATAGCAGTTGCATTGTGGATCTCTAAATAGGTTATTTTTGATAGGATTATATGTTAAATATCCGAATATACTATAAATAATTACTATTAATAACATTCCTATGATTTTTTGATGGTTTATTTTTTTTAAATGTATTATATATTGCTTGATATTTTCTGAAAAGATAAATGTTATTAATAAAATAGTAATAGCTACAATTAAATTATGGCCAAATATATAATCAATTGGCAAGTAAATTATTAAATAAAAAATTATACTTATTATTATACTTATTGATATTCCTAAAGAATAATTATTAGTTTTAATGTTGTTTTTTATTAGTATAAAATATTCTATTATGGAACTAATTAATATTGGGGTTGCTACTATTTTCATATGTTCCCATATACTTTCGTTAACTGGGAATATAATACTGAATATTACATTATTTGATAAGTCATATCCGAAGTGAAATAGGAATGACAATAAAAATGTAATTAAGATGGTTATTAATTTTATTTTTTTCAAGATTATCACCATTAAATAATATGCAATCATTTATAAATATTAAACAAAATTGTATAATCATTAGTAATTTTTGCTTGAAAAATGTACTTTACGGATATAATAAACATAGATAGTATGAAAAGAAATATAATTGTTTTTATTGTCAAAATATGTATTGCAAAATGCAATGTAATAGTGATATAATTTTTATAGACTAGAAGGAGTATAGTTATGAAGAAAGTATTAAATAGCAAAATTTTTATAGTAATTATTACTATGGTAATATGTATAAGTGGAACATTATATGCTACTAATGTTTATAAATCAGAAGAAGTAATTTATACGCCAAAAAATTCTGATTGGAGTGTAGAAAATGTTAAATCTGCATTGGATGATTTGTATAGTATGAAAACAGAACTAGATACAATAAAAGGAATAGGAGATGCAACTGCAGGTGATATAGCAAGTGGAAAAACTGCTGTTGTTAAAGGTGAAAAAGTAACTGGAACTAAGGTAGAAGGGACTAATTACAAAGTTTATGAATTTAAAAATGTAGAAGCTACAGCTTCCGATGACTATCATGCTACATATAAGGATGCTGCCTGGGTGCCAATAACATATGCCAAGAATTATGATTGCTCAGGGGGCGTTTGCAGTAAAGATGATGGTGTTAAATTTAGTATTGATATAGGATTCACACCTAAAAAAATTGTGGCTGCTAATATATGCTTAACTGTGAGATCTGCAACGAAAGAACCATATTATAATATTAGAATGAGTAGGGGATATGATACAAGTACAAGCAGTACTGTATATTGGTATACTGATAAACTATGTACTAATTATACTTATCAACAAGCTTATCAAACAGGTCCGTATTTAGAACATTTAGATACAGTTAATTCTGAATATGGTGGATCGTTTGGAATCAATACATATTATGTTGGTGATGGCAAGCTAAGTTTCGAATCTGACTGGATGAGAAATGTGAATTCAAGTGGTAATGATACGGCAGGTACAACTAATAGTGGCTATCAAGTATATGGAACATTGTTTTATTTGTCTGGAACAATTGTATATGAAGAATAAAATTTCTACTAAAAAAAAATACGTTTTAGAGATGGAAAATAAGTATAGAAAGTAAAATAGTTACAAGGATAATCGACAAATTATTTATGTAGGACTATATATAATAAAAGTATAATGCTAAAAGGAGTATAATTATGAAAAAGTTGTTGAGTAATAGACTATTTATATTTATAATTGGTGGTGTGTTTTTTGCAAGTGTAACATTATATGCAGCTAATGTGTATTATGCGAATTCGATAAAATATACACCAACAGATTCAAGTTGGAATGTAACAAATGTAAATGATGCTTTAAATAATTTGTATAGTATGAAAACAGAACTAGATACAATAAAAGGAATAGGAGATGCAACTGCAGGTGATATAGCAAGTGGAAAAACTGCAGTTGTTAAAGGAGAAAAAGTCACTGGAACTAAAACAGGAGATACTAATTATAAGGTTTATGAGTTTAATAATGTATCAGCTATAGCTTCCGATAATTACCATGCAACCTATAAGGATGACGCATGGGTACCAATAACATATGCTCAATATTATGATTGTTCAGATGGTTCCTGTAGTGAAGACAACGGTGTTGATTTTGCAATTGATATAGGATTTACACCAAAAAGAATTGTGACTGGGGAAGTATGTTTAACTGTGGGTTCCGCGACAAAAAATTCATATTATAATATTAGATTAACTAGGGGCTATACAGCAAATTCATCAACTAATATATATTGGTATATAAATAAACTATGTGGTAGTATTACCCAACGCCACAACAATATAGATACAGAAAATAATGACACTAAACTTAGTTCATGGGGATATAATTATTTTTATACTCAAAATAAAAAATTATATTTTAAATCTGATTGGTACAGATATTTTCCTAATTCAGAATCAGCTGTTAAAGTTAATAGTGGCTATCAAGTATATGGAACATTGTTTTATTTGTCAGGAACAATTGTATATGAAGAATAAAAAAATTGCAAAAAAATGCAATTTTTTTTATTTTTCTAAGGAAATTGAAAAGTTTTGTCTAATAATTTTAATGAGGAGGTGAGAAAATGCAATTTTTAAAAGACAATAAAAAAATAGTTATTGGTTCATTAGTCATATTAATTTCTCTTTTAATAATAGTTTTTACTTATTACTTTAATCAAACTGAAACAGTAGCTGCAGAAACTAATTTAATTGAAGCAAATACCGAAGAAATAAAAGAAGAAAAAAACAAAAAAATAAGAGTTGAAATAAAAGGTGCTATAAATAATCCAGGTGTTTATGAATTAGATGATAATTCCAGAGTGATTGATGTCATAAATATTGCTGGAGGACTAACTGAAAATGCTGATACTAGTTTAGTAAACTTGTCAAAAAAAATCAATGATGAAATGGTTATAATCATTTATACTAGAGAAGAAATAGAAAATTATAATAATAGCAAAATCAAAACAGAATATGTCTATATAGAAGTGCCAAGTTGTCCTGACAAAGTAAATGAAGCATGTATCGAAGAGTATAAAGAAGAAAACAAAGAAGGAAAACAAGAAACTAAAGAAGAAACAAAAAATTTAATCAATATCAATACAGCTAGTATTGATGAATTAACTAAACTGTCTGGCATAGGTGAAGCAAAAGCTAAATTAATTATTGAGTATCGTGAACAAAATGGCAAATTTAAAGAAATAAAAGAATTAACTAATGTAAAAGGCATAGGAGATTCATTAATTGAAAAAATTAAAGATAATATTACTATTTAGTATATTAGTTTACTTAATAATTATTTTAAAAAATGAAATATATTTTTCAAAATATGAATCAGAAAATGAATTAATAGGAATAGTTACTAAAATAACTAAAAAAGAAAATTATACTAAAATTGAATTAAAATCAAAAGAAAAAATATTATGTACTTATAAAGGTAATATTAATTTAAAATTAGGAATGAAAATAAAAGTAAATGGTTCTTTAGAAAAAATAAAAGAAAACACTAACTTCAATTTATTCAACTATAAAAAATATATGTTGAGTAAAAAAATAAAATGGATTTTTAAAATCAATAATTATGAAATAATTAATTCTAAAATATCATTAAAATATAAAATTAAAAATTATATAATAAATAAAATAGAAAAAAGTAAAAATAAAGATTATTTAAAATTATTTATATTAGGTAATAATGAATTAGATGAAGATATAAAAACTAATTATCAATTATTAGGAGTAAGTCATTTATTTGCTATATCGGGTATGCATATTTCTTTATTAACGGGTATCTTATTATTTATGCTGAATAAAATTAATAAAAAAAATACTAATATTTTGTTAATCAGTTTATTTTTAATATTTTATATGTTTCTAACAAATTATTCTCCATCAATTATTAGAGCTAGCTTATTATTTATATTGATTAATATTAAAAAAATATTTAAAATCAAAATAGAAAATAAAGACATATTACTTATAATACTATTTTGCCTACTAATATCTAATCCTTATTATGTATATGATTTAGGCTTTGTTTTTAGTTTTACAATAAGTTATTTTTTAATAAAATTTAATAATATATTGAATCATAAAAATTATATTATTCAATTATTTTTTACTTCTTTAATCTCTTATATAGTAAGTATTCCTATTATGATAAATGGATTCAATCAAATAAACTTATTAAGTATAATTTTTAATTGCATATTTGTTCCATATGTATCAATTATAGTTTTTCCTATAACATTGCTATCATTTATATTTCCATTTTTAGAGCCACTAATTACATTTTTAATATATATATTAGAATTGATGGCTAACATCTTTTCAAATTTAAATGTGCTGATAACGATTCCTAAATTACCAATAATACTAATTATTGTTTATTATATTTTTATAGTGAATCTATTTAATAATTTTAAAAAATTCAAAGTTATTATATTAATAATATTTTTAATACTTTGGAGTAATTTGAGATTTTTTCTTAATTACCCAATTATAACAATATTAGATGTTGGACAAGGAGATTCGACATTAATTGAATTGCCTCATAATACAAACATATTAATTGATACAGGTGGAATTGTAAATTATACTGAAAAAAGTAATCATCATATTGGTAAGAATGTATTAATTCCGTATTTTAAATCAATAGGTATTAAAAAAATAGACTATTTAATACTTACGCATGGGGACTATGATCATATGGGAGAAGCAGAATATTTAATAAATAATTTTAAAGTAAAAGGAGTAATATTCAATTGTGGGGAATTTAACAATTTAGAAAATGAACTAATCAAAGTATTAGATAAAAAGAAAATAAAGCATTATTCCTGCATCAAAGAATTAAATCTAGATAATAACAAATTATATTTCTTACAAACGAAAGAATATGATAATGAAAATGATAGTTCCAATGTGATTTATTTTAATTATAAAAATACAAAATTTCTTTTTATGGGAGATGCTGGAATAAATAGAGAACAAGATGTATTAAATAAATATAATCTTGAAAATATAGATTTTCTTAAAGTGGGTCATCATGGTTCAAATACAAGCAGTAGTAAAAAATTTATTGATAAAATAAATCCTAAATATTCAATTATTTCAGTTGGTGCAAATAACAAATATGGACACCCAAAAAATTCAGTATTGGATATATTAAAAAACAGTAAAATTTATAGAACTGATATAAATGGAAGTATCGAAATAAGATTAAAAGGAAATAGTTATAAAATTAAAACTTGTAGTTTATAAGGGGGAGATATGAATTATTATGATGAAATAAAAAGCAAATTAATAAATAATGAAGTAAATCGAAAGGTCAAAAACTACTCAATTAATAGAGGTGATTTAAATACTTATTATAATGTTGGTAAATTATTATTAGATGCGGGCAATAAATATGGAGAAAGTATTATTAAAGAGTATTCATTAAGATTAACTGAAGAATTAGGCCCAGGATATAGCCAAAGAAATTTAAGAAATATGAGACAATTTTACAAAGTATCTCAAAAATGGCAGACACTGTCTGCCAAATTAAGTTGGAGCCATTATTGTGAAATTATTTGGTTTGATGATGATAAATTTCAATATTATATCAAGATAACTGAATTAAATAATATATCAATTAGGCAACTAAGAAAAAGAATAAAATCTAACGAATTTGAAAGACTGCCAAACTCTACTAAAAACAAATTATTAAATCAAGATAAATCTGACATAATTGATTTCGTAAAGAATCCAATTATGATAAAAAATAGTAACAAGTATGATATATTCTCAGAAAAAGTTTTACAAAAATTAATCCTAGAAGATATTGAAAACTTCTTAGATGAATTAGGAAATGGATTCACATTTATTAAAAGTGAGTATCCTATTAAATTGGATGATAGATATAATTATGCTGATTTATTACTTTATAATATTAAGTATAGGTGTTATGTAGTAGTAGAATTAAAGATAACTGGACTTAAGAAAGAGCATACCGGACAAATTATGACTTATATGAACTATATTAATAAAAATATTAAAACAATTGATGAAAATGATACCGTAGGAATAATTATTTGTAAGCAAGATAATGAATATGTTATAAAATATTGCTCTGATGATAGAATAATCGCCAGAGAATATGAGCTCATATGATATGGCAGTTGGTTAAAAGGAAATGGCTATAAAATTAAAACTTGTAGTTTATAGGGGGAGATATGAATTATTATGATGAAATAAAAAATAAAATAATGGATAATGAAATATATTGTAAAGTAAGGGATTATTCAAAAGAAAAAAACACTATTATTACATATTTTGAAATTGGTAGATTATTAAATGAAGCAGGTGGTAAATATGGCGACAATATTATTGATGAATATTCTAAAAAATTAATGGTTGAAGTTGGTAAAAAATATAATAGAAGTACATTATTCAAAATGAAAAAATTATATAATGTATTCAGCAATGAGAAAGTGGCACCACTGGTGCCACAATTAACATGGAGTCATTGTTTAATATTGATACCCCTAAAAGATAATACAAAAATATATTATTATGCCATACAGGTTAAAGAAAGGAACTTATCTAAAAGGCAATTAGAGGAAATAGTAAGAAAAAATGAATATGAAAGACTACCATTAGAAACTAGAAATAAAATAATAACCGAAGAAAAGCTTGAAATGAAAGACTTAGTTCTTGATCCGATTTTAATTAAAAATAAAAATAATATTGAAGTGGCGACTGAAAAAGTATTGCATAATTTAATATTAGAGAATATCGAATCATTTATGAAAGAATTAGGCAATAATTTTAGTTTTATTGGAAGTGAATATAAAATAAAAATAGGAGATAGTTATCACAAAATAGATTTGTTATTTTTTAATATTAAATATAATTCATATGTCGTAGTAGAACTTAAAATAACAGAATTTAAAGTAGAATATATTTCACAAGTTCAAAAATATATGAATTATATAGATAAGAATGTAAAAGAAATAAATAATAATAAAACAATAGGTATATTAATTTGTAAAAAAGAAAATAGATTTATAATTGAATATTGTTCAGATGATAGAATTACTATAAGAGAATATGAATTAGTGTGATATAATGAATTTATGAGGTGATTTTTATGATTATTCGAATTCTTGATGATGAAAGAGCAAGTATATGTGATAATTTATTAACAAAACTAATTCAGGATGAAAGAAAATATGATTCTTCAATTGATAAAAATTTTATAGTAAAAGACTATTTTAAAAATGTTATTAAAAATAAAGATAATATATTATTATGCTATGAAGAAAATAAAATTATAAAAGGTTATATTTATTTGAAATCAACAATTACTAATAATAAAAAAGGCTTTTTGATAGATGGACTGTATGTAGATGAAAACTATAGGGATAACGGTATTGCAACTAATCTTATGGAAACTGCTTTAAGTATTATAGAGAATACTGATGCTGAATTTATAAATATTAATGTTCTTGCACATAATAAAAATGCCATAAATTTATATAAAAAATTTGGATTTAGTGAATTCAAAATAAATTTAAAAAAAGATTTGTAATATCAAAATTTGTAACTAAGACAAATTGAATCAGTTAAATGCCTACACAAAAATTAATGTTTTTAATATATTATAATATCTAATATATATTTTATGAATATAATTTGTTGTAAATGGATATATTAAATATAGATTGTAATATCAAAGTTTGTTTATTTTGTTACGCTAATGCTTTTTAGCGTTTTATATAGATGAGGCCTTATGGTCTCTTTTTTTCTAGATTTTTATTAGAAAATGTGTTATTCTATAATAGAGGGATTGATATGAAAATTAAGATATTTTATTTATCAATAATTTTATTTGTATTTATGCCATTTGTTAGAGCAATTGAGATTGAATCTAATAATGCTATTTTATATAATTTAAATAACAATGAAATACTATATGAAAAAAATAGTGAACAAACAATTAAAATAGCAAGTTTGACTAAAATAATGACAGCAATTGTAGCAATTGAAAATATTGAAGATATAAATAAACAAGTAACAATTACTTATGATATGCTGAAAGGATTGAGAGAAGAAAATGCTTTAGTTTTAGGCTTTAAAGTGGGCGATGTAGTTACTTATAATGATTTATTATATGCAACATTATTACCTTCAGCAGCAGATGCAGCTAATGCGTTAGCTATTTCAACATCTGGTAGTATATCTAATTTTGTAGAACTAATGAATAATAAAGCAAATGAGTTAGGCTTAAAAAACACTTTATTTACTAATACTACAGGTATTGATTTTAATGATAATCATTCAACAGTAAAAGATGTAGCAGTCATTTTAAAATATGCTTTAAATAATGAAATATTTAAAAAAATATATACTTCAAAAACTTATACAACTACAAATGGAATATCGATGATTCATAGTTTAGAAAGAACCATAAAAAGATATAATCTTGGCATTGACTATATAAAAGGAGCAAAAACAGGATATACCGATTTAGCCGGACTTTGTTTATCAAGTATTACTGATTATAATGAAATTAATTATTTATTAGTTACTTGTGGAGCAAATCCAAAATTAGAATTACCATACAATATAGTAGATAGTGATACAATTTATAAATATTATTTTGAAAATTATCATTATAGAAATATATTAACAAAAAATAAAATAGTTAAACAAATTAAAAACAAATATTCTGATAAAAAAATAGATTTAATTTCTAATATCAATTATTCAATTTATATGTTAGATGAGGATTATAATAATTTAACATACGAATATGTTGGTTTGGAAGAAATAGATATCTTTACAAAAGAAAAAGTAATTGGAAAATATAATATAAAATTAAATGGCAAAATATTAAAAAGTATTGACATTTATAAACCTAAAAAAATTGATTTTTCAATAATTAACTTTGTTTTTTCAAATTTTTGTATTATAATAATAGTGTTAATTGTAATGATAATATTGTTAAGAAAAATTGTGCATTTAAAAAAATATAGTAGGAGGAAAAAATGAGAAAGAATGGATTTACATTAATTGAATTATTAGCAGTTATCGTAATTTTAGCAATTATTGCATTAATTGCAACACCATTGATACTAGGAGTAATTGATAAAGCAAAAGCAGGAGCAGCAAAAGCTAGTGCTCAAGGTTATGTTGATGCAACTGAAAAACAAGTTGTTTATAATCAATTAAAATCAGAAAATTTGTTTGAATTAACTGCAGAAGAAAATCAATATGAATTAAGTGATTTGATTAGTAAATATGGCGTAAGTGTAAAAAGAATTAAAAACGCTGATAGCGGCAAAATAGTATTAGATCAAAAAGGAATAGTGAAAAGAGCATTATTCTTAATTGATAATTTCTATATTTGCTATACTCCAAATAAAATAGATGTTTCTAAAGACTCTGAGTCTAATGATTTAATCAATTGTAATGGCTTAGGAATCAAAGTAAGAATAAATGCTAAAGATGTTTCTTATGAAACTGAAAGCAACAAAAACATCAAAAATGTAGCTGAAGCTATGGATGATTTGTATACAGCAACTAAATAATTGCAAAAAAATGCAATTTTTTTCTTATTTTTTAAGGAAATTGAAAAGTTTTGTCGTATATTATTAGTAGGGAGATTTTTTTATGAATTCAAATTATTTATCAGAAGAAAAAATTAATGAGATCAGAACAAGTGTTGATATAGTTGAAATCATATCAAGTTATTTGCCTTTAGTAGCAAAAGGAAAAAATTTTTTTGGTGTTTGTCCTTTTCATTCAGATCATTCTCCTAGTATGAGTGTATCTAAGGAAAAACAAATATATACTTGTTTCTCTTGTGGAGCAACAGGAAATGTTTTTAATTTTATAATGGATTATGAAAATGTTTCATTTATGGAAGCTGTAAAGATAGTTGCTGACAAGGCTGGAATTATACTAAACATTAATAAAAGTCTTAATAATGATAAAAATAAAAAATTATATGACATTTATAATATAACTCAAAAGTTTTATATGAATAACATAAATACAGCAACTGGGATTGAAGCAAAAAAATACTTGGAAAAAAGAAATATAAATAATGATTGCATTAAAGAATTTGGAATTGGACTAGCTATGGATAGCAAAGACTCTTTATTAAAATTATTATTAAATAAAAACTATGATGCTAAAGATATTGAAAAAGCTGGACTAGTAATTAAAAATAATTATGGATATTCTGATATGTATAGTGATAGAATAATGTTTCCTTTATTTGATTTAACTGGAAAAATAGTAGGATATAGTGGTAGAGTTTATAATAAAGACATTAAACCAAAATATTACAATACAAAAGAAACCGAAATATTTAAAAAGGGTGAAACACTTTATAATTATCATAAAGCTAAAGAAAGCGTTAGAGAAAATAACGAACTTATTGTTGTAGAAGGTTTTATGGATGTTATAAGAATGTATACAATAGGTATTACTAATGTTGTCGCAGCTATGGGAACAGCAGTTACTAAAAATCAAGCATTATTGATGAAAAGATTATCAAATGAAATAATATTATGTTTTGATGGTGACGAGGCTGGTAATGAGGCGACTAATTCTTGTATTAATGAATTATTAAAGATTGGCATATCTCCTAAAATTGTTAGATTAGAGCAAAATTTAGATCCTGATGAATATATTTTAAAATATGGTAAAGAAAAGTTTGTTAATAAAATTAAAAATCCAATGAATTCAATGGAATATAAAATGAATTATTTAAAAAAAGAAAAAGATTTACAAAATAATTTTGAAATGGCTCAATATGTTGAATCTGTAATAAATGAATTATCAAATATTGATAATGATATTTATAGAGAATTAACTCTTCAAAAATTAAGTGATGAATCGAAATTAAATATCGATTATTTACGATCTAAAATAAATAAAAATGAAAAAATTAAGATTGATAATAAAGAAAAAACAGTTAAAAAAAATAAGTATGAAATAATTGAACAAAATCTTATTTATCAAATGTTGTGTAGTAAAGAGGCTATTAAGATATTTGCTAAAAATAAGCCTTTAATTGAAAATGAAGTAAACAAAAAAATTATTAATAAAATAGGCTTGTATTATAAGGAAAAAGGTAATATAATACTTGCTGATATAATTACTTATTTCGATCCTGAATTAAGAAAAGTAGTTAATTCAATAATTAATTCAAATGTTAATAAAGATTATGATGAACAAGAATTAATGAGTTACATAAATTCATTAAATAAAAGAAAATTAAAAAAAGAAATTGATTTTAAAAATGAATTAATTAAAAAAGAAATTGATCCAATTAAAAAAGCACAAATATTAAATGAAATAATTGAATTAAAGAAAACGGAGGAAATTAAATGAACGAAATAAAATCATTAGATGATAGAAAAAAAGATTTATTAGAATTAGGAAAGAAAAATGGATATATTACATATGAACAATTAGCAAATGCTCTTAAAGGGTTAGATTTAGATGCTGATTCTTTAGATGATTTATATAATTTTTTCAGTGAAAATAATATAACTGTTGTTTCTGAAGAAGAAGCAGGTGAATCTGATGGTGGTGATTCATTATTATTGGACGATAATGTCTTAACCAAAGATTTAACAATTAATGATCCAGTCAGAATGTATTTAAAAGAAATTGGACAAATTAAATTGTTATCTATGGATGAAGAATTAGAGTTAGCTGACAGAATAATAGCTGGTGATGAAACTGCTAAAACTGTACTTGCAGAAGCTAATTTACGTTTAGTTGTTAGTATTGCTAAAAGATATGTTGGTAGAGGAATGTTATTTTTAGATTTAATTCAAGAGGGTAACATTGGTTTAATGAAAGCTGTAGATAAATTTGATGTTACTAAAGGTTATAAATTTAGTACTTATGCTACTTGGTGGATTAGACAAGCTATTACTAGAGCTATTGCTGATCAAGCAAGAACAATAAGGGTACCAGTACATATGGTTGAAACAATTAATAAATTAGCTCGTATTCAAAGACAATTAACTCTTGAGCTTAACAGAGAACCAACTGAAGATGAGTTAGCTGATAAAATGAATACATCAGTAGAGAAAATAAGAGAAATTTATAAAATTAGTCAAGAACCAGTTAGTTTGGAAACTCCTATTGGTGAGGAAGATGACTCACATTTAGGTGATTTTATTAAGGATGAAAGAAATGTTAGTCCTGAGGAATTTGCTACTAATGAAATGTTGAAGGATGAAATTGCTGATGTTTTATTAACTTTAACTGAAAGAGAAGAAAAAGTAATTAGATTAAGATTTGGTTTAGAAGATGGAAAATCTAGAACATTAGAGGAAGTTGGTCAAATGTTTGGAGTAACTCGTGAAAGAATTAGACAAATCGAAGCTAAAGCTTTAAGAAAATTAAGACATCCATCTCGTTCTAAAAAATTAAAAGATTATATGGGTGACTAATGTTAAGCAAAAGATTAAAAACAATTGCTTCATTGGTTCCTACTAAAGATAATGTTATTGATATTGGTTGTGATCATGCTTTATTGGATATATATTTAACTTTATATAATGAAAATAGTTGTATAGCAGCTGATATAAGTGAAAAAGTAATTGATAATGCTAAAAAGAATATTATAAAATATAATCTTCAAAATAAAATTGAAACAATTGTTAGCAATGGAACTAATAATATTCAGCTTGATAAAAAAAGCACTATTGTTATTTCAGGAATGGGTACTTATACTATTTTGGATATTGTTTCTAAAATAGATAAAGAAAAAATTAATAAATTGATAATTCAATCTAATAATAATTTATTTGATCTAAGAAAAAAAATCAATGAATTAGGTTATGAAATAGAATTAGAACAAGTTGTATTTGATAAAAATAAATACTATACAATTATAGTTTTTATTAAAGGAAATAGGTTATATAAAAGAAAACAATTGAAATATGGTGTTAATTATATTAAAAATGATGAATATTACAAATATATTAGTTATTTAATTAATAAGAATAATGATATAATTTTAAGATTAAACAATAAACATATATTTAAAAAAATTAGATTAAAATTAGAAAATTATGTATTAAAAAAAGTATAAAAATTTATACTTTTTATTTTTGTCGAAATATTACTTGAAATATTTGTTTAATATATGTATAATTATGTATAAGAAAGTAGGAACTATATATGAAGAAAATATTATGCAGTAGAATATTTTTAGTAATAATATGTGGAGTAATATTTACAAGTCTTGGCGTATATGCAGCCAATAATTTCTTAGCTGAAGAAATAGATTATGAACCTGAGGACTCAGCAGAAGTGATGAATGTAAAAGAAGCATTAGATGATTTGTATGATAGAGCGGGTGAAAGCGATAAAAAATACTATAAATATGATTTCAACAAAGTTGCTGCTGAAGTAGGAGGAACCCATTCTGCATATACTGGTGGCACATGGGTGAATATGACATATCATAAGGCCAAAAATTGTAAAAATGGGGCCTGTGAATATGAGGGTGGCTATGTTTCTTTTGAAATCGATCTAGGTTTCACTCCTTCAGAAGTTGTAGGTGCATATGTTTTTTTACAAGCTGGACCTGAACCATATGAATTAAATATGGAAAACCCATGGCGTGGATTTAAATATGGAAATTTGTACTCAAGGACACTGACAGCAACATATCCTTCGAATAAAATTTACCTTTATGATGATATAAAACAAGAATGCGAGTATTATTATTGCCCTATGAATGACAGTGATTGTGAACCGGTAGTATGCAAAGAGGTATCAAGGACACCAAAATATTCTTGGGATGATTATGGTACAATATATTCAACTGCATCTGATTTGACTGCACAAAAATCTTACGATTTTACATCAATTGAAATTTCTGGTAGTAAATTGATATTTAAAGTTAATGTGCGCCGTAATTTAACAACGAATGGTACCACCAATAGTGCATTTTCTGTTAAAACTTATGATGGCAAGTTTTATTTGAATGGCTCAATTATTTATAAAATATAAAATATTTAAAAAATCAAAATTTCATTATTTTGATTTTTTTTGTTATATTCTAATAAAATAAAAAAACATTTAATATGTTTTCTTATGCAAAGAAAGTAGGACTATTTTCTGAAACTGTATTTATCTCATTAGTTTCAACAGGTTGTGTATTTTTTTCAGTTCTTGAAGTTACTGGAGTTTCAACTTTTTTAAATTCATTCATCACTTTAAACATTGTTTTAGCATTATTAATAACAGGACCTGCTTGTTTAACAATTGGAATTGCTTGATTTACAATATTTAAAGTTTTTTGAGTACCAGACAATATACTTCCAAAACTTAAATTACCACCAAATATTCTCGAAAAAAGTCCTACTTTTGGTGCAACATTCATATAAGGATATGCATATAAATAAGGATTATAGTAATTCATAACGGTACTCCTTTCTAAAATATTATATGTAATTTCAAAAAAATGTTTTACAAATTATGATTTTATGGTATAATTTGTATAGTGTAAAGAATAAGAGACTAGGTGGTGTTGATATGAAAAATAAACCAATATATTTGATACCCTTCATTTTGGTTTATAGAGCAGTATTTTTTATTTTGAATATTCCTATATCAATATGTAAATATTTTTATAAAGGAATTCGTTATGTTTTTAGAACGATTATCAAATTATTCAAATTAATATTAAAAGGATTATTTAGTATAACTAAACTATTTGAAAATAAGAGTACAACAAATAGTTCAGTAAAAACGGATTTACTACTTTCAAAAGAAGAAAGAAAAAAACTTATAAAAATTAAACTTGCTGAACAAGAAAAATTAAAAAAACAATCGCTTAGAAAATTAGAAAGCAAAAGAAAACAATTAGAAGAAGTAAAAGCAGCAAAATTAAATAAAAAAGATAATTATATAAATAATAAAGCAAAACCAGAAAAACCAAATCCATTTAACGATTTTATTAAAAAATTAAATAAAATACCAGACTTGATAAAAGAAAAAATTCATAATAGTGATTTTGCTAAAAGTAAAAGAAATAAAGAAATGATGAAAAGAGAAGCATTACTTATCAATTTTGATGGAGATGATGCTTTAAAAAGTGATACAAAAGTACTTTATGAATATGTTGCTAAAAACCCAGAAGGAAAAGTAGTTAAAGACTATTTTGAAGCATTTTCAAAAGTAGAAGTTCATTCGTTCTTATTAAGTGAAGGCTATGAAGTTTATAGCATTAGAACTAACAAATGGATTCAATTAATGCATAAAAATGCTAACACTAATAACACAAAAATTAAAACAAAAGATTTAATATTTTTTATTACTCAATTATCAACTTATATAAAAGCGGGTATTCCATTAGTTGATTCATTAAAAATATTAGAAAGACAATATAAAAACAAAAACTATAAGAAAATATTTAAATCAGTTATATATGATTTAACAATGGGTGAAAACTTTAGTGAAGCTTTATTAAAACAAAATGTAGCTTTCCCTAAATTGTTGATTAATATGATTAAAACAGCCGAAATGACAGGTGAATTACCAGAAGTATTAGATGATATGGCTGAGTATTATTCTGAATCTGAAAAAACAAAAAAACAAATGGTTACTGCATTAATGTATCCAACCTTAGTATTTATTTTTGCAACTGGTGTAATTATATTTATTATGATGTACGTTGTTCCAAAATTCGTTGAAATATATGCATCAATGGATGAATCTGCAATTCCAAAATTTACTTTAATAGTAATTTCGGTTAGTAACTTCCTAAAAAAATACATTATATGGCTTGCAATAGGATTAGTTATATTTAATGTAGTGTTTATATATATGTACAAAAATGTTAAATTCTTTAGAACAATATGTCAATATGTTGCAATGAAATTACCAATAATAGGTACAACTATTATATATAATGAAGTAACAATGTTTACAAAAACATTTGCCTCTTTGTTAGCACACAATGTATTCATTACTGAAAGTATGGAAGTGTTAAACAAAATAACAAATAATGAAATTTACAAAATGATAATATTAGATACTATGTCTAACTTGTCAAAAGGTGAAAAAATTTCAGAAGCATTCAAGGACCATTGGGCTTTCCCAGTTCCAGCTTATGAAATGTTAGTAACAGGAGAAAAAACAGGTGAATTACCTGAAATGATGTCTAAAGTATCAACTTATTATCAAGAATTACATAAAGAACAAGTAACAAGAATTAAAACATTTATTGAACCAATATTAACAGTATTTTTAACTGTTATAGTTGGTATCATTATTTTATCAATTATTATACCAATGTTTGGTATGTACAACACAATTCAAACATATTAGGAGTGAGGTTTATGGGAATTTATTATTCAATAGTAGCATTTATATTTGGAACTGTATTAGGATCATTCTATAATGTTGTTGGATATAGACTTCCAAGAAATCAATCATTAATTAAACCAGCTTCTCATTGTACAAATTGTAATCATAGATTAGGAGCTAGTGAACTAGTTCCTATTTTTTCATATATCTTTCAGGGTGGGAGATGTAAAAATTGTAAAGCAAATATATCTCCATTTTATATGATTTTTGAATTATTGACAGGTATATTATTTACACTTTCATATATTGTTTTTGGTCCAACATACGATTTTATAATTGCTATTATATTTGTTTCAATGGCAGTTATAATAATAATCAGCGATTATCAAACAATGATTATCCCTGATGAAGTTTTAATAGTATCAGGAATATTAATATTTATTTGCCAATTCTTAAGTGGTGGAACATCATTGATTATTCAATCATTGTCTGGAGGAATAATATCCTTCTCAATAATGCTATTAATTAAAATGTTTGGTGACTATTTGTTTAAAAAAGAATCTATGGGTGGAGGAGATATAAAATTAATGTTTATTTTTGGAATGGTTTTAGGATGGAAAATGTCAATAGTTAGTATTTTGCTGGCATCTTTCATAGCGCTACCAGTTTCATTAATTTTATATTTTAGAAAAAAAGAAAACATTATTCCTTTTGGTCCATTTTTATGCATAAGTGCTTTAATACTTTTGCTAGCAAAAATAGATTTTAATACAATACTTAATTTATTAACAAAATAGAGTAAACTTATTGTTTACTCTTTAATTTTTCAATATTTTCGTATATATCTTTTAAGCTTTTTTCAAATTTACTATTTTCTTTAGGATGATAGTATTTTTTATTTTTTAATTTATCTGGAAGATATTGTTGTTTTACCCAACTGTTAGGATAATTATGAGGATATTTATAGTTTAATGAATTAGTAGTTATGTGCTCTGGTATATCACCAATATTGCCCATTCTAACATCATTTAAAGCAGCATCTAAAGCTATATGAGCTGTATTTGATTTAGGAGATAATGCCATTTCAACAACTATATCTGCTAAAGGAATTCTTCCTTCTGGTATTCCTAATCTTTCAAAAGCTTCAATAGCTGCAACTACTTTTGGACCAATTGATGGATTTGCCAAACCAATATCTTCATAAGCGATTACTATCAATCTTCGACATACAATATCCATATCTTCAGCATCAATTAATCTTGCTAAATAATGTAGTGAAGCATCAACATCGGATCCTCTAATAGATTTTTGTAAAGCACTTATTGTATCATAATAACCAGATTCGTTTTTATCATAAAATGATACAGGTTTAGGATTAATTTTTTTTAATAATTCTATATCTATTTTATGATTGTTAGTAGAATAATAAGCAACCTCTAATAAATTGTAGGCGAATCTTAAATCTCCATTTGATAACTTACTTATATATTTTATGCTTTTATTATCAATATCTATATTTTTTAAATACTCAGTTTTTATAGCTTTTTTTATACCTTTTTCAACATCTGATTCAGTCAATTCTTTTAATTCAAATATTTGACATCTAGATCTAATTGCTGGATTAATTTTATGATAAGGATTTGATGTTGTTAGTCCGATTAAAGTAATTATTCCGCTTTCTAAATATGGAAGTAATAAATCTTGTTTATCTTTATTTAAACGATGAATTTCATCCATTATAACTACTAATCCATTATATAGTTTTGCTTCTTCTACAACTATATCAAAATCTTTTTTATTATTTATTACAGCATTAAGCATTCTGTATTTAACACCAAGTGAATTTACAATAGCATTAGCAATCGTAGTTTTACCAATTCCTGGTTTACCATATAGTATCATTGAAAATAATTTTTTATTTTTAATTAAATTATAAATTATTTGATTTTTCCCAACTAAATGTTGTTGACCAATTATATCATTTATATTGTTAGGTCTTAATTTAACTGCTAAAGGTTCATTCATTTTAATCACCTATATTATTGTATCACATTTTGTTTTGTATTGAAAGGGTTATCTAAGCAAAATGCGAACAAAATTTCTACTTGATTTTTTCGCCTGGGGGGGGGTATAATAAGCATAGAAAGTATAGAAATATAAAATAAAATTTTATAATGAAAAGTGGTTATACTATAAATAATGTACTTTAAAATTATGGTAGATTCAGTTATAAATTGTATTGCAAAATGCAATGCAATAATGATATAATATCTCTAGATTAGAAGGAGTATGATTATGAAGAAAATATTAAAAAATAGAATTTTTATAGTGATAGTAACTCTTATAATAGGTATAAGTGGAACATTGTATGCAACAAATATATATAAAGCGGAAGAAGTTCTATATAATACTAGTGATGGTAAAAGTATGAGTGTAAGTGAAGCATTAAATGATTTATATAGTACTAAAGAATCGGCTATCAAGAAATATGAATTTAATACCTATAATGTAACATATGAAGGAGATTTAACTTTTAGCGATACAAAATGGGTGAAAGCTGATAAAGAAACAAGAAAATGCACAGGCTCTGGCGATAATCAGGAGTGTGATTTTGCTAATACTGGCGGAGAATTTACAACAACTTTAAGTAACTTTAAACCATCAAAAATTTTAGGTGGTTATGTGTGCTTTAATGTTTTTAATGGTATTTATGATTCGGGAATTCGTTTTAGAAGAGGATATTCTGTTAATAATGATTCTACTGCCTCTATATTATATACTTATTATAATAATGGTATATGTGTAGCCCTTGATTGGTCCAGTTCTAATAAAGCTAATGCGACTGGACATACAAGTGTTAATGGTACAAGTTTTAAAAATGATAATGAAAAATATGGTGTAAGTTTTGCTAATTCTATTTATGCCAGAGTTACTGATGCAAAAGTAATGTTTTCGTTTTATGTAGGGCAAAATTCTAATTATAATGGCAATTATTCATCGGGTTCAAGTGAGAGTCTATATGAAATAAAGGGAACATCATATGAAATGTGGGGCAAAATCTATTATGAATAGATAGATTATTTTGAATATCTATATAGAATATTAATTGTATATAAATGCAACTGTAAAATTGCATTTTTTTCTTTATATATAATGCAATTTATAAAAAAATAGTTTATAATGTATATGGTAGATGATATTATGAATTATATAGAAGAATATAAAAAATATTTATTAATCGACAAAAAATACAGTAATAATACGATATTATCATATATGAATGATTTAAATAATTTCAATAATTTTATTCAAAAAAACATTATTAAAGTAAATAAGAATGATGTTTTAAAATTTATTGAATTTGAAAGAACAAAAAAAGATGTTAGATCAGTATCACATTCATTAACTGTAATTAGAAACTTTTATAATTTTTTGATCATAGAAAATATAATAAAAGAAAATCCGACTGATAAGATAGACTCTCCTAAACTTAAAAAAAGTCTACCAACAGTTCTATCAAAAGAAGAAGTAGATGATCTATTAAATATAGAATTAAATAATAAATATGATTATCGTAATAAAGCAATGCTTGAATTAATGTATGCTACCGGAATGCGAATAAGTGAATTAATTAACATTCAAATGGAAGATATTAATTTAAATAACTCATGTGTTATTGTAAATGGAAAAGGAAATAAAGAAAGAAAAATTCCTTTTGATGAAATAACAACTTATTACTTAGAAAAATATATAAATGAATATCGAAAACAGTTTTTAAAAAAAATAAATAATTATTTATTTTTAAATTGTTTTGGTGAAAAAATATCTAGACAAGCTTTTTTTAAGACAATTAAATCTTTAGCAACCAAAAAAAATATTCATAAAAATTTTTCACCTCATACACTAAGACATTCATTCGCAACTCATATGGTAGAAAATGGCGCTGATTTAAGAAGCGTTCAAATATTACTTGGACATAGCGATATTTCAACAACTCAGATATATACAAATATTTCAAATAAATTTATAAGAGAAAATTATGAAAAAAGTCATCCACATAATGACTAAAAGGAGGATATTATGTTTAAAAGAATAATTTTAATAGTATTAGATTCAGTGGGAATTGGAGCTGCAAAAGATGCTGATAAATATGATGATTTAGGAACGAATACATTTGGTCATGCTGTAGAAGGACATAAGGAACTAGAAAACTTTAAAAAACTAGGATATTATAATTTATTAAATAATACAAATGATGAAACAATTAGTATTTATACTAAAGGAATAGAACAAAGTAATGGTAAAGACACTTTAACAGGTCACTCAGAAATGATGGGCGTAATTACTGTAAAACCATTTAAAACATTTATGAATGGGTTTCCTAAAGAATTGATTGATGAAATAGAAAAAATAAGCAGCAGAAAAGTAATTGGTAATTGTGTAGCTAGTGGAACAGAAATAATAAAAGAATTAGGCGAAAGACAAATGAAAACAGGAGAATTAATTGTCTATACTTCAGCTGATTCAGTTTTACAAATAGCTGCTCATGAAGAAATAATTCCATTAAAAGAATTATATGATATATGTGAAAAAGTAAGAGAAATAACCTTGAAAGATGAATGGAAAGTTGGAAGAATAATCGCTAGACCATATGTAGGAACAAATAAAGATAATTTTACAAGAACTCCAAATCGCCATGATTATGCCTTAAACCCTGCTCATACAACAGTTTTAGACAACTTAAAAGCAAAAGGTTACGATGTACTTGCTATTGGAAAAATAAGTGACATATTTAATAATTGTGGCATTACAAAAAGTACTAAAACAAAAGATAATACTGATGGTATTGAAAAAATAATCGAAACATTAAAAACAAATTATAATGGATTATGTTTTGCTAATTTGAATGACTATGATTCTAAATATGGCCATAGAAGAAACAAAGAAGGCTATTATATGGCTTTAAAAGAATTTAATGATAAATTGCCTGAAATAATTAATTATTTAAAATTTGATGATTTAATGATAATTACAGCTGATCATGGGAATGATCCAACATATAAAGGAACAGACCATACAAGAGAAAATATTCCAGTAGTATTTTATTCAAAAAAACTTAAGAAAACTGGAAGAATCAATGATTTAAATGGTTTTGCTGATATCGGAGCTACTATAGCTGATAATTTTAATGTTGAAATAGTAGCTGGAGAAAGTATATTAAATAAATTAAAAGGAGAATAAAATGAAAAAAATATTTGCTATATTAACTGGTGTAGTAATTATTTTTTCTTTTTTTGTTTATGATGTTTGTAATAGAAAAGAAGAAAAATATGAAAAGACAAAACAAGTGAATTTGGAAACAAAAGAATTATTTGAAGACTATTATAAGAAAGCCAATGAATTATTAAATACAATGACAATTGATGAAAAAATAGCTCAATTATTTCTAGTCAGAGTTCCAGACAATAGCTTAGAAGAAGTGAAAAAATATCAATTTGGAGGTTATATATTATTCAGCAAAGATACTAAAAATTTGACCAAAGATGAATTGAAAAATAAAATAACATCTTGGCAAGATGTAAGCAAAATTCCCCTTTTGATAGCGGTTGATGAAGAGGGTGGAACAGTTGCAAGAATAAGCAATAATAAAAATTTAAGAGAAACAAAATTTAAATCAAGTCAAGAACTATATAATGAGGGTGGATTTGATTTAATAAAGGAAGATACAAAAGAAAAAAATAATTTATTGTATGAATTAGGAATTAATGTTAATTTAGCGCCTGTAGCTGATATTTCTACTAATCCAGATGATTATATGTATAAACGTTCATTTGGTAAAGACTATACTAAAACAAAAGAATATATTAAAACTGTAATTAGAGCTAGTAAAAATACAAATGTAAGTAATGTTTTAAAACATTTTCCTGGGTATGGAAACAATGTAGATACTCATACTGGTGTAGCTATTGATAATCGAACATTAGATGAGTTTAGAAAAAATGATTTTATTCCTTTTATTCAAGGAATTAATGAGGGTGCTGAAGCAATTCTAGTTTCTCATAATGTTATTAAAAATATTGAAAATGTCCCAGCTTCATTATCTAAAAATGTCCATAATATTTTAAGAAATGAATTAAAATTTAGTGGTATTATTATGACTGACGATTTGGCAATGTCAGGAATAACAAAATACATTACTGAATCACCTAGTGTAATGGCTTTAAAAGCAGGTAATGATTTAATCATTATTACAGATTATTTAACAGGTATAAATGATATTAAAAATTCTCTAAATAATAATGAAATAAATGAAGACTTAATTAATAAAGCAGTTTTAAAAATAATTGCTTGGAAATATTATAAAGGATTAATTAAATAGAATTTATTATTTAATTTTGTTATAATTTAAGAGAATGGTGGTGTTTATGGAACAAAAATTTCAAATTGAAAATGACAATGGTACAATCAATGTTAATTTTATAGGAATTCCTTTAAAAGAAGATATTGATATTGAAGAAAACAAAAACATGATTGCTATTTTGGATAGAATAAATAATAAAGCTAAAAATAAAACATATATTAAAACTAAATAAAAGACATATATTTGATGTGAACCCCATTTAGGAGACATCATAAAAAAAGGCTTTTACAAAAATTAAAAATCAAGGGCGAACGAAGTGAGTTCATCTAGACCCTTGATTTTTATTATGTAATTATAATATTTATTCAAATAAAGCTTGTCTTTATTTGTTATCTATTAATAAATTAACTAAATATAGAACATCTTCTGCATATTCAACAATGTTAGAATCCGGTTCTTCCATATCTGGACATAATCTATTATATAATTCAAAATCATATCCGCCATTATTTTTTAGAAATTCTATTACTACTTCTAATTTATATATTAATTCATCTTTATTTATCATTTTTCTTATAACCTTTCTTCTTATTAATTTTCTTTCCTTTAATTCTAGTTGTATTATAAAATTCTATCCATTCTTCAACTAATTGTATATATTCTTCTAAAGATGTGATATTATTGTTATACAAAGTTTCCTTTTTAAGGAG
>CAKOTA010000005.1 GCA_934119965.1 uncultured Bacilli bacterium
TTCAGTTTGCATAATCATTCCTCCTTTAGTGAAGAAAGAATATCATTTATTTGTTTTAATGTAAAATGACTAATTTTATTATTTTTTAAGTCAATATTTAAAATTGATCTAGTCAAATTTTAAATTTGAATGTAGTTTTTTATTGTTTTTATGAAAATTAGTAGTTTTTAATAATTTACATTTTAATTAATCCTTTTAATTTTCTAATAACCTTTTTTTCAATTCTCGAAATATAGCTTTGACTTATTCCTAAAACATTTGCCACATCTTTTTGAGTCATTTCTTCATTGTTATTTAATCCATATCTCAAAGTCATTATCTGTTTGTCTCTAGCATTCAATTTACTAATTTCCATACTTAATAATTTTTTTTCATTTTCTTTTTCAATTCCTTTTGTTACTATATCGGGTTCAGTTCCAAGTATATCTTCTAAATGTAATTCATTCCCTTCTGAATCATAACTCAAACTATCCTCAAAAGAAATTTCAGTTCTTCTTTTTTTATTCTTTCTTAAGAACATTAATATTTCATTATCTATACAACGAGAGGCATAGGTTGCTAACTTAATATTTTTATCTAATTTATATGTATTTACACCTTTTATTAAACCTATTGTTCCAATACTTACTAAATCTTCTAAATCAACTCCTGTATTTTCATATTTTTTAGATAAGAAAACAACTAATCTTAAATTATGTTCTATTAATTTACTTCTGGCATATTCATCACCCTCCATAGATTTTGTTACATAATAAACTTCATCTTCTTTTGAAAGTGGTTCTGGCAGTTTATCTGTACTACCAATAAAAAACATATTATTCTCATCTCTAAAATATCTTAATATTTTATATAATAATTTTTTTAACATTTTCCCTCCATTATAGTTGTATTTAAAATACAATCTATTCCTTCCATTTTTAAATTTTTTATAAATCCAACTAATACATTTTCTTTAATACCAACATCACTAATTTCAATTTTATCTACTTTTATACATTTTATTAATCCATTTTCTTTTATTGTTGTATATGGAATTAGATAATAATCATTTATATTTTTTATTATATTATCTTTTAATATTATTACTGGCTTATTTGTAATTGGATCTTTTAGTTTATTTCCTGTATCTAAAAATCCATTTACTTTATATACCTTATTATTAAAATATATATTTACTTTATGATATAAAGAGTAAGTATTTTTCAAAGATTTAGCTTGTCTTATATAAATATATATTATTATTGGTGAAATTATGATTAAAAATATAAAGTTAATTGATAATCCATTATGGTAGAATACTAATCCTTCTTGTTTGTATGAGAACTGGACATTTAAAAAATATAAGAATCCCCCCAAAAGAATACTGTTAATATATAGAAATCCTAAATTTCTTAATGTATATTTTAAATCTTTATATTTAAATGTTACTAGCAACATCAACAAACTGATTACAAATTTAATCAGAAAAAGCTCAAAATTATTTATTTTCATAAATAATACAAATATACTTAGTCCACCTAAAGTGGAGCCTAACAGTAATCTTTTAATGCTGATATTTCTTCTTAATACGATTGATACACTTAATAATAATATAAAATCAAAACAAAAATTAAGCAGAAATATCATATCTAAATATATTTTCATATTATCACCATTTTTATTATAAAAAAAAGACATATTAAAATATGTCGATTTATTAAATTGTTTTAGGATTTTTTTCTTCATCATTAAGTAATAATTCTTTATATAATTCTTTTTGCCTTTCTTTTTCAGTAGAATTTAATTTTTCGAAATCAGCAATTTTTTCATAAAAATCTTTAGGAACAACATCTTGTCCTTCTATTTTGTACTGATATGCTAGCTGTTTATATTTTTTTAGTAACTCTGGTTTATTTTTAATAAATTCGTCGAAAAGTGTATCAACATTTATTTCTCTACCATTTATAACTCTTGTTTTTTCATTCATTTTTTTCAAATACTCTTCTTTTTGAGATTCTAAACTCTGTAATGATTGTGAAGTCATTTTTATACCTAATTGTTGAAAATAGTTGAGTAAATATTGAATTCCATAGTATTCAGCATCTACTTCAATTAATGTATTAGAATAATTATTATCATAATAATTATTCAGACCATGACATAAAATATGTTCTTTAATCAAATCTAATTCATATAAATTTGTACAACCATTTTTTAACAATTTGTGTTGTTGTGTATGTCTCATTTCATGATAAAGTGTTTGCATTGCTCTAAAATCTTTACCATCGTATAAATTTTTTAATATATCTTTTTCTAGAGCAACTGAATTTTCTATTGCCAAGCCATTAACTTTGCGTCCATTACTTGTCAAATCTTTAAATATATGACAATTTGATTGTTGTAGATTCAATGTTTTTAATACAGCACAAATATGATTTATAAATAGTTTTTCGAATGATTCATAATCAATACATTTTTTCCCTCTAGAAATGCTAACCATAAGCATATTCATTAATATCCCATTAGTTTCAGGATCGTTTCTTATCACATTACATTCTAAATAATTCTTTTCTATATCAGTTAATTCTTGATTCTGACTAATTTTATTACCTATATTTTTTATATTATCATTATAATTAAATTTATTAATTATATAATTAACCGAATCAATTTCATAATTTTGTATTTTAAGTAGATTATTAAATAATGTGTTTATTTCAATGTATTTTATATCACAATTTTCCAATATTTTAGTTAATTGTCTCAATTCAGTATCAATCTTATTTAAACTTTCTTTTAATTCTTCATTTTCTTTACCACAATAATTACATACACCTTTGGTATAATCACCACCGCAAATTGGACATTTATTTTTACAAGACAAAACAATTTCAATCATTGGATTTATTTTTAAGTTCAGACTAGTTAAAAGTTGTTCAATGTATTCTTCCACAATATCACCTATAATAATTATAACAACAAAATAACTAGATTTAAAATTAAATCTAGTTATTTAACATTTATTTACACTCTAATTACTCTAGGATTAGATGCACCTGGAACATACATTGAATAAATAACAGTTATTCCATTAAAATTACCATGAACTGCATTACCATTACCAATATATATAGCAACATGTGAACTACCAAAGCCACCATTTGCATAATACAAAATATCACCAGGTTGAACTGAATCAATTCCAACTTCATAGCCTATTTTTAGGAAATTTTCTGGTGTTAAAGAATGAAGTGTAATTCCTCCAAAATTTTCCTCTAGCCAAGCTGTTTTACCAACAGTATTTATTGATGCTTCTGCTATCTCACTACAAAGTCCAGATGAACCTACTAATGAAAGAGCCTTATTAACTATTGGATTACTTCTATCATAAGAATTTTGAGCTGAAGTATAGTTATTGTTTGAGTAACTAGGTGTATAAGAATATTTACTTTCAATTTTAAATTTAGTCTTAACAGGGTCACTTGTATTTCCATTTATATCTTGAATTACAAATTCTAATTCATATTCACCAACTTCAGTTGGTAATTTTTCATAATTAGTTAATTTTAAATTGGAACAACTATAACTATTATCCGTACAACTTTCTATAAATGAATTAATATCAACTTCTTCTCCTTCTTTGATAGTTATTTCTTTTAGTTTCAAAATCGGTTTTTCATTATCAATAATTGTAATTGTTGTATTAAATTTATTTTTATTATTAGTTATTTGAATATTATATTTTCCTGATTTAGGTAAAATATTTTTTTCTTTTATACCTTCTTTTAATTCATCATTTATAATTGCCTCTTCTTTAGAAATAACTGAATTATTTTCATCTAGATAAATAGTTGTTAATTTAACTTCATTATTAAAACAATCAGTAATTTTTAATTTCCAATCTTTAAATACATCTAAATTATTATTCAATAAACTATTAGTACTATGTTTTAAATCAATAATAAAATCATTAACATTAATGTCATCATTAGAATTTAGCTTAATATTTTTCTTGATAAAACTATTAGTATTATTGGTAACAATTGGTTTTATTTCTTTTTTCGGTATATTGATAACTATTATAGGTATCAACAATATTATTATAAAAATTATTAAAAACAAGTATCTTTTTTTCATACTGCACCTCTATGTCATTATTATAATTAAAATCTATAAAAATGTAAAGAAAAAGGATATATTATCCTTTTAATGCTTCTTTTCTTGAAAGATTCAATCTTCCTTTTTTATCATATCCTAATGATTTAACTAAAATTTCATCACCAACTTTAACTAAATCACTTGGTTTTTCTACTCTTTCGTTTGCTAACTGAGAAACATGAACCAATCCTTCACATCCAGGCCATAATTCTACAAAACAACCAAATTCTTCTACTTTAACTACTTTACCTTTATAAATAACATTATCTTCTACTTCTCTAACAATTGATTTAATCATTTCTGCTGTTTTTTCAATTATTTCTTTATCAGTATGATAAATAGTAACTTTACCATCGTCAGCTAAGTCAACTTTAACAGCATTTACATCAGTAACTGTATTTACATTAGAAGCGTCACAAATTATCTTAGTGATTGTTTCTCCACCTCTACCAATAACATCTTTGATTTTGTTTGGATCAATTGTAAATATCATTGTTTTTGGAGCATATTTAGAAACTTCTTTACGAGGTTCAGCTATTTGTGCTTCCATTACATCTAATATTTCCATACGAGCTTGTTTAGCTTGCGCTAAAGCTTCTCTTAAAATTTCTTTTGTTATTCCTTTAATTTTGATATCCATTTGTAATGAACAAATACCTTTTCTTGTTCCTCCTACTTTGAAGTCCATATCACCTAAGTGGTCTTCCATACCTTGAATATCAGTTAATATTGTATATTCTTTTTCATCTTTAGATGTGATTAATCCCATAGCAATTCCAGCAACTGGAGCTTTAATTGGAACACCTGCTGCCATTAAACTCATACATCCAGCACATATTGTTGCTTGACTACTTGAACCATTAGATTCTAATATTTCTGATACAACTCTTACTGTATATGGAAATTCATCTTCAGAAGGCATTACTTGTTTTAAACATCTTTCTCCTAAAGCCCCATGACCTATTTCTCTTCTACCTGGTGAACCATATCTACCAGTTTCCCCAACTGAAAATTGAGGAAAATTATAATGTAACATAAAGTGCTTTTCAGCTTCTAAACTAATTCCATCTAAGGCTTGATATTCATTTAATGCCCCTAAAGTTGTTACAGCTAATGCTTGAGTTTCACCTCTTGTAAATAAGGCACTACCATGAGTTCTAGGAAGTAAATCTATATCTGTTGATAATGGTCTTATTTCAGTCATACTTCTACCATCAGATCTTGTTTTTTCATTAACTGTTATTGATCTAAATATATCATATTCGATAGATTCTAATACTAATTTAACTTTAGTAATTAAAATATTTAATTCATCTTTTTCTAAGTCAGAATTTTCTTCTGTGTATTTATTTACAACTTCTTCTTTTACAGCATCTATTGCTGCATATTTTTCTAATTTTTCTTTAATACGCATTGCTTTATCTAATTTAGAAGCAGCAAGTTCATATATTTCATTTCTTAAACTATCTTCTATTTCTAGTTTTTCATATTCCATTTTTTCTTCACCAATTTCATCGATGATTTTTTCTTGGAATTCACATAGTTCTTTAACTGCTTCATGACCAAACATTAGTGCTTCTAACATATCTTCTTCTGATACTTCTTTAGAACCAGCTTCAACCATATTTATAGCATATTTAGTTCCTGCAACAGTTAGGTCAATATCAGATACTTCTAGTTGATCTGGAGTTGGATTGATAATAAATTTGCCATCAATTCTACCTACTTTTACACCAGCTATTGGTCCATCAAATGGTATTTTTGATATGCTTGTACATAAACTTGATCCAAACATAGCAGTAAGTTCTGGTGAATAATCATTATCTACTGATAATACTGTGTTTACTACTTGAACTTCATTTCTGAAATCACTTGGAAACATTGGTCTCATAGGTCTATCTATCATACGAGCCGCTAATGTCGCAGCATCTGTTGGACGACCTTCTCTTTTTATAAATCCACCTGGTATTTTACCAACTGAGTATAATTTTTCTTGATATAGTACCATTAATGGAAAAAAATCTGATAGAATATTCGCATTTTTAGATACTACTGCTGTTGATAGTATAACTGTATCCCCATATCTTACTAAAACAGCACCATGAGCTTGTTTGGCAAGCTCACCATGTTCTACTACTAATTTTCTACCCCTAAAATCTAATTCAAATATTTTTTTCATATTTACCTCCTCATATATAAAAGGCACTCAAAAAAGAGTGCCTACTATTTATAATTATTTTCTTAAACCTAATTTTTTAATTAAGTCTCTATAACGAGTAACATCAGTTTTGTATAAGTATTGTAACATACTTCTTCTTTGACCAACTTTTTTAAGAAGTCCTCTTCTTGAATGGAAGTCATGTTGATGTTCTTTTAAATGTTCAGTTAAATCTTTGATTTCTTGTGTTAAGATTGCTATTTGAACTTCAGCTGAACCAGTGTCACCTTTGCTTCTAGCATATTCTTTAACAATTTTTTCTTTCATTTCTTTACTTAATGCCATTTTAGTTTCTCCTTTCATTAAATTCGCATATTTCTAGGCAAAAGTCGGAGACTCATTTGTCCAAAAATAAGTACATATATAATATACACTATATTATTATAATATGCAAGTGATTTTTTTTATTATACATCTATTTTACAAACTTAAATCCTGATATACTTATTTTAATTGTTCCTTGTAAATCTTTTTTGTTTATTAATCCGATCATTCTACTATCAAGTGAAGCTCCTCTATTATCACCTACAACGAAATAATAGTTTTCAGGAATTTTATCATATCCTAATTGTTTTAAATTAAAATCATCAGTTTCAACAGCAATAAATGGTTCTTCTATTTCTTTCCCATTAATATATAATTTGTTATTTTTATATTCTACAGTTTCGCCTGGTAATCCTATTATTCTTTTTACTAATCTTTCTTTATTATATTTTAAAACTACAATATCAAATCTATCATACGATTGATCATATTTACTTAGTAATAAAAATTCATTATTTGATAGTGTTGGATACATAGATGTCCCATCTACTCTAACTGGAGATATAATAAACATTCTAATTAATATTACAATCATTGTTATTACTACATATGGTATTAATTCTTTTATAAATTTCATATCATCACCTATTTAATTATACTACTTTTATTGAAAAATAAAAAGAGATTATTTGTCTCTTCTTTCTTTAATTTTTGGTTGACTAACTAAGTCTCTTAAATATCCAAGTCTAGCTTGACGAACTTTACCTTTTCTAATTACTGTTATTGAATCAATTTTTGGTGAATTCATAGCAAATGTTCTTTCAACACCAATTCCTTGAGAAAGTTTTCTAACTATAAAGTTTCTTCCAACTCCTCTTTTTTTAATTGTAATAACAATTCCTTCAAAATCTTGGATTCTTTCTTTGTTACCTTCTTTGATTTTGTAACCTACTCTAACAGTGTCTCCTACTCTAAATTCTGGAAGATCTGTTCTTATTTGACTTTTAGTTATTTTTTCAACTAAATTCATTCTCGCACGTCCTTTCTTTTGTCTTAATGTGATCATAATCATTAAATCATTCGAAAAGCGGATCACAACTTAATCATTTTAACATATTTTGGTATTATTGTAAAGTCTCTAGTTTTAAAACTATTTGTTTTTCTATATTTTCAAGCTTGTTTTTTTCAAAACAATAACAATCTAAAATATTTTCTTCTATGTTTAAATCTTCAATGTTACTATAATCTATATTATCAGTATCACCGGAAAATAAAATCTTATAATTTAATTTTTCATTCATTTTTTTAGTGAAAATCATTGATGGTATAAAAGTACTACCATATTCATTTTTGTACATCAAATGTTCTTTTTTTAAAATTGAAGCATTAATTGGATCTAATAAATATATATCATTGTCTATATCAACCCAAGTAACAACATGATTTACTTTAATTTCGTATTCACCTTTTGCATTCAATGTTCCATAAACATTTCCACAATCATATCCAATTTTCTTTAGGATTTCTGTAAAAAGACAATTAATATTTCGGCATAATCCCTTGCCATTAATAACATCTAACCCTCTATAATTAATTATATCAAATTCAGGACTACTGGTATCAAAATTATCTCCATACGACAATAGACCATTATATGTCATCAAGGAAAATTCATTACAGATATCAAAAGGATTATCATATTTATTTTTATAATAATTAGCTATTGCACTGATATATTCATTATATAATTTAATCAAATCATCATTATTATTTTCAAATTCAATTGTTTGTTCTTTTGTATCATTATATGATTTTACATTAATGTTAATATTTAATGTAATAATTACAATTAAAGATAATATTTCCATTTTAAGTATCTTATATTTGTCTTGTTTTTTCATAAAAACCACCAAGCAAATATTATATTTATTTTTATTTTTTTGTCAACTATCTGCTTCTATGTCTTACTTCTTCATATTCATTTTCATAGTTTTTATTGAATTCTCTATACATAGCTTTTTCTCTTAATTCTTTTTGAATAAGGGTTATTTTTTTTAATAACAGATGTATATATTTATCGTCTAAGTATTTTTGATATTTATATTTAATAGTTTCTTTAAATCTTTCAATATCATTAAGTGCTTCTCTAAAATCAGTTGAATCATCATCATTTATATCAATTAAATATTTAAGATAATATTCTAATTTTATCTTTAGTTTTCTTTTTAGAACTTTTTCGATAAAAGATGGTTTAATAATTATTAAACTTTTAACGCTTATACCTGGTGTTTTTAATTTTTTGGGACTAATTTTATAACCATCCAACTTATCATAGTTTATAAATACTATTTCACCTTTATAATTACTTTTAGCAATCATATAATTTTTCATAATATCAGCTCTTCTCTAATAAATCCGGTCTTCGTTCTTTTGTTTTTTTTATACTTTGTTCTAAACGCCATTTTCTTATGTTTTCATGATGTCCTGATAATAATACATCCGGTACTTTCATTCCATTAAATTGAACGGGTTTAGTATATACAGGATAATCTAATAAGTTGTTGTTAAATGAATCTTCTTTATGTGATTCTTCTTCTATTACTCCAGGTATTAGTCTGGTAATACTATCTATTAATACCATACTAGGAATTTCGCCACCAGTTAATACATAGTCACCTACACTTATTTCTAAATCAACAAAACTTCTTATTCTTTCATCAAATCCTTCATAATGTCCGCATAAAATAATTAGATGTTTATATTTACTAAGTTCATATGCTTTTTTTTGATTATATGGTGTCCCTTGTGGTGTCATCATAATAACTAATGTATCTTCTTTTTTTAAATCATTGATGGCATCATATATAGGTTGTGGCATCAAAACCATTCCTTTTCCTCCACCAAAGCCATAATCATCTACTTTTTTATTTTTATCTTTTGAATAATCTCTAAAGTTGTGAATATTTATTTCAACTAAGTTATTTTTTATTGCTCTAGCAATTATTGATTCATTTATTATTCCAGTATACATATCTGGAAAAAGAGTTAAAACATCAATTTTCATCTATTAAACCTTCTATTTCATTTATAGTAATTTTTTTATTTTCTGAATCAATTTTAGTCACAAATTCTTTAATGTTAGGAATTAAATATTCTTTTTCATTTTTTTCAATTACTAAAATATCATATTTTTTATTTTTCATTAGTTTTATCACTTTACCTATATATCTATCGCTATAAACATCATATCCTATTAATTCTTCATTTAATGTAATATTTTTTATTTCATTTTTATCTACATAAACATTACAATTTTTATATTTTAAAACTTCATTTATATCATTTATTTCTTCAAATGTAATCATATCAAAATTCTTATGAGTTCTATAATTGCTTATAGTTAATTTATCATTATTAATATATAAATGATTTTTCTTTTTAAATACTTCATTTTTATAATCAATATCTGATATAATTTTTACTTCACCTTTTATTCCGTGGGTGTTTACTAACTTTCCTATATAAATCATAATTTCACCTACTTATCCATTTCATAAAGAATAATTGAAGTGGCTACTCCTACATTTAAACTCTCACAAATACTAGCCATCTTAATATATATATAGTCATCACATAAATTAAGGATTTCATTACTTATTCCATTTCCCTCATTTCCCATTATTATACATATTTTTTGATTTTTTTCAAGGTCTTTTATATCTTTTCCATCAGTTACCTTTGTTCCTACTATTTTATATTGCATTTTTTTTAGTTCTGGGATAAATTCGGTTAATTTTTTTTCCATTATATTTATATTAAATATCATTCCCTCACTAGCTCTTAATACTTTAGTATTGTACAAATCAACTGTATTATGTCCTAGAATAATTGTATCTATATGAAATGCTACCGCGCTTCTTATTATTGTGCCTAAATTGCCCGGATCTTGAATTCCGTCTAACATTAATATCTTATTTCCTAATTCTTTTTCTTTTAATTGATTACAAATTCCTATCATATTAGGTATAGTATCTAGTTCAGTAATATATTTCATCACTTTTTCATTAACATAGTTTGTTTCTACATTTAATTTATATTCAGTATTCTCTAATAAGATTAATTCTTTCAAATTTCCACTCTTATAGGCTTCTTTTATTAAATGTTCACTTTCTATTATAAATAATCCCGTTTCCTTGCGATATTTTTTATTGTTTAGTTTTTTTATTTCTTTTATCTTTTTATTTTCAATAGAAGTATATAGCATTTTAATCACCTACTTAATTATACTATAATTTTTGATTAAAAAAAAGAATATTAAATCTAAATTATTGGTGACTAATCATTTAACTTGTCAAATTTAAAAAAAAAGTATATAATTATGGAGTTGAGTTATTTTATTAAAAGAAAGGAGTTTTTATGAAATTTTTTGATGACACAGACACCAAAGTATTTGCTTTAGGTGGTTTGGGTGAAGTCGGAAAAAACATGTATTGTGTAATGCATGGAAATGAAATAATTATTACGGATGCGGGTATGACTTTTCCTGAGGGAGAACAATTAGGTATTGATTATGTAATACCTGATGTTACTTTTCTTAAGAAAAACGAAAATAAAATTAAAGCTTTATTTATAACACACGGACACGAGGATCATATAGGAGCAATACCATTTTTATTACAAACAGTTAATATACCTTATATATATGCTCCAAATCAAGCTGTCGGTTTAATAAGAAAAAAATTAGAGGATAGAAATATTCAATATAAAAATTTAATTATCTATAATGAAAAAACTAAAGTAAAATTTAAAAATATAGAGGTAGAATTTTTTAGAACTACACACTCTATACCAGATTCACACGGATTTTGTATTACTACCCCAAATGGTAGAATAGTAACTACGGGAGATTTTAAATTTGATTTAACACCTATAGGACCAATGGCTAATTTACATAAAATGGCTGAAATTGGTAAAAGAGGTGTTACACTATTACTAAGTGATAGTACTAATGCTTTAAATGAAGGAATGAGTAAAAGTGAATCAAAAGTTGATGATGCTTTATATGAAATACTAAAGAAAGAAAAAGGTAGAGTTATCATCGCTACATTCGCTTCTAATATATACAGATTAAAACATATAGTTGATAATTGTAAAAAGACTGGTAGAAAAATAACTACATTTGGTAGAAGTATGGAAAATAATATTGAAATTTCTATTCAAGGTGGATATATAAAAAATAAAGAAATTTTTATTTCTGCTGAAGAGGCTAATAAACTGCCTCCTAGTAAAGTATGTTTATTATGTACTGGAAGCCAAGGAGAACCTTTAGCCGCTTTATCAAGAATTGCTGACGGAAGTCATAAATATATAACTCTAAGACCCGATAGTGACGTAGTAGTATTCTCTTCTTCTGCTATTCCAGGTAATGCATTAAGTATATCGAGAACAATAAATAAATTATATTTAAAAGGTGTTAAAGTATATACAAATACATCTTTATCTGATGTTCATACTTCTGGACATGCTTATGAAGAAGAATTAAAATTAATGATTAGACTTATAAACCCAACTTATGTTATGCCATTTCATGGTGAATATCGAATGTTAAAAAAACACGCTGATATAGCTGTTGATTGTGGTGTACCTAAAGAAAATACATTTGTCCTTGAAAATGGAGATGTTTTATCCATAAGAAAGGGAAAAATTAAGAAGGCAGGTAAAATTCCTGCTGGTGATACATATGTAGATGGAAACAGAATTGGTGATATTGGATCAGCTGTTATAAGAGATAGAAAAGTAATGGCAAATGATGGTATTATTGTTGTAATAGCTAATATCAATATGAAAAAATCTGAATTATTAGGTAAAGTTAATATAACAACTAGAGGATTTGTTCAAGTAAATGAAAATGAAGAATTATTAAAAGAAATAGAAAATTTAGCTAAAAAAACAATAACAGATAAATTAAATAAAAATAATAATTTTTCTGATATAAAAGCTGAAATCATAACTGTTTTATCTAATTATGCATATGAAAAAACAGGAAGAAAACCAATTATTCTACCTGTTATAATGGATATTAAATAATATCCTTTTTATTTTGGAATTGTAATTATCACTTTTGTTCCTTTATTCTTTACTGAGTGATATTTCATAATTCCATTGTGAGCTTTAATAATTTCATTTGATAAATATGTACCTAATCCTGTACCATTTTGTTTGGTAGTAAAAAATGCAGATTTAATTTGTTTTAATTCTTCTTCAGTCATTCCTTTTCCTGTATCCTCTACTACTATTTTTACTTTATTCTTAGAATTGGAAACATTTATCTTTATTGTTCCATTTTTTTCAATTGATTCTACACTATTTTTAATTAAATTAACTAGAACTTGTTTCAATCTATTATAGTCTGCTTCAATATATAATTCATCTATATCAGTACAAATAAACTCGATATTTTTACTTTTTAAAATCATACTAAAATTATTTTTTATGTCTTCTAAAAGAAATCCTAAATCCATTTCTTCTTTTTCTATTTTAATTTTTGTTATGCTTAAGAAATCTTCTAATAGCATTAAAACTCTATTTATTTCTTCTCTTATTATTGGAATATATTTATTTGAATGTTCAATATTATTAACATCATACATATCTAAATAACCCTTTACTACTGCAATTGGATTTTTAATTTCATGAGTTATTTTAAATAATGAGTCTTTTGATTCTTTATCCTCTTCGAAATTTTGTAATGATCTATACAATGAACAGATAGATTCTGTATTTTTGAATAAACTAATTAAAAATTTTGTTATTATATAAGATACAAGAATTACAATTCCTAAAATTACAATGTTATTTTTATTAATGTACATACTATAAAATATCAAACTTCTTAAAATTAGTGAAATACTAATAAAATCAATCTTTTTATCTTCTATTATATTCAAAATATAAACTAAATAACTTAATATTAAAAAGATTAAATTAATATCAAATCGATTATTATAGTAATATAATAACAATATTAAAATTGTAATTATACTAAATTTTCTTTTTTTTATACAGGCTATTACAAATGGAATATCAAATAAAATTAATGGTATATCTTCATAAACTGTGTAACCATATTTTAATGATAAATACACTGATGATATTAAAGCTACATCCAAAATCAATTCATTTCTTTTTTTATTAAATGTTTTTGTAAAAAACAAATAAACTATATAACATAAAATTGGAAATACAATTAGTGAAACATCTAAAACAATTATTTCAAATAAATTCAATTTATCACCTTCCGACAAAATTATACAATTTATTTATGTCATTTTTTGTCGAAAAAAAGCATTTTTAAATGCTTTATTTTAATTCATCTATGTATTTTTTTAATTGTTTTGCTTCTTCGCCAATTATAATTTTTAATTGATTATCAATTTCAACTATACCTTGAGCTCCCATTTTTTGAATTCCTTCTTTATTTACTATTTCAACATTCTTTAGAGTTACAATAAATCTTGATTTAGAAAACTCATATTCTAAGATATTATCTTTTCCTCCCAAGTAAGTAACTAATTTATTAACATCCATTTTAAAATCTTTTTTCTTTGACTTTATAATTGCAAATGCTATTAAAAGTGCAACCACAATTATTATTAAATATTGTATATATTCCATATTATCACCTAGTAATAATAATACTATAAATTAACAGATATTGCAAGTTTAAAAAAAATATCATCATATGTCGTTTTTGTTGAAATGATATATGATTTATTATAATATTTAAATGGTGAATAATATGAATAAAAAAATTATGTCTAATTATAATAAACAATTATATGTTTTTTTAAGTTTGTTTATTATTATAAGTTTAGTTTCAATATATAGTGCTGAAACTATTTTAAGTTATAATAATCATTTTTTCATTAAACAAATTATCTGGTATTCTCTAGGAATTGTTTTAATTTTTTTATTAACCAAAATAGATAATAAAATTATATATAAGTATTCTATTTATTTATATATTCTTGGCAATATCTTATTATTACTACTTTTATTTTTTGGAAATGAAGTTAATAATGCTAGGTGTTGGTTTATGATTCCATATATTGGTTCTTTCCAGCCTAGTGAATTTATGAAAATAATTTTAATCATTGTTCTTTCTAAAACAACAAGTGAATTCAATCAAAAGTATAACTCACCTACTATTAAAGAAGAATTTATTTTTTTACTTAAAATATTAGGGATAGTTGCTATTCCTAGCATTTTGACTTTCTTGGAACCGGATACAGGTGTAGTTTTAATTTATGCTTTAATCACTATTTTCATTTTATTTATATCTGGTATTAGAATTAGATGGTTTGTATTACTTTTTTCAGCTATTATTTTATCTATAGGTATTATCTTAGGAATTTATTTCTTAAATAAAGACTTATTTATTAAAATATTAGGAACTGATTTTTTCTTAAGAGTTGATCGTCTATTAGATTGGTCAAATAAATCAGGATATCAATTAGAAAATGGTTTAATTGCTATTGGATCTGGAGGACTACTAGGACATGGTTTTAATCATACTCCAATATATTTTCCCGAACCACAAACCGATTTTATATTTGCTGTTTTTTCTAGTAATTTTGGATTTATTGGTTCATTAATTTTATTAATATTAATCCTATTTTTTGACTTGAATTTAATCAATCTAGCTAAAAGCAGTAATTTAATTAATAAATATATAATTGCTGGAATACTGGGTATGTTAGTATATCAACAATTTCAAAATATCGGAATGACTTTAGGAATTATACCTATAACAGGAATTACTCTGCCTTTTATCAGTTATGGTGGATCTAGTTTACTTAGTTATATGATTATTGTCGCACTTACTTTAAATATAAGTAAAGAAAAAATAAGCTAACGCTTATTCACAATCTCCAAAATTAAAATCATCATATTGACCATAAGCATCAACAGTAATTGATACTTTTTGATTCAAATCAATTGTTCCTCCTGTTTCAACATCAGTTAATGGTGTTTTTAAATAATTGGCATTTACTAATTCTTGTAATTTTATACAATAAGTATTTCCAGCTATTTTAGGATAACTTTCAACATTTTCATTCAAATATAAATCGGTTGCAGAATAAATCATATTTTTCATTGTATTACTTAGTTCTTCTTTTTTATTATTCACTTGATTTAACAAATTAGGAAGTATTATTAGCGTCATAAGAGCTAGTATTCCTATTACTGCTATCATTTCCATAAGTGTAAATCCTTTTTTCATATCATCACCTATTATAATTATAACTTTTTAATTAAAAAAAAGCAACTATTTGCTTTCTTCCTTAGTTACTACTTCTTTGTTTTTATAAGTTCCACATTCTTTACAAACTCTATGTGGTTTTTTTGTTGCACCACATTTTGGACAAGTTGTAGTAGCATTTTCACTTATTTTGTAATGAGTTCTTCTCATTCTACCTCTAGTTTTAGATACTTTTCTAAATGGTACTGCCATATTAACACCTCTCTTTTCATTTTAATAAATCTTTTAATTTTTCTAGTTCTGGATTTGTTGAAGTTTCTTCATATTTATCAATCAACTTCCAACCATCCCCTTCCAGTTTAATGTTTTCATTTTTTTCATTAACTATACGAATGGGAATTTCCATTAATATATTTTCCCATATTATTGGAAAAATATCAATAGTAAATTCGGTTTTTTTTGAAGTTTCGCCAATTTCTTCCAATAATTCATCAATATTTCCGGCTATTTCAGTATTAAAGTGATAATTTGTTCTTTCTAATGTAATTGAGTCAGGTAAAATCATATCACCTTCAACATTAACATTTAGTTCATAATCATTATCACCAATTTCTGAAATACTACCCTTTACTGTTACATTGTTTAATTCAATTATATTTGTTTTTTCTAACAATTCTTCACTAATTTCTAATTTTTCATCTATTTCAATACTGAATACATTTTGATTTTTGAGTTTTGTTATATCTATTATCATTTAGTGCCTCCTATATCTAATTGTATCATTTTCTACTTTTTCTTGTTCATAACTATTTTTTACAAAAAATTGACCAAAAAATTTAATAAATTGTTCATCTTTTAAAAAATCATATTTACATTTTCTATGAATCTCATTTGTTGAATTATATGAGACTATTTTCAATTTAGATAGTGATATTTCCATAATTACACCTACTCTTACATTTTAGCACACTTTCCTATATTTTTCAATTGAAATGTGCTAAAATATAGATGGTGATAGTATGAAGAGTGTTGGAATAATTTGTGAGTATAATCCTTTTCATAATGGTCATTTATATCATTTAAATAAAGTTAAAGAAATGTTTCCTGATTATACTATAATTTTGGTAATGAGTGGAAATTTTACTGAACGTGGTGATATGAGTATCATTAATAAGTGGGATAAAACCGATATTGCTTTGCATTATGGTGTTGATTTAGTTATTGAATTACCTTTTGTTTTTGCTAGTCAAAGCGCTGATATATTTGCTAGAGGAAGCATTCAAATTTTAAATAGTTTAAATGTTGATTATTTAGTTTTTGGTAGTGAATCAAATGATTTAAGTAAGTTAATAGAAATGGCTAAAATTCAATTAGATAATAAAAAATATAATTCATTAGTTAAAGATTATATGAGTGAAGGAATTAATTATCCAACTGCCCTATCCAAAGCATTATATGATTTAACAGGAAAAAAAATTATTAAACCAAACGATATACTAGGTGTTACATATATACGAGAAATATTAAAATTAAACAGTAAAATTAAGCCTATTACGATTAAACGAAATGATAATTACAATTGCACAGAATTAGAAGATTTTATGAGTAGTGCAACAAGTATTAGATATGCTTTAAAAAACAATTCTGATGTGTCTAAACAAGTCCCTGAATATGTTTTACCATTCTTAAATAAATTGCATTTCATTGATGATTATTTTGGAATTTTAAAATATAATATTTTAAATAATATGGATTCTTTAGATAAATTTCAAACTGTTGATGAAGGTATTGACAACAGAATTAAGAAATACATAATCAATTCTAAAAGTTTAGATGAATTAATTTTAAAAATTAAAACCAAAAGATATACTTATAATAAATTAAATAGAATGTTTACGCATATATTGTGTAACTTTACCAAAGAAGAAGCTAGTCTATTCAAAGATATAGAATATATAAGAGTTTTAGGGTTCAGTAATAATGGTAGACTATATCTAAATAATATTAAAAAAGATGTCGATATACCTATAATTACAAATTTTTCTAGCATTAAAAGTAAAATGTTAGATGTAGAATTCAGAACTACATGTGTTTATGCTTGTTTATTAGAAGAAAAAGAAAAAATTAATCTAATTGAAAGTGAATATAAAAATTCACCAATAATGAGATAAAAAAAATAACTGAAAAGTTATTTTTAATTTTTTCTAATGAACCAAGTTTTTTTGATATCACAACTATCACTTGATGGTTGTGGGTTTGGTAAATCAAATTTTACTAATACAGGTACCTTAAAAGCTGTTCCAAATGCTATACAATTTCCTGGTTGTAATATTCTTAATTTTTTAACTACATCATTTGTAATATTAGGTACCATTAATTTAATATATTCAACATCTGTTGGATGTAACATTTTAAATATTAAGAAATTACTACATTGTGATAGTGCTGTTTCTGATAATTCAGAAGGTCGTTGAGAAATTAATCCTAATAAAACTCCATATTTTCTTCCTTCTTTTGTTATTCGTTCAAATATATTGTAACCTAATAGATATTTATCATTGTCATTTTGGACATATCTATGTGCTTCTTCTAATACTATATGAAATGGTAAACTAGCTCTATTTTTCATATTTTTAGCATAATCAAATAATAGTTTTGAATATATCTTTGTTATATTTTTGGCTAATCTATCATCTATATAATTGATATTAAAATTAATTATTTGAGCTTTTCCACCTGTTGGTGCTGTTAACAATTGTTTTATATATGAATCTCTATCAATATATTCAGGATAATCAAAATATACATTATTATCGCTATTAACTAATGAATGAAGTCTTACCCTTAAAACATTTGTATCATCATATGTCTTTTCACTTTTTAATGTTCCCTCAGATATTAACGCAAAATCAAAGGCATCTTGTAAATCTTTCAAAGTAAATTTAAAACTTCCGTCAGGTAAAGACATTTCATATCCTTCTGCTAAATATTTTTCCATAAATGTCATTACCAATTCCATATCTCTCATTTTTCCTGAGGCGTCTATTAATAAACATTGTTTAATTGGTCGGCTATAACCTGGTTGATATATTATTGTTTCTAGATTAAGCTCAGATGTTTTATATGAGGACAATACTGATATTATTTGATCTCTTATTTGTGAAGATGGTCTGCCACTAGATAATATATCAATAATGGCTCTAGCTATAATATCATTTTTAATTTTTATTACTTCTGATTCTTCCCTCGCAAATATATTTACTAGTTTTAGGGCTTTTTCTATTATAGGCAATTGTGAATGATTTTCTACACCTAATAATAGAGCTATATCGTCTACACCTAATAACCATAAGGGAATTCTAAGTAATTCACTATCAGTTATGCCTGTTTGTGTAGTATATTTTTTGAAATTTATTTGCGGTACTATTTTATTTAAATTACTAAATGCTGTATGATATTCTCCATAGGCGTCAAATATAAATATACTGGCTTTATATGGAATAGCATTTCTTTTAGCAAATAGATTTTGAAATATTCTTGCTACACTACAAGATTTACCACTTCCAGTAGAACCAAATATAGCAAAATGCGAATCAAAGAAAGAATCTATATCTACAGCAATATCAATATCTTTATATATTGGACTTTTACCAATATATAAATGACTTGCTTCATCATAATTTTCAACACTTATGATTTTTGAAACATCAGATGGATCTATTAATGTTACTTTAGAGGCAAATGATGGTCTTCTAATAACACCAAATACAAATTCATTGTTTATTAGTTCTCCTAATAGATTTATATGCGCAATGCCATCATTTAAATCAGTGATTTCACCTACTATTTTACCGTCTGGATCATCTAATATAACATGTAAACTTATTAAATTTTTACTTTTTAGTATATCTTCTTTTACTTGAACATAAACAATATTTTCTTCAATTCCTATTACCTTACCTATCATAATATCACTCCTATTATTGTTATTATACCTTTTTTTAGATAAAAAAAAAAGTATTTTAGAAAAATACTTCTTATTTTCTTTTAATCTTTTCAATTTTATTTTTTAAATATGTATTTAATACTGGTCTAAATATTATCAATAACAATGTTCCTAGTATAATAAATGTCAACATTTCAATAATATAATTATCTATTAATATTGATAATATTAAAGATACCGCAGCACTTATTGCATACCATATTGTAGCAATATTACTAGTCATAAATTCACCAATTAACAATAAAATAATTGTTATTATCCATATATACATATACATCACCTATCTCGATTATACTATTTTTTTTAACAGAAAAAAAGATTTTTCACAAATCTTTTTTATTTAGTTTTAGAAACTTCTGGTTCTTCCAAATTCATTTGACTCGAAATTTGGAAATTTCTACCAAGTTCTCTAGTCATTGTAGCTAATGTAACTTTATAATCTTCTATTTTAGATTCATAATTTGCTATTCTACCATCTTTTTCAGCTATAGAAGTATTTAATTCTTGAATATTTTTATCACGAGTTGAAATTTCTTGATTTTTTCTTTCTATTTCTTCTTTTAATGCCTTAATTTCTGCATCTTTTGAATCAATTGTTCTATTTTTTTCTTCTACAGTATTTAAAGATTGTTCATAGTGTGCCTTATATTGATCTCTGTCTTTTTCTACTATTGCCTTTTCATCTAATACTCTTTGAGTATTATTGTTAGCATTATTAATTGCCTCTTTTGACACAGCAGTTATTTCCTCTACTTGTCTATTAGCATATTTTTCTGTTTCAACCATAATTTTACTTACAATTGTTCCAAATTCTTTGCTAAAGTTTTCTGTATATTCATTTTGAATATTAGTTATACTATTTTTATAATCGTTTTGAATATTCATCATAACTTCTTCTTCAGGATCTTTTTGTTCAACTAAAGTAACTGGCTCTTCTTGAACTGGTGTTTCGGCTTTAGTTTCTACTGGTTCTTCTGGAATTTCTACTGGTTTTAATTCTTCGGTAGTATAATTATTGTCATAATTATCTGATTCTAATTCCTCTTTTGTTGCTTCTTCGATAGCTTGTTCGTAATCAATTGGTTTGATTTCTTCTTCACTTTCTACTGGTAATTCACTAGTTTCATTTGATTCCATTGGTAATTCAACGTCTGGTAATTCTTTTTCTTCCTCAGAATCAGCATCTTTAGGTATACTTGAATCATATTCATTTTCTTCTTGTTCAACATCATTTAATTCTTCTCTTGAATATTTTTCTGACATAGCATCTTCTAGTTTTGAATTAACCTTTTCTTGTTGTTCTTTCAAAACATCTAAACCGCCTTGCATTTCAGATGCTAGAGAAAGAGATTCATATGGAGTTAGAACTTCTTCTTTTCTATCATATTCGTCATTGATTTTTTTAACTGCTTTTTCTATAGTAATATTTTCGTTATTTAAAAATGCAATATACCCGTCTAAAGTTTCATCACTTAGTTTTTCTAAATCACGATTAGATTTAAAGATAATTATGTTTTTTATATATCTAAAGAATGTTTTAATTTTTGTAATTAATGATGTTTTACCTTTACTTTTTCTGCTATCTTCTACTACATATGAACTATTATTTAAAGAAGATATTTTTATTTTTCCCATATTCATTTTGAATTACTCCTTCCAATCAACGACAATTTTTTTCATAATATTTTTAATCATTGTCCATTCTTCTTCTGTATCTATATTTTTAAATGTTGGTTGTTCACTTGATTCATCAACTACTGAAGAATAAAGTGCTATCATACCAGTTTCGTCAGTTTCATTAAAAGTATATATTACATATTTTTTACCAGTCTCCTCAGATTCAAAGCATAATACTACTTCTGCTTCTCTTTCTACACCATTTTTATCTGTAGTTTTTATTATTTCTTTATTCATACTTTCCTCCTATGGTTATTTTACTATTACAATTATAGCATAGTGTAAAGTGAATATCAACTAATTTTTGACAAAAAAAAGAGTTTTTAACTCTTATTACATTCATTACAAATTCCATCTATTTCTATTTTATGGTTTAGTATTTTAAACCCCTTCTCTTCAATATTTTCTATTGGACATATTTCTATTTCTTCTTTCTTATGGCATTTGATACATTTAATATAATGAATATGATTTTCCTTTATCCGAAAATATATCTCATCATTATAATTTAGGTTTTTTTCAATTACATTTTTTTCTAGTAATAATTCAATTATTCGATACATTGTTGAATTATCTATTTTTATTTTATTTGAAATATTTTTTATTGTGGCATTATCATCTAATTCATTAATTAAATTTAATACTTCTAATCTTTGCTTTGTTACTTTTAAGTTATTTTTTCTTAACAGTTCTTCCATTATATTACTCCTATTAGGTCAATTATGATGCCGCTTATTACCCCTATTCCATATACTGTGGATAATATTTCAAAGTTTTCTTTAATATCTTTATTTGTCTTGAATAGTATTAATATAGCTACACCACTTCCAGTTAATAGTCCTGCCATACACGAACCAAATGATATTGTATTATTTAAATATAATTCGGTTATGGCAACACTTGCACCACAATTAGGTATAAGTCCAATTAAACTTGATATAAATGAACTAAATATATTGTTTTTTAAAAATAATTTTTCTATTGTTTCTTCACCAAGATATTCAAATCCTAAGTTTAATAAAAATGATATTATTATTATAAATATTGTTATATTTAATGTGTGTTTTAAAGCTGATAAAAATATACTATGTTCACAATGACAATGATCGTGTTCACATAATTCTTTTATTTCTATTTTTTCTTTTTTTCTTAATAATAGATCAATTATAAACCCACTAAACATTCCTATAAATACTTTTATTAGTAATATTTTTATAATTATTCCTATTTCTACATTATTACTTAGCATTATTGGAAGCATTTCATCACTTGTTGATAAATATACTGATATAAGTGTTCCTAGTGTAACTATTCTAGTAACATATAGATTTGTAATTGCTGCTCCAAAACCACATTGAGGAAATATTCCTAATAAACTACCAAACAGTGGTCCAAGTTTACCAGACGATGTTATTATTTTTTTATTATTTATTTTATGCTCAATTATTTCTATTAATATAAATGTTATTAATAAAAATGGCACTAATTTTAAACTGTCTATTAATGTATCTAATATTATTTCTTTCATTTTTATTTCCTTTCTAAATGCAAATTTATTGCATTTAGTATAACACATATATTTTTTTTAGACAATATTTTGGGTTTACTTTGAATATTAATAATGTTATAATTTTTTTCAGGTGATATTATGCAATCTACACACTACTTTCTAACATTTGGTGTTAACGAAGGTTTTTCTAAAAATAATACGGAAGCTAATAAATTAGAGATTGGCGAAAAGATTAAAGAGTTGACTGATGAAGTTGAGAATGAAACTGGTATTTATGTGTCTGGTGTTTTAATCAAAAATTCGGCTTTATATAAGAATGAATGGGATTGCCCATATGGTGGTGAGGTTACTTTCACTTATATGGGTGACCGAAATAATAATTTTTGCCATGATGATAAAGCGTATAGAGAAGCTGTCGTAATGCTTGCGACTAAGATTAAGAAAGAATTTAAACAGGAAGAAATAATTGTTTCTTTTACACATTCTGATCTAGTTTATATTGATGATTAAGAAACTTTTAGAGTTTCTTTTTTATTTGTTATAAAGCAATTAATCATCATAAAAATTTCTTAATAAATTATAGTGAGAAGGAATAAAACGATGTAATGTATGAATATACTGATCAAAAAAAATTAGGTACTAATGATACTATATATGTTACTTCTTCTTATACCTCTAATGTCACCCTAAAAAATATAAAGGTTAATGGTTATAATTATTATGGAATTATTTATGTTCCTGAGGCAAGTGCCTATAAGAATACAGTTATCGAATATAATAATGTTACTTATAATGGCCCACAAATGAGCTTTAATCCTGTGGGAACTACTAGATTTATAGATTGTATTATTAATTATTCAAGATAGTTATGCAAGTGGTAACGAGGTTGCAGAATGCAATAAAATTGAAATTGGTGGACATTCTACTATTACTCATAGTTCAACTGGTAATTCCTCTTTTTGGTTTCGTAATGATAATCCTTCTTTTACTATTTTAAAAGATGCTTCTTTTTCTGTTACTATATATAATGGACTTACATATGGAAATTATGGAACCAGGCAAACTCTAATTGATGAGAATGCAAGTTTTTCTATCAAGCAAACTAATCGAAATGGTTCATATTCAACTTGGTATAGTTATGGTACTATTACTTTAAATAAAAATTCCTCATTAGTTATAATAAATAATTACGAAAATATTAGTTCTAATAATTATAATATTTATTTTCAAGGTAAACGGTCTGGTCTTATTTTTAATGGTCCTCGTAATGTTTTCCTTTATAATAGTAACGCTAATATAATTAATACGACTGATGTTATTCCTTTTTCTTTTTCATTCTCAAGATTAAATTTATTTGATAAAGCAGTTAATTATTCAGATAATATTTCAAAGGATAGTCTTCCTACTTATTCTTGGTATAAAAGTGTTGATTTATCTAGTGTAAGTGGTACTTTTAATGGAACGACAACAACTATTACTAATAATAATTATACTGAGGAAAAATTAAAGATTTTACCGAGTTTAAGTAATTTTATTTTTTCTAATAAAAAGTCTTTATCTATAGGAAATCTGTTGCTTCATATCAATTCTTTAACCGATTCTGACACTATTATGAAGGGAATAACTACTCCTAAGGCATCTATTTTAATTGAATATAATGATGTAAGTGTTGTAGTTGTTGCTGCTGATGATGGAAATTTTAGTTATACTTATAATGATACTTTACCAATTGGAACTAACATAAATTTTACTGTTAAAATGTATGAAAGTTTAATTTATACTAGTAAAGAAATTCAAATTGTATATACTGGTGAAAATAATGGCGGTAGTGTTAAAATAACTAATATTTCTTGGAGTGAAGATAAAGGAATTCTTTTAAAGTTAAATAATCCGTTAGAAAATAATACCAAATATAGTGCAGAGATTACTTGGATTTTAGAAGAATAAAAATCACTTAATTTAAAGTGATTTTTTACATTATTCCATATTCTCTAACAAATTTTATTTTATGTTTTTGTTTATTTTTTGCTTCAGTGGCTTGATTTAATGTTTCGATGTTTTTACCAATATATTCGTTTAAATATTTTTTAAAGTAATATAAAAATTCTTTTATATTAGTATCTTTTTCAATATACATTTCATTTAATGTTTTATTTTTTTCAACAAATTCATTAAAGTATGAATCTACTAAAAATAATTTTATTCCTATATTAAAGTTATATCTATTTTGTTTAAGAAGTTCATTATAGTTTAAGTCTGAATAACAATATTCAGCTGTATCAATTATTTCTATTTTTCTGTTTCCATACATTGTATTATATAGTACATCATATGTTAAGATTCCATAGTCACTTATTATTTTAATATCTTCTTCTACTTTTTCTACTGCTTGTATAAAATTATCTAGTTTTATTTTTAAAGGATTTATTTTATCTATCGTTTGTCCTTTTACAAGTGGACAAATATATCCTATTACTTTGTTATCTAATAACACTGCTTCTTCTATAAATATGTATGTTTTATTTTTACAATTTTTAAATTGCAATAATTCTTTTTCTTCTATTTCATAGTAATATTCATCATATTCAAAAACATCGTGAAATATTTTAACTACTTTTGACATTTTTGGATCATAATACGCTGTTCCTTGGGAACCGTCACCTATTATCTTAAGTTTATTTATATAATTTATAAATTCTTGTTTATTTTTTACTTCCATAATATTTTATTCCTTATTGATTGATTTTCTTTTATCTTTTGCAACACAAATTCATTGGCTTCATTTAATTCATTTAAATTATATTTTGTTTTTTTAGATAGTTTTTTTAGAGATATATTTTTAATGTAGTATTGTTCTAATACATAGTTAACTATATCACTATTATCTTGAAATAATTTTTTTAATTCTGCTAATACCATTATTCTCCAATAATATTTTCTGTCTGGCGATAATTTATAATATTCTTCTGTTAATAAGTCATTTAATAATAACTCATATTGTAGTGGAGCTAAGACTGCTACAATTTTTTCTTTCGGAACTCTATTATAATAAATTACTTCTTTATCTGATATTGAATAATTGAAACCACTATAATATACACTAGTTGGCGTTTTATCGGAATTAATCATAAATTCTTTATTTTCATTTATTTTTTCTCTGGAACTTAGATCAAATGCAATTAAAACATTATCGTTGATTTGATCAAAAATTTTATTTATTTTACTTTCAACAACAACTACATTATTCTTTTCTTGTTCTTTATAATAATGTTTTGTTTTTTCTAAATCTGTAGAAAAAGAAATCCAAGAATAATCCTTACCACTTCCGTTAGTAATATGGGCATTTTTGGTTGAAAGAATATCATTAAATTGTCTTAATGCTTTTATATCATTAGTGGATATTAATTTTTTTAATATATTATCTATTTGTTCTTGATTTATATTTGCTTTATCTATTATTTCGGGAATATGAAGATTAATCACAAAGTTATTTCTTATTTCACGATATATTGAATTTAATTCTTGATTAGTCATTTGTGAAAGCGGATTATTTTTTTTGTGAAAATTTGAATATAATAACAATTCATAGTCAGAGTATATTATTTCATCAATTATGGATTTTGCTATTAAACCATTTTTAGTTGGATCTATTTTTTCATCTAATTCATTAATTGCTCTATAAATATACATATAATCTTCCCCCTTTATTGGCTTGATATTATATACCTTATTTTTCAGAAATGCAAGTTGAAATAAAAATTTTAATCTTCTGTTTTAAAGGTGTCTTCTTTTCTTCATTATTCGATAAAAAATAATTTGCTGAAAAACGATGGGCCTTACTTTATCAAAATATCCTATATGTGAAAATAAAACATTTTTGTAAAATTTTTTCTTATTTGTTCCCATTTCTTTAGAATGCAACTCATCACTCCTGCAATTTTTCAAAGTCGTCTTTTATTATTAAAATAACTTTTTTATCAATTCAAATATTACTTTTATAATTCAAAGTATATTTTTCTATTCTGTAGTTATTTTATATTCACCACTTTGAATTATTTCATTATTATTTGCAAATTCATCAAAGGAAATGTCATAACAATTATTTTTATTATTATCACACAATTGGTATATAGTTTCGTATTTATTAATCCAATTACCATATCCTTCACTATCATTATATTCACAATACCATTGGTTTCTATCTATTTTTTTAGTACAATTATGCTCCCCACAAATAAAATATTTATTTTCATATAAAGTTGTATCTACAGGAGTTTCTCCCTCATCTAAAATTATATGAGTTGGAATAGCATTTGGTTTTAATAAATTAATATCAATTAATTTGAATCCATATATATCACATCTTATCTTAGTATTATATTCAATATCAGCTGTAGTTTGGGGAATTACTACTGTAGAATACTTAACATCATTAATATATATATATCCAATAGGATTAGTAATAACAACTAATTCATTATCAACACCAACTTTTATATTAAACTTTTTCAAAACTCTTGCAATTTTACTCAATTTAGGTGTTATTTCAGTATTCCATACTCTAGCAATAGTCATTTTATCAGTCATACTTTTTGATTCTTCATCAGTATAGGAATGGATAGTAAAGTCTTTCTTTATATTACACTCCAATTCTTCGTTATTCATATTACATTCATAAACAATACCATAATCTTCATCTTTTTTTAATTCTTCCCAAAGATTAACATAATAATTATCATTACTATTTTTTATTTGTTCATTATTTTTAATATTAGATAACAGATTACTTTTAGTACTACTATCTATATACTCAATAGAAATATAATCTTTTTTCTTAATTTCAACCTTATCGGTAGTTTTTATTTTAACACCATTAGATGTATCATATCCCTTTTCTTTAGATAGTTTATATAGATTATTAACACTTTCATCAATAGTTTTACCTTTAACATCTATTTCATTATAAATCTCAATACAATCATCATTTAAACAGGCAACATCATTAACTTTGCCATTTTTAATAGTTAATACAAATGATGGATTAATTTCTATAAATACATAACTGATTTTTTCTTTTTCAATGTTGCTAATATTATCTTTAAATTTATTTATTTTTATATTAGTTATAAAATTATTAATAAAATATTTAACAAATAATAGTAGAACAATAACTAATAATATTTTTCTAAATATATGTTTTTTCTTCTTAAATTCTATAACTACAAATCCATATTTATTTATATCATCATTATTGTAATTTTCTATTAAACTATTATAATCAAAATTTTCTTTTTTCTTAAATCCTAACTCTTTTTTTTCTACATTTTTAGATAATTCATCTAAATTAGAGTAAAATCTAATGGCATTTACTTTTTTATTAAATCTATCTACCTTTGCTTGAAGAGTTATTTTACTATTATTCTTCATTTTTTTAAAATCTTCATTATTATTTAAACGAATTAGGATGGTTTGCTTACCTGATTTAATTTTTCTAAATTCTGTTTTTGAAACATTTATTTTACAGTTCATTATATCAACCTCTCATATTTTAATGGCTTATTATATTTAATGCATTCTTTATACCATTCTTTTTCAGACATTTTAACACCTTCACTAAAAATATTTTATCATATTTTTCTTTTTTTGAATATATTTAATCTTTCACAAAAGCGTTCTATTTGTGGCAAAAAAGAATTTACAATAATTACTATTCCTAATATCAACACACGTGTTGTATACTTAAATTCTATAACTATTGATTGATTTTGTGAATATTGTGAAATTATTTTCTCAACACCAACAAACGATATCAATATAAATACGTTTAATAAAGTCTGCATTATTTTATAAATTAATTCAAAATTTTTATTATTTTCATTTATATTTTTCTTATATCCATTATGTATAGTCGTTAGTACAAAGAATAAATATGACCCAATTAATCCTATAGTTAAATCATTATTTTTTCTAATAAAAACTAGTAATGTAAAAAATAGCAAATTCAAAATAAAATTATCTCGAATAAATTTTATTAATTCATCTAAAAAAGTTTTTATACAAATTTTAAATTTCAAACATCTAGTACTAAAGTAGTTGATAAATATTATTAATGCAAAAAATATACTAAAATATAATATATTTAAAAATACTATTTTTATATCATTTTCATTGGATGTTACTTCCCATAAAACAATATCTACCAAGTAAACTATAATAAAAATCTTAACTATTTCAATTAGAACTCTAGAAATATATTTTAAATCATTCTTTAGTTTATCATCTTTACCTTTATCAATTATAAGATTAATCAAAATTGATAATGTTATTGGAAAACCGAACAATAGAATAAAATAAATAATGTATAACATCAAACACACTCCTTTACATAAACATAAGTAACTGCAACGGTACAAGTACAGGTTGGACTTAATGTTCCATCTTTACAGATTTATCTTCCCGAACTACTGCAACCACTAACTCCTCAATGGTGAGAACAACACCCTCTTGCTGCTTCGATTTTCAAAGGTGAAAACAACATAACACATATTAAAACTAAGAATATCTTTTTCTTCATATTAACACCTACCTCTAACAAAAAAACGCCAATACAAAATCTATTAATCATAGACCTGTACTAGCGTCATCGTTCATTAATTGTCTATATTATATATCAAAATACAAAATTAAACAAATATTTTATTCAAAATTTCTATTTAACATCATAAATTACAATTATTTTCTTGACAAAACTATTAGTTTTTTAACTTTTTTCAGCAGTTTTGTCAAATGTTTTATTTCATCACATATTTTTTTAGTTATCTAATAATGCTAGACAACTAAAACCATAGTTATAAAATATACTCTAAGTTGGTGACGAATCGTCAACGACTCAATTTTTGCAGGTAAAAAAATGAAACTCACTGAACATTTTTTCAAAAAAGATTTATCATAATATTAAATAAGTATATTATTTTTCAATCAGCTATAAATTGTTCTCGATTAATTTCTTAATTTTATGTGCACAAAATTGTAACAAAAAATATTTAATAGACTTCAAATCCTTTAATACAAACAAAAACGAGAGCTTTTGCTCTCTTCAGGGGGAAATATTATTATCAGTTCGTAACAATTTAATAATTTGTTAAAGTCTTATAAAATAAGGCTTTTTATTTTATCAAAATTTACTAAATTTTATAAAAATAACTTTATTTTTGCGGTTTAGTATCTAGTTTTGGTATCTGGAATTATTTATACATTAGTTTCAACATTTTCTTCTTCAAAATCATTAATTCCTGTGACAATCTTTTCAATAACCTCAATTATATTACTGTATACAGCATTTGAAAGTTTATCATCGTCACCAAATGAAGCATCTTTATCTATCTTAATATTATCTCCTTTTTCAAAATTTGAAAACAACGCATCATATAATTTTTTTCCATCAACACTTAATGTGCTTTTAGAAATTTCAAATATTTCTTCTGTCCCATTGTTAATTGTATATTTATCACTTTTATTATACATCGTATATGTTTTTGTCATATCTTTTCCACCTTTCATTAATAGAATCTATTCCACCTTCTATGTTATCAGCAACAATTTTTAAAATATCATAATCCTTATCACAATATTCCAGTGCTCCATTTTGAATATATATTTTATCATTTTCATCTTTTCCTATAAAAATAACATTATCAACATCTAAATTAACAATAAATTGGGGATTATGTGTAATTATAATGACCTGTCTATTTTTACTCATATCATAAAAATCTCCAAGTATATTTTTCTTTATAGATGGTTGTGATACATCATCTTCAGGTTGATCAATTATATATATTCTATTATCATCAGTTTGATTAGATATTAAATCAAAATAAATTTTAGAATTAAAACCTGATGATAATTCCTTTGTTACATCTTTATCACTAGCATCATTTATTGCTTTATCAATTAAAAAATAATTATCTATTTCTTTATCTAATTCATTTTTTAGATTTATTAATTTATCATTATAAGAAATGTCTTTATTCCTATTACTAAATCTATCTGGGATAGTACTTGAATCAATTGAATTTATATCTTTTACACTTTTTCCTAAAACATTATTAATTAAAGTTAGTAAATTGGCGTTTGATACCTCTTTAGTTTTAGTCTTTGCAACAAATCTGTATTTTCCAACCTTATTAGATGTTGTCGGTACTTTTTCCTCTTTTATATTAGGTTCATATTTAACTTTATTCCTGTTCTTATAATAGTAATTTACAATATTTTCTGAAAAAGAATCCTTATTACTTTCATAATTTGCTATTTTTTCTGTTTCATCTGTTTTAGTCTTCTTTAGTACTTTATCTTTACTTGTGAATTCATCATTAATAATATTTATTTTAGAAATTTCAAATAAATTTTGTTTAATTTTATTATTATATTTTGAAATTAATTTAATATTAGAATTTATACTATCATTAATATATTTTTCATCTTCTTTATCAAAAAAATCATTTTCCTGTATTTTATCCAATAAAGAATTAATTGATTCAAAATATTCAACTATTTTACCTATTTTTTTTATTTTTGAATTAATACTAGTAATAGTTGCTTGAGTTACATTTTTAAAATTTAAAGATTTTGAAGTAGCCTCAATAACACATATATCAAAATTTGTTATTTTATTAAATGCATTACTTTTTTCTTCTTTATTTTTTAATATTGAAATATAATTTTCAATTTCAGATTTATAAATTTCAATATACTTGCTTACTAGTGGTTCTGCAGGGAAAAATCCATTTAAGAATTCATCACTGTCAAAAGTTTTATTTTCAAACATTTTTCTAATAGAACCTTGCCCATTGAATTTAGAAATATTTGATTCAGGTATGGATGAGTTAATTTTAATTTTATTGTTTATTAAATATTCATCATAACTATCTTTAATTTTTTGGTCATTAAGGTAATTATAATTAGTTAACTTGTGAATAAGTAAAGATTTACCTATCGAATTATCTCCAATTATAACATTAATACCTTTAGAAAGCTTTATATCATATTTATTGTTGTCTATTTCAATATTAATACTATCTAAATATTTATCAGTAGTAGAATAAAAATTATTAACATAATTAATTCTTTTTGTATTTGTTACTGCCATTGCCAAACCTCTAAATGTTGGTAAACATTTTAAATAAGTAAATGAAAAGTCATCATTTTCTTCTGGATATTTAGACCAATCATGACAATCAGAACCTGTTACGAATCTTAAAGTAACATCTTTATACTTTTCTTTATTCTTTTCAATATAATTTTTATTAAATATTTCATTTCTTTTTCTCTTGAATTCAAACGATTCAAAATAATCCATGAAAACTAATTCATCAAATTTTTCTTTTCCTAAACTCATTACATCGTGACTTCTTGTCTCTTTACTTGATAAGGTCTCTTTTTGATGTGCTATCATTACAACATTTAAATCTATATTTTTTAAAATATTAAGATATTTATTTTCAGAAAATGAATTTAATTCAATATCGTCATAAAATGGTTTATTGTTTTTTATATCAAATATTTCATTTTGTATTTTTTTTATTTTTTCTTCATCTTTATCATCAAAAATTGTAATTACATGTAAAACTTTTTTATCATATGTTACTGAAAATTCAACTGCAGGAAACACTTTTTTAATACTACCTTTGTTTTCTTCTTGCTTTAACTTATTATATATATTGAAATCAAAGTTATCGTGGTCTGAAATAGAACACATATTTATTTCTCTTTGATTTAGTTTTTCTATTAATAAATCTATATTATCTAAAGTAGATAAATCTACACAATCATCACTTTCTTTGTGTTTAGATGCAATAGAATGAATATGAAAATCAACTTTATTCCCTGTTTCAATAATTTTTTCTATCATTAATTACCACCTCACTACTAAAAAGCGCCAATACAAAAACTTATAAAATATAAGCCTGTACTAGCGCTTCCTTTTTATATATATTATTATAGCATAAATTCTGTTAATTTTATTATAAAATGACACTATGACGCATTGTTTGCGAGTACCCCACTCATATTTTTGGTGTCATTGTGTCACTCTTAGCAGTTTTGATATTTAAATATTATTATTTTATGGTTTATTCTATTCTTTTTTATCTTATTTGCTATTTCTGGACCATATATTACTTCAAAACTTTTCTTAGCTTCATTATAAGAATTAAAATTAAAATATGTATCTATTTGTTTATCAACAGTAAAGCCATTGGATAAAATCCAATTATTATAATCTCTAGTTCTACTATCTTTATTTCTATTTCTTATTTCTTCAAACTCACTATTTTCATCATTTTCAATTAATATGATTGTTCCATTAGATTTTAATAATCGTTTTAACTCACTTAAACATTTATTTCTTTCAGTTATATCTATAATTGTACCTAATACCCACGAACAAACTATTAAATCTACTTTATCACTTTCTAAATTGATTTTAGATAAATTAGAACATATAAATTCTGAAGTATCTTTTTTTGATTTTACTTTTGCTTTTTCTAGTTGTTTATCTGATAAATCTATTCCAATATATTTTTTTGAATATTCCTCTAATATATTTAAAAACTTACCAGTTCCACATCCAGCATCTAAAACAATTTTATCTTTACATATATGTTCTAAATAAGAACCAACTTTATTTTCTCCATCTTCAGCAATACTAAAGATTTCATAATAATCATTATTTTCATAATATGCTTTAGAATCTTTTAAGAGATTTTTGGTATCCATTTTCTTCACCCTTTTCATACATTTTAGTTTCAGGAAAAATCATATCAACCATATATTTAGCAATATTTTGTGATTTACCTATTGCAGGTCTGAAATGCATATGCACTCCAGGTACTGTGTTGATTTCAATTATTCTATAACTATCATCATTTTGTAATTTTTCTATTGAATTGGTCATATAATCAATTCCTACATATGGAAGTCCAGGAAATGCATCTAAAACTCTCATACCAATATCAATAACACTAGGATGTGCTCTATCAGTATAATCTTCACATATTCCTCCCATAGCAACATTAGAATTTGGTCTTAAATATACTTTTTCTCCTAAAGTTGGAATAGTATCCATACTTATACCATTTGCTTTAATATATTTATACATTTCTTCATCTACAAGTATTTCACATAAAGCATTTGTTCTTGGATTCATTCTACGATAATTTTCTATTGAAATTAATTCTTTTATAGAATGTTCCCCATCTCCATATACATGAGCAGGATCTCTATGAAGTACTGCATAATCTCCATTCTTTGTAACAAACACTCTATATTCTTTTGCATTAAAATATTCTTCTATTAGCACTTTAGTTTGTAATCCCCTATTTTGAGTTATCTTATCTATTGCTTTTAACAAATCGTTTTCAGAAGTTATATTTGTATAAACATCATAACCATGAGAACCAAAAACAGGTTTTAAAACAACAGGGCAATCAAATACATTAAATGCTTTTAAAATATAGTCAGAGTCAGTTATATTGAATACTTCTCCCATAGGAACACTAATACCATTATTTTGTAAAATATGTTTTGTTATTCCTTTATCTCCAGCAAGTATTGAAACATTATATGGCATTATTGATGAATCTCTATCATAGATTAATTCCTCATGACCATTATAAGATGCTTTTATTAATTCTAAACTCTCATCTAATACTTCAACACTTATACCTCTTTTTAACATTTCATATATCAATATTTTTTGATTAGAATGTAAATTTTTATAAATGTTTTCCATTTTACCATCTACTTTCGCCTGAATCGTGGCTTTCACTTGAACTACTATACGAAGTATAACTAGAACGAGTAGAATCTTTTTTAGGTTTTGCAGGTTTTCTAACTAGTTTTTTTACACTACCTATAAGATCATCTAATTCATCATTAGATTGTTCTAACATTCTTAATTGTTTTTCTTCTTCTGATTCTCTTTTTGCTTCATCTCTTAATCTTTTTAATTCTTCAATTTTTTGTCTTCTTTGTTCTAAAGCTTGATTAATTCTAGGATTATTAGATGTAATAGTAGGCATTTCTCTTTCTAACTTTTCTATTAAAGAATCAATATCATCCAAATTATTATATCTAGAATTATTTACTTGACCTCTAATATCACATCTGCTTTCACTATCATTTCTACTTTCATTAGAAAAATTATTACTTGAATAACTACATCTACTTTCTCCAGTATCTCTACTTTCACTTGGTCTAGATACATATGATGGAGTATATCTACTTCCTCTACTTTCACTATTATTTCTACTTTCTGACATTTTATTTTCCTCCTCTTTTTAAAATTAAAACACCATCTTTTTTATCCTGCGAACTTCCTTCTAAAGCACTCTTAAATTCTACTTGTTGGAAGTTAAAAAATATCTCTTTTACTTTTCTTAAATCATCTATTTCTGTTCTAGGATTAGAATTTCCTATATCGTATAAATAAGCAAAATATATTATATCTATTTTTTTTTGAAATTCAATTAATAAATCTCTATATTTTTTTAATATATCACAACTATACATTAAACTTAAATAATCAGATATATTCGATAAAAACATATAATCGAAATGTTCATCTACTTTTAAATCTTTTAAACTTGTATTTATATAAGTAATATTTGCATCCTTTATTTGTTGTTTTAATAAATTATACTTACTTTTTTCTAAATATAAATTTTGCCACAATTTGCTATTAGGATTAAAATATTTTGTATTAAATAAAGAAGAGTTTCTTAATTCAATACCATTATTATCAAATTTAGATAATTGCTCTAACCAAAACATTTTACTTTCATCAGACATATCTAAACTTGAGATAATACTATAATCTAAATTCATATTACTTTCAAACAAAAGTAAATTTATAAAATCTTCATAAGATAAATTTTTTAGAGCACTAATTTTTAGATCCATATATGGTTTTGTTAATGGATTAATATCAAACGTTGTTATCTCAGCTGCTCCCTGTAATATTACATTTAATATATGGTCCGTTGAACCTGTTACTGTAATAACTTTTTTACCAGTTAAATTCAAATATTTCATATATCCAGCAATATTTTCAGAAGTAAAAGGATATATACTATTAAATCTTCCCATAACATTTTCCTTTACTTTTTGCATCTAAAAATCTTACTAAAACTTTATCTCTTTTAATTTCTTCTAAAGAATTATCTCTTAATGATTTAGTTGTGATACAAGTCTTATCACTTTCTAATACCCAAGGGCATGGACTTACATTACCAAAATTATTTATATATATAAATTTATCTCCTGCAGGACATCTATGAACAAAATTAGGTTGTTTACCAAAATTGTAATTAACTATTATTTGTCCATTATATTTTTCTCTTAATTCATCAATTTGAGAAATTAATACTTCGTTTGGTACTGTCTTAACTAATGTTCTATCTTGTCCAGAAACTGGTTCCATTATTGAAAAGATTATTTCATCAGCTTGTAAACCTACTGAATCCAAAATCAAACTTTCTAAATCGTATTGATTATTTGAATGTATAACAGAACCTATTCTTACTTTATTAACTGATTTTCTTAATGCTTCTAAACCTCTTATAGTTCTTTCATAAGTATTATTTCCTCTTACTGATTCATGTTCCAATTTATCTCCATCTAAACTAACATGTATCATTTTTAACTTTAATTGATTTAATAACTCTACTTTTTCAGGAGTTATTAAAGATGCATTAGTAGATATATCAGTAATCAATCTTTCACTTGCATATTTTAAGATTTCTAAAATATCTTTTCTAATAAGTGGTTCTCCACCAGTTATCTTTAAATGTTTGAAATTATGTAAAACTAATTCATCTATAATATGATAACATTCTTCAGTAGTTAATTCCCCATCAATTTTTTTATTATTACAAGAAAATATACAATAAGAACAATTATAATTACATTGATGTGTAATTTCCCAAATTGCCTTACCTTCATTATTTGGTAAAGTAAATTTACATTCCATACTATTTAAAAATTCATTAATTTTGTTTATATCATAACCATTATCAGTATTAATTATTAAAAAGTTGTCTGAAAGATATTCTTCTAAATTATCTATTCTTTGTAGTTCAAATCTTTTTAATATATCCTCTTTGGATAAATCACTTTCAATTAATCTCTCTAATCTTGTTTTATCAGAAGCAGTAACATAAATTATTTTATCAAACTTATCTCTTAGGTCATCATTAAGTATTAATGCCCAATCAACAATTATTGTTTTATTATCAAAACAATCTAAATAATTAAATAAATATTTATACAATACCCCTTTATATTTTTCCATATATTCTTCATTACTATAAATATATTTATTTAAAATTAAAGAATTTATTTCATCATATTCTTTTAATTCAGGAATTACATTTTTTAACTCTAAAATATATGAAGCATTTTTATATAAACTTCTTCTAAAAATATCTACATCTACATAAATGTAATCAGGACTATATTTTAAAATATCCTCTGATATAGTTGTTTTTCCTGATGACATTCCACCTGTTATTCCTATTAATCTATTCATACCAACACATCCCATACTTTATTGGAGTAAATGCTGCTATTTTAGTATTCTTATCAGCATTCTCATATATATTCCAATCTATATCATTTGAAACCATATTATAATTTTCTTTTTCTAATTCTTTTATAAGTTTATTTATTTCATTAGTTAAATCATTATTTTCTATATTAGGTTTATTACTATGAATATATTGTGTTTTATTTACTACTTCTTTATTCTCGTTATATATTGGTGTACCAACACGATATGCTAAATAATGAAGTCTTAATTCGTGAGGCATTATTGATAAAATTAATTCTTTTGTTTTTATAATATCTTCTTTAGTTGATGATGGATAATCCAAAATAAAACTTGTTCTTATTCTATAACCAATTTTCTTTGTTTCTTCTATTACTTGTTTTATATAATTAATATCCATATCTTTATTCATTAATTTTAATAATCTTTCACTACCTGTTTCAATACCATAATGAACCCATCTAAATCCAACTTTATACATATATTCTAAAAGTTCTTTATCATAACATTTAATACTACATAATGCCCCAAATAAACATTTGATATTTCTTTTTTCAATTTCTTTACAAATTTCTATCATTCGTTCTTTATTGACAGTTGCATTATCATCTAAAAAGATTATTTTCTTTGTATTATATTTTTCTATTAACATTTCTATTTCATTTACAACATCTGTAACATTTCTTCCATTCCACTTACCAAAATAATATGGTGTAGTACAAAATTTACAAGTTCCAACACAACCTCTTGAAGTAATAATAGTTCTTGTATCCATATATTTAGTAATATCTAATAAATCTCTATTAGGAATTGGTAACTTATTAAAATCATTTGTTAATATTTTCTTTTCAGTAAAGTATATATCTTCTTTATTTTTTATAACTAAATTAGGAATACTTTTTAATTTATCTATATTATTAATATTTTCTATTACATCAGTAATAATTTCGTCTGCTATTCCTCTAATAACAACATCTATACCATTATCTAAAAATTTTTGATAAAAGTGAGTAGATGTTTTTCCTATCATTATGAATTTAGTAGGTTTATTTGTATTATGAATTGTTTCAAATATATTTTGTATTGTTTCAGTAGTATGTAATGGTAATTGATAATCATAGACAAAAACAACTATATTTTCATCAGATAAATATTCATTAATATTATTATTCATTCTATTAACATCCATATCAATTACTTTTACTCTATCAAATTTTTTATTTATAATTGTTGCTATTTGTAATACATCTAATGGTTCAGCTAAAATAGACCTATTTGTAAATGGTTTATTTGCTGGATTAACTACTAAAACATTCATAATAAATCCCCCCTTAAAAGTTGGTTTCTATTATAGCACAAAATTCATTAAATAGCTATTCTTTTCTTGTTTTTATAAAAAAATACTATGATATAACTTATTTACCATTATTAGCAATAACATATCATAGTATTAATTTTTAATTTTTCTTAGGCAGTTTATCATAATCATACTTTTCCATAATTGGATTGAGTAAGTCATTTGCTTTTGTTAATTCTTCTACTGCTTGTTCTAGTGTATATTCACTTTTACCTTCTTTAAGTAATTTTAAATGTTCTGTAACTTCAAATATTATAAATCCTACTTCTCTTGCTTTTTCTATTTTATTAAAATCAAATTGTAATAAATCAGTTTCTGATTCTTTATATTGTTCAATTAAGTCTTTTAAATCTTTACTGGATTTATTTGCATATTTATCTTTAGAAAAATAGAAAAGCATTTCTTCATTTTTTACTATTAATTATACTTTAATTCTATCATTTTTCAAAAAAATTGTCCACTTTACAATATTAAAATATAAGTTTATCAAAAAAATACCATATTATTGGTATCTAAATATAATATTTAATATCTAGTGTGGTATCTAGATAAATCAAAAATAGTTAAAAATTCCTTATAAATAAAAGTATTCCCCTCTTTCGAGGGGAATTTCAGGGGGTTTTGGTTGCGCACTCTCATCTGTTGAATCGTAAGAGTGCTACGTGATATTATCACGCTAGTATAATTATAGAGTATAATCTCTAAAAAGTCAAGTTGATATTCGTTAGTTCAAATCAATAGAATCTTCTAATAACCTAATTAAATTACTGTCTTTATTTTTTTCTAAATATTCCATCGCATCCTCTTTAGCTTTAAGCAAAATATTATAATCTTTTTTTATATCTGCTATCTTAAATACCATATCTCCACTTTGTCTTAATCCAAACAAATCTCCAGATCCTCTAAGTAAAAAATCTTCTTCGCTAACTTTAAAACCATCATTAGTTTTAGTTAAAACATTTAATCTTTCAGTTTCTCTATTACTAATTAGAATACAATATGATTGTAAATTATTACGGCCCACTCTACCTCTTAATTGATGTAAGGCTGATAATCCAAATCTAAAAGCATCAAAAATAACAATCATTGTAGCATTTTTAACATCTATTCCTACTTCAATAACTGTAGTACTTATTAATATATTAATTTTATTATCTTTAAAATCATTCATTATTTTTTCTTTTTCGGCATTATCCATCTTACCATGTAAAACACCTATTTTATATAATTTACCAAACGCTTTATTCATTTTTGTTTCTAATTCATAAACATTTTCTAAATCCGATTTATCACTTTCTTCAATTAATGGAGCAATAACATACACTTGATGATTATTTGATAATTCATTATACATATCATTTAATACATCTTTTATTTCTTTTTCCTTTTTTAATTTTGTTATTATTTCTTTTTTACCACTTGGTAATGTCCTAATGCTAGATACATCCATATCACCATATAATGTAATAGCATAAGTCCTTGGAATTGGGGTTGCACTCATATACAAAATATCAGGAGTAATTCCTTTATTTTTCAAATTACTTCTTTGATTAACACCAAAACGATGTTGCTCATCAGTTATAACTAAACCTAAATTTTTATATTTAACATTATCACTAATTAAAGCATGAGTGCCAATTATAAAATCTATTTCACCATTTTCTAATTTAGAATACAATTCTTTTTTTTCTTTTGCTTTTAATTTACCCGTCAATAAACCTACATTTATATTATAATTTCTAAATAACTCTTTTATATTTTCATAATGTTGAATAGCTAAAATTTCAGTGGGTGCCATTAAAGCAGATTGATAGCCGCTTAAATAATTAATATACATACTTATAATTGCTACTATTGTTTTACCGCTTCCAACATCACCCTGTAATAATCTATTCATTCGATATTTACTATTTAAATCTTTATATATATCCTCTACAGCTTTTAATTGATCAGTAGTTAAATCAAAACTTAAATTATCAATAAATTCAGAAACATCTTTATAATCAACATTTCTAGTAAGTCCTATTTTATTTTTATTATTTTTTAAATAATTCATTTTTAACATAAACAAAAATAGTTCTTCATATTTAAATCTTGTTCTTGCTTTTTTTAATTCTAATAAATTATTAGGATGATGTAATATACTAATAGATTTGTTTTTATCTTCAAATTTATATTTTTCTTTTAAATAGTCAGGTATATAATCAATAATACTATAATTTGTTTCTAAAGCTTGATCAATATATAATGATATATTTTTGCCACTTATACCATATGTAGAATGATATATTGGTTCTATTTTTTCTTTTAAGATTCTTCCAAATCTTATTTCTGATGTGACGATTGTGTTATGTTTTTTATCATACTTACCTATCACGGTAATACTTGTTCCAATTTTTAGGTTGGATTTTAAAAATCCTCTATTAAATATAATTATGTTAAATAAATTTGAACCACTATTTAATTTAAAACTCATTTTATCCATTTTTCGATTAAAGTGAAAAACATTAGGTACAGTTTCTACTACGCCATCCATTATTATTTTATCATTATCATTTAATTCTTCTATATTACTTCTTTTAATTACTTCATATCGAAATGGATAAAAATTAACTAGGTCTTCAACTTTATTAATACCAAGTTTATTTAATAAATTTATTTTCTTAGGTCCAATTCCTTTGAGTGTACTAAGTTCCAATATATCACCACCTTGTAAAAAAATTATACAAAACATTTGTTCGTTTGTCAATCTAAAAACTTGGGAAATTAAAAACATAATTTCGTTTTTGTTAAATTTTTACAATTTTTTAAAATTTCCCAAAAAAAAGACTTGACTTTGCAAGCTTTTTCGGTTAGTATATAAGGCACCAGTTCGGAAAACGAATTGGTGCTAGTATCACACTAGCCAACCCCTTTTTATTCTTTTATGAAACTGTCTCAGGGGGCAGTTTCTATTTTTTTATTCTCTTATGAACTGACCCAGTCATATGCCTTATTTACTATAACGAGTATATCATAGAAAAAAGAATACTAAAATATGTATTCTTTTTATTTTGTCAAATTTGACACAACTTTACAAGATTAATAATTATTAGCTTTTTCTTCAAAGTAGCTTTGTGGATGATTACATACTGGACATACTTCTGGGGCTTTTTCACCAAAATGAATATGACCACAATTTCTGCAAATCCACATTTTTGGTTGTTCTTTTATAAATACTTTTCCTGATTCAATATTATCTAATAATTGTCTATATCTTTCTTCGTGTTCTTTTTCTATTTTACCTACTTCTGTAAATAGATATGCTATATCATCAAATCCTTCTTCTTTAGCTGTTTTAGCAAATCCTTCATACATATCTGTCCATTCATAGTTTTCCCCGTTAGCAGCATCTAACAAGTTAGCTTTTGTATCAGGCATTCCATTATGTAATAGTTTAAACCATATTTTTGCGTGTTCTTTCTCATTGTTTGCTGTTTCTTCAAAAATAGCAGCTATTTGTTCATAACCATCTTTTTTAGCTTTGCTTGCATAATAAGTATATTTATTACGAGCTTGTGATTCTCCTGCAAATGCAGTCATTAAGTTTTGTTCTGTTTTTGTTCCTTTTAATTCCATATTTTACCTCCTAAATATTGTCATTTAATTATATTTTATATATCTTTAATTGTCAATCTATTTCACAATTATTTTTTTATTTTTTACTTCAATGCTTACTCTTTGTACCATTGCAAGTGATATCATAAGAGCTAGTGTAAATGAACCACCATATGATAGAAATGGTAATGGTACACCCGTTAATGGCATCATTGCAAATAAACCACCTAAGTTGACTATTATATGAATTCCAATATAAGATCCTACACCATAACAAATGTATCTTCCTCTTACTGTATTTGCTCTACCAGCCAATTTAAATATTCGATATAGTAATACAATATATAAAATAAATATTATAGTACATACTATTAATCCATATTCTTCAGCAACAATTGCAAATACACTATCGGTATGTGATTCTGGTAAATATGATACTTGTTTACTGTTTCCAATTCCTAATCCAAGTATACCACCAGAATTTATTGCTATAAATCCATTACATATTTGATAGCCACCTTCTTCATACCTGCTACAAGGATTGGTAAATGTTAGCCTACTTTTTTGGGCTTCACTTAGTAATGTACCTTTGGTTGATAGTAGTCCTACCATAGCCACTAAAACTACTATTATGGCAAATATTATTGATTGATATTTTTCTTTTTTTCTAATCGGTCCTAACAAATACATTATTCCAAATATAGCCGTTATAATTATAGCTGTTCCTAAATCCTTTTGTAGTAAAACTATTCCGATATATAGTGTAGCTGGTATCAAGATTATTCCTAACAATGAAAAGATTAATTTTGATTCAACATTTTTATTGTTTAATTTTTTATAAAATTTATCAAATAATATTGCTGTGACCATTACAAGGACTGGTTTTGCAAATTCACTAGGTTGAATACTCATAGGTCCTACTTTAATCCAGTTTTTTGAACCTTGATGGGTTGTTCCAAACAAATATAAATATACTAATAATCCTAATATTGTTAAATATGATAGTATGCTTATTTTGGAATATTTTTTAGTTGGTATTCTAAGTATAAATAGTGTTATGAATACTCCTAATATTATTGATATCAATTGTTTATTAAAGTATTCGTATAATGATTGGTTATATCTTATAACTACAGCTTGACTTGATGCATTTACTATATTTAATAAACCAAACACAAATAAAATAATTGATATTATTAAAATACCTTTATCCATATCCCTTATTAGTTTTTTCATACTATCACCTATTATCATAATAATACCACAATATCAAAATATCTACAATGAACTTAACTAAATTTAATCAAAATATAGACTAATTTATTAACTAATTATATTTAATTTAATAAAATATATTGAGAATAGATAGGAGGGGAACTTTATGTATTATTATGGTGGATACCAAGGATATGGAAATAGTTGTGGTCAATGTGGTGGATATCCTTCTTATGGAGGATATGGAACAGGATACGGAGCAGCTATTATATTAGTTCTATTCATTTTATTAGTTATAATTATTGGTGCTAGAAGTTGGGGAAATAATTAATGTATTTAACTCTATCAATTAAGATAGAGTTTTTTTTAATTTTATGTTATAATATATGCGAATGAGGTGATTGTATGTTTAAGAAGTTAGATATTTTAGATGATACTCATAAGGTATTAAGACAAGTGAGTAAGGAAGTATCTTTCCCACTTTCTAGCGAAGATAAACAAACTATTGATGATATTATTAAACATCTTACCTATAGCCAAATTGAAAAATATGAAAAACAATACGATTTAAGACCTGGCATGGGGCTTGCTTTTGTTCAATTAGGTATTTTAAAAAGAATTATTGTTATTGTTGATGAATATGAAAAAGGTAAATTTGATAACTATGTTGTTATTAATCCTAAAATAGTCAGTAATTCTGTTGAAATGGTTGCTGCTGATGCTGGTGAAGGTTGTTTAAGTGTTAATAGAGAAATTGAAGGTCATGTACCAAGATATGCAAGAGTTACAGTTGAAGGTTATGATATTGATGGTAATAAAATAAGTATTAGAGCCAGAGAAGAATTATCAATTGCTTTCCAACATGAGATTGATCACTTAAATGGTATTTTATTCTATGATAGAATTGATAAGAATAAACCATTTTATACAGAGGATGAAATTAGATTATTATAGGAGGATACATGAAGAAATATATAATTAAATTAGTTTTACTAATATTACTAGCTTGTATTTGTTCAATTCTTATTTATTATAGTTTTAATTAAAAAAAGTAGAGTTTAAGCTCTACTTTTATTCTGCATCTAATTCTTCTTCATCTAAGATTGCTAAATCATCGATGTCATCATCATCGTCATCAATTATTTCTGCATCATCATCATATAATTCTTCTGATTCTTCATTTTCGATTGGTTCTTCTTCTGTTTCTTCATCTAATTCTTCAATATCATCGTCATCTTCTTCATCTAGTTCTATTTTTATTGAATGATTGTCTCTTATATCCCATTCATTGTTTTCTAATAAAACAAATCTTTTATCTAATGTTAAAGATGTATAATAGTCTCCTATTTTATCAGCATATTCACTATCAGTGTATTCTAATAAATTACAGATTTCTCTAAATAAATTAGCTGTATTCATTGTTTTTTTTGTTTCTTTTAATAATTTATATGTCAAATCAGTATAAGATAGTAATTCTAATTCTTCTTTACTCATTTCACTTAAATTCATAATATTTCCTCCTAAATATATTTTTTTACATAATTGTAGGTATATCTATTGCAATTAAAGATAACATTTCTTTTAATATATTATTAGTTAAACTAATTATATATAACCAATCGTTTTTATTTTCTTCATTATCACAATTTGCAATATGATTGTTTTGATAGAAGTTGTTAGCAGATACTGCTAGATTATAAATATAGTCGGCTATATAACTTGGCATTCTTTCATTAAATGCTTTATTTATAGCTTCATCAAATTCTAATATTTTTAATCTTAATTTTCTATCTACAACATTATATATATTATTTGATAAATTGTAAATAGTTTTTTCATTATTTATTATTTTATTAAATCTTAAATATGTATATAGGATATATGGTCCTGTTTTACCAACTACTTGAGAAAATTTTAAGACATCAAATATATAGTCTTTGTCTCTCCCATTTTGTAGATCAGCAAATTTAATTATGGCATTTACTATTTTGTCTATATCAGAATCTTTCATCTCTTTATTTGTTTCTTTTAAACTCAAGAAAGTTTCTTTTACTAAGTTAAATAGTTCCCCTAATTTAGGAGCATTACCAGCTCTTGTTTTAAATGGTTTACCATCAGTACCATTTATTGTACCATTATAAGCATGTTCTAAAGAGTTGTATGGAATAATATCTGCTAAATCACTTACTCTAAATACTTGTTCAAAATGTAAGTTTTGTCTAAAGTCTGTTACATATATTATATGGTCTGGATTAAATTTTTGTTTTCTTTCTAAGATGGTTGCTAAATCAGTTGAATCATAAACATAGGCACCATTACTTTTTTTAAACATCATAGGTGGCATAGGTTTATTATCAGTTTCTTTTTTTACATTAACTACTAATGCTCCTTCACTTAATTCCAATAAATTTTTCTCTTTTAATATTTTTTCGGTGTCAGGTAAATATTTATAGGCATCACTTTCGCCTTCCCATAAATCAAAACTTACTCCTAAATAATTACAAATTGACTTAGCGTCTTCTATTGATACTTCAAGTATTTTATCCCATATTATTTTGTATTCTTTATTACCTTCTTGTAATTCTTTAGTTATGGTAGCACATTTTTCTTTTATTTCTTCATTTTCTTTACATAGTCCACTTATTTCTGGATATATTTTATTTAAGTAATCTATTGTTATTTCTTCAGTTTTTATGTTGTCTCTTTTTATTCCATAAATTACTTGACCCATTTGTAATCCATAATCTCCTAAATGAACATCTGCTATTACATTATGTCCTTTATATTTTATGATTCTTTTAATAGATTCTCCTATTATTGTAGGTCTTAAATGTCCTATATGTAATGGTTTAGCAATGTTATATCCACCATAATCTATTACGAATGTTTCTTGTTTGTCTGGTTCATTCAATCCAAATTTAGGACTGTTATTCATTTTTGTTAGTATTTCATTTATAAATTTATTACTTAGTGTTATATTAATGAATCCTGGTTTACAAAATTCTACTTTATCAAAATATTTACTAAAGTTTTCAATTTTGTTTATTTTTTCTACTATTTTTTCACCTATTTCAATTGGATTTGTATGATTTTCTTTAGCTATTTTAAAGATATCATCGCATTGATAATCGCATAAGTCTGGTTTATTTGATTTTTTTATTGTTATTTGGTTATTATAACCTAACTCTTTAAATTGCTCTCCTATAATACTTTCTAATATATTTGTAACCATTAAATCACCTCGTATTCTACTTCATATATATATTTTTCATTATTTAATAGATATTCTATATTTATTCTACTATTTTCTAATGTTTTTGTTATTATTTTTAATTCTAATTCAATTCTTCCTTCTTTTATATCAATATATCCTTTTTCTTCTAATATATGTAAGTTAATTTCATAATCGTCATTTTTTCTTGTTATTATTAAATTTTCTTTATCTATTGTTGTTGTTATTCCATTATCACTATATATTATTTTATTGTTATTAAGTATTCCTAAACAATTATTATTTAGATTTTGGCTAGAATTTTTTAAATTATATTTTATTTTAATTTTACTCATAATATCACTCATTACGCTTGTAATTATACCATATATTTTATATTGTTCAATATTTTTTCATAAATTTATGTAAAAAAAAGAGATTAATTAATCTCTTAGTTTAATGCATCTTTTAATTTAGATCCTGCTTTAATTGTAACAGCAGTTCTTGCAGCAACTGGAACAGTAGCACCAGTTTTTGGATTACGAGCAGTTGTAGCTTCTTTATGTTTAGCTGTAAAAGTAACGAATCCAGTTAAAGTAACTTTACCATTTTCTTTTAATAATTTTGCTACTCCATTTGTCATAGCATCCATAGCTCTTTTAGCGTCTGCTTTTGTTAATCCTGTTTCTTCAGCAATATAATTTACTAATTCTTGCATAAATAACCTCCTATAATTATTGTTTAAGCACATATCTTGCTTACACTCTAAGAATACCATTTTTAAGTATTAAAATCAATACTTTTTAATAAAAAACTACTATTTTTATTAAAATATATGTTGATATTTTTCATATAATTAAACAGGTGATTATATGAAAAAAATATTTATTATATTTGTTTTACTTTTAATTACAGGCTGCTCTAACAAACTGGAATATATAGATACTATTGTAATTGAAAATGATGATCTTTTAGTTAATATTAATTATCCAGTAACAGGAACAGAATTAGATTTAAATATCAAAAAAGATGTAAAGAATATATATAATAAATATAAATATCTGAATGGTGAGTTAAATATTGATTATTTATACTACAAGGTTGATAATTTTATTTCAGTTGCTCTATTTATATATGTTAATGGTGATAATATAAATAAAAATTATGTAAAAACTTATTTCTATAATAACAAAATAAATAACATTGAAAGTTTTGTTGATATAAATAAATTAAATAGGATATTAATAAATAAAATCAAAAATACTAGTTTAAATATAGATATAGCAAATAACTATGAATTTAGTTTTGATGATACAAATTTATATGTATATTTTAATTATGATAATAATTATGAAACTATTGATATTCCATTGGCTAATTTAAATATATTTTTTGAAAAAGAGAAAAAGGTTATTAATGAAATAATCTTACCTAACAATGACATTAATTATAGTGAAAAAGTAATTGCTCTTACTTTTGATGATGGTCCAAGTAAGTATACTGATGATCTAATAGAGTATTTACATCAAAATGATTGTAAAGCAACGTTTTTCATTCTAGGTAATAAAGTAAGTAATTATCAAGATACTCTAAATAAAAGTATTAGTTATGGCAATGAAATTGGAAATCATTCATATAATCACAAATGGTTAATCAAACTTAAAAAGGAAGAAATGATTAATCAAATAGAAAAAACTCAAAACCTTATTTACGAGTATACAGGTTATATTCCTACATTGATTAGACCTACTTATGGATCTGTTAATTCAACTTTAAAAAATAGTACTAATTTAAAAATTGTATTATGGAATGTTGATACTTTAGATTGGAAATATAAAAGTGTTGACAAGATTGTAGCCAGGGCCACTAAAAATTTAAAATCTGGTAATATCATTTTAATGCATGATATTTATAAAAGAACTTATGATGCTGTTAAGAAAATTGTTCCTATTTTAAAGGAAAATGGTTATAAATGTGTTACCATAAGTGAATTGAAAGAAATTAATGATATGAGAAATTTATATGAATAATAAAGAAAAAAAATTATTAGAACAGCAAATGATAACTACTATTATATATTTACTTACATTATTTGTTTCACTTTCTCTTACATATAATGATATTTTAAATTTAGATGATAAATATATTTATAATGATGAACTTGCCGAAAAAATAGGTATCACTAATAGAACTATTGTTTTAGTTCTTACTCTGTCATATTTATATATTAATTATCAAAATAGAGAAATAGCAAAATCAAAGAAAAAAGACTTGAAATTTTCAAATCTTCAATTAACAGCTAGTTCTTTATCTACTATTGCTGCTATTATCGTTCTATATGTTGTTATAAGTAGTGGTAAATACACTGTTATAAGTGCGGGAAATCCTAATTTATAATTTAAAAAAAGACAGAATCTTCTGCCCATTTTTAATTATTTTGATTGGTAGTTAGAACCACTTAATTGTTGTTCAGCCATACGAACTAATCTTTTTGTGATTTCTCCACCTACAGAACCGTTAGCTCTACTTGTAGCATCTGGACCCATTGTAACACCTAATTCAGTAGCTATTTCATATTTCATTTTGTCGATAGCTTGTTTAGCACCAGGTGCAACCATTTTATTGTATTTGTTATTCATTGTACTCACCTCCTGTACATTAATATGATGTACGGATGTGACAAATAAATACATTTTTTTAATTGGTAATTTATAGCAATTCGCTATAATTTTTTTTATCCAATTCTGTTATTACTTCTATATTATTAATACATTCATCGATTAAAGTTTCATAATCGAAGTTTGTTTCATATAATAAACATTTGTCTAATTCTGGATTAATTACTGGATGTTTTGGTAGAAATATTGTACAACAATCTTCATATGGTAAAATACTTGTTTCATATGTATTTATTTTATTTGCTATATCAATTATTTCTAATTTATCCATACAAGCAACTGGTCTAATTACTGGTAAATTAGTTACATTATTTATAACTATCATACTTGATAATGTTTGTGAAGCTACTTGTCCAATAGATTCACCATTAATTATTATTTTTAAGTTATTTTTTATACATAATTTATGAGCTATACGATACATCATTCTTCGCATTATGGTAATAATATAATTATCAGGTACATTTTTATATATTGCTTCTTGTAATTTTGTAAAAGGTACAACATTTACTTTTATATTACCTGAATATTCATTAATAATGCGCGCTAATTCAATTACTTTATTTTTAGCTTCAACACTAGTATGTGGAGGAGATTCAAAATATAAACATTCTAAATCAACGCCTCTTTTTAATGATAAGTATCCAGCAACTGGTGAATCTATTCCACCACTTAACATTAGTAAACCTTTACCTTGAACGCCAACAGGATAACCACCAATTCCCTTGATTTCATCTAAGTAAATAAATGTTCCTTCCATTCTAATTTCAATATGAATATTAATGTCTGGATTATGAACATCAACTTTTAGATTTGTATTTTTTAAAACGAATCCACCTATTACATTATTAAAATCCATACTACTTATTTCAAATCTTTTGTCAGCTCTTTTAGTAATTACTTTAAATGTTTTATTAGATTCATTTTTTATTAATTCTAATACTTTGGATTTTATTTCATCAGTATTATTATTTACTTTATGTGCGACTACTATACCATGTATTCCAAATACTTTTTTCAATTTATTTACGACTTGATTTAAGTCTTCATTGGAACATTCAATATACATTCTTACTCGATCTTTTGTTATTTTTATATCAAAATCTTTTAAGATTTTTTTAATATTGTTATCTAATATTTGAATGAATAACTTTCTATTTGCTTTTTTTGTTGTTAATTCTCCATATTTAATCATTATCAATTTATTCATAAAATCACCTGTTAAAATTATACATTAATTAGTTTTTTAAATCAATAAAAAAGCATTTGATTAATATTCAAATGTTCTTTTAATATCAATACGATATCCACTTTTATATTTTTCTCTATCTTCCTAATTTTAAACCAAGTTGAATACCATCTTCAATAGTTTCTTTAGAAATAGGAATTCTATTTTTATGATTTATTAAAATATTGGGATCTTTTTCTTCTATTTTCTTATAATATGTTATTCGCCTAAATTCATTTTCTAGTAAATGAATATAAGAACTAAAATCAATTGAAATCAGTTCCCTAGCAGCTATAAGATGCATTCTTTTTAATGTATTTTCAATCGTATGAGGTTCTTCATCATATTCTTTTTCTAAAATGAAATCTCCACCTCCGATTTTACAGGCTGCTAATCCTAAATTTTCATCTTGATTGTATAACATAACTAAATTAGCTATCATCGCTTTACAAATTGTATATGTATCTTCAGTATTATATAAATCAAATCTATAACTTGGATTAGGTACATAAGCTCCATAACCTAGTTCAGAAGAAGCAATACATCTTGCTTGATAAATATATGGTGTTAAAAAAGCTTCTCTATATCCATTAGAAAAATAATTCGTTGGACATACTATCAAATCAGGATTTCTTTTTGCAAGCATATTCAAATTTTCGTATTCTTTTTTTACAGTGCCAAATTCAACATTTGGTTGTCCTACCAATAAAGTTCTTTTGTAGCCAAGTTCATCAATGACATATACCAATTCTGTATCACCATAATTAATAAAATTTATATTAAAAACATCATTGAATTCTTTAGGATGGTTTACTACAACCCAGTTTAAAAATTCTTCTGTTTTTAAAAATTCCTCTCCACGATTTTGATGTTCACCAATATTATGGTAAATATAGCCATTATCTGGAATACCTAATTTTTCTTGTTCATCTATTTCTAAATTTAGATAATTACGTAGTAGATTTTCAATAAGTTCTTTTTTATTCGAATAATTTTCCATACTAAATCTCCGTTTCTAGTGTAAATTTGAGAATACTATGTACAAATTTTCTAAATCGTCATAATTCATTTTAGAAATTGATGACTATTATAACACATTTATTAGTATAATAAAACTCGAACCTTAAATAAATTTTAAAAGTCCGAGTTTTTTATCAATATGGTACCGGCCAAGGGACTTGAACCCTCACGATATTGCTACCAATGGATTTTGAATCCATCGCGTCTACCATTCCGCCAGACCGGTATATAAAGATTATAGCACATAACTATAATTAATTCAATTCTTTATATTTAGATTCAAACAAATCTTTTTCAGTATCTTCTACTTCTGTTTCTTCTATTTTAGGTAAATCTTCAATACTTTTTAATCCAAAATAATCTAAAAAATTTTCTGTAACATTATATAATATTGGTCGACCTGGTTTATCAGATCTTCCAACATCTTTTATTAAATTTTTAAGTAATAATTTTCTTACTAAATGACTACTATTAATTCCTCTTATTTCATCAATTTCTATTCTTGTAACTGGTCCATTATAAGCTATGATTGCTAAAGTTTCTAAAGCCGCATTACTTAATAATGAATTTGCTTCTTCATCAACTAATTTTTCGTAATATTTTTTATGTTCAGGTTTAGTGGTTAATTTTATTCTTTTACCAAACAACTCAACATTTAATCCTCTTTCACTACTACTATAATTATCTATAAGTTCTCTGATTAATTCTTTTAATTCTTCATCAGTTATTTCAAGAATATTTTTTATAGTTTCTAATTCTATTCCTTCATCACCGGATATAAATAGTAAACCCTCTAAAACTGCTATCATTCTTCACCTCTTAATGAAAGAATTATTTTACTAAAATTATTATCTTGTGTTATTTTTAATTCTTGTCTTTTAGCAAGTGTTAAAATTGATAAAAATGTTACAACAATATAATCTTTGTTAACTTCTTCAAATAATTCTTCAAATTCTATTTTTTTCTTTTGTTTTAAAATATTTCTAATTTCAGTACTTCTTTCACCTACGGAATATTCTTTTTTTGTAATCTTTGTATTTAAAGGTTGCTCCAATTTCTTTCTTTCTAGGAACTTATTAAAGGCATTCATTAAATCTTCAATACCAATATCGCCTAAGTCAATATTTTCTTCTACTATTTTAAAATGACTTAAATCGCTTGGATCTTTACTAAACACTTGTTTTCTATCCATTTCTAGTTGTTTGAATTCCGGTAATTTCTCTTTATATTGTTTATATTCAATTAACCTTCTAATTAATTTTTCTCTTGGATCTTCTTCATATTCATCTTCTTCTATTTCTTGTTTTGGCAATAATATAGAAGATTTCATTTCAATAAGTTCAGCTGCCATTATTAAATATTCGCTAGCAATATCTAAATCTAATTTTTCCATTTCATTTATGTAATCTAAATATTGTTTAGTTATTTCTTCAATGCTTATATCACAAATATTAATATCTGATTTTTTTATTAAATGAAGTAATAAATCCATTGGACCTTCAAATTCATTAATCATTATTTTATAATCCATAAGTTTCACATCCTTAATAATTATAACATAATTTTTATTTTTTTTACATATTCATTTTCTTTTATATCGTTAAATTTCTTATTATTTTAATTATATGTTATAATCTATTTGGTGAATGAAATGAAAAAATTTAATATGATAGATGAAGAATTTATTTGTGAAAATTGTGGTAAAAATGTTCCAAAATCTAATTATACAGCTAGAGACCATTGTCCTCATTGCTTATATTCTAAACACGTAGATATTAATCCTGGTGATAGATTGAATGATTGTCTTGGATTATTGGAACCAATTGGGATTGAAAAATTTAAAAATACATATAAAATTATATACAAATGTGAAAAGTGTAAAAAATTACATAAAAACATTATGGCTAATGACGATAATATGGATTTAATAATTAATTTATCAATAAAAAAATAGGCTTTGCCTATTTTTTATAATGCTATAAGTGGTATTAATATAATTATTATTAATAAAAATAATCCTAACATTAATACTTTCATTAATGATTTATTTCCCTTCAAATCAACTTTAATGTCTTTAGGATCTATTTGTTCTGGCTCTTCCTCTTCTTTATTTAAATTTACTTTAGCACTTGGATTTTCATTAATTTCTGTATCTATCTTTTTATCTTCAATTTTTCGATTATTAACTATATCATCATAGGTTTCAACAGGTGCTTCTTCATACATTGGTTCTAATGGAACTGGTTTAACTTCTTGTTTTGCTTTTTCCATTTCTTCCTTTATATTTGAAAAATCTAATTCTTCTGTATATCCGTTTTCTAAATTATTGTTCATACTTTCCTCCCTTTAATTTCCTTTAGAATATAAATTTAATAATTTATCATATATTCCAGGTTCTACTTTATTTAGTGAATTAATTGTTATTTCTAATGATTTTTGATATTCTCCATTATAAAATAGCTTCTCAGAATAAGTTAAATACTTGTCTAATTCTTCTTCACTACTTCTATATCTATTTCCATAGACTATAGCCATTTCAGCAAACATAGCAGTTCTCATCATTTCTTTTGTTGTTTTAAATAATTTAAGAACTAAATCACGAGCAGTATCCACTCTTGTATTTAAAACATCAATTGTTATTGGTTTCTTATCCAATTCTTTAATAATTTCTTTAATGGCAGTTTGAGCTTCACTTAATTCAACAAAATAAGTTTTAGGAATAACTGGTAAGTTATATTCTCTAATTTTATTTTTAGAATCATGAAGAATAATTTTAATTTCCTCCAATTGTTGTCTTGCTCTTATTTCATCATCTTTCATACTACCAATAGAATTTAATACCATATCTACTCTTTCCTCAGAATTTGCTAACTTAAGTGATAAATTTTCTATTTCTTTAGTTAGTTTAGAATAAGCAAATGTGTTATTTCCAGTATGATCATTTAATACTTTATAATCATTATTTAAATTTTCAACATCAATTCTTACTTGTTCTAATATATCTATTTCTTCTGGTTTTAAATTATAAACAGCTTTTATTTCATCTAATTGGTTAAATAATTCTGTCATCAAACGATTATTTTTCTTAAGTTTTTTCTCAAATACAATACTTGTTTCTTCATATGTTTTTTTGTCAACTTTTTCTTTTTCAAAATCTGTAAATACTGAATCAAAATAATCAGATAATACTTTCAATTCAAATAAGCTATCTTCTAAGTTTAACACATTAGCTCTATCTTTGATATCGTCAATTTTTTTATTTGCTTCATCTATATTATACTCAATATTTAAATAATCTAACGGATATCCTTCTTCTGTCATCTGATCATATTCTTCTTTTATATCAGATATTTTTTTAGGTAATACTGTATTAACCATTAAATAGATACTTGGTAATTCTTCAAGTACAATTTCCATATGTTTTAACATTTCATCAATTGATTTTACAACATTTGGAACTTCTGTATATTCATTATTTTCCATTAAAGTTTCAAAGCTCTCAAATCTTGTAGCAATATTCTCAAATTGTAAATCTATTGGTTCACTATATTCGCCAAACTCTGATTTTGTTTCTTTATACTTATCATATAAATCACGATATTTTCCTTTTAAACTAGTAATTATTGCTCTATTTCTTTCTTCACTTGTTGTTATTTCTTTTATTTCATTAAGCAAGAATTCACTATTAGTTCTTACTTTATATATTTCCATTTCAAGTTTAGCAATTTTATAAATTGTATCTTTATAATCTTGTTGTGATAGTGAGTAATTAGCATCCAATAACATATCAGTTATTTTAGGAATTTGATTAGTTCTAATTACATCTAATCTATCTTTCCATTTATTATACATTGTTTCTAATTTTTCGTTTTTAACTAATGATTCTACTTTAGTAAGTTCTGGAATTATTGGTGAACTATCAATTTTATTTTTTTCGATTTCAAGATTTGATAATTGTTTTTTAATTTTTGCTGTTTTTTTCTTTTGAAGTAATATTAATACTGTTACTATTAATATTAAAGCTAAAATCATCAAGGATATAATTGATATTATAATTGTATCCACTAGAACCACCTCGTTATTATAATTTTACCACAAATTGTGTTTTTTTTACATATTTTTTATTCTTATTATATAGTTATTGTATCATATTTTATTTTTTTTGTACATTTTAATTTAAAATTTCATATAATTATGTAGTTAACGCTTGACTTATAAGGGGAAAATATATATAATTATAGGTGCTTAAAACGTTGGCAGCGTTATTTTGAAAATTGTAATGTGTTTATTACCCTGTGGGTTATTGTGTAGCTTTAGCTGCAAAGTGAAGATATTAAAATAAACACCCTACAGTTTGGCAAGATAACCTTTATGTTTAGGCAGAAAGGAGAGATTTTATGTCAAGATATACTGGTTCTACTTATAGAAAATCACGTAGACTTGGTTTTTCTGTTTTAGAAAACGGAAAAGAATTAGCAAGAAGACCATATGCACCTGGTCAACACGGATCTGATCGTAAAAAGGTTTCTGATTATGGTGTTCAATTACAAGAAAAACAAAAAGTTAGATTTATGTATGGTCTAAATGAAAAACAATTTAGAAAAATATTTGATGAAGCTGGTAAGATGAAAGGTGTTCATGGTGAAAACTTCTTAAGATTACTAGAAAGTCGTCTAGATAACTTAGTTTATCGTATCGGTTTTTCTACTACAAGAAAAGGTGCTAGACAACTTGTTAACCACGGACATATTACTGTAAATGGTAAAAAAGTTGATATTCCTTCTTACAGAGTTAAACCTGGTGATGTAATCAGTGTTAAAGATTCTGATAAAGAATTAGCAATTATTAAATCTTCATTAGAAGCTACTCATAACAGAGTTGAATATGTTACTTATGATGATAAAAAAATGGTTGCTACTTATGTTAGATATCCTGAAAGAAGCGAATTAAATGCTGATATCAATGAATCATTAATTGTTGAATTCTACAACAGATAATGTTAAAAAGATAAGTTTGAAACTTATCTTTTTTTAATCTATTTCTATTCTCAATGTGTTAATGCCCATCTCGAACAATTTATTAGAATCAAGTTCTATTTTTTCATAATTTTTAATATGAATTAAATTATCTCTTTTAATTAATTTAAATTCTTTATTATTTATATCTTTTAAATAACCACTATTAGTATTATATTTTTTTAATATATCATATTTTGTAATCATTATCTCTGGATAACTAGATATAATAACTTCTAAATTAGGATTTTGATTATACCTCTTTTTATAATTATCGATTAATAATTTGATATCATCATATTTCATTTCATATGATAAAGTAACTCTTTTAACTCCTAAACTATTTAAAAAAGCAACACCATACGAATTAACTATATTTAAAGAAAAATCAGATACTCCTTTATTTAAGTAGACACTACCTATTTCACTATTTAAATAATTACCACTAGGAATATCTTTAATCACCCTAGGTAATTTATAAATAATTTCATCATTAATTAACTCTTTATTTTCTGTATAAATATATTTATAATCTTTAATATTCAATTTTTCTTTATCATTGATTAAATATGAAAAACCTGGCTTTTCTATATATTCAGTAGTATTAATATAATAATCTTTTTTCAAATAATTAGTTTTATATATTCTTTTTTTATTTAGTTCTAATACAGCATTTCTTCTTAGATCATTTAAATCAGAAATTCTAACAAATATATTTTCATCTCTTTTAATATCAAATTCATCTATTGTGTAAACAGTATCACCTAACTTATTTATTTGTTTCATTATATCTTCATTTTTCATATTAATTTTATTAGATTTTTGAACTAATTCACCAAATACTTCTATTTTATTTATCCCATCATTAAATATAAGTTTTAATGGTTTATCTATATATAATTCAATAAAACAATTAATTTTCACTTTTCTTAAATTTAATTTAATCTTATTATCAATCTCATTCAACTGCTTTATATCCGTTGTCTTCAAAACAACATCATTTACTTTAACATCATAATTATTATCTAACTCTATTATTTCATTTTGTAAAGCACTACTTACTAATTTACCTTTTTTGTACATTTTATTGACAATTCCGCCATCTTCAGTTTTACCAATAAATCTAATTCCATCACCTTGATTTAAATTATCGGTTAATTTTATTTTGATTTTTTTGCCAACTGAGGTAACAGAACCAATCTTAATTCCCATATGATTAGGTCTAAATTCATTAGTAAAATCATTATTGTTTTCATTAAAAATAAATCCTTTAGTAAATTCACGATTAAATATTTTTTTCATTTCTTTTATATCATTATCGGTTATTCTTGTTTCTTTGTATTTTAAATAATTATCTATTGCTTTACGATATAAACTAGTAATTAAATAAACATATTCTGGTCTTTTCATTCGGCCTTCTATTTTTAAACTATCTACTCCTATATCAATAAGCTTACCAATATTTAAAATAGTATTTAAATCTTTAGTACTTAATAAATATTTATCTTTATTCAATTTATGATCACTATATAAATCATATTTCATTCTACAAGGTTGACTACAAGTTCCTCTATTACCACTTCTACCAGTTAAAAAATAACTCATTAAACATTCACCAGAATAACTTATACATAAGGCCCCATGAATAAATATTTCTAGCTCAATATTGGTATTTTTTTTAATATTACTAATTGTATCAATATCTGTTTCCCTAGCTAAAACTACTCTTTTTATTCCCATATCAGTTGCGAATTTAACACCTTCTAAGTTATGAATATGCATTTGTGTAGAAGCGTGTATTTCTAAATTAGGATATGTTTTTCTAACTAAATCCATCATCCCTAAATCTTGAATTATAATAGCATCAACATTATTTTTATGAAGAAAATCAATATAATTCATAAATTCACTTATCTCTTTATCGTAAACTAAAGTATTAACTGTTACATATACTTTTACACCATATAAATGGGCATATTTAATTGCTTCAATTATTTCTTCTTCATTAAAGTTTCCGGCGTAACTTCTAGCTCCAAACATAGTACCACCAATGTATACTGCATCACATCCAGCTTGAATAGCAGCAATTAAACATTCCATATTACCAGCTGGCGCTAACAACTCAGGTTTCTTCATAAAATCACCAATATTATCTTATCATTATTCTTCTAAATGTTCAACGATATTAGTAATTGTAAATCCCTTATTTTTTATATATTTAATTATTATATCTAAATTATCGATTAAATTATTACTTACTTTATAACTAATTAAACTTCCACTATCTAAAATTTTTTTTGTTTCATATAGATAGTTATTATCAATAGTGTTTACTAATATAGTATTCATTTTTTCTTTAGAGCAATTTTTTAAAAATTCTTTATTCTTATCTGATACAAAACAATAATTTTTTTGTTTTAGAACATCTTTTATAACTGAATTCAAATGTTTATTTTTATCTCTAATTATAAAATTATGATTTTTTTGCGCTAAAGATAGTAATAAATCACCATTTTTTTCAAGCCAAACATTGTTAATTGCAAAAGTCACTTTTATTTCATTATTATCAATTATTTTTTTGATTTCTTCTATATCAGTATTACCATCTAATACAAATATTAAACTAACCATATTTTTAGTTTTATTACCACTTATTATATATTTATCATAATTATTTTTTAATGATCCTTTATTATCAATTTTTTCATATACTAATAGTTTTTCATTATAAACGCCATTTTGTTTCATTTTTCTATAGCTTTCATTTATATTAATCTTTTTTTCCAAAATACCAGGTATGATTGTATCTTTATCAATCTTACTATCTAATGCCGGAATATTATTTTGTTCTTTTATTTTAATCATTATTTCATCATATTCTCTAACAACCATTACTGTTTTTTCAGTATAAACAAAACTTATTATCACTAGTCCAATTATTCCTATGGCATTAAAGACTTTCTTCATTGTATCACCTAATCAAATATATGAAAAAAAATAGTTAATTAAAACTATTTTAAATCATAATTTATATCTTTAATTTTTATACAATTAAATTTATAAAATAAATTAATTAAGAACATATGTTCTGGTATAATTAACTTAGGAATATTTTAACAGTTGAGTGCTCGCCTCCGAAAGGAGGTGGTGAAATGACTAAGAAAGATTTTTTAATCTTTGCTCTAATCATTATCATCATTCTACTTATACTTCTATTATTCAAGTGATAATGAATTATAAAAAAAAGCACTCAATCTAACAAGATTAAGTGCGTAACCAATTGGCAAGTACTCAACTTTGCGATGTTAAGTATTCCTTTTTTATATTATGCAAGTTTCCTTGATATATCCATAGTAACACAAAAAATATTTTTTGACAAGTTTTCTATTTTGATGATATCAATATAATACCTACTTTAAGAAATTATTATATGAAAAAAAATAGTTAATTAAAACTATTTTAAATCATAATTTAGATGCAATAATTCGGGTAATACAAATTTTCCATCTTTTCTAATCAATGTATGATCAAAGTATATTTCTCCTCCACCATATTCTTCTCTTTGAATTAAAACTAAATCCCAATGAATTCCTGAATCATTACCATTATAAGCATCTTTATAAGCCTGACCTGGTGTAAAATGAATACTTCCTATTATTTTTTCATCATATAGTATATCACCCATTGGATTTCTAATTAATGGATTTAATCCAAATGAAAATTCTCCTACATATCTAGCTCCTTCATCAGTATTAAATATCTTATTAAGTTCTTCATTATTTTCGTCACATTTTGCTTCAATTATTTTTCCATCTTTAAATAGTAAAGAAACTTTATGATAAATATTACCATTATAAGGACTAGGCGTATTATAAGTTATTAAACCATTAACAGATTCCCTAACAGGCGCTGTATAAATTTCACCATCAGGTAGATTAGCCTCACCAACACAAGGAATAACAGGAATATCTTTAATACTAAATTCAATATCCGTATTTGGACCAGTTATTCTTACAATATCTGTTTGTTCCATTAATTTTTTTAATGGAGCAATATCATTACTCATTTTTTCATAGTCAAATATCATAACATCTAAAGCATAGTTTTTATATGTATCAGTTGTCATTTTAGCTTTATAAGCATCAACATTGCTTGGATAATTTAGTAATACCCATTTTCTCTCATTTATTCTTATATAATCACTTTCTTTTGTTGTTAGTGCAATATTTTTTAAAGTGTTTTCATCAATATTTTTTTTACTATAATCATTAGTTGTATATCTAATATTGATAAAAATATCATAATTATTTACATCATCTAATCCATGTTGTTTTATTTCTTGATATCTATTTTCACTAGCAGTTTCTAATAAATAACTATTTATACTTTCATCATTTATTCTTACAAAAGGAATTCCTTTATTTAAAGTAATATAGTAAATTAATCTTTTAATAAAGAAACCATCATTTACATATGTATTTATTAATACTCTTTCATTAACATTCACTTTTACTGAATAATTAACTATTTTTTTAGCTAATTCATCTAATTTTGATTCCATTTTCTCACTCTTTTCTTTTTTTATCATAATATATTATGAAAGGGGATTTATTATGTACAGATATTATCCAAATATGCCTATAAGAAATAATGATAGATTTGTTGGTGGTTTCTTAGGTCCATTTGTTTTAGGTGGTATTACTGGTGGTTTATTAGCGCCTGCTTTCTATAATGGCCCTGCATATAGACCTTGTTATGGTCCATATTGTTCTTATCCATACTACGGTCCATATTATAGATAAAACGTATCAACCAGATACGTTTTAATATTCATACATTCCATTAATCTTCATTCTATCAGTTTCGCTTAAATCATCCATTTTCCATTCATTATCAACTTTAGTTAAGTATATATTTAATGTATATTTAACTTTATCAGTTGATTTTTTTAATTGTTCTAAACGATAACTAGTAAATAATGATTCATCATATTCATTTTTATCATTGTTGAATTCTTCTTTATGTTCATTTAAATAAGTTTCCGCATCTTTTAGTGTTTTAGAATAATCTTTGACTTCTATTTCAACTGTTACGGTTGCTGTATCACCATCTACTATTTCATCTTTTATTTCATATTTTAAGTCTTGATAATGTTTTTTCATTAAGTCTACATATTCTTTTCTTTGTGTGGAATTGAATAATTCTTCTTCATTAGCGACATCATTTAATTGTTTTACAACGCTATCATCTAATGATTGGTAGTTGGCAAAAAACATTTCTACTTTTTTGGTTGGTGTATTCATCATTTTACCACCACAACCTACTAATAAGAATGGTATAAATAACATCATAACAAATTTTTTCATATTTTCCTCCTCATTAGTATTTTGTTTTGTTTATTTTTTTTTATACATTTTTTATATTAACAAAATCATTTATTTTATTAATTATATTTTTATTTTCTATTTTTTTATTTAATTCTTTTATTATTTCTTCGATTGAATCATTTTTCTTATCAAAACATTCATAATATAAATATTTTAATTTTTCAGGATTATTTTCATTTAAAATATTTTTTAGAACTTTTTTAGCTGTACTAATTTGTTCTAATTCTTTTCTTGTTTTAAATTCTTCTTTTTCTTTTGAGCCAATTATTTTAAATGGAATATCAACTTCTTTCATATGTAAACTCATATTTGTTACTTCAAATTCTTCATCTAATAATAATTTACTATATGTTGTCCTTTTTCCAATATTTATTCCTATTACTTCAGTACTATCAGTAAACAAACAAGCATAATCAATATGTCTATTTTTTCTTGATGTAAATTCTTCTGTTTTATTATATATTTTTTCTAGAAAAGTTTCTTCAAATATTATTTTATTTGTCTTTAATTGTTTCATTTTTTTTGAGTCAATTTTAAATATTGGAATTTTTTTAATATGTTTTATATTATCCGTTTTATTCCAATCATAAAATTCATAAATATTTTCATTAAAATTTAATAATAAATCATAAATGTAGTTCATAGTTTCCTCCTGGTAAATAAATTGAAAGAAAAATTAATGTTAAGCCTAACAAGGTATATAAACATTCAATTCTTCTAAATATAAAATTTACATATTCAAAAAAATTATACCCTATTGCTATCAAATTTAAATAACTTATTACATATATTAATCCTATTATAGTTAATGCATATCCTAACAAAAAAATAAATATTCGTGCAAGCATAAGCACCACCTATTTAATTTTATTTAAATATTTTATTTTTATTTATTTTTTTTTAGTTTTATTATATAATTAGATAGGTGATGATATGTTATTATTAAAGTATATTTTATTAGGATTTATTCAAGGAGTTACGGAGGCTTTACCTATATCTTCAAGTGGACACCTACTTATTTTTAAAACTTTACTAAATGTTGATGTTGATTTTGATACATTAGCAATTATTACTAATGCTGGTAGTTTACTTGCTGTAGTAATTATATTCTGGAAAGATATTATAGAATTAATAAATAGTTTCTTCAAATATTTAAAAACTAAAGATTCTAAATATAAAACAGATTATAATTATTGTTGGTTAATTGTTTTAGGATGTATTCCAGCTGGTATTATCGGATTATTAGTAAAAAAATTTAATATATTTTCGTTACTAGAAAATAATGTCAAAATTGTTGGATTATCTTTATTAATTACTGCTTTGATGCTATTTATTATTAAAGATTTTAAAGGTAGAAAAGATAAAGAAGATATGAAAGTTAAAGATGCTTTAACTGTTGGTTTATTTCAAGTATTAGGAGTTTTTCCTGGTATTAGTAGAAGTGGTTCAACAATAGTTGGTGGTATGGCTACTGGGTTAAAAAGAGATACTGCTTTTAAGTATTCATTTATGTTATATATTCCAATTAGTTTAGCAGCTACAGTAGTTGAACTAAAAGATTTATTATCTGTTAGTATTAGTTCTACATTATGGATATATTATATTGTAGCAACTATTATTGCTTTCATCTTTACAGCTATATGTATTAAATGGTTTAGAAAAATTGTTAACGAAGGTAAATTAAGTGGATTTGTTTATTATTGTTTAATCGTTGGATTATTAGTGATTATATTTTTATAAGTAGAGAAATCTACTTTTTTTATAAAATAAAAGAATGAATTTTTATCATTCTTTTATTTACTTAAATATTTTTGAAATTCTAAATTCATTCCTTCAACTACTTGTCGTTCATCATAATTAATTGATTCAAGATAATTATTAAAATCATTTTTAAAATCAGGATTATTAGAAGCATTAACAATTTCCTCTAATAGTGGTATTATTGAACACAAATCTATTCTCTTTCTTCCATTTGGTTTAAAATCTTGAAGTGTTACATTTTTTACTTGTTCATAAAAGCTTTTATTATCTTTTATATAATCATCCTTACTACATTTATATACATTAGTTGGAGAACAGATTTTATAATAGACATCTTTTTCAAATCTTAATAGTAATGTTGGATCATAAACATAATTATCAATTTCAATCCATCCGTGACCAGCATCTTCTTTACCATAAAGCAATTCTAATTCTTTATTATTGCCTCTGACTAATAAAGCATCATCAAAGCATAAAAACATATAAAGACTTCTATCAAAACATCGTCCTGGAGTAATAATTGGTCTTAAATATTTAATATGCATAGAAACTGGGATACAAGAAATATATGTATGAGACATTTTTTCATATAGTTGTTTATCAAATGGGACAATACTACCATTTAATAATCCTTGTTTAATCAATAAATCCCTCTTATTAAAATAGTATAATTTTTTTAAATTATCGAACATATTACTCAACTCCAATTCATCTATTAAAATATTAAATTTTTATTGTCCTATATACTATCATAAAAATTGATTTTGCGCAAATTATAGTTTATTCTAAACTTTGACAAAAAAAGAACTGGAAAATCCAATTCTTACATAATATCATCCATTTCACCATTAATAATTTTAGCTGCCTTTTCATCATCAAGTTTTAGATCCTTTAAATCTTCGGCTCCTTCAACTCTTATTTTTTTTCTTTGAAAACCATATATATCTATCTTAGCCATCGCATTTTTTAAATCAACATATTCATCATATATTTTTTTAAAATCTATCAATGATTGTTCATATTTTAATTCAATTTCTTTTATCTTTGTTTTATATTCTTCACTATTCTTTTTTAGTTTAGCTTTTTTTAAATTTTTTAAATCTTCTTTATATATTTCTTCTGCATTATCTGCTTCAATTTTATCTTCTAATTCAATGACTTGATTTTTTAAACTATCATATTCAGCTATTTTTGAATCATACTTTTCAATCAAAACTTGTTTAACTTGTTCTAACATATACCCTCCTTATATCTTTAAATATTTTTTAACTGCTCTTAAACTTCCTATCATACCAACTACTATACCAATGATAATTAATAAACCTGAAACCATATAGACAAATGGTGTTGGTTCTATTAATTTAATAAATGGTGAGAATAATTGACCATTAAATTCTTCATATAAAGTTGCATAAGCATAAACTGTTAATAATACTGGTATTATTGAACCAAACAATCCTAAAAAGAATCCTTCAAATATAAATGGTATTTTAATATTTATATTTGATGCCCCAACTAATCTCATAATTTCAATTTCTCTTTTTCTTGAATAAATTGTAATTTTTATTGTATTAGCAATTAAGAAAGCAGTAACAATGATTAAAGCAACAACCATACCAATTGAAATATTTTTAACAATATCAAATACGGAAATTAATTGTTCAACCATTCCCTCTCCATATTTAACAACATTTACTTTATCTAGTTTTCCTATTTTCTTAGCTGTATCTCCAATTTTTTCAATATCTTTTACTTTTACTGTATAAGTATCTTGTAATGGATTTTCTTCTGGAGTCCAGTTTTGCATAATGTTTTTAAATACTTCTGATGATTCCATCATTTCTTCAGATATTTTTGTTTTTGATTCAAATGTTACAGATTCAATATTGTCTAATTTTTTTATTTCTGACAATATCTTTTCTCTTCCAGCATCATCGATATCTACATCCAGAAAAGCAACTATTGTAACATCTTTTTCAACTAAAGTAGTAAAATTATTAACATTGTATGAAAGAATTATTGAAATAGCAACTACAATTAAAGTAATCGTAATACAAGAAATAGACGCTAAAGAAAGTGAAAAATTTCTAAATACTCCTTTAAAGGAATCTCTTATGCTTCTATTTATTATTCTTAATGCTCTCATGATTATAAGTTCCTTTCTCAAAATCTCTTAATATTCTTCCACTATCTAATAAAATTGTTCTTTTCTTTAATTTATTTACTATTTCAGTATCGTGAGTTACCATTATTATAGTTGTACCCATTTTATTAATTTCTTCTAATACTTTCATAATTTCCATACTTGTTACTTCATCTAAGTTTCCTGTTGGTTCGTCACAAATTAATAACTTTGGTCCATTTACAATTGAACGGGCGATTGCTACCCTTTGTTGTTCTCCACCTGATAATTGATGGGGATAATTATTTGCTTTATGTTTTAATCCAACTAAATCCAAGGCTTTTAATACTTTAGGATAAATTTCAGATTTAGGTTGACCTAAAACTTCCAAAGCAAAAGCTACATTTTCATATACTGTTGATTTGGAAAGTAACTTGTAATCTTGGAAAACAACTCCTATTTTTCTTCTTAATTTATAAACTTTGCTATTTTTAAGTTTTCCTACATCTAAACCACCAATATTTATTTTACCACTAGTTGGTTTTTCTTCACGATACATCATTTTTATTAATGTTGATTTACCACAACCAGTAGATCCAATTATAAATACAAAATCGCCTTTTTCAATATTTAAGCTCATATCATATATAGCTGTTACGCCAGTTTTATATGTTTTTTTTACATTTCTTATTTCTATCAAATTCATATTATCGCCTCAAACTTCCTCCAGACACTTCATAAGCGTCTGTTACTAAGAAAAATGCTTTAGGATCTATTCCTAAGATTCCTTCTTTAGCTAAAAAATAATCTTTTGTTGGTATAATACACATTATTACTTTTTGATGATTACCAGTATAACCACCACGACCATCTAATACCGTAACCCCTTGACTTAAATGTTCCATTATAAATTTTTTAACTGATGTTTCGTGTTCAGTAACAATATAAAATGCTTTACATTGAGATATTCCTAATATTACTTTATCAGCCATTAAACTTATTATATATAATACTATTACAGCATACATTACATTTTCCCAAGCATAAACATTATTATTTAGAAAAAATCCTGCGGCTAAAACTATAATACCATCAGACATCAACATTGATTTTCCAATAGATACTTTTCCATATTTCGCAATTATTTGATTTATTATGTCAGTACCACCTGTTGAAAACCCAGATTTAAAATTAGTTCCTGATCCTAATCCTGCAATTACGGCTCCAAATACAACTATTAAAATCATATTATCAATATTAAAATTAATATATTCACCCAAATTAGCAGTTAATTTAATACATAATGGATACATTATTGAACCAGCAATTGATCCTTTTGTTTTTTCCCAGCCTAATGTAAAATAACTCAATATTAATAATAACATTGAAACTATGAATACAAATAGTGAGGTATCTATTCCAAATAGTTTATTAACAACAATAGCAATACCTGATACACCACCATAGACAATACTACGAGGTAAGAAAAATACATTGAAGGCAATTGAAACTAATAAACACCCAATAAATAGTGTAAAGTATCTTTTAATTTTATTTTTATTATATATTTTTTCAATTATTTCATCTAATTTTTCTTTTTTCTTAAAAATACTCATTTTGTTTTTCCTTTCAAATTATCATTTATAAATTTATCAATTTCTCCATCTAATACTTTTACAACATTAGTTTCTTCAGTATTTGTTCTATGGTCTTTTACTAATGAATATGGATGCATTACATAGCTCCTGATTTGTGATCCAAAATTAATATCTGATAAATTACCTTTTATATCCATTAGTTCTTTATTTCTTTTTTCTAATTCTAAGTTATATAGTTTATTTTTTAGTACTTCCATAGCTGTTTCTTTGTTTTGAATTTGACTTCTTTCATTTTGACAAGTAACTACTATTTTAGTAGGTAAATGGGTTATTCTAACTGCCGAATCAGTTGTATTTACTCCTTGTCCACCTTTACCACTACTTCTATATACATCTATTCTTAAATCTGCTTCATTTATTTCTATATCAATATTTTCTTTTTCAAATAATGGTGTTACATCAACTGAAGCAAATGAAGTATGTCTTCTTGAGTTAGAATCAAATGGTGATATTCTAACTAGTCTATGAACTCCTTTTTCATTTTTTAAATATCCATAAGCATTAATTCCTTTTACTATCAATGTTATACTCTTTATTCCAGCTTCATCACCATATTCGCAATCAATGACATCTACTTTATATTTCTTTTTATTACACCATCTGTCATACATTCTATATAACATATTTACCCAGTCGCAAGCTTCTGTTCCGCCAGCCCCAGAATGTAGTTCTAAAACAGCATCTAACTTATCATATGGTCCATTTAATAATATTTCAATTTCTAGATCTTGAATAGTTTCATTTATTTCATTAACATCATTTTCAATTAATGATTTTAATTCATCATCATTAGAATCTTTTAATTCTTTTATTATTTCAAAATTATCATTGATTTTTTGTTTTAAAGTTTCAACTTTTTCTACTTTATTTTTTAAATCGTTCAATTCATTTATTATTTTTTCGCTTAATCTTTTATCATTCCAAAAATTAGGTTCATTCATTTTTTCTTCTAATTCTTTTATTCTAATTTTTTTCTTGTCTGGTTCAAAGAGCCCTCCATAATTCTTCAATTCTATTAGAATAATTCAAATATGTGTTATAAAGTTCATTTAATTCCATTTTATAACCTCCTACTCTTATTAATTATAACATTTTATAGATAAAAAAAAAAGAATTTTTATGATAAAAATTCTTACTATAAATATATTTATTAAATAAATTTTATTATTATTCGACAAATTATAATATTTACTTTTTTATATTGATGTGTTATTATGTATATAGATGAGTTATCGCTCATATAATAAAAGGGAACATTCATTATGAATGTCTACCTATATTTGGTGAGACATTTAAGTCATCGACTTAAGTGTCATTTTTTTATTACTAAAACCAATATTATTAGTTGTAATAAAATAAAGGAGAAAGAAGAAAGTATTTTTAAATAAAACTCTCTTTTTTTCATCTTTAAACCTCCTTTCTTTTTTTAGATAAGAGGTAGACACCCATTAAATGTTCCATTTTATATTTTATAATATTTAAAACAAAAAGTAATTATTTTTCGTTCGACAAAATTAGACATAGTTATAATATTTACTTTTTTTTATTGGTGTGTTACTATGTATATAGATGAGTTATTGCTCATATAATAAAAAAGGAACATTCATTATGAATGTCTACCAAAATTTGACTAGACATTTAAGTCATCGACTTAAGTGTCATTTTTTTATTACTAAAACTAATATTATTAGCTGTAATAAAATAAAGGAGAAAGAAAAAAGTATTTTTAAATAAAACTCTCTTTTCTCTTCTTTTAATATTCTTTTTCGATTAAGAAATAGTGTTTTATAGCAAAAAAAGAATCTATTATTTTTATTATATTGCTTATAATTTTATATTTTTTTTCTTAAGATAGTTGTAAAATTTAAAAAATTATTATTTTTATACAAATTTATTGCATTTTGATTTTTATCAAATGCTTGCACATCAATAAATTTTACATTTCGAGATTTTAGCTCTAATTCCATCTTTTTTAGAAGTTCAGTAGCTATTCCTTGTTTTCGGTATTCTTTATTAACATATAAGAAATTAATTTTTGCGATATTATTTATATTAATATCTCTCTTGATAATGCTTGAATATATAAACCCACATATCATATTGTTTTTTTCAAATACAAAAATGATAATATTTTCATCCAAACCGTATGATAAACTTTTAAATTTGAATTTTTTATTATAATTTTCATCATACTTTGCCTCTTCAAAAAGAAATTTTTTAAATAAATAATCAAGTTCAATAAAATCTCTATTCTCTGCTTTTCTTATCATATTTTAGTTTCTCTTTTTTATTACTTTATAATATATTCAAATTTTATTCTTTTTCTAAAATAAAATATTTACAATCATAAGCACAATTATTTCTTAAATAATCTTTTCTTTTTTCAAAATCATTTATTTCTTTATATAGTTTATTTTCTTTCTTACAAAAACCCTTTAGTCTTAATTTGCCATAGGCCCAATCACCTAATACATAATCATAATCATAAAAATAATCAGTTAATTTATTTTCTACTTCTTCTTGATCAAATCCATCCTTATAATTTGTAATTAAGTTATATTTAATATCATTTATTACAACCATTTTCATTATATCACCTATTAAAATTATAACATATTTTTTAACTTGAAGAAAGTGTATATGGGTTAAAATAGTATCCTGGAACTGTTCCATTTATAATTTTTATTGATATTGGCACTACTGTTTCTACTTGAATTTGTTTTGTATCAAATGGTAGTATTACTTGTTCTTCAGCTATTATTTTTACCCCTAATTCAATTACAGCATTATTAATTCCATACTCTTTTATATCTGTTACTATATCGGTTGTTATATCACCAATTAAACTCAATTTGACTGGTATTTTGGGTCCTAAATTAGCAAGCAATCCATTATTAAATATAATTCCTGATGGTACTTGATAAATAATGCCACTCTTCAATTTTTCTGAATTAACATTAATATTTTCATTATCGGATAACCCAATATCTCCTAATTCACCCTTCTCTAATTTTCTTAAATATTCTTTAACATTTATACTAACTTCTTTTAAAATATTATTAATCTCATATGTATTATAATTTGTTTCTTTTCCATCAGTTATAAATAAATTATCACTTTTAAATTTTTCACCTAACTCATTATCAATAGCATTTCCGATTACTAAAACTGCTATTTTTTTTGCCTGTTTTTCAGCATAATTCATTATAATTGGAGTTAACTTTTTTCCTATAAAATTAAACACTACAAATAATGTAATTATAATCATTACAATTAATAAAATTATAACATTGTGATTTTTGTTTTTTTTCTTTTTTAGTTTTATCTTTCTCATAATTAATTATATAATAAAAAACAGAATAAAATTCTGTTTTAAACAAATAAATATTTGCCTCTTTTAACTTCTTGTTCATTGTACTTATCTACTATTACAATTTCATTTTTTATTAATGACTGTTGAACATCGATAATTCTTTGATTTTTTGAACCTCTATATGGGGCTTCATAAGTTTTTTCTTCTAGAACAAACTTACCATCAATTAGGACATCAATATTTTTTAATAATTCAATTATGACTGGTTTCGTTCTCCCAAGTGTCTTTAATTGGTCAAATGTAAAACCTGTATATGTCCATACATTTAAGCCTATCTTTTTAGCAAACTTAGCTATTTCTAAACAAGCGTCTGGTTGCATAAATGGGTCGCCTCCTGACAAGGTTATACCATCTTGGAATTTTAAGTTCATCAATTCCTTTTTTATATCCTCAATATCTATCAAGGCACCACCATTAAAATCGTGAGTTTCTGGATTATGACATCCTTTACAATTATGACTACAACCTTGGGTCCAAATTACAGTTCTTATTCCTTCACCATCTACAACACTATCATATTGAAGTGGAGCAGCTAATCTAATTTTCATTAGCTAGCCTTCTTTTCAACAGAATATTCATTTAGGTCTTTTAAACTATGTTTAACTCTATCTCTTTCTTCAGCTCTTTTAGCATTATTAAATCTTTTTACATCTCCTGCTAAATAACCTGTTACTCTTCTAATTCTTTCGAATCCTACATTTTCACCTACTACTTTTTCCATATATTGCCTCCTACTTATCTAATAATATACCTTCAAATTCTCTTCTTCCACATTTTGGACATACATCTTTAATAATTCCAACATATCCACAAACAGGATCTCTATCTACTGGGTGGTTAATTGCTCCATAACCAATTCCAGATTCTTTCATTAATCTTATTACTTTTTCGAATGCTTCAACATTTTGAGTTAAATCTCCGTCCATTTCAATATAACTAATATGTCCAGCATTAGTTAAAGCATGGAATGGAGCTTCTTTTTTAATTTTATTTACTATTGAAGTATTGTAATAAACCGGTACATGGAATGAATTTGTATAATAATCTCTATCAGTTACACCTTTAATTTTTCCATATATTGCTTTATCAATATTAACAAATCTACCTGATAAACCTTCAGCTGGAGTTGCTAAACAAGTAAAATTCAAATTGTATTTTTCACTATATTCATCACATTTATCACGCATAAATTTAATGATTTTAATTCCTAGTTTTTCAGCCTCATCACTTTCTCCGTGATGTTCACCGATTAGAGCTTTTAATGTTTCAGCTAAACCAATAAATCCAATTGATAGTGTACCATGTTTAAGTACTCTTCTAATTCTATCATTTGGTTTTAATGTTTCCCCATCATTCCATACTCCTTCTCCTAATAAGAATGGAAAATTATAAACTTTTTTACTACATTGAATTTCAAATCTTTCTAATAATTGGTCTTTAACTAATTCCATTGTTTCTTCTAATTCATTAAAGAAACCTTTCATATCAGCTTTATCTCTTTCTTTTAAACAAATACCATGTTTAATACCAATTCTTGGTAAGTTAATTGAAGTGAATGATAAATTTCCTCTTCCTGTTACTATTTGATTTTGTTTATCAGTAACATCTCCAATAACTCTTGTACGACATCCCATATAAGATATTTCTGTATTATAATCATCTGGTTTATAGTAAATTATGTTGTGTGGAGCATCTATAAAAGAGAAATTTGGAAATAATCTTTTAGCAGATACTTTACAAGCTAATTTAAATAAATCATAATTTGGATCTCCGGGATTATAGTTTATTCCTTCTTTTACTTTAAATATAGATACTGGGAATATTGGAGTTTCTCCCATTCCTAGTCCAGCATCTGTTACTTTTAAGAAATTATCTATTACCATTCTCCCTTCTTTTGAAGTACAAGTACCAAAGTTAATTGATGAGAAAGGTACTTGGGCACCAGCACGGGAATGCATTGTATTTAAATTATGAATAAATGCTTCCATTGCTTGATATGTCATTCGATCAGTTTTTTGTAATGCTTTTTCATAAGATAAATCGAATATTCTTTTTACTTCTTTTGATTCTTTATAAAATGGTGCGAATAATTCTATATCTAATTCAATTGTATCAAGTTTATCTATTTCTTTTATTACTCTATCAAAGTTTACAAATGAAATGAAATCACTATATTCTAATAAATCATATAATTGTTGTTTAAATTGTTTTTTAAATGTTTTTACAACTCCTGGTGCCATATAATAATCAAATGCTGGAATTGATTGACCACCATGTTGATCATTTTGATTTGCTTGAATTGCAATGGCTGCAAGTGCTGAATACGACATTATATCATTTGGTTCTCTTAGGTGTCCATGACCTGTATCAAATCCACCTTTAAATAATTTTTCTAGATTTATTTGACAACAAGTTGTTGTTCCCATTGGTAGAAAGTCCATATCGTGAATATGAATTTCACCGCTATCGTGTGCTTCAGCAAATTTTGGTTTCATTAAATATGCTTTAGCAAATTCTTTTGATACAGTTGAACCATATTGTAACATTGTTCCCATAGCTGTATCTCCATCGATATTAGCATTTTCTCTTTTAGCGTCTTCTTCATTAGCTGATTTAAGTCCTAAAGATTCTATTGATTTTAAAAATTTATGAGTTTTCTTTTCTCCGAAGAATAATTCTCTTGAAGAATTTCTTCTTTCTCTATATTCGGAAAAAGATTTATATACATCGTTGTATCCTTTTTTTTCTAATTCCTCTTCAATTAAATCTTGAATTTGTTCAATTTTAATTTTTGTTTCATTTTTGAAATCTTTTTCGATTCTGTTCATTACAGATTGATATACTTTTTGAATATCTTTCTCATTATATACCTTTGTTTCTCCATCATCATCTGTATCATTTACGATACTATCAAAGCCTTTTTTTATGGCAATTGCTATTTTTGATCCATCAAAATCTACTTTTTTGCCATTTCTTTTTTCTACTTTTAATGTAGCTAATAATTCTTCAACCATATTCTGTACCTCACTTTATTGTTACCTAAATTGTAGTTCATATTTGAGTGACTGTCAATACATTTTTGTAAAAAAAACTGAATTTATGTTCGTGTATGTCATTTTGCCCTTATTTTTCAATAATTTTTGTTTTTCAAAAGTTTACATTTTTATTTTTTTAATTTTTTCTATTTTTTAGTTTTTATTTTTTTTATAAATTATTGCTATTTTTCTTTATTTTATAAAGGCTTGTCCAATTTTACTATTTTTATACAAAAAAATATTTTTTTATATTTTTCCGTATTTTTTTATTTTCCTATTTTTATTTTTCATCTTTTTTTGTTTTTTATGTTGTTGCCCAACTAGAGATAAATCATATAATATTCTAGGAGGATGCCATAATGAATTTTAGTGATAATTTTTTTAAAAGAGTTGAGAAAAAAACTAATGTTGGAAAGGATACAATTCTTTCTTTAGCAACTAAACTTCAACAAAATAATTTAAAGGATGAGAAGACTTTAAGAGAGGTAATTCAAGAACTAGGAAAAATGACTGGTAAAGTTGTTGATAAAGAGAAAGAGGACAAAATTATAAGTGCTGTCCAAAATGATAAAGTTCCAAAAGATATTGATAAATTAATATAAGCTTTTAACTTATATTTTTTTTGAATATATTTATTTTTTAATACATATAGTTTATTGATACAGAAAGTAGGGATTAAATGGATAAATTAGAAATAGTTAAAAGTATTGCTGCAAGGTCAAATGGAGATTTATATCTTGGGATAGTTGGTGCTGTCAGAACTGGAAAGTCAACTTTTATCAAAAAAACTATTGAAACTTTAGTGGTTCCTAATATAGAAGATGAATATGAAAAGAAAAGAACTTTAGATGAAATTCCTCAAAGTTCTGCTGGTAGAACGATTATGACTACAGAACCTAAGTTTATACCGAGCAATGCTGCTAAAATTAAAATTGATGATTTTGAAACTAATATTAGATTAGTTGATTGTGTTGGTTATGTTATTAAGGATGCTAAAGGATACGAGGATGAAAATGGTCCTCGAATGGTTAAATGTCCTTGGTATGATGAAGAAATACCTTTTATAGAAGCGGCTGAAATTGGTACTGAAAAAGTTATTAGAGACCACTCTTCTATTGGTATTGTTATAACTACTGATGGTTCTTTTGGTGAAATAAGCAGAAGTAGCTATATTGAAGCTGAGGAGAAAGTTGTTTCTGAATTAAAGGAAATAGGTAAACCTTTTATAGTAGTTTTAAATTCAAGTCACCCAATGCTTCCTGAAACAGAAAGATTAGCTGAAAAATTAAGAGAAGACTATAATGTTCCAGTTTTACCAATGAGTGTTGAGAATATGACTGAAAGAGATATTTATTCTGTTTTAAGAGAAGCTTTATATGAATTTCCAGTTGTCGAGGTAAAAGTTAGTATGCCAGAATGGATTGCTTGTTTATCACCTAGTAACTGGTTAAAAAAAGAATATATTTCTAAGATTAGGGAAAGCGTTGTTGAAATTGATAAATTAAGAGATATTAATACTATAACTACTCATTTTGAGAATTCAGAATATATCAGTAAAGCATATTTATCAGATGTTGATACTTCAACTGGAGTTGTTACTATGAGTTTAGAAGCACCTGACGAATTATATAGTAAAGTTTTAAAAGAATTCATTGATATTGATATCAATAATAAAGTAGAGGTTCTTAAATTATTCCAAGATTATAGTGAATCTAAACAAGAGTATGATCAAGTTAAAGATGCTATTAAGATGGTTAAACAAACTGGATATGGTATTGCCTCTCCAACTTTAATGGATATGAAATTAGATACGCCAGAGATAATTAAACAAGGTAGCCGATATGGTATAAAACTAAAAGCAGTTGCTCCTTCTATTCATATGATTAGAGTCGATGTTGAGTCTACTTTTGAACCAATTATCGGATCTGAGTTACAAAGTAAGGAATTAATTGATTATTTAATGAAGGATTATGATACAAATCCATCTAATATTTGGAAAAGTGAGATTTTTGGAAGAAGTTTAGACATCATTGTTAAGGAAGGAATTCAAGCAAAATTATCACTTATGCCTGATAATATAAGGTTTAAACTTAACCAAACTTTAACTAAATTAGTTAATAAGGGTTCTAACAATTTATTTGCAGTTGTACTATAAAAAACCACTTTAGTGGTTTTTTTCTTTTAATAGGCTGATTATATTAATTGATATTTTGGGATTTAAATCAGTTACTTTTTTAAATGATTTGATGTTTTCTTCTAAGAAGTATTTTAGTTTACGATGTTTATAGGGATATTCACTATTATTTATTTTTTCTAAAACTATTTTAATTTCACTATCCAATTTTTTAATTTCATTTATTATTTGTTTACCATCAACATTTTTATTTCGTTCATATATTAAAGAGTACTCATCGATGTTCATATTTATATATTCTTTAAATGCTGCATTGTTTCGTTTAATATTATCTTTATTCTTTTTTTCTAGTTGTTCTAATTCCAATTCTTCGTCTTTAATTTTATTTTCTAGATATTCTATTTCATTTATTAGTTCGTTTAGTTTATTAATTCTTTTTATGTTTGTTTTTTTGGATATTTGATTTAACATTTCTGTTTTTTGATATTGTTTTTTTAGTTTTATTATATTTTGTTTATTAGTTTCTATGTTAGATAATATAAACATTTTTTCTTCATTATAGTTTTCCATTTCATTAAATAAATAGTCTCTATATGTTTCATAATAAAAACTACTTTTTTGAGCAACTTGAAATTTTTGTAATTTATCTTTTAATTCACTTAATTTCTTTTCAAGTTTTTTTAATTCATTATTTAATTCTATGTATTCATTTTTTAGTTCATTATTTTCTAATTGTTCTATTGTACTTTTAACAAAGTATTCTAATAATTTATCATAATTAAATTCTTTTATTGCTATTATAGGATTATTATTATTAATATAGGCTGATATCAATACATCTATATTGGGATAAAATTCATTTAATAGTTTTAATTCATTTTTATCCATTTTATATTTTATTTCAATTAAACTAACAATATCTTTATCAATATTTTTATTGTTAGATGACAAGATATTCCTTAGTGTCTTTTTTATTTCATATTTTGTTTCAATATTATATGGTATTTCTCTAATAAAAATTTCATATTTATTTGTTTTACTTACCATAAAGTCTTTTTTATATATTTTTTTTAATAAGTTAATACAAAAATCATAATTACTCATACACATCATCCTATTATATATATCATATCAAATTTAATGTCTTTTTTAAATATAAAAAGAGAATTTTTATAAATTCTCTAAGAATATCAAATTAATTCTTTCATTCTTCGTATATAATTGTTCCTGATAAATAGAATAATGTTCCATATACTTGATATGGGCTCTTCCAAGTACCAGCAACAGTATCCCCATTTGCCTTATCTTCTCTACTTAGGTATGTGTCAAAAATTAGCTCATTATTTTTAGTATGAAAACTCTTATAAACATTTATTCCATTATTTTCACCTGTTGTGCTATCAACATAATCGTAATGAAGGTCAGCACATATTCCTTCCATATACCAAAATGTTGCTGTACTCGAATTTATATTATAACCTGCAGTTATTCTAGTAGTATATGTCATTTCTGTTGTTGTTGATATAGCTTTCAAACATACCTTTCCATTTACAACTTTTTTAGGTGTAAATCCTAAATCAATAGTAAAATAGACTCCACCATCTTGGAAACAGGTGCCATCAGAACAATCATAATTCTTGACATATGTTATTGGTACCCAAGCATTGTCTTTATAAGTTGCATGATCACCGGAAACTGTAGCTTCACTGTAAAATCTATAGACTTTGTAATTCGTGCCATCGACTTTAGTCCCCATTACTTTTTCACCTTTGACAACAGCAGTTTTTCCACTCGCTATATCACCTGCAGTTGCATCTCCTATTCCTTTTATTGTATCTAATTCTGTTTTCATACTATACAAATTATTTAAAGCATCATTTACATTTGTTACATTCCAACTTGAATCACTTGGTGTATATTTTACTTCATTTGCATAATAAATATTAGCAGCATATAGTGTTCCACTTGCTACCATTATTGTTGTTATTATCACTATAAATATTTTACTTTTTAATATTTTTTTCATGCATAATTCCTACTTTCTATACTTATTATACCCCCCCCCCAGGCGTACTTTTCAAGTAGAAATTTTGTTCGTGTGTATGTTGTGTAGTGGTAAGATGAAAGTAGACAATAAATTATATTAGTATAAATAGAAAGGAAGTTATAAATACAGATATAAAATATAATTGTGAATTAAAAAAGAAGAATCCATTAATAATAATTCTTCTATTTATATATTATTCTTCCTGATAATCTAAAATCTGTTCCTTTTATTTCTAATACATTTTTGAATGTTCCAGTAGAATAACTACCGCTGCTGTTTGGTAATCTTTCATTCCAAACTTTAAAATATAAATAATCTTGATTAACACTAGCCTTAATCATGGTATCAGTACGACCAGCAGCTGTACTATTAGAATTTAAGAAATGCCTAGTTTTAAAATTCGAACTATTTCCATCATTTGGTTCAATTGAAGTACATAATTCATCTAGATACCAATATTGAAGAGTTGTTGAACTTTGTGCATAACCAACTCTAATTCTTATAGTATGAGGTGTATTAGTTTCAGAAACAGTATCATTATTAACAGTCAAACACAAATATCCTCCAGCAACATTTGAAACATCAATTCCAATGTCGGAATATGGCAATCTTAATCGAAAGCGCTCATCACCACTACCATTTGCGCTAATTTGTGCATTTGCAACAATAACCCATTTACTATCACTAAATTCCATGGTAGTACCAGATTTAATTCTAGTGGCTTTAAGATTATTGAATTCATATATTTTCCAACCTTCACTAGTTGATGTTCCTGTTACTTTTTCACCTTTAACAACAGCAGTTTTTCCACTTGCTATATCACCTGCAGTTGCATCTCCTATTCCTTTTATTGTATCTAATTCTGTTTTCATACTATACAAATTATTTAA
>CAKOTA010000006.1 GCA_934119965.1 uncultured Bacilli bacterium
GGGGGGGGGGGGTTTAATAAGTGTAGAAAGTAGGAATTATGCATGAAAAAAATACTAAAAAGCAAGATATTTATGGTAATAATAACAATGATAATATGTATAAGTGGAACATTATATGCTTCAAATATATATAAATCAGAAGAAATATTGTATAACACTAGTGATGGTAAAAGTATGAGTGTAAGTGAAGCATTAAATGATTTATATACAAACAGGAATAATAGTGGATATAAAGTATATGAATTTTCAAGTAAATTAGCTACTGTAGGTGGAACCCCTAGGACTTACAAAGATAATGGTTTTGTAGATTTATCAGTTGAAAAGACAACCAAAACTGATTGTACTGTGTCGGATTCGGCAGATGGATTAGTATATTTTTCAATAGACTTAGATTTTATTCCTAAAAAAATTGTGACTGCTAATATATGCTTAACTGTTGGCGGGAGCACAAGTACTGAACCATATAATATTAGAATAAAAAGAGGATATCAAGCCTCATCAACAACTAATTTATATTATTATACTAACAAATTATGTACTCAATATAAATCAGATTTATTACGGGGATATGAATTATCAGAACTAGAAATAAGTATAAATAATAAAGATAATTACAATGAACCCCGATGTTCTAATTATTATTATATAAAAGAAAATAAATTATATTTTGCTAGCTATACATATAGAACAATGAAAGGTGATGGTACATGCACAACTGGAAATGTAAACAGTTTTTATCAGGTGAGAGGTACTAGTTTTTATTTGAGTGGAACGATTGTATATGAAGAATAGGGTTATTTGTTAATTAAGAGATAACATTAAAAAATGATGTTATCTTTTTGTTTGTAACTATACACGAACAAAATTTCTGCTTGGGAACTTGTCAACCTTTTAGACAACATTTATGGAGGGTATCAGCTTTAGCTGATTGATTTTTCAAAATTATCAGGGGATAAATACCCTATGGAAGAGTGTAATCTAGTTGGATTATAAAGCCCTTCTATGTAGTCAAAAATAGCTTTATAAGCATCTTCGAAAGTATAGGGATCCATTTGATATAACTTTTCTTTTTTTAGAGAAGCATGAAATGATTCTTGAGCAGCATTTTGATCACAAGAATGATCGAGTTCAGTATAGCTGAAAACAAAATTATGATTACTTAGAAATGATCTATAATTTTTAGAGCGTATTTGTGAACCTTTATCAGAATGACAAATTAAACCAACAAAACTTTTAGGAGGATATGTGTGTTTTGATGCCCTTAATGACATTTATAATTCAGGAATTCGTTTAAGGAAAGGATATCTTTCTACATCATCCACTTCGGTTCAATATATTTATTATTCTTCTGGAATTTGTGTAAGTTTAACAAGCGCTCATAGTGATTATATGGCTGGAAGATTAGTTGGTTTTGGTACAAGTTTTAAATATGATAACGAGAAATATGGTATAACAATGCGGAATCGTGTTTATACCTATGTTAATGAAAATGGAAAAGTAATATTTTTATTTGATATTGAATAACAACCCAATTATAATAATAATTATTCATCAGTTACAACTAATAATAGCAGTATATATGAAATAATGAGAACAAAATATTATATGTGGGGAAAAATTTACTACGAATAAATATTATATATATAAATCAGTGAAATTCACTGATTTTATAATATATGCTAAAATTCGACAAATTTTTCAATTTTAATAGCATATACTATACAAGTATCGGAGGAATTATATGAATAGTGAAGAAATAATGCTTAATAAAATAAAATTTGTTGATGAAAATAAAGAAAAAATAAGAGAAAATATTTTAGTACAAATAGAATATGATGATAATAAAAAAACCTTGATATCAATTTTAGTTAAATATTTGTTAGATGATACAGAATATATTTGTAAAGAATATAATTCATTAAAAAAATTCATAGATGTTACACCATCTAATGATACACCAACAGAACTAATTGATATAATGGGGATAATAAAAATATTTATTAACAAAGTATGTCCTGGAACAACTGAAGAAGAAATGTTATTAAATAAATTAAAAAAATATGACAATATTATAAATTTTGAAAATAAAACATTAACAAAAGCTTTAGCATAGCTTTTTTTCTATTTAAAAATATAGTATAATTAAATAGGTGATGGTATGAAAGATAAATTATTAAAATTACTAGAAAATTCTTATAGCCCTTATTCTAAATTTAGAGTTGCTGCTATATTAGTAACAAAAGATGGAAAAGAATTTAATGGTGTTAATGTTGAAAATGCTTCATATGGAGCAAGTATTTGTGCTGAAAGAAGTGCGATTGTAAGTGCGATATCTGATGGCTATAAAAAAAATGATTTTGAAAAATTATATGTTATGTGTGATAACGAAAAAATAGGAATGTGTTGTATGATTTGTAGACAAGTAATAAGTGAATTTTTTGAAAGTGATAAAGAAGTGATTGCTATGAATCCACAAGGTGAACAAAAAGTCCTAAAAGTCAGTGAACTATGTCCTTATCCATTCAACGAGGATGATTTAAAATGAAATCAGGATTTGTAAGTTTAGTTGGTAGGCCTAATGTAGGAAAATCAACACTAATAAACAGTATAATTGGTAAAAAAATCGCAATTACTTCTAATAAACCACAAACAACAAGAAATGTAATTCAAGGAATTTATAATGAAGAAGATACACAAATAATATTTGTTGATACACCAGGAGTTCATAAACCTAATCATAAGCTAGGAAATTACTTAAATAAACAGGCTTATTATAGTATTAATGATGTTGATGTAATATTATTCTTAATTGATATTACTGAAGAATTTGGTAGAGGAGATACCTTTGTATTAGAAAAAATAAAAGAAACGAAAAAGCCAATAATTTTAGTCTTAAATAAAATAGATAAAGTAAGTAATGAAGAAATATTAAAAAAAATAAATGAATATAAAGAAATATATCCATTTGATGAAATAGTACCAGTATCAGCTTATAAAAAAAATAATACCAAAGAATTAATTAAAACAATCAAAAAATACTTAACAGATGAAATTAAATATTATGATGACAATTTTATAACAAACAAACCAATAACATTTATGATTTCTGAAATAGTAAGAGAAAAAATATTTGAACTTACTAAAGATGAAGTACCTCATTCATTAACTTGTATAGTTGAAAATATGGAAAAAGATAAAAATGGTTATCATATAAATGTTGCCGTTATCGTAGATAGAGATGCTTTAAAAAAAATTATTATTGGTAAACAAGGAAATATGATTAAAGAAATAGGAATTAAATCAAGAAAAGAATTAGAAGAATTATTAGGAAAAAAAGTATATTTAGAAACATATGTTAAAACAATAAAAAATTGGCGTGATAAAGAAAAATATTTACAAGAATTTGGATTTAACGATTTTGAATAGAAAATATGAATAAAATTCAAAAAAAAGCATCTATATATAATAGGTGATAAAAATGAGAAAAATATTATGGGACTTATTTAAAAATACAGGGAAAATTGAATATTATTTAAAATATAAGGAGTTAGAAAAAAATGGAGAGAGTAGTAATAGTAGGAAAAACTTATAAACATTTTAAAGGTAATTTATATAAAGTACTTTGTATTGCAACTGATTCTGAAACAAATGAGGAAGTTGTTGTATATGAAGCATTATATGGTAAACATTTGATATGGACAAGACCTTATGATATGTTTAATTCTTTAGTTGATAAAGAAAAATATCCTGATATAAATCAAGAATATAGATTCGAGTTAGTAGATTGAACACAGTAGAAGGAATTGTTATTAGTGAAACATCTTATGGTGAAACTAGTAAAATAATAAATATTTTAACTAAAGATGGTATCATAGGATGTATGGCTAAAGGAGCTAAAGGATTAAAAAGTAACTTAAGAAGTGTTACTACTAAACTAACTTATGGTAGATTTATTATAAATAAAAAAGAGAACAAACTATCATTATTAACTAATGTAGATGTTATAAATAATTTGAATACAATAAAAAAAGATATAGTAAAAATGAGTTATTCAATTTATTTAATTGATTTAGCTGAGCAAGTAATAAAACAAAATAAAAATGAAAATATTTATAATTTATTAATTGAAACCTTGGAAAAAATAAATGACAATTTTGATCCTCTATCATTAACAAATATATTAGAACTTAAATATTTAGAATATTTAGGTGTTTTACCTATTTTAGATGGATGTGCTATATGTGGTTCTAAAACAAACATAGTTACACTGTCAGGTAATAGTGGAGGATATATTTGTAAAAATTGTAGAACAAATGAAAAGCAAGTAAATGAAAAAACAATTAAACTAGTTAGAATGTTTTATTATGTTGATATAAAAAAAATCGATAAACTTGAAATAAGTGAAGAAATAAAAAGAGAAATTAATACTTTTTTGGAAAACTATTATGATAGATATACAGGATTGTATTTGAAAAGTAAACATTTTTTAAAGGATGTGATTTATGGAAAGTTATAAATATATTATTTGTCCTTTTACAGCACTTATAATATGTCAAATTATTAAATTTTTAGTTGAAACAATTACGACAAAAAAAGTTAATGTTTTAAGATTGTTTAATGGTTCAGGTGGGATGCCTAGTTCACATACAACTTTTTCTGTTTCATTAACAATGATTATAGGATATGAATTAGGATTTGATACGCCAATATTTGCTATTGCTTTAATATTTACTTGTATTACTTCATATGATGCTTTAGGGGTAAGATATGAAAGTGGAAAACAAGCAGAAGCTATTAATAAAATAAGAGAGGAACTATCTAAAGGAAATAGTAAAAAGGCTTTTAAAAAATTGAAAGAACAACTCGGACATCAACCATTAGAGGTTTTAGTAGGTGGTTTATTAGGTGTGATAGTGGCTTCAATCTTCACTCTAGTATAAATTTGTAAAAAATATAAAAAACTATTTTATATTTTTTTTAATTGTGTTAAAATGAATGTAGGTGATAATATGATTACACTTGAGAATATAAAAGGGACTTTAGATAGAAATAGTAAATTAACTGATGAATTGAGAGATAATTTATATGGATTAATAGATATTTTTATTAAAAGATTTCCAGATGTAAGTTTAGAAAATTTAAATAGAAATCTTGAAACATTACAAATAATTAAATCAAATAAATTTATAAATAAAAGGGTATCTAAATATAATCCAGTAACTAATATTCTTGAATTTAATGTAGATAGAATAAATGAAGATTATGATATGAAACATGTTATGATGCATGAATTATTAAATATCATAACTAATAATGGTGAATATTGTGGGTTTAATAAAAATAATAAATTTGTTGCTCTTAATGAAGGTTATGCTGAAATAATAACAAATTATTTAGTAGGTAATGAAAGTGATAATGAATACTTAAAAGATGAAATTATAACTACTAATATGATAGCACTTATGATTGGTAATGATGTCTTATATGATGCATTCTTTAATAATAATGTAGAGATATTAGTAAAAAACTTAATTAATGAGGGAGTTGAGGTATAATGTCACCAATACAAAATGCTAATTACAATCACGAAAATTCAGGTGTTAAATTACCTGTTGATGAATTACTAGTTAGTTCTTGTAATTATGGAAAAATGACTGTTGAACAACAAGAACAATATAAATTATGGGCTAGTATGAGTAGAGAAAATGCAAACAATAAATTAGTTCAATTAATAGAACAAGAAATAATGAATAAAAAAATGAATAATATAAAATAGCTATATAGCTTTTTTTTAATGTTTAATTTATCTTGAATGATTGATTAAAATATGATACTATGTATATAGATGAGTGATACTCATATAATAAAAAAGGATATATCTAATTGCTCAAAGAGTTAGATACATTCCAAGTTTTTTTGAAAAGCACTATCCCCCTGTGATAGTGCATATTTTATTATTTATACAATAATGTAATTATTATAAAAAATAATAGGAGTATTATTAAAAATAAAGATTTTTCTCTTTCTTTCACAATACCACCTCCTTCTTTGAAGAAGGAATGCACTAACACCAATTAAATATATCGATTAATATTTTACTATAAATTTAATTATTTTTATCTAGTTTTTAACATACAAATTCCGACAAAAATCATCTTGAATGATTAATTAAAATGTGATATCATGTATATAGATGAGTGATACTCATATAATAAAAAAGGATATATCTAATTGCTCAAAGAGTTAGATACATTCCAAAGTGTTTTGGTTTGCACTATCCCCCCTGTGATAGTGCTTATTTTATTATCTATACAATAATGTAATTATTATAAAAAATAATAGAAGTATTATTAAAAATAAAGATTTTTCTCTTTCTTTCACAATACCACCTCCTTCTTTTAAGAAGGAATGCACTAACACCAATTAAATATATCGATTAATATTTTACTATAAATTTAATTATTTTTATCTAGTTTTTAACATACAAATTCCGACAAAAATCATCTTGAATGATTAATTAAAGTGTGATATTATGTATATAGATGAGTGATACTCATATAATAAAAAAGGATATATCTAATTGTTCAAAGAGTTAGATACATTCCTAGGTTTGTTTAGGAAAGCACTATCCCCCCTGTGATAGTGCTTATTTTATTATCTATACAATAATGTAATTATTATAAAAAATAATAGGAGTATTATTAAAAATAAAGATTTTTCTCTTTCTTTCACAATACCACCTCCTTCTTTGAAGAAGGAATGCACTAACACCAATTAAATATATCGGTTAATATTCTACTATAAATTTAATTATTTTTATCTAGTTTTTAACATACAAATTCCGACAAAAACCAATGAATAGGTTTAACTATAAATAAATATAGTTATTTTTTTTAAAATATGGTATAATTTTGGAAGGTGATTAAAATGGATGAAAGAAAACAATTAGCAAACCTAATATTTCCAAATATTGATAAAACAATAGAAGATTATAAAAAAATGTATCCTGAAAGAAATATAGAAGGTAGTGTTACAAGATTTGCACCTTCTCCTACAGGTTATATGCATTTAGGTGGATTTTATCAAGCAATAATAGACTATGTAATTGCTAAAAACACAAATGGAATATTTTACTTAAGAAATGAAGATACTGATCAAAAAAGAGAAGTAGAATCTGCGGTAGAATTAATTATGTCTACACTAAAACACTATGATGTAATACCTAGTGAATACGAATATGAAGGAAAAATAATAGGAGAATATGGGCCTTATATTCAAAGTGAAAGAAAAGAAATTTATCATACTTTTATTAAATATTTAATTGAAATTGATAGAGCCTATCCTTGCTTCTGTTCAAAAGAAGAATTAGATGAAATAAGAGAAACTCAAGAGGGCGGTAAAAAAAGAACCGGTTATTATGGAAGATATGCTAAATGTAGAAGATTATCAACTAATGAAATGATTGAGAGAGTAAAAAAAGGAGAACCTTATGTTATTAGATTTAAATCATTAGGTAACTTTGAAGAAAAATTTAACTTTGATGATTTAGTAAGAGGAACAATCCAACTTCCACAAAATGATCAAGATATAGTTATTATGAAATCAGATAATAAACTTCCAACATATCATTTTGCTCATATAGTTGATGACTATTTAATGCATACAACTCATGTTGTAAGAGGAGAAGAATGGTTACCTTCAGTACCAATTCATATTGAATTATTTGAAGCTTTTGGATTTACTCCTCCAAAATATGTTCATACACCTTTAATTGTAAAAAAAGAAGGAAATAGTGTAAGAAAAATAAGTAAAAGAAAAGATCCTGAAGCAAGTATGAGTTATTATGATGAGTTAGGCTATCCAAAAGAAGCAGTAATTGAATCATTGATGACAATTATCAATTCAAACTATGAAGAATGGCATAGTGCTAACCCAGACAAAAAATTTACAGAATTTGAATTTAATCCTAAAAAAATGAGTGCTACAGGTGGTGCTTTATATGATATCGAAAAATTAAATAATATTTCTAAAAATATCATTAGTAGATTTAGCGCTGAAAAAGTTTTCGATGAATTAAATGAATGGACTAAAAAATATGATTTAGAATTCAATAAATTAATAAATAAAAATAAAGAATATACAATAAATATTTTAAACATTGAAAGAGTTCAAAATAAACCAAGAAAAGATTATGAAAATTATTCGTGTATCAAAGATAAAATATGGTATATGTATGATGAATTATATACACCAAATGAATATGAATTTCAAAAAATAACTGATAAAAATGAATTAAAAAATATATTTGATAATTACTTGGAAATATATAGTGAATCAGATGATAAAGAAACTTGGTTTAATAAAATAAAAGAATTATGTGATAAATTAGGTTATGCTTCTGATATGAAAGCTTACAAACAAAATCCCGATAATTTTAAAGGAAATGTAGCTGATATATCAACTGCTATCAGAGTAGGGGTTACATCTAAATCACAAACACCTGATTTATATGAAATATTAAAACTATTAAGTTATGACAAAATAAAAGTTAGATTTGAAAAAGCTATACAATAAAGTATAGTTTTTTTGAATAAATGATTAACTTTATTAACAATATATAATGTAAAGTAAAATTACTTTCCTTGATTATATTGGCAATATATAGTAAAATTATTATGAGGATGTGTATAAAATGATTGATATACAAAGTGATTCAAGAAAAATTAAACAAGGTGATACTTTTATTGCTCTAAGAGGAATTAGTAGCGATGGACACGATTACATTTATAAAGCAATTGAAAATGGTGCTACTAAAATAATTGCTGAAGAGGGTAATTATCCTGTTGAAACAATAATAGTACCAGACACAAGAATATATTTAAATGAATATTTAGCAGGACATTATAATTCTAAAATAAGTGAAATGAATATTATAGCTATAACGGGAACAAATGGTAAAACAACAACTGCTAAGTTAATTCACGATAGTTTAAATATGTTAGGATCTAAAACTGCTTATATCGGAACAATTGGTTTTTATATGGGTGAAAAAGTTTGTAGTCTTCCTAATACAACTGTTGACATTTGTGATACATATGATTTATTAATGAAAGCTTATGATGCTGGATGTAATAATGTTGTAATGGAAATAAGTAGTCATGCTGCAAGTATGGGAAGAATTGAAACTTTAGAATTTGATTATGCGATATTTACTAATCTAACTCAAGATCATTTAGATTATCATAAAACAATGGGAAATTATGCGTTAGCAAAACAAAAAGTATTCGAAAAACTAAAATATGGTGGGACTGCTATCATTAATAATGATGATAAATATAAAGAATATTTCTTATTAGATAAAAATAAAAATATTACTTATGGATTTAATGAAGCCGATTATCAAGTTTTAGATTATGCTATGACATATGATAGTTCTTTATTTACTTATAAACATAATGAAGAAAACTATCAAATTCATTCATTATTACTTGGAAAATACAATATATATAATGTTTTAGCTGTTATATCTTTATTATCTGAAATGGGTGTAAAATATGAACAAATTCATGAAGTAATTTGTAAATTAAAAGCCCCAGTCGGAAGAATGGAAATTATAAGACATAATAATAACATTATAGTAATTGATTACGCTCATACACCTGATGCTATTGAAAAAGTTATAAATGCTGTAAAGGAAATAACTGATGGTGATATTTATGTTGTATTTGGTTGTACTGGAGATAGAGATAGAATTAAAAGACCTATTATGACTGATATAGTAGCTAAAGCAAGTAAATATTTTATCATTACTAATGATGATCCTCATTATGAAGAACCAGCTGAAATAGTTGATGATATGGTTAAAGATTTAGAATTGAACAATTATGAGGTATTGTTAGATAGGGAAGAAGCTATAGTTAAAGGTATATCTTTATTAAAAGAAAAAGATGCTTTGTTAATATTAGGAAAAGGTCATGAAGAATTTATGATTATTAAAGACAAAAAAGTTCCATTTAATGACCGAAAAGTAGTAGAAAATACTTTATCTGCTTTGAAAGTAGGTGAAGAATAATGTTAGTTTTAGCTAAGGCTATGTTATCATTGATGATTGGATTTGTTTTATCAATCATTTTGGGATTAGTTTTAATACCTTTTTTGAAAAGAATAAAGGCTAAGCAAAGTATAAGCATATTTTTAAGAAATAAGCATAAAGAAAAAGAAGGAACTCCTACTATGGGAGGTATAATCTTTATTCTTTCTACAATTTTAACGATGATTTTATTAATTGTAACGAAAAAAATAGAATATTCTAGTAATTTATTTTTGATTATGTTTGTTTTCGTGGCATATGGAATACTAGGATTTATTGATGATTATTTAATTATTAAGAGAAGAAATAATATAGGACTTACAGAAATTCAAAAACTATTTGGTCAATTAGTTATTGCTCTTGTATTTTTCTTTATTTATATGAAAGCAGGGCACAGTTCTGTATTTGAAATTCATACTTTAAATATTAGTATTGATTTAAAATGGTTTTTTGGAATATTTATTTTATTTATGCTAGTAGCAAGCACAAATGCTGTAAATATTACTGATGGCTTAGATGGTTTAGCGGGAGGATTGTCCTTGATTGCTTTTCTAGCTATGGGGTTAATTACTTGGAACACAACATGGATTACTGGTAATACTGATATAGCTATATTTTGTTTTATTTTAGTTGGTTCATTGTTAGGATTTTTATTTTTTAATACATATCCAGCTAAGATATTTATGGGTGATACTGGTAGTTTAGCTTTAGGTGGTACTTTAGCAGCTATTGCTATTCTAACAAAACATGAAATAACTTTTATAATAATAATGGGAGTATTTATCATAGAAACATTAACTTCTATAATTCAAATGTGTTCCATTATGTTATTAGGAAAAAAAGTATTCTTGATGACACCTTTACATCATCATTTCGAAAAATTAGGAATTGATGAAAGAGATATTGTTAAATCATTTTGGGTAGTAGGATTAATTCTTGCTATGGCAGGAATTTTATTTGCTGTATGGATTTAGAAGAGTTTTAAAAACTCTTTTTTTGTTAACTTTTCTACTTAATAGTGATATAATTAAATAGGTGATAAAATTGAATAAAAAAATAGTTGTTTTAGGTGGTGGGACAGGAATGTCAACATTGCTTAAAGGTTTAAAACTATTTCCAGTTGATATTACAGCAGTTGTATCAGTCTGTGACGATGGAAAAAGTACAGGAAGACTTAGAGATGAATTCAATATAATTGCAGTTGGCGATATAAGAAGAGTTTTAATTTCTTTATCAGAAACAGAACCATTAGTTGAAGAACTCCTAAATTATAGATTTGATACATCTAGTGATTTAGATGGGCATACAGTTGGTAATTTATTATTAACTGCTTTAGCAAACATAACTGGAGATTTATCAGTTGGAATATCTTCTTTATCTAAAGTTTTTAACTTAAAAGGTAAAGTATTACCACTCACTCAAGATAATGTTGTATTAATGGGTCAAATGGAAGATGATACAATAGTAGAAGGAGAACACAATATAACAAAAAGTTATAAAAAAATTAAAAAAGTTTTCTATAAAGAAAAAGCAACAACAAATCCGTTGGTTTTAAAAGAAATCGAAAATTCTGATATGATTATTTTGAGTATGGGAAGTCTATATACAAGTATTATTCCGAATTTACTATGTGATGATATAAGAAAAACTATCAGTAATAGTAAAGCTAAAATAATGTATATTTGTAATATGATGACACAACCCGGTGAAACAGATGATTTTAAGGCTAGTGACCATTTAAAAGTTTTAAATAGTTATTTAGATAGAAATGTTGATGCTATTATTGTTAATAGTGGTACAATATCAGAAAAAACAACAAAGGAATATGAAACACTAGAACAAAAAAATAAGGTTATTTTTGATGTAGATAATCTAAAAAATATGAATGTTGATATCATTGATAATGATTATGTCTCAACTGATAATAATATCTTAAGACATAAAGTTGATAAATTATCATTAGATATATATACTTATTTATTAAATAGAGGTGAAAGAAATGTTTGAAAATAAAAAAATATTTATATTTGGTATGGCTAGAAGTGGTTATGAAGCTGCTAAATTATTGGCTAATTACAATAATGAAATAATAGTAGTAGATGGAAAAGAACAAGATAGTGAACATATAAAAGAATTGGAAAAATTAGGAGTAAAAGTTGTAATTACAGATAATCAAATTGATTTATTAGATGATTCTTTTGATTATATGATTAAAAATCCAGGAATTAAATATAATAATCCTGTGGTTTTAAAAGCTAGAGAATTAAATATAAAGGTAATTAATGAATTAGAAATGGCTTATAGTTTTTTACCAAGAAATGTTAAAATAATTGGAGTTACTGGTTCAAATGGTAAAACAACAACTGTAACACTTATTTATGAAGTGTTAAAAGAAGCTGGAAAAAATGTTCATTTATGTGGTAATATTGGAACTCCATTATCAAGTATGATTAAAGATGTAAAAGAAAATGATATATTAGTTATAGAAATATCTGATCATCAATTATGTGATATGTATGATTTTAAAACAAATATCAGTATTTTAACTAATATTAGTGAAACACATATTGATTTTCATGACTCATATGATAGATATAAGATGATTAAAAAAAGAATATTCAACAATCATACAGAAAATGATATTGCAATTATTAACATAAATAATAAAGAATCATTAGATTTAACAACTGATATAAAATCTAAAAAAATGTATTTTGGTAAAGATGATTTTATTAAAGATAATAGTATCTATTATAATGATGAATTAGTAATAAATACAAATGATGTTAAATTAAAAGGCAGTCATAACTATGAAAATATTATGGCAATGATTTTGGCTGTTAAACAATTTGATGTTTCTAATGAGGCAATATATAATGTTTTAAGTACATTTAAAGGGGTAGAACATAGAATTGAATATGTTGATACTATTAATGGAAGAATATTCTATAACGACTCAAAATCAACTAATAATAAAGCTCTAATAACTGCTTTGAACTCATTTACAACACCAACCATATTAATAATGGGAGGTTTAGATAGGGGTCAATCATTTGATGAGTTAGATGAATATATGAAAAATGTTAAATATATTATATGTTATGGTGAAACAAAAGAAAAAATTAGAGATTTTGCTGCTAAATACAAATATAATTGTGAAGTTGTTAATAATTTAATTGAAGCCACTCATAAAGCGTATGAATTATCTAGTGAAGGGGATATAATTCTTTTATCACCTGGATGTGCTAGTTGGGATCAATATAAGTGCTTTGAAGACAGGGGCGACGAATTTAAAGAAGAAATAAAAAAATTTAGATAACTCTAAATTTTTTTTGTTCTATATCATCTTCATTTTTATTTGGAAATAGTGTTATTTTATTTCTTCCTTTATTTTTACTTCTGTATAAGGCTTCATCTGCTAAATTAAATAGTTCTCTTCTTTTTTCAATTATTTCATTAAAACTACTAAATTCAAAATTGGAAATTTTTTCACTTACATAAATTCCAAAGCTCATTGTAATTGAAATTTTATTATGATTGAATTCTAATTCAATGTCATCTATCTCTTTTTTTATTTCTTCAACTAATTTTTTTGTTTCATTTGCTGGAGTGTTTTTTATAACAAATACGAATTCATCTCCGCCAAACCTTCCGGCAACGAAATTTTCATATTTATTCATAAATCTTCTAAATACATCAGCAACCATTTTTAATACTTCATCACCAGCCAGATGACTATAAGTATCGTTGATTTTTTTAAAAAAATCAATATCACAAACTGTGATTGCTAATGTATTTAAGTCGTTGCTTTTGTTTAAGATATAATTGTCAATTATACTCATTATTGAGTCTTTATTTAATACTTTAGTGGCTTCATCATATTTCATTTTTTCTTCTATTCTTTTAAGTTTATTATTGTTTTCTATGATACTAAATGTATATTGTTTACCACCATAATAACAGTTATTAGATTTAATTAAATAATTGTTTCCTGTTTTTTTGTCTTTAAATTCTTTTCCATCTTCTATTGATTTAGTTAATCTTTCAATGTCTTTTATTGTTTCAATATCTTTTGGAAAAATAATATTATTATTTTGATCTCTAATTATAATATATTTATCACAATTTTTTAAATTTGTGGTAATAAGTTCTAATATCTCATTTGCTGTCGTAAATATCCCCTCCTTATTTTATATTATTTATAATTATTATTTATGAAACTAATATAAGCCTTATTCTCAAAATTTTCATTACTTTTCTTAATTTTAAAATTTTTATTTTTTTCTTTGATTAGATTGTTACATATGTATTCTAATAGTTTTGGATTTCTAACTAGTAGAGGACCGATTAAATGTGTTCCATAGAAATTTTTGTATTTATATCCTTCATAATTACTTTTTGGATAGTCTCCAGTTCCTTTAATGACTTTAAATAAATGATTATCATTTATTTTTAATATTTTTTCTTGGTTTTGAAATCCAATTATTTTATCTTTTAATAGAACACTTTCTAATAATACTTCATCAACTACTCTAAAATTGTCGTTAATTGTCGTATAATTAAAAATATTTAGGGCATCAATTTTATCTATTTTTGAACCAAACATTTCAATTGAATTTCCAGTACTTATTAATATTTTATTATTTTCAATGTATTCTTTTATTTCTTTTTTATATTTTTTTAAGTGAGAAAGTGCTAACAACTGATTATTTTCCGTTCCATTGCCAATATATATTATATCGATGTTTTTTAGATTTATGTCATCTCCAATTGTAACAAAGTGGATATTTACTTTTATATTTTGTTCTTCAAAATATTTTTTTAATATTTTAATATTACCCGATTCTCCATATAAATTTAGTAAATCATAATATAAATGCATAATATTAATTGTCATTTCGCACCTCATTCATTAATTCGTTAAATGGTTTTACATAGTCAAAGTTTAATATTCCATAGATATTTCCTTTTGTCTTCTTTTTTATGTATTTTGTTGCTTCTTCTAAATTTTGAAAGGTAATTATTTTTGATTTATTTATGTTTGCTAATTCAATTCTGGTAGCAATGTCATAACAGTTTTCTCCAACACATATTATTTTGTCAATTTCATGTTTATTTAATATTTCAAAATCAATATCATATAGCCAAGATATATCATTATATTTATATCTTCTACTTATTTCTTTCCAACCAATTACAATTGTTTTTAATTCTTTAAATCTATCTATGTATAATAGTGATTGATTAAATGTTGTATTATTTTCATTTTTATTATTTAAGACAGTTATTAATCGATTTTTATAATTATATGTATTATATATTTTTTTATTTTGTGGAATATTATTTATTGTTTCAATTGTTTTCGTAGTTTCTAATTTATATATTTCACTTACTGTAAAGGCAGCTAAAGTGTTATATATTCCAAATAGTATATTATATGGAATGTTAATTTTATATTTATCATTTATTGTTATTTCATTTTTTTCATAATTTAATTTTGTTACTTTGTATTTTAAGTCTGGTCTTTTGAAATTACATTTTGAGCAATAATAATCTCCGTTATTTTCAAATGTATAGTAATTATATTCTAATTTGTTATTACAAATAGGGCAGTAATTAATATTTAGGTTGTTGAATTTATTTTTTACATATGAGTATTTATTTTTATCAATACCATAATATATAATATTTTTTGCTTCAAATCTTCTTAATATTGGGTCATCACCATTTAATACTAGTGTCATATTTTTAGAAATGGCTTTTATTATTTCATTAGATACTAAATCATAATTTCCTTGTCTTGGAGGTTGATCACGACATATGTTTGTAATTACTAATACATTTGGTTTTATTGATTTAAATATGTATTTTGCGTATCTTTCGTCAACTTCCATAACTAATACATCTGTTTTGATTTTTCCTTTTAAATTTGAATCATTTAATAATGCAGTTGTTATTCCCTCTATTAAGTTTGAATCTTTATTATTGTAAGTTACTTTATATCCTTGATTTTTGAATATTGAGGCAATCATATTAGAGGTTGAGCCTTTGCCATTACTTCCTGTTACAGCTATTATTTTTTTTGGTAATTCAAATTGACTTAATAGGTTTTTATTTAGTTTTAGTGCTATATAACCTGGTAGAACACTTCCTCTTTTTAAAATATTACCAGCTATTATTACTAATTTTCCAACAAAAATACTTATTATTTTCATAACATCACCCTATGTGTTGATTATACCATAGTTTGTCTTATTTTAAAAGATTATTTCTAGTTTTGTCGAAGTGATTTTTTTTATGTTTTTAATGTGTTATAGTAGGATAGGTGATATTATGAAAAGTAATCTAATTTACAATAGTGATAAGTTATATGTTAATTTAGATGGAAAGGCAAATAAGAAAGATTTTAAAAATCTTTGTAATAAGATTGATTATTTGGTTAATGAATATCAGATTAATGATGTAGTTTTTAGTGTTGCTAAATTAGATAAAAGTATAGATAAATTAATAAATGATTATAAATATGAATTTAGTGGTGAGATAACTATTGAAAAATAGTTTTTTTATGTGTTATAATTAAATTGCTGGTCCGTTGGTGAAGTGGTTTAACACGTTGCCCTCTCAAGGCAATATTCATGAGTTCGAACCTCATACGGATCACCATATTAAATATTAAATCAATATTAATTATTGATTTTTTTAAAAGCCAATTTAGTTTAGTGGTAAAACAAATCCCTCGTAATGATTAGAGATAAGTTCGATTCTTATAATTGGCACCATATTGATACTAAACTCGAACTATAAAAGTTCGAGTTTTAAAATGATTAAATTTATGCTAAAATATTTGTGTAGATTAAATTCATTTTTTCAATTTAGAAACATACTTGCAAATTGACATAATCAATTAGCATGCGGAATTACAGTTAGTGGTTCAATTTTAAATAAGTTGTGATATAATAGTGAGTCAAAAGGAGGAAAAATATGATTAGTACAAGTAGTTATAATAATTGGCAATCAGATAAGTATATTACATACTCTATTTCTGGCAATCGTGGAAAAGATGCAAATTACCAAGGAAGATGCTATCCCGGGTTAGCACCAAAACTTTCTTTTTGGAAAACATGGCATGATAATATTGGAAAAGTTTCTGATGAAGAAAATAATAGATATTATGTTCAAGAATATTGGAATCAGGTATTATCAAAGTTAGATCCAGAACAAGTTTATAGGGAATTAGATTATTCAGTATTATTATGTTATGAATCAAATGCTGAATTTTGTCATAGACATATAGTAGCTGCATGGTTTGAAATATTATTAGGTGTAAATGTCCCTGAAACAAAGGCAAATGACTATGCAATAGAAGAAGTAGAAAGACCAGCATATATTAAACAATATTTAGAAGAGGCAATGAGACATAATAGAAATATGAGAGGATTTAATTCTTTAAGAGCATTATATTTATTTGAAAAAGGTGAGAAATTAGAGAGTTTGGCAAATGAATTAGAAGAAAAAAGCGGCAAATGTTATGGTGATTATAGACAGGCTGCCTGCTACCTTAGATGTGATGCAGACGAAGTTGAATCAGAATATAATAAAAATCATAGTAAAAATTCATTAGTAAAAACTAAAAAAATATGAATACTATAGTTAGTTAATAATTATTACTAACTCTTTCTTTTGTTCTAGAAGTTGTTTTACTTCTTTCTTTAGGGCACCAGATTGATAGTAAACTCGAACACTTTTATTGTTCGGGTTTTAAAATGATTAAATTTATGCTAGAATATTTGTGTAGATTAAATTCATTTTTTCAATTTAGAAACATACTTGCAAATTGACACCAATATTAATTGATGCCAATAGTATTAATTACAATTAGAAGTTTGGTGGTAATATGACAAATAATATTAATATAAAAGATATTTCTCAAATTAATATAAATAAAACTTTTTTTCACTATACTAATAAAAACAATTTAAATACTATTATAAAAAACGGTTTAGAGCCAAGAATAGGGAAAAATTCTTTATATGTAGAGAAAAGTAAAAAGGTATTTTTTTCTCAAGGAGGAACTGGAATATTAACTCTTATGGATGTTTGGCTAAGGTGGTTAACATCAAAATTTGGAATAAGTAATCAAATTTATTGTTTGGGAACTTTTTATATGAGAATGCCATTATGTATTAAATGTATTCCTAATTATGTTGTTAGTAAATTTTTAAAAAGTAAAAATAAACGCATAAAAGTATTTAATCAACTTAAAAATATCTTAGATAATAGTGTTTTTTTGATTTTAGATTTAGAGGAAAATGTAGATTTTGACTACAATGATTTAGATGAAGTAAAGGAGACTTATTATGAGAGCTTTTTAAAGTTGTTATATCCTAGCGTAAGTGATTTAAAGGATAAAAAAATGGAGTATTGGAATATGCATACATACTCTAATAAGGTGATTGATAGTTCAAAAATTTCGTTATTAAAAGATAAAGATGAATATTCTGCTAGTAAGATATTAAAACAATTAATAGATGATAATATTTTATATGTAAAACAGAATCTTGATTTTTTATATGAATATTATAACTATTTTTATAATTAACTATAATTTTTTGTTGGTTGTTCTACTTCTTTCCTTAGGGCACCAGATTGATAGTTACTCGAATTTTTTCGAGATAACATAAAAACTACTCTCAAAATTAAATTGAAAGTAGTTTTATTTTGATAATTTAGAAACACACTTACAAATTGACATAATCATTATGCATGTATAATAAATATTATATATTTTTAATCAGTTACCTTATTAAATAAACTATTCTTTATATATAATATGTCTTCTATGGATTTTCCTATATTAAATCTTCCATTTCCTACTGGATAAAAAACTGAATAACATTTATATTTTTTATTATTAATAATTTTTTCAAATTGTTTTTTTCTACATTGAGAAACAGATATTTTTTCATTTAGTACAATCGAACTAACTTGATTACCAAATAATACTATTACTTTTGGATTAATAATCTCAATTTCTTTTTCTAATAAATGTAGGTATTCTTTGTAAACACTATCTGGTAATGGTCTTGCATCTATTTGTGTGCACTTTCCTAAATTAGTTATAAAATATTTGTGTTTTTTTACATTTTCATATACAATGCTTGCAAACTCTTCAGTCCAATCAGTACCTTTAATATTTTTAATTTTATTATATATATCTTCATCAAGCATTCCGAGTGAATAAAACAAATTCCAAATGTTTTTAGTTCCTATCCAAGGAGATTTTAATCCTTTCCAATTCTTGGAAGATGCAATATTTTTTTTTGTTGGATTCATAAATACAAAGCAAATATCAGGGTTTTTATCACATCCACCATTATAGATAGAATCTAATTCTTTAGCTCCATACTTTTGTTGCAATTTATCATACTCTTTAGTTAAATCACCTAAAGTCATACACAACTCCTTTGTTAGCTTTTTATCTTTATTTTGTTCCATTGAAGTTATTGTATTTAATATAAAATCAAAAATATCTTTTTGTTCTACATCCATAGTGTTTTTCTCTTCTTCTTCAGTTAATTCAGATTTAAACTTACCAACTGACTCTATTATTTGAATGGAAGCTAAAGGGTAACCTTCATCTATTATTTCACTTTTCCTATTAGTAAATTCACGATTTGCTTTATATTCAAAAGTAAATGTATCATCACCATTAACAATAGCTACACCTTTTAGAAAATAACCACGTAGTTTTCCATTGGCACCATATTGATTTACTAAAGAAGTATAATAATCTATCATTTCATCATCATTTAATCTTTTTCCATTTACTCTTCTTACATGAGTACCAGGTTGTATTTCATCTGGCACATCATCTAAAAATAATCCTTCATCTAAAGCAATTGTTGTCATATTACTTAAATTATTATATTCAGTAGCTTTTATAATAGCATTTTCAATAGGATTTTTACCTGTTTCATCAACATCTGCTTCAATATTTAAATCGTTTAAGGTTACGATATCTAATCCTTTTTCTTTTAATTTTGTTCCATAATATCTAATCTTGGCTTTGTTTGTGGTTGCTAATAAATACTTCATTTTTGTACCTCCATTTTCTGTTTGATTATACCATATTTTGAGTATATTTACTAGTTAAGTATTTTATAATTTATATTTTTATGCTATACTCGTATCAGTTAATTTTATTACTAACTTTTTCTTTTGTTCGAAGAGTTGTTCTGCTTCTTTCCTTAGAGGGCATCAGATTGATTGATACTTGGACATGTCCTGAGTTTTAGTAATAGATTGCTAACAGAAATGTTAGTTTTTTTTACTTAAATCGAAAGGATGAGTAACGATTATGTTTGAGATAGAAACTAAAAACTTAAAAATAAGTGATGAACTTAATAGAAAGTCGGTTTGCTTGTGTTAAATATGAATTTATACTAGGTAATATTAAGTCAATTAAAAATACCAATGTTGCCTATGTAAAACCTCATATTTTAAAAGTTAAAGGAAATGATTACTTAATCTAGAAGAATGCAAAGAAGTCTTTATGAATGGCTATAATGACAAAATAAAACAAAAAGATTTAGAAATCTATCTAAAAAGGAAAGATAATTAACTGAATTTTATGGTAAAATTGATATAGGAAAACGGTTAGTCAGACTTGCCTGACTATTTAGAAAGGAGCAAAAATATGGCAAAAGACTTAGTAAAAACTGAAATAAATGTTATAGATAATAAAATAGGAATAATGAGAATTGGAGATGTTGATTATATATCACTTACTGATTTAGCAAAATATCAAAATCCAGAAGATCCATCAGGCGTAATTAGAAATTGGATGTCTAATAAAAATTCATTTGATTATTATGGTTTGTGGGAACAAATAAATAATGAAAATTTTAATTCCGTGGAATTTCACGTAATTAAAACTGAAGAAGCACCATACAATAGATTCACTATGACTCCAAAGAGATGGAAAGAGAAATTTAATGCAATAGGTATTGTTCCAAGCGCAGGAAAATATAGTGTTGGAACATTTGCTCATCCTGATATAGCATTTGAATTTGCTAGTTGGTTAAGTCCAGAATTTAAACTTTATTTAATAAAAGAATTTGAAAGATTAAAGAAAAATGAAGCATACCAACAAAAATTAGAATGGCATGCTAACAGGGTTTTATCAAAAGTAAATTATGTAGTTCATACAGATGCAGTTAAAAATTATATAGTTCCTATACTAACAGAAGAACAAAAAAGATTTGTATATGCTGAAGAAGCTGATGTATTAAATGTAGCATTATTTGGAATGACTGCTAAAGAATGGAGACAAGAAAATCCAGAACTTGCTAAAAAAGGAAATATTAGAGACTATACAGATTTATTACATTTAGTAATATTAAATAATTTAGAAAATACAAATGCAGAGTTTATAAAATTAGGTATATCACAGAGTGAAAGATTAATTAGTTTAAATAATTCTGCTAGAAATCAAATGGAAATATTAAAAAATAATAATGGTATTAAAGAATTAGAATTATTACAAGAAAGAATAAATGATAATAATAAAGTTTTGATAGAAAATAAATAGTATTATTAATTTTATGGTGTATAATTAGTTTAGTGGTGCTGGGAAAACAAGTTTAGTAAATTTAATTCCGCGATTTTATGAACTGACTAGTGGAAATATTTTAATTAATGGTATTGATTACAATGAGTATTCTTTGAGTGATTTAAGAAGTAGAATAGGTTATGTTTTTCAAGATCCAATAATATTTAATATGAGTATATATGATAATCTAAAATTTGGAAATGATGATGTAACAAATGAACAAATAGAAAAAGTTTGTACTGAAATAGGACTAGATGAAAAAATTAAATCATTACCTAATGGTTATAATACATTAATTGATATATATTCAGATTTATTGTCATATGGTGAAAAACAATTGTTAAATTTTTCAAGAGAAATTTTAAGAAAAACTGATGTTATAATTCTTGATGAAGTGACATCAAATTTAGATTTGGAATTTGAAAAAAAAGTAATGATAGCTAATAAAAGAGTTTTAGAAAATAAGATTTCATTTGTTATTGCACATAGATTAAACACAATAAAGGATGCAGACTTAATTTTTTATTTACAAGATGGAATTATTAAAGAATGTGGAACTCATAAAGATTTAGTAAAATTAAAAGGCGAGTATTTTAAATTATATTTTAACAAAAAATAAGTATATTTAATAAGTTTTGTGTTTAATTCTTATAGAAATTAATTTTTTAAAAAAATTTCTAAATGTCTATAACTGACGCACTAGATTGATTGATACTCGAATTTTTCGAAATAATATAAAAACTACTATCAAATTAAATTGGAAGTAGTTTTATTTTGCTAATTTATAAACATATTTGTAAATCAACATATTAATTAGTGTATGTAAATATTTTGAAGAATTTTAAATAGTAATTGTTATAAATCTATAATTCTTATGTTATAATTGGGATATGAGTAATAAAATAAAAGAGTATAAAAGAAAAAAAATAAATTTAGTAAAGTTTTAAGTAGGTTTTTGAAAGGATTAGATTTCCTATTTTAGAATATATAAAGATTAATAATTATATAGAATTATTAAAAGAAGATAGGAGGAAATAAATATGAGCAAGGAATTAAATAATAAAATTAAATTATTAATAAGTGATTATGATCAAACTTTTTATTTAAATGATGAAGATATTGAAATTAATAAAAAAGCAGTTGATAAATTTAGAAAAGATGGTAATATTTTTATAATTGCTACTGGTAGAAGTTATATGGATTTTCATAATAAAGTAGATATGTATAATTTTAAATATGATTATGTAATTATTAATCATGGCGCAACAATATTAGATAAAAACGATAATGTATTTGCAAACTTTTCTATAGACAATAAAATAATAAATAATATAAAGGAAGATTTGCAATTAGAAAAATCAATAAAGGGTTTTTGTTGTAGTAAATTAGAAAGTAGGGTTGACTTTGAACATGATGATCTAACAAAGATAAATGTTAGATATAATTCAAAAGAAGAAGCAATAGTTATTAACGAAATAATAAATAATAAATATCAAGATTATATTAATTCTTATTATGTTACTGAAAATTCATTAGAAATAATTTCAAATAAAACAAATAAGTCAAATGCTATAAAGTTATTACTTGGTAAATTAAATATATTACAAGAAAATGTTTATACAATTGGCGATGGTTATAGTGATATAGAAATGGTTAAAGATTTTAATGGATATGCTATGGTTAATTCAGTAGATGAATTAAAAAGGGTCGCCATAAAGGAACATAAAAGTGTTTCTGACTTAATAGAAGAAATAATATAGGTGGTAGTTACGTAATTAATTGGAGATTTATTCAACATCTTGGAGATATAAGAAACCTTTGTGATCATAAAAAACAAAGGGAACCATCAAAAGAAGAAATAGAAGAATTAATAACTGGGACGAATAAAGTAATAAAAACAATTTTTTAAACCTTGCATATATTCTGATTTATTAAAACTTTATTTTTTTTAAAATTTATAATATAATTTAAATAGAAGGGAATGATAAAATGTCTATAGCAGATGTAATTATAATTTTAGCAATTTTAATGGGGGCAGTTGTTGGATTTAAAAGAGGATTAACAACTCAATTAGTGAGTACAATTGGAATAATATTAGTAATAGTATTAGCTTTTATTCTAAAAAATCCAGTTTCAAAATTTATGTATGAAAATTTACCTTTCTTTGATTTTGGAGGATTATTAAAAGGTTTACCAGTATTAAATATATTCGTTTATGAATTAATAGCGTTTATATTAGTTCTTTCTATTCTAGCAATCCTTTTAAAATTATTATTGAAAGTAACAAAAATATTTGAATTCTTATTGAAATTAACAGTAGTACTTAGTATTCCGTCAAAAATAGGTGGCGCACTAGTAGGAATGATTGAAAATTTTATCTTTGTATTTATTGTTTTATACATTTTAAACTTACCAATATTTGATTTTAGTATAAATTCAAAATATCAAGATAAAATATTAAATAATACACCAATATTGTCACAAATGGTTGATAAAAGTGTAAAAGTTATAGATGAATTTTCAGATTTAAAAGAAAAATATGAAAAAGAAGATAATTCAAATGAATTCAATAGAGAAACATTAGAACTATTCTTAAAGTATGATGTAATTGATGTAGATGCAGTTGAAACATTAGTAAAAAAAGATAAATTAAAAATTAAAAATGCAGATGAAATAATTAAAAAATATAAGGAGGCATAATTATGGCATTAATACATTGTAATAATGATAACTTTAAAGAATTAATTAATGATGAATTAGTAATAGTAGATTTTTTTGCTACATGGTGTGGGCCATGTAGAATGTTAGGAACAGTGTTAGAAGAAATAAAAAATAATTATAAAATAGTAAAAGTGGACGTTGATGAATGTAGCGAAATTGCTAAAGAATTTGGTGTTATGTCAGTTCCTACATTAATAAAATTTAAAAACGGAAAAGAAATAGAAAAAAATGTAGGATTTTTACCTAAAGAACAATTAATAGAATGGATAGAAAGATAATACGAAAAAATATTCGTATTTTTTTTAAAATAATATTTTATTTTTGATAAACTATGGTATAATTGAATAGGTGATATAATGAAAAATTATATAAAAGGAAACTACATTAGAAGTGTATTTGAATCTTCTAATGGCTATAAAATAGGAATAATGAAAATTACAGAAACAAATGATCCAGACATAACTGATTTTGTAAATGATACATTAACATTTACAGGTTACTTTGCTGAATTAAATGAAAAAGATACATATATACTATATGGCGAATTAATAGATCACCCTAAATATGGAATTCAATATGTTGTAAATGAATACGAAAAAATATTACCAAATGATAAAGACGGAATAATTGAATTTTTAAGTAGTGATTTATTTAAAGGAGTTGGAGTTAAATTAGCAGAATCTATAGTCAAAACATTAGGAGAAAATACCCTTAATTTAATTTTGGAAGACAAAGAAAATTTAAAAAAAGTCCCTAAAATAAACAATAAAAAAATAGATGTAATTTATAATACATTAACAAAATATGAAGAAAGCCACGAAACAATAGTTTATTTAACAGAACTAGGATTTAATATGCGTGATTCTTTAGCAATCTATAATAAATATAAAAGCGATACTGTATTAACATTAGAAAATAATATTTATACATTAATTGATGACATAATGGAAATTAATTTCACTAAAGTAGATGAAATTGGCAAAAAATTAAACTATGATTTACTAGATTCAAGAAGAATTAAAGCTTGTATAATTTATATATTTAAAAATTTAACATTTAAAAACGGTGATACTTATTTATACTATGATGAAATAAAAGATAGTACTATAAAATATGTAAATCAAGAAATAGAAAATTTTGGCTTATATTTAGATGAACTAAGATTTGAAGGAAAAATAGTATTAGAAGATGAAAAATATTATTTAAAAGATATCTATAATGATGAAAAGACAATAGTAAATAAAATAAAATATCTATTAAAAAAACAAAAAGATAGTTATAAAAATATTGATAAAATATTAAAAAAATTAGAAGAATTTAATAAAATAGAATATGATGAAAAACAAAAAGAATCAATAATAAAATCATTAGAAAATAATATACTAATAATAACAGGTGGACCAGGAACTGGAAAGACAACTATAATTAAAGCAATAGTAGATACCTTTATAACATTAAATGAATATACAGGTGATGAAGCATTAAAAAAAATAGCATTACTCGCACCAACAGGTAGAGCAAGCAAAAGAATGAGTGAATCATGTGTTTTTCCGGCAACAACGATTCATAGATATTTAAAATGGAATAAAGAAACAAATAGTTTTGGTGTAGATATAACTAATCCTAATACTGAAAAGTTAATAATTGTTGATGAAGTAAGTATGATTGATACAAATCTTTTAGCAAGTCTTTTTAGAGGATTAACTGATAATATTAAATTAGTCTTAGTAGGAGATTATAATCAATTACCAAGTGTTGGTCCCGGTCAAATATTAAAAGATTTAATAGAAAGTAAAACAATAGAAACAATAGAATTAGAATTATTATATCGTCAAAATGAAAAATCATACATTTCTAAATTAGCCCAAGACATAAAAAATAATGAAGTAACAAATGAATTTTTGGAAGAAAAAAGCGATTTTAAATTTTTGGAATGTAACAATATTCTAATGAATGTTAAAAACTTAACTAAACAAATATTAGAAAAGGGATATAACTATAAGAATTTTCAAATATTGGTTCCAATGTATGCAGGAATAAATGGAATTGATAATCTAAATAAAGAATTACAAGATATATTTAATCCTAAAAATGATAATTTGAAAGAAATAAAAAGTGGAACAACAATATTTAGAGAAAATGATAAAATATTACAATTAGTTAATATGGCAGATTGTAATGTATTTAATGGAGACATTGGAATAATAAAAAAAATCATTCCAGCTTCTGAATCTGATTCTAAAAAAAATGAAATATATATTGATTATGATGGTAATGAAGTAAAATATTTACCAAAAGACTTTTCAAATATAAAACACGGATATGCTATTAGTATTCATAAATCACAAGGAAGTGAATTCGAATTCGTTTTAATGCCAATATGTAATGAATACTACCGTATGTTATATAAAAAATTAATATATACAGGAATTACGAGAGCTAAAAATAAATTAATAATTTTAGGCAATGTTAATGCTTTTTTAACAGGAATTCATAACAATAGTGAAATTGTTAGAAAAACAAATTTGAAAGAAAAATTAGAAAATATGTATAAAACTTTATAAAATCTATAAAATATTAATGTATATAGATTTTTTTATATACGGTATCATATTTTTTAGCAAGAAGGTGATTTTATGAAGTTAGGTAAAAATATAGCACTTATGGGTTTAGGTGCTGGGGCTGTTTTAGCATATCAAAAGTATAAGAAACCTCTTATGAAAGAAATGAACAAGGTAATGAAAAGTACTAAGAGAAAAGCAAAAGATACGCTAGAAGATATGATGGAATAACAAAATCCTCCTTTTAAAGGAGGATTTTAAAAAAATAAAGCACAAAGTGCTTTATAGAAAAGAAGTAATCTTAAAAAAGATTTGTCAAATTAAATTGACAAATAAATAATAGCATAATAAAAAAATAATAACAATTATTTTCACAATAATTTCATTTTTTATTGATATAAATTTTTAAATATTCTATAATGGGTGTGGTGATAAAATGAAAAAAAAGATAATTCCAATTTTAGTTGTTTTATTAATTATTATTCTTTTAGCAGGTACATATTTAGTATGCGATAAAGTAAGAGTTGATAATATAATTAAAACAAAGAAAAATAATTATAGTGAGGTTATAAAAACAACTAAAAAAATCAAGCTTTATAAAAAAACTAAAGATGAATATATTGAAATAGGAGAAATAGGTGAAAATTCTAAACTATATTTGGAAAAAACTAATTATAAAAATGATTATTATAAATTATTAGATGAGGAATATTATATATACTATGAAAATATAAAACAAGTAAATGAAAAAATCAAAAATATTGATTATTTACCTTTTAATAGTAATATTGTAACAACTGATAAATTTGAATTAGATAATATTAAAATAAACGAGCAAAAAGAATTTAATATTTATCTTAAAAAAGATGGAAATTATATTAAATTCAATAATCAATTATTTAAAATTGATCAAAAATATGTAAAAGAAGAAAAAGAAGTAAAAAATGGTGAATATGCAGATTCTATAGTAATATTAAATTTAATTAATTATGATGAAGAACAACTTAAATATATTAGTAGTTATAAAATGATAAATAACGAAACTTATAGAATGTGGAAAAATAATGAAATTGAATTATCCAATAATACTATTTTATTAGTTAGTGATAAAGATGATGAATTATTCAAAAAATATAACTTGATTGTTAACAAAATAGAGTTTGAAATAAATAAGAATGATGAGGTAAGCACTAAAGAAAATCTTAATTCTTATGAAGTTGACAATATAACAATTGATACCTTAAAGAAAATGCTTAACAAAGAAAAAATTATTAAATATGTTTACTCTAGTGAAGTTGCAGTACCAGTTCTGAATTACCATTTCTTCTATGATAAAAATGGAGAAGTATGTAATGAAACAATATGTTTAGATACTGCTAAATTTGAAGAACATCTTAAGTATTTGAAGGATAATAATTTCAAAACATTAACAATGCAAGAATTTGTAGATTGGTATAATGGAAAAATAGAAATCCCAACTAAAAGTGTTTTAATAACAGTAGATGATGGAGCAATGGGAACTAGTACCATAAATGGTAATAAACTAATTCCTTTACTAGAAAAATATGATTTAAATGCCACATTATTCTTAATAACTGCTTGGTGGGATCCTAAAAACTATCAATCAAAGAATTTAGATATTGAATCACATGGGTATGACATTCATAAAGTTGGTGCTTGTGGAAGTCAAAATATTAATTGTTTAAGTTATAATGAATTATATGATGACTTAAAAAAATCATTTGATATAGTGGGAAGTTATAATTCATTTTGTTATCCATTTTATGTTCATAATGCTAATTCAACAGAAGTCCTTAAAAATTTAGGAGTACAAGTAGCATTTGGTGGAGGAAATGTTAATGCTACTAGAAATAGTAATAGATATTATATTCCTCGTTATCCAATTTATAGTAGTATTACAATGGAACAATTTATTAATATGGTTAATTAAACTTGGAGGTGAGTACAACTTGAATATTAAATTAGAAACATTTACAGGCATCAGAGATGTTTGGGATGAATTTTCTGAAAAAATATTTGGAACTAAAATATTAACTGATGGTGATGTTCAAAAACAATCAGAAGAATTTTTTGACAAAAAAGCAATTAATATGGATGAGTATACAATTAGTAGAACTAATAGAATAGTTAAAAATACATATGATATTAAAAATGCATCATATGTTGTTACTGTTAATTATATAGTTCCGATTTATTCTAATGATGATATTAATTATAAAATAGAAAAAGTATATTTGAATAAACAAGATAAAATGACATTAAAAAAAATTAAAACTCATTTACTAGGATTATCAGATAGATTAAAATATAGTGATTTTAAAATTAAAAGATTATCAAAACAAACTAATAGAGAACCAAAAAAATAGATTCAATTTTGAATCTATTTTTGAATATTATTTTCATTATATCTTTCTATCAAATCAGTTAAGTTATTAATTTCAATTGTTTTTTCAATTTCTTCATTCATAATTTTTTGATGTGTTAAATTATCTTCAACTGTAATTGGTGTTTTATTATCTAAAAAATTAATAAAATAATGAATTAAACATAATAACTGTAAATTTATAGTGGCATATATGAATCCATTTGTTAAATTAGTTGCTATCTTAAAATATAAACTTAACATACAAGCAATTATTCCACAAAATAAAAATGTAGTTTTGATTTTTCCAATCATTAATGATTCCACTTTATTAGTTGAATAATAGTAATATAGATTAGTTATAGCAATAATAATTTCTAACACTAATATGTATATTAGTAAGTGTTTTTTTCTTATTAAACTAATAACTATACCAATTCCGAATACTTTATCAGCAATTGTATCTAATTTAGCGCCTTTTTTTGAAACAACATTCCATTTACGGGCTAATTTACCATCAAGCATATCAGTTAATGCACATATGATGGCAAATATAATTACTAAATTAGTTTTATTTAATAAACCTAGTATAATTATGACTGGAGTTAATATAATTCTCGTCATAGTTAAGATATTAGGAATAGATTCTTTTTTCATATAATCACCTAACTAATTGTAACATTTATTGACAAAATAATCAATTATATAATAATTATATTTATTAATTACATATAATATACTGTATTATTAAATTAATACACTTGAACCAGGGTAGTGCTACTTTGGTTCTTTTTTATATTATAAATTACTTGTATTGACTTTTTAAATACAATATGATAATATTTATTTAGACACGAAAAGGTGTTTTTATTTTGAAAAAAATCATATATTTTAAAGAAGGTGTGAAATGAAAAAAATAGCTAGATTTTTAGTAAGTGTAAAAAAAGAAATGACTAAAGTAAAATGGCCTGACAAAAAAACAATTATTGCATATTCAGTAGCAACACTATCATGTGTACTTATATTTGCATTATTTTTTGCAAGCTTAGACTTAATACTAACAGGTATTAAGATGATTATAAAATAGGAGGAAAATATGGAAAAAGAGTGGTATGTAGTTAATACCTATTCAGGTCATGAAAACAAAGTAAAAGAAAAACTAGAAATGCGTGCTAGTACAATGGGAATGGAAGATTACATTTATAGAGTAGTAGTTCCGGAACAAGAAGAAGTTGAAATAAAAGACGGAAAAGAAAAGAAAAAAGTAAAAAAAATGTTCCCAGGTTATATATTGGTAGAAATGGTAATGAATGATGAAGCTTGGTTCATTGTAAGAAATACTCCAGGTGTAACAGGATTTATTGGATCAAGTGGTAAAGGAGCAAAACCATTTCCATTATCTCCTCAAGAAGTAGATAAAATTTTAGGATCTATGGGTATGAGTAGATTAGAAATAGGAAATGACTTAAAAGTAGATGATCAAGTTAAAGTTATTTCTGGACCATTTGCTAATATGTTTGGAAAAGTTAAGAAAATTAATATAGAAACACAAGAATTAGAAATAGCAATTGATTTATTCGGTCAAGAAACAATAGTTGAAATTAATTTATCACAAATTGAAAAAGTAAATTAAGGAAGTGTTCATAGTGGGGGAAAAAGAAATACAATTAAAATTAAATGAATTATCAAAATTATTAAATAAAAAATATTTAAATGATAATACAAGTGAAAAATTAGAATATTTTATAAAAGATATGGATAATATTATTAAACCAAAAGAAGAAAAGATAACATATCAAGATATTACTGATATGAGAGATATTTTTTATGAAATTAAAGAAGATAAGAAACTATATTCTTTAGCAATTAAAAAGTATAAAAGTAGAATAATTGCTCTTGAATGTTTATTTTCAGAAGAATTAAACATAATTAAGTTATGTGAATTAATAAATGAAGAAAAAATTTGGGATAATCAAATTACCATTGAAATCAAATATAATTTGAATGTCGATGAACTAATTTATTTGAATTATTTATATAATGTTACAGTTAATTCATTTTTAGAAAATAAAGATGTTCAAATAACATTGGTAAAAAAAGAAAAAAATAACTCAAAGAAATTAATTAAATAGTTTACAAAATAGATAAAATGTGTTATATTAAATTAGCTATATTTTAAATTAATATAGATGAAAGCGGGAGATATGAGTTAAAGCGGATATCATTTGGACCGCTCGCGAAAAAAAGTATAATAGGAGGTGTTTTTCGTGGCAAAAAATATTACAAGAGTTGTTAAGTTAGCAATCGCTGCAGGAAAAGCTACACCAGCTCCACCAGTTGGAACAGTTGTAGGACCATTAGGAATTAATATTCAAGAATTCTGTACAAAATACAACGATGCTACAAAAGATAAAATGGGAGATATATTACCAGTTGAATTAACTGTTTATGAAGACAGAACATTCGATTTCGTAATTAAAACTCCACCAACATCTTTCTTAATTAAGAAAGTTACTGGAATTAAAAAAGGTGCAGTTAAAGGATCTAATGAAACAGTAGCAACTTTAACTAAAGACCAATTAAGAGAAATTGCAGAAATTAAATTACCAGACTTAAATGCTTATGATATTGAATCAGCTATGAAACAAGTAGCTGGAACAGCTCAAAATATGGGCGTTAAAGTAGAAGACTAATTCATATAGGTAAAACTATGTGGGAGGAATAAAATCCGCTATTAAACCACAAGGAGGTATAAAAATGAAAAAAGGTAAAAAATATGTAGAAGCTTTATCAAAAATTGAAAAAGGTAAAGCATATACTAAAGAAGAAGCTATTGCTTTAGTAAAAGAAACATCAATATCTAGTTTTGATGCATCAGTTGAATTAGCTTTAAGATTAAATCTTGATACTAAAAAAGCTGATCAACAATTAAGAGGAGCTATTGTTCTTCCTAATGGAACTGGAAAAACTAAAAAAGTATTAGTTATAGCAAAAGGAGAAGCTGCTAAAGCTGCTAAAGAAGCTGGAGCTGATTATGTTGGAGATGTAGATATGATTGAAAAAATCGAAAAAGAAAATTGGTTCGATTTTGATACAATGATTGCTACTCCAGATATGATGCCTGCTTTAGGTAAAATAGGTAGAGTATTAGGACCAAAAGGATTAATGCCAAATCCAAAAACTGGAACTGTAACAATGGATACTAAAACAGCAGTAGAAGATGTTAAAAAAGGTCGTGTTGAATATCGTACAGATAGTTATGGTAATTTACACGTTATTATTGGTAAAGTATCATTTGATGCTGAAAAATTACTAGAAAACTTAAATGCCTTTGTATCATTAATAATTAAAACTAAACCATCAGTTGTTAAAGGTAAATACATTTTAAATGTAGCTGTATCTTCAACAATGGGCCCAGGAATTAAAATTGATACAAATAGCTTTGACATCTAATTAAAGATGTGTTATAATTAGATTGTTCGTGAAAAAATATGTACCGTAGACAGTAGGAGCAAACAAGGCTTAATTACCTACCGAGGACTTTATAATAAAGATCTTTGGTCCCTTACTGTAATTAAGTAAGGGATTTTTTACGGAATAAAACTTAAGGAGGTGCAACTAGTGGCAAATCAAAAAATAATTGAAATGAAAGAATCAGTTGTTAATGAAATCGTTGACAAGATGCAAAACTCTTCTTCATATATTTTATTTGAATATCGTGGACTTACAGTTACTGAAACAAATGAATTAAGAAGAAAATTGAGAGAGTCTGGTTCAGAATTCAAAGTTTACAAAAACACTCTTACAAAAAGAGCATTAGAAAAAATGAACATCAATATCGATGAACATTTAAATGGACCTAAAGCTATTGCTTTTGGTACTGACGCAGTTGCTCCTGTTAAAGCACTAGCTGATTTCGCAAAAACACATAAAGCATTAGAAATCAAAGTTGGTGTAGTTGACGGGGCTGTCGCTGACGAAAAAATGTTAAACGAACTTGCTTCAATTCCATCAAGAGAAGGATTACTTACAATGCTTGCAGGTGGACTTATGGGAGTTGTTCGCGACTTATCAATTTGCTTAGACTTATATAGTCAAGATTTAGAAAAATAATTAAAAGGAGGAATATAAAATGGCAAAATTTACAAAAGATGAATTTATTAGTGGATTAAAAGAAATGACTATTCTTGAAGTTAAAGAATTAGTAGATGCAATGAAAGAAGAATTTGGTGTAGATCCAAGTGCAGTAGCTGTAGCTGCTCCAGTAGCAGGTGCTGCTGTTGAAGAAGGACCAAGCTCAGTTAATGTAGTATTAGCTAGTGCTGGTGCTAACAAACTTGCTGTTATCAAATTAATCAAAGAAATCACTGGATTAGGATTAGGTGAATCTAAAGCAATCGCTGATAACGGTGGAGTTATTAAAGAAAACGTATCTACTGATGAAGCTAATGAAATGAAAGCTAAATTCGAAGAAGCTGGAGCTACTATCGAATTAAAATAATTTAATAGTTATGATGTTAGCCTGTACTTAAAAAACTAGTATGGGCTTTCGTCGTATTATAAATAAGACTTATTTTTATTGGATGCATCCCAATTTGTATCATACACAAAAATATAAGTTGATATTAATATAATTCATACAGACAGAAGAATCTTGAAATTGGCAAGAAAGAATGTTGTATAAATTATATTGATATTAAATTGTAAAAATGGTTTTAATACATTGACTTATTGATATAAATTTGTTAAAATCATATATTGACGTATGCGCGATTTTTTGCGTATTGTTTTCCTAAAATTTAGTACATAGGGGTGAAATAGTGGCTTATAAAGTAAAAAAATTTGGAGACTATCGTGAAAGAAGAAGTTATGCAAAAACTAAAAATGCAATTGAATTAGAAAATTTATTGGAAATTCAAAAAAAATCATATGATGAATTTATGAAAAATGGTATCAAAGAAGTATTTGATGATATTTTTCCTGTAGAAAGTTTTACAGGTAATTTAACACTTGAATTTGGTAATTATTTCTTTGAAAAACCAAGATATTCAATTAAAGAATGTAAGGAAAGATATGCAACTTATGCAGCACCTTTAAAAGTAGAAGCTAGATTATTCAATCAAGAAACAGGCGAAGTAAAAGAACAAGAAATTTACTTAGGAGATATGCCTGTTATGACTGAAAGTGGTACATTTATAATTAATGGGGCTGAAAGAGTTATCGTATCACAATTAGTAAGATCACCATCTGCTTATTATGGAAAAGAAATAGACAAAAATGGTAGATTGGTTATAACTAGTCAAATTATTCCAAACAGAGGTACTTGGCTAGAATATGAATTAGATGCTAGAGATGTAATCTACGTAAGAATTGATAGAACAAGAAAAGTTCCAGTTACTACATTACTTAGAGCAGTAGGACTATCAAATGATCAAGATATAGTTGATTTATTTGGGGAAAATGAATATTTAGAAAAAACAATTATAAAAGATACAAACAAAAATACAGATGAATCATTAATTGATATTCATTCTAAATTAAGACCAGGTGAACCATCTACATTAGATAGTGCTAAAAACCAATTAATCACTAGATTCTTTGATGCATTTAGATATGATTTATCAAAAGTTGGTAGATATAAATTTAATAGAAAACTAAATGTTACAGATAGATTATTAGGTTTAACTTTAGCTGAAACAATTAAAGATGGCGATAAAGTATTCGAAAAAGGAACTAATGTTACAAAAGAAGTATTAGAAGAATTAAAACCAATTTTAGCTAATGGATATGGTATTAAAGAAGTTTTAATTAACAATGAATTAGACTCTTACAATAAAGTTCAAATAATCAAAGTTTATTCACCAAGAGATTCTAAAAAAATTATAAGTATTATTGGTAATGATCCTACAATTGAAGAAAAAAGATTAACAATATCTGATATTTATGCATCAGTATCTTATTATTTAAATTTATTGGAAGGTATTGGTTCATTTGATGAAATAGATCACTTATCAAATAGACGTGTTCGTCAAGTAGGTGAATTATTACAAAATCAATTTAGAATTGGTATTTCAAGAATTGAAAGAGTAATTAGAGATAGAATGAGTACTCAAGAAATAACTGAAGTTACTCCTAAAACTTTAATTAATATTAGACCACTTACTGCTTCAATTAAAGAATTCTTTGGTAGCAGTCAATTGTCTCAATTCATGGATCAAACAAACCCAATTGCTGAACTTTCAAATAAAAGAAGATTATCTTCTCTAGGACCTGGTGGTTTATCAAGAGATCGTGCTGGTATGGAAGTACGTGACGTTAATCCATCACACTATGGTAGATTATGTCCAGTTGAATCTCCAGAAGGACCTAACATTGGGCTTATAACTTCTTTAGCAAGTTATGCAAGAATTAATGATTATGGATTTATAATGACTCCATATCGTAAAATAAAAGATAGAAAATTAACAGATGAAGTTGTTTATATGACAGCTGATGAAGAATTAGAATATTATATTTCTCAAGCTGCTGTAGAAATTGATAAAGATGGTAGAATAGTATCTGATACAGTTCCAGTTAGATATCGTGGTGAGAATATGATGTTAGATGCTAACAAAGTTGATTATATGGATGTTTCTCCACAACAAGCAGTATCAATATCAACACAAGGTATTCCATTCTTGGAACACGATGATGGTAAGCGTGCTCTAATGGGTGCCAACATGCAACGTCAAGCAATCCCATTATTACAAGCAGAAGCTCCACTTGTAGGAACAGGTGTTGAAGGAGTAGCTGCTAAAGACTCTGGTGCAGTTGTAATTGCAAACGGAAATGGTGTAGTTGACTATGTAGATGCTAGAAAAATAATAGTTAAAACTTTAGGTGGTATGGATACATATTACTTAAATGGATATGAAAGAAGTAACGCTGGTACTTGTTATCATCAAGTTCCAATCGTAAGACTTGGTGATGAAGTAAAAGCAGGACAAATAATAGCTGATGGACCATCAACTGAAAAAGGTGAAATGGCCTTAGGTAAAAATGTTACAGTAGCATTTATGAACTTTAATGGTTATAACTACGAAGATGCTGTAATATTAAATGAAAGATTAGTAAAAGATGATGTATTTACATCAATTCATATAGAAGATTACCAAATCGAATGTCGTGATACTAAATTAGGGCCTGAAGAATTTACAAGAGATATTCCTAATATAAGTGAAGAAGCTCGTAAAAACTTGGACGAAAATGGTATTATTCGTATTGGTACAGAAGTTAAAAATGATGATATTTTAGTAGGTAAAGTAACTCCTAAAGGAATGGCTGAACTTACTAGTGAAGAAAAATTATTACACGCTATATTTGGAGAAAAAACAAGAGAAGTTAGAGATACTTCACTTAGAGTTCCAAATGGTGGTGCTGGAATTGTTCACGATGTTAAAGTATTTACTAAAGAAGATTGTGATGAATTACCAGCTGGTGTTTCTAAAATAGTTAGAGTTTATATTGCTCAAAAGAGAAAAATTACAGTTGGAGATAAGATGGCCGGACGTCACGGTAATAAAGGTGTTATCTCATTAGTATTACCTGAAGAAGATATGCCTTACTTACCAAACGGTGAACCAATTGACATCTTATTAAACCCACTTGGAGTTCCATCTCGTATGAATTTGGGTCAAATCCTAGAAATGCATTTAGGTATGGCTGCTAAACAATTAGGAATTTATATGGCTACTCCAGTATTTGATGGTGCTACAAGAGGAGAAATTCTTGATGCATTAAAAGAAGCTGGATTAGAAGAAGATGGTAAGAGTTGGTTATATGATGGACGCACTGGTGAAAAATTTGATAACAGAATTTCTGTTGGTGTAATGTATATGATTAAACTTCACCATATGGTTGATGATAAATTACATGCTAGATCAACTGGTCCATACTCATTAGTAACACAACAACCACTTGGTGGTAAAGCACAATTTGGTGGACAAAGATTCGGAGAAATGGAAGTTTGGGCATTATATGCATATGGTGCTGCTCACGTACTACAAGAAATGATTACAATTAAATCTGATGATGTTGTAGGTCGTGTTAGAGTTTATGAAGCTTTAGTTAAAGGTACTCCAATTCCAGCATCTGGTATTCCAGAAAGCTTTAGAGTATTGACTAAAGAATTCCAAGCTTTAGGACTTGATATAACAGTTTTAAATAAAGAAGGAAACTTTGTTGACTTAAAAGAATTAGAAGCATCAGAAGAAGATTCTTACTTATCAACAGATGAATTTGAAACTACAGAAGATTTACCTGTAGATGATGAAATTGTTGAGGAAGAAGAAGACGAATTTGAAGATTTAGATGATATAGAAGATGCTCCAATTGAAGAATTGGAAGCTATGGAAGGGGCTGAAGATTAATGGATGTTAATAATTTTGAAGGATTAAAAATATCAATTGCCTCTCCTGAAAGAATTAGATCTTGGTCTTATGGAGAAGTAAAAAAAGCAGAAACAATAAACTATCGTACTTTAAAACCTGAAAGAGATGGTTTATTCTGTGAAAAAATATTTGGGCCAACTAAAGATTTTGAATGTAGTTGTGGTAAATATAAAAGATTAAGATATAAAAATATTGTTTGTGATAGATGTGGTGTTGAAGTAACAAGAAGCAAAGTTCGTCGTGAACGTATGGGTCACATCGAACTTGCTACACCAGTTTCACATATTTGGTTCTTTAAAGGTGTACCTTCGAGAATGGGATTAGTTCTTGATATGTCACCAAGAGAACTAGAAGAAGTTTTATACTTTGTTTCTTATGTTGTTTTAGATCCAGGTAGTGCACCATTAGAGAAAAAACAAACAATAAGTGATAAAGAATATAGAGCATATTATGAAAAATATGGAAATAGTTTCAGAGTAGGAATGGGTGCTGAAGCTATTAAAGAATTACTTACTCAAGTTAATTTAGAAGAAGAAGTTGCTAAAATAAATAAAGAAATAGCAGAAATTAAAGATCCTGCTAGTCAAAAAAGAGTAAGATTAGTTAAGAGATTAGATGTATTAGATGCATTATTAGAATCAGGAAATAGACCTGAGTGGATGATACTAGATGCTCTTCCAGTTATTCCACCAGAACTTAGACCAATGATTCAATTAGATGGTGGTAGATTTGCAACATCTGATTTAAATGATTTATATAGACGTGTTATCAACAGAAATAATCGTTTAAAAAAATTAATGGAATTAGGTGCACCATCAATAATTATTCAAAATGAAAAACGTATGCTTCAAGAAGCCGTAGATGCTTTATTTGATAATGGTAGACGTGGAAGAAATATCACAGGAGCAGGAAATAGACCTTTAAAATCTTTATCTAGTATGTTAAAAGGTAAACAAGGTAGATTCCGTCAAAACTTACTTGGTAAACGTGTTGACTATAGTGGTCGTTCAGTTATCGTTGTAGGTCCAACTCTAAAAATGTATGAATGTGGTATTCCAAAAGAAATGGCTCTTGAATTATTTAAACCTTATGTTATTAATGGGCTAGTTTCTAAAGAAATAGCAACTAATATTAAAGCTGCTAAAAGAATGATTGAAAATCAAGATCCTAGAGTATGGGATATTGTTGAAGAAAAAATAAAAGAACATCCAGTTATGTTAAACCGTGCTCCAACATTACATAGATTAGGTATTCAAGCATTTGAACCTAAATTAATTGATGGTAGAGCAATAAGACTTCATCCACTTGTTTGTGCAGCATTTAATGCCGACTTCGATGGAGATCAAATGGCTGTTCACGTACCTATTAGTAAAGAAGCTCAAGCAGAAGCAAGAATTCTTATGTTAGGTGCTAACAACATCTTAAAACCATCAGATGGTAATCCAATTGTTACTCCAGGTCAAGATATGATTTTAGGTAACTATTATATTACTATTGAAAAAGCAGGAGAAGTAGGAGAAGGTAGAGTATTTAAAGATCCTAATGAAGCATTAATGGCTTATGAAAGAAGAGAAATTACTCAACATACAAGAATTGCTATACCTGCAAAATCATTTAAACATAAGTTATTTACTGAAGAACAATGTAAAAAATATTTAGTTACTACAGTAGGTAAATTAAAATTTAATGAAATATTCCCAGACAGTTTCCAATATATTAATGAAGGTACTGATGAAAATATTACTGGTATTACTCCAAGTAAGTATTTCTTACCAATGGGAACAAATATAAAAGAAGCAATTAGTGAAATGGAATTAGTTAAACCTTTTGGTAAAAAAGTATTAACTAAATTAATTGCTCAAATTTATAAAAGATATCATACAACTGAAACTTCAATTATGCTTGATAAGATGAAAGATTTAGGATTTAAAGAATCTACATTATCAGGTATATCAATTGGTATTGGAGATATTATTCCATCACAAGATAAAGAACAAATTTTAAATAGTGCTTCTGATAAAGTTGCACAAATTAATAAACAATTTAAACGTGGTCTTATTACTGATAGAGAAAGATATGAAAAAGTTGTTAGTACATGGAATGATGCTAAAAATCAAATTGCTGATGAACTTTCAAATATTGTTAAAGAAAATAAAGATAATCCGATTTCAATTATGATTGATTCAGGTGCTCGTGGTAATATGAGTAACTACAACCAAATGGCAGGTATGCGTGGATTAATGTCTAAACCAACTGGTGAGCCAGACGAAATCCCAATCAAATCTTCATTTATGGATGGTGCTAGTGTATCTGAATTCTTTACAGGTACCCATGCCATCAGAAAAGGTTTCGTTGATACAGCCTTAAAAACTGCCGATGCTGGATATTTAACTCGTCGTTTAGTTGATGTATCACAAGATATTATTGTTAAATATGAAGATTGTGGTACTGATGAAGGTGTTGTAGTTGAAACATTCTATAATACAGATGGTACAGTTATCGAATCATTAAGAGATAGAATTGTTGGTAGATATACTAATAAAAAAGTTATCAATCCAGAAACAAAAGAAACAATTATTGATAAAAATGAATATATTACAGAAGCTATTGCTGATAAGATAATAGATGCTGGAATAACAAAAGTATCAATCAGAACACTACTTACTTGTAAGAGTGAAAATGGTGTTTGTAGACATTGTTACGGTCGTAATTTAGCAACTGGTTCAATTGTTGAATTAGGTGAAGCTGTAGGTATTATGGCTGCTCAATCAATTGGTGAACCAGGTACCCAACTTACAATGCGTACAATTAACTCAGGTGGTGTTGCTGGAGACGATATTACACAAGGTTTACCTCGTGTTCAAGAGTTATTTGAAGCAAGAAATCCAAAAGGAAAAGCTACTATATCTGAAATAAATGGTATTGTATCTGAAATAGTTGAAGAAAATGGTAAATTCATTATCAGTGTTAAAAATGATGTTGAAGTTAAACAACATACTTCAAATTATGGTGCTAAATTAGCTGTTAACAAAGGTGATGAAGTTAAATCAGGACAAAGACTTACTCATGGTGCTATTAGTCCAAAAGAGTTATTAGTAGTGACAGATCCAATCACAGTTCAACAATATATTTTATCTGAAATTCAAAAAGTTTATCGTTCTCAAGGTGTTGATATTTCTGATAAACACGTTGAGGTTATTGCTAAACGTATGATTTCTAAGATTAAGATTGTAACTAGTGGTGATTCTGAGTTCTTAATAGGAACAATGGTTAATATAAATCATTTTAGAGAAGTTAATAAAGAATTGATTCTAAACGGAAAAGTACCTGCTACAGGTAAACCAGTACTTCTAGGTATAACTAAAGCTTCACTTGAAACTGATTCATTCTTATCTGCTGCATCATTCCAAGAAACTACAAGAATCTTAACTGATGCTGCAATTCATGGTAAAGTAGATCATTTAAATGGTCTAAAAGAAAACGTTATTATTGGTAAACTTATTCCAGCTGGAACAGGTGCTAGAGAATATCGTGATTGTACTTATGAATTAGAGAAAAGTATGATAGATAGTGAACCATTAGAAGTATTAGAAGAAGAATTGATGAACTAAGAGAGTTTTAAACTCTCTTTTTAATTGACATTTTGTGTAAAAATTACTATAATTAAATGTGAAACGGGTGAAAAAATGGACAATAGATATATTAATCAAATTGAAGTTTTAGTTAATTTATTTACAATTTCTAAAGGAAAATTAAATGTTCTCTTATTTAGAAAAGAAGAAGAACCATTCAAGGGATATTGGATGCTTCCAAGTAATCTACTTATGACTACAGAGACAATTGAAGAATGCGCTAAATACACAATTAATGAGATGGCAGGCATAGATAATATATATTTAAAACAATGCAATGTTTTTAGTAAAATAGATAGACTTCCTAATGATAGAATATTAGGTAATTCTTTAATTGGGTTAGTTGATAATCAAACACTGTTATTAAAAAAACACAAAAGAAATTTTGAATCAGCTTGGTTTCCAATAAATGAGCTACCAAAGATGGTATATGATCATGGCGATATTCTAAAAGATACTATCCATTATTTAAGAAAAGAATTAACAAATGTCGAATTATTAAAAAAACTATTTCCAAGTGATTTTACAATGCCTGAATTACAAGCGATATTTGAAGAGATACTTGCTAAAAAATTAGACAGAAGAAATTTTAGAAAAAAATTGATTAATTTAGATATTTTAGAAGATACTGGCGATAAAAATAATATTAAAAATGGTAGACCAGCAAAATTATATAGATTTAAAGAATTAGAAAGTAATATAGATATATTTTAGAGGTGAAATATGAAAAGATTAGATAATAAAGGGTGGGGGTTAAATGAATTTTTAATGTTTATTTTAGCTTTTTTTATTTGCTTAGTTATTGTAATAGTTTTATGTAATCAATTGATGAATAAGGAAAATAAAACGCCAATTGTTGACCCTATAATTTCTGGAGATAAAACTGACATTGGAGACTATATTGAATTGGAAGATAGAATAACTGAACAGGCAAAGTTATATAATAATAGTGAAACAGAAGATACTGTTATAATAAAATTAAATAATTTAGTAAAAAATGGATATATTAAAAAAGTAGTTGATCCTAAAAACAATAAAGAATGTAGTGGTTATGTTGTTTATAATGGACAAAATAAAGAATATAAAACTTATTTGAGTTGTCCTGGAAATTATCAAACTAGTGATTACAATAAAGATTTGGAATAATTGTTTAATAAAACACCTTGACATTATTATGATTATAATGTAAAATTATAATCGTAGTGTTTGGAGTAGTACTCAAGAGGCTGAAGAGGCGCCCCTGCTAAGGGTGTAGGTCGGGCAACTGGCGCGGAGGTTCAAATCCTCTCTACTCCGCCATTTAGAATTTAAACCTTGTAAAAGGTTTTTTCTTTTGTTATAATAGCAGTCAAGTAGGTGATTCTATGTCAAAATTAAGTAATGCTATTACAATGATTGAATTATTGAATAGTGGGAAAAAGTATAGTATTGATGAGTTATCTAATATTTTAGAAGTAACTCCTCGTATGGTAAGAATATATAAAGAAGAAATAGAAAAATCAGGAATATATATTGATACAATAAGAGGCCCATATGGTGGTTATGTTTTAAATAAAAGTATAAGAATTCCTACTAGAAAATTTAATTCAAATGATGTAAAATTACTATCCAATTTAATAGAAAAAACAAAAGATATAGATGAGCAAAAAAAATTAGAAATATTAAAAGATAAAATTAGAGGAATTTACCAAGGAAGTAAAGTAGAACAAAAAGAATCAAACGTTTTAAATAATGAAAAATATAATGTATTAAGTAGAGCTATAAAACAAAGAAAAAAAGTTGAGATATTGTATTATTCATATAATAAAGGTGAAAATACAAGAATTATCCATCCATATGATATGTTTTTAACTGAAAGAGGATGGGGATGTGCTGCATATTGTGAAAAAAGAAAAGATATGCGTCATTTCGAATTAGATCGAATAAGAAAAATTAAATTGTTAGATAAATTTTATGAATGAGACCGTATATTACCTCTTTAAGTATTATTATGTATTTAAGGAGGTTTTATTATGAGAAGAAATATGCAAGAAAATTTTGAATTATTATTACCGAGAGTAATTGATTCGTTAGAAAAATCTGATTTGATTAAAATGAAAGACCAAATAGAAGATATAAAAGGAAATACAATTATTACTAGTGTTGGTGGATCTAGTGTTGTAGCTGAATTTTTAAATCATATATTAAATGGAAAAAATATTGCTGTATGTAAAAGTCCAAGAGATTTAAAATATGAAAATATTGATAGATTTGACAATATATTTGGAGTTAGTTATAGTGGTAAAGGATATGTTGTTGATAGTATGTTAAATAATAAGAAGAAAAAATATTTATTGACAAATAATTTAAAGGAATATGATACAATAGAAAAAATAGAATATAAAAGCAGTATTGAGAAAGAACATAGTTTTATTTCTCTTGCCAGTACGTTAATGCCAATAAGTATTTTATTATCAACAAAATATAATATTGAAACAAAAGATATAATAATTGATATATTTGATAAGATAAAAAAAGAATTAATAGAAATTAGAAATAACAATGTTTATGAAATAATTTATGGTAATGAAGTAAAAGCAGCAGCTAATTACTTAGAAACAACAATGATAGAATCAGCTATCGCACTATCAATACTACATGAAAAATACAATTTTTGCCATGGAAGAACTACAACATCATATGATAATGAAAATGGTTTGATATTATTTAATTCAGATAAGGAATACGATAAAATAATATTAGAAGAATGGAATAAATATTATACTGAATTAATTAAAATTGATAAATATAGTGATGAAGTTTTATTGAATGAATATTATATGATTTTAAAATGTATGTATTTAACTAAGAAATTAGCTGAAAACAAAAATAAAGATTTATCAAGTGTTGAATATTCACCATTTGTGAAGAAATTATATTTTTTTAAAGGAGATATGTAATGAAAGAAATAGTATTTGTAACTGGAAATAAAGGAAAAGTAGCAACAGCTCAAAAATATTTTGATGATAATAATATAAAATTATTAACTTATGACTATGATTATGAGGAACCAAACATAAATGATATTGAGGTAATAGCAATTTCAAAAGTAAAGCAAGCCTATAGAGTTGTTGGTAAACCCTGTATTGCTTTAGACTCAGGTTTTTATATTCCAAATTATCCTAATAAACCTAACTTTCCTGGAGCTTTTCCTAAAAGAGAATTATTAGAGAAAATAGGAATAGATGGGTTATTAGAAATAATGAAAAATGTAGAAAATAGATATTGTTATTTTAAAGAAGTAGTTGCTTACTTTGATGGAGAAAATATTAAATTATTTTATGGAATTTCTGAAGGATATTTGAGTAGAGAAAAAAGAGGAATAGATATAAATAAAAAATGGTCTGATTTGTGGTCAGTATTTATACCATTTAATTGTACAAAGACTTTAGCAGAAATGACAGAAGAAGAAAGAAATAATAGAAATGATAATCATACATCAGCATTAAAAGAGTTTGCGCAATTTAATAATAAACAATATATTAAAACACGTGTAAATTAAATTACACGCGTTTTTTTTATTCAAATATAATATGGTAGGTGATATTATGTTTATTAAAGAACAAATAGAAAATATTAAAAAAAATGATCCTGCTATTCATAGTAATTTAGAAGCTATTTTATATCCTTCATTTAAAGCTATAATAGGCTATAAAATATCACATTATTTTTATACAAGAAAACATTATTTTATAGCTAGACTAATTTCAGAAAAAGTGAAAAGAAAAACCGGTATAGAAATTCATCCAGGTGCTACCATAGGTAAAAATTTATTTATTGATCACGGTAATGGAGTTGTAATAGGAGAAACAACTATAATTGGTGATAATGTTACGATGTATCAAGGTGTTACCTTAGGTGGAACAGGAAAAGAAAAAGGAAAAAGACATCCAACAATAGAGAATAATGTTTATATTGGAAGTGGTGCTAAAATATTAGGTAACATTGTAATTGGTGAAAATTCTAAAGTAGGCGCTAACGCTGTAGTACTAAAAAATGTCCCTAAAAACTCAACAGTAGTAGGAATACCAGCGGAAATAAAAAAACAAACATAAAGTTTGTTATCCTAAAGCTACATCTAAAATCATCATAATTGAAAAACCAATTAGAGTAAATAAAGCCATTAAATCCTTTCTTTTATTAGTTTGACTTTCAGGAACTATTTCTTCAACAACAACATATATCATTGCTCCAGCCGCAAAAGCAAGTAAAAAAGGTAAAATTGTTCTTATTTTTGTAACTAATATTGCCCCTATAACTCCTGAAATAGGTTCAACAATACCACTCAAACTACCAATTATAAAAGATTTGGTTCTGGACATTCCCTCTCTTCTAAGTGGAACCGAAACTGCTGTTCCTTCTGGAAAATTTTGAAGTCCAATTCCTAAAGCTAATAAACAAGCCGATAATATTGTACTGCCTTCTAATCCATAAGCAATTGATCCAAATGCAACTCCTACAACTAATCCTTCTGGAATATTATGTAAAGTAATAGAAGAAATAAGCATAGTAATTCTTTTATATTTATTATTACTTTGTTTACTACAAACATCAAATATTTTATCTCCAATAAATAATAAAACTCCACCTGCAAAGAATCCCACAAAAGCAACTAACCAAGGAATCATATTTAAATTTTCTGCCATATCGATAGAAGGAGATAATAATGACCAAAATGAAGCAGCTATCATAACTCCACCAGCAAATCCTAACATAGCATCCATAATATTTTTATTTATTTTTTTAAAAAATAAAACAATACTTGCTCCTAACATTGTTACACTCCAAGTAAATAGAGTTGCAATTAAAGCTTGAATTGAAGGATTCAAATTAATAAACCAATTTATCGTAATAATCACCTCGTTATGTTAGTATATTCGTGTAATTAATATTTGAATGGGCTAATATATGATATAATAATTAAGAGGTTATTTTTATGGAAATAGATAAATTAAAAAAAATTATTGATGAAAATGATAATATAGTTTTCTTTGGTGGTGCTGGAGTATCAACTGAAAGTGGTATTCCTGATTTTAGAAGTGTTGATGGTTTATATAATGAAAAATATGATTATCCCCCTGAACAAATACTTAGTCATACATTTTTTTACGATAATCCTAAATATTTTTATAAGTTTTATAGAGAAAAAATGAATTCTCTTAATATAAAGCCTAATATTACGCATAAAAAATTAGTAGAGTTAGAAAAGAAAAATAAACTAAAATGCATTATTACACAAAATATTGATGGATTACATACTAAAGCTGGTAGTAAAAATGTTTTAGAAATACACGGTTCTATTTATCGTAATTATTGTGATAAATGCCATAAATTTTATAGTGCTGAAAGTGTATTTAATGAGGATGATATTCCGTTATGTGAGTGTGGTGGTTTTATTAAGCCAGACGTTGTTTTATATGAAGAACCATTAAATGAAACATATAATGAAGCAATAGAATATATTAGTAAATGTGATGTTTTAATTGTTGGTGGTACCTCCCTAATGGTTTATCCGGCAGCTAACTTAATAAATTATTTTAGAGGTAAATATTTAATTTTAATTAATAAAGATAAAACTAATTATGATAATATAGCAGATATAGTTATTCACGATAAACTTGGAAATGTATTTAAGGAGTTGTAATATGAAATATAATGTTGAATGTCAAAAAGAATTACTTTTATATTTAATAGAAAATTTAAAAATAGAAAGAAAAAAAGCTAAAGCAATGCTTACTAATAAATCGATTTATGTAAATAACAAAGTAATAACCAAATATAATTATTTACTAAAAAATACTGATGAAATATTTATAAATAAAAATAGTGATTTAAAAATAATTTATGAAGATAATGATATATTAGTTGTAGAAAAACCAAGCGGATTACTTACAATAAGTACTAAAAATGAAAAAGAAAAAACTTTATATCATTTAGTTAGTGATTATGTTAAAAAAAATAATAAAAAAAATCGTATTTTTGTTATTCATAGATTAGATAAAGATACGTCTGGAATTGTAATGTTTGCTAAAAATGAAAAAATTAAAAATATGTATCAAGATAATTGGAATGAAATTGTTAAAAAAAGAAAGTATTATGCTATTGTTGAAGGAGTTGTAAAAAAATCTGGAGTAGTGGAATCTTATTTAAAGGAAGATAAAAATTATAATGTTTATAGTACTAAAGATAAAAATGGTAAATTTGCTAAAACGGAATATAAAGTAATTAAAAGTAATGAAAAATATACTTTATTAGATATTAATATATTAACTGGTCGAAAAAATCAAATAAGAGTTCATATGAAAGATATAAATCATCCAATTATTGGCGATAAAAAATATGGTAATAACAATTTTAATCGTTTAGGACTTCACGCTTATGAATTAGAATTAATAAATCCCAAAAATAAAAAAATAATGAATTTTAAGTTAGATTTACCTATTGAGTTAAAAAAAGTTTTTAAATAAACTTTTTTTATTGCAATAAAGGCTATTTTTTTATGAAAATATTGTTTAAAAACAAAAAAATTCAAAAAAATTTGAATTTTTTTTTAAAATTTTAAGGAAATCAAAAAGTTTTGTCTAATAATTTTAATGAGGAGGTGAAAAGGTTTGAAAAAATATCCCTTTGTAAAACAGGATAACATTAAGGATTGTGGAGTAGCATCATTACTTTCAATAATTAAATACTATGGTGGTTTAACTTCTATTCAAAAACTAAGAGAAATGACAAAAACTAATAAGAATGGAACTACTGCTTACAATTTAATTGAGACAGCTAAAAATCTTGGATTTGAAAGTTATGGAATAAAGTGTAAAATGGAAGAATTTGATAAAATAAATTTTCCAGCAATAGCTCATACAATTATTGATAAAACATATAAACATTTTATTGTAATTTATGAAGTTGATTTTAAAAAACAAAAAATAATAATTTCTGATCCAATGATAGGTATTAAAAAGATGGAATTTAATGAATTTAAAGAAATATATAATGATATTTTAATAATTATGTATCCAATAAAAAAAATTAATTACGAAAAAAATCAAAATATATTTTTAAAAACATTAAAAAAACAAATTCTTAATAAAAAAATGATTTTAATTTTATTAATATCACTTTTATATGTAATACTAAATTTAATTACAATTTTATTTCTCAAAAATTTAAAACTATTATATTTTTGTTTTTCTTTTATCCTTCTGAAAATAGTTTTAGATTATATAAAAAATAAAGTTATTATTAATTTTAATTACAAAATGGGTCTTAACATTACAAAAGAGGTATTTAGTAAAATCATTAAACTTCCTTATAATTTCTATCGTAACATAACAACTGGTGATGTCATATCAAGAATTAATGATTTACAAAATATAGAAAATATGTTGCTTGTTACTATAATTAGTTATTTTCTTAATATTAACTTAGTAATAGCTTCAAGTATTTTGATTTGTTTTATTAGTTTTAAAATTTTTGTCATTTTGCTTATAACAGGATTATTATATTTTTTATTAAATAAAATATTTAATAAAAAAATAGAAATAAATGTTGAAGAAGAAAAAATATTTAAAGAAAAATTATTTTCTAATTTAACTGAATATGTATCCGGATTTGAAACTATAAAAGGATTGAATATTGAAGATGTAATAATTGACAAAATAAATGGTGTTAATAAAGAATATGAAACTAAAATTAAAAATACAAGCAATAAATATAACTTGTTTCTATGTTTAAAAAATTTTATCTATAATTCTAGTAATATTTTAATACTGCTAATTTCACTTATATTAATTAACTATAAAATAATTACGATAAGTGAATTACTAATAATTAATTTCCTTGTTCCTTATTTTTTAGAACCATTAAATGAAATGATTGATAACATTAAAAATTTAAAAGAAATTATTATTTCAATAAGAAGAATTAATGAGTTATATTATGACCAAAAAGAATTAACAAACTATGAATTTGTAAATAAAATCGAATTTAAAAATGTTAATTATAATAATGAAGAGAGCATATTAGAAAATATCAATTTCAAAATTAATAATGGTGAAAAAATAATGATTATGGGTAATAGTGGAAGTGGTAAATCAACTTTATTAAAATTAATAAAAAATTATTATAAAGTAGATGGAGTATATATAAATAATCAAGAAAATATAAGTAACAAAAATATTCTATATGTTTCTCAAAATGAAATATTATTTACTGACACTCTTTATAATAACATAACATTAGGAAAAAATATTGATACAAAAGAACTAGAAAAAGTAATTAGAATTTGTCATATAGATGAAATGATTAAAGACAAAAAAATAGGTTACAATATGTTGATAGAAGAAAATGGCTTTAATATATCAGGTGGTGAAAAACAAAGAATTATATTAGCGCGTACCTTATTAACACACTCAAATGTTTTATTATTAGATGAATCATTAAGTGAAGTAGACATTGACCTAGAAAGAAAAATCTTAAAAGAATTATTAAAATTAAACAAAACTATTTTATTAGTCTCACATCGAAATAATAATTTAGATTTATTCGATAAATTATTTATTTTGAAAGACAAAAAATTAGAAATATGCGAAAGGAGTGATTAGATGTTATTCAGAAGATTTATGAAATTAACATGTATGATATTATGGATGCTATTCAATTAGAAGAAGAAAACAATGTTGTGATAGAAATAGATATAGATGAGATGGTTAAAGTATATGATAACATTATATTAAGAATTACTTGTCAAGATGAAATATTAAAAGAATTAAAGTTGGAGGAATTAATGAGTTATGAAGAAGATAGATGATAGTGAATTAAAACAAATTGAAGCAGGTGGTATTGGTTGGGGATTAATACTAGGTGGAGTAGTAACATTTCTAATTGGAATATTTGATGGTATAACGAGGCCTTTAGCGTGTCATTAGAAAAAGAAGAATTATTGAGAATTAATGGTGGTTCTATAACTGCAGCTTATATAACATCTTTAGTAAGAGGAATTAACTCTATATTAGAATTAGGTCGTAGTTTTGGAACTGCTTTAAGAAGAGTATTTACTGGCCAAATGTGCTAAAAAAATCTTAGTATTAATTTTAACATTTCTAATCGGAGAATTATTAGGAAGTTATTTAAACCAATTTATAAATGGTATCTGCTGTATATAAAAAGTCTAAAAATAGACTTTTTTCTTTATAAATAAAGAAAAATGTTGAAAAATAAAAATAAAAGTGTTATACTATCAGTAGTCGAGAAGGGAGGGATATCGTGACAAAAGTAATCGTTAAAAATGGAAATGTTGAAGGTGCATTAAGAGTTGTAAAACAAAAAAGTGCAAAAGATGGTTCCTCTAAAAAACTTCGTGAAAGACAAGAAGGTTATATGAAACCTGGTGTAAAAAGAAGATTAGCAAAAAAAGAAGCTATAAAAAATAGTAGAAGAAGACAAAGAGAAAATTATTAAGAGCTTTATAGCTCTTTTATTGAAAGGAAATATATATGAGAGAAAGAATATTTGAAGATTTAAAAAATGCAATGAAAAATCAAGATAAAGATTTATTAGCTGTTATTCGTATGGTAAAAGGTGCTATATCATTAGAAGAAATTAATAAAAAAAGAGAATTAACTGATGATGAAATAATCGATGTAATCAGTAAACAAATAAAAACTAGAAAAGAATCAATTCTTGAATTTGAAAAAGGCAATCGTAATGATTTAGTAGAAAAAACACAATCTGAAATTGAAATACTAAATAAATATATGCCTGAACAACTTAGTATGGATGAAGTAAATAAAAAAATAGAAGAAGCATTTGAAGAAATAAAACCAACTGGTATGTCTGATATGGGAAAAATAATGGGTAAAGTTACACCAATATTTAGAGGAAAAGCAGATATGTCATTAGTTAGCAAGATAATAAAAGATAAACTTTCAAATATTTAATGGCTTTTTTCAAATTTTTCTTTTTTTTTTACTTAATTTATAGTATAATTGTATTTAGATTATAGGGGATGATATTGTGAAATATGTCTATACAAGCATTGATATTGGCTCTGATTCTGTTAAGGTAGTTGTCTCAGAACTATTTCAAGGTAAATTAAACTTATTAGCAGCATCTTCTGTTAAATCTAAAGGAATAAAAAAGGGATTAATCGTTGATGGAAAAGAAGCAAGTTCATCATTAAAAAAAGCATTGAATGATGTTGAACAAATGCTAGGGTTCAAAATTAACAGAGTAATAGCAACTGTACCAAACTATTTTTCCGAATTTGTTATTATAAAGGGAAGTATTGACTTAAATCCAGATATGGAAATAAATGGACAAGATATTGTTAAAGTATTTGGAGAAGCAATGAAATCTAAAGATAAAGGTAACAAAGAAATGGTAACAATTATTCCTATTGATTTTACAGTTGATAATGAAACAGGAATTAAAGATCCAAAAGGAAAACACGGTAGTAAACTATCAACTCGTTCTGTAATGGTGCTTACACCTAAGAAAAATATTTTGTCGGTAGTAAGTTTACTAGAAAATATGGGACTTGAAGTAATTGATGTTACATTAAATAGTATTGGTGATGTTAATTCAATTAAAGATAAAGTTGTTAAAGAAAAAGTAGGAGCTGTAATTAATATTGGACATGAAACTACTTCAATATCTTTATATAATAAAGGAATTATTGTTAATAACTCAATGATTAGTGTTGGTGGAAAAAATGTAGATAGCGATATTGCCTATATATATAAACTAAAACCAGAAGATGCTAGAATGGTAAAAGAAAATTTTGCGCTTGCTCATAAAAAATATGCAAGTAAAACTGATTACTATGAAGTAACTAATAAATTAGGTGAAGATATAAAAATCAACCAATTTGAAGTTTCTGAAGTAGTACAAGCAAGATTAGAAGAAATATTAGTTTTAGCAAGAAAAGAAATAAATGTTTTGACAAATCGTGAAGTTGATTATATACTAATAACTGGTGGAACTAGTAGTATGAATAATTTTTCCATAATTGCAGAAGATGTTTTAAGTGAAAAAGCAAGAGTAACAGACATTCATCTTATAGGACTTAGAAATAATAAATTCTCAGCTGCAGTTGGAAATATTGCTTATTTTATAAGTAAACAAAAATTAAAGGGAAAATATTTTTCACTAATTAGTAGAGATGATATGGAAGCTTTATCATCTACTAAAAAAAATTTAATAAATATTTCAAATGAATCAATGTTAGGAAAAGTATTTGGTTACTTTTTCAACGAATAGGGAGGATTATTATGTTTGGATTGGAAATGGATCAATTAGCTAAGATTAAAGTTATTGGTGTTGGTGGCGGTGGAAATAATGCCGTTAATAGAATGATTGAATCAGGAGTTAAAGGAGTAGAATTTATAGTAGCAAATACAGATTTACAAGTATTAAATAATTCTAAAGCTCCAGTCAAAATACAAATAGGTGCTGAATTAACAAGTGGATTAGGTGCTGGAGGAAAACCTGAAATTGGTAAAGAATCTGCATTAGAATCAAGAAATGAAATTGAATCTGCTTTACAAGGTGCTGATATGGTATTCATAACTTGTGGTATGGGTGGAGGAACTGGTACAGGTGCTGCTCCAGTTGTTGCTGATATAGCTCAAGGAATGGGTGCTTTAACAGTAGGTATTGTTACTAAACCATTCTCATTCGAAGGTAAAAAAAGAATGGATCAAGCTTTAGCTGGATTAGATGAATTGAAAAAACATGTCGATACTTTAATTGTTATTCCAAATGATAAATTAAGAGAAATTATTGATAAATCAACACCATTATTAGAATCATTCAAAGAAGTAGATAATGTTTTAAGAAGAGGTGTTCAATCAATATCTGACTTAATAGCTGTATCAGGATTAATTAACTTGGATTTTGCTGATGTTAAAGCTGTAATGGAAAAAAGAGGAAATGCCCTTATTGGAATTGGTATGGGTGTTGGTGAAAATAGAGCTACTGAAGCTGCAAGAGAAGCTGTTTCTAGTCCATTATTAGAAACAAGTATTAGTGGAGCTACTGATGCAATTATTAATGTAACGGGTGGTGCTAATTTAACTTTATTCGAAGTTGAAGAAGCCGCTGAAGTAATTAGAGCAAGTGCTAATACTGATATTAATACAATATTTGGAGCTGTAATTAATGAAAATTTAAATGATGAAATTATTGTTACTGTTATAGCAACTGGATTTGAAGAGAAAAAAGATGAAATGCAACATGCTTATGTAGCTGAAGAAAAGAAAGAAGTATTCAGTTCAGATGATGACGATGATGATGATTCAGATTTACCTCCAATTTTAAGAAAAAGAGTATTCTAAGAGATTTTATAAAAATCTCTTTTAATTTGACAAAATTTTATTTTTTTATATAATATATTTCATTGAAAGGGGAATTATATGAAAGGTTTTCAAAAAATATATCCATTTACTACTGAATCAATAAGTGGTTATATTACAAAAATGGATATAAAAGATAAAATGGTTTTAACACTTGGTTCTTCATGTGATCAAGCATTAAATAGTTTATTATTAGGAGCAAAGGATGTTACTATTTTTGATATTAATGAACAGGTTAAGAATTTTTACGAATTGAAAAGGAAATTAATATTGTCCACATCTAGAGAAGATTTGAGAGAAAAACTGATTAATGAATTAAATAGCAAAGATTTTTTGTATTTTAATGAAATATTTTTAAATGATAGTTTAATAAAAATGAATTTATATTTACAAAATGATGAAAATTATAATAAATTAAGAAATATCTTAAAAGAAAAGAAAATCAATTTTATAGTTGGTGATATATTTAATGTGACTGAGTATTCTAAGTTGAATCAAAAATACGACCGAGTTATTTTATCCAATGTTTTAGATTATCTTCCTACTGATTTAGACAAAAGTAAAAAAGTTTTTGATATATATAAAGGACTTTCACAACACTTAAATGAAGAATCATTAATTCAATTATATTATTTATATGGCACACTTTTTTCTAATGATTTTATTAAAGTTGTGAATAGATTTTTAGATTATAATATTTTATTTGAAAAAATCCCTTGTGACGAAGAAGATTCGGCAATATTTGTAAAAAAGAAATAAATATGTTAAAGTATATTGACATTTTTAAATTCTAGGAGTATTATCAATTTAATATTTTATTTGGAGGTACTTATGGTAAATGAAATTATAAAAAAATGTTTATTAGAATCATTTACAAATGAAATCACTTGTATTGATTTTCTATGTGCTTCTTTAATAAAACGATAGGCTGTAAATATTTTGCGCGCTTATCGTTTTTTTGTTATATACGGAGGTGTTTTATGAATCAAGTTGAAGAACTAAAAGTTAAATTATTTGAAAATATTAAAGAATATAATGAGGAAGAGACTAATAATGTTTTAAAAGCATTTGAATTTGCTAATGAATTACATAAAGGCGTTTACCGTCAAAGTGGTGACCCTTATATAACACATCCTTTAGAAGTAGCAATTATTTTATCAGAAATGCATGCTGATAGAGATACTATTTGTGCGGGATTACTTCATGATACAATTGAAGATACAAATATTACTAAAGAAGATATAGCTGAAGCTTTTAATAAAGATGTTGCGAAATTAGTTGACGGAGTTACCAAAATAAGTAAACTTAATTTTTCAAATAAACAAGAACAAAATGTTGCAAACACAAGAAAAATAATTACTAGTATCACTGATGATGTAAGAATTGTTATAATTAAATTGGCAGATAGGTTACATAATATGCGAACATTACAATTTAAAAGTGAATTTAAACAAAAAGAAAATTCAATGGAAACAATGGATATATTTGTGCCACTTGCTTATTATATTGGAGCTTATAGAATTAAAAGTGAATTAGAGGATTTATCACTACAATATTTATATCCTGATAAATACAAAAAATTAGAAGAAGTAAAAATAAAAATTGAAAATGAAAGTTCTAATTGTTTAAAAGAAATGTATGAAAATATAAATTGTATTTTAAATAATAGAGATATACCACATGAAATTAAAATAAGAACTAAAAATATTTATGGTATTTATAAAAGATTAGAACAAGGACATAAAATATCTGATATTCATGATCTTTTAGCGCTTAAAGTAATGGTTGATGATATAGCAAATTGTTATCAAACATTAGGTTTAATTCATTCTCAATATCATCCTATTAATGACAAATTTAAAGATTACATTTATAATCCAAAAACTAATATGTATAGATCACTTCATACTACAGTGTTTGGTGAAGATAATAGACTTGTTCAAACACAAATTAGAACATTTAATATGGATAAAGTTGCTTCATTTGGACTTACTGCATATTGGGATATTGAAAAAGGAAATGCTAGAAATGTAATGCAAGATGATTTAAAAAATAAATATCAATTCTTTAAATCATTAATTGAAATAAATCGTGTTTTTGGAGATAATCAAGAATTTGTAAGGCAAGTAAAAAATGAACTTTTTACTGATAGAATATATGTATATACAACTAAGGGAGAAATAGTTGAACTACCAATTGGTTCTACAGCAATTGATTTTGCTTATAAAATTCATTCTGATTTAGGTAATACAATGGTTTCAGCAATTGTAAATGATAAGGTTGTTGAACCAGACTATGTATTGCATAATAAGGATAGGGTAAGAATTATAACTGATATTATGTCATATGGACCAAGAGAAGAGTGGATAAATAAAGTTCAAACTACTAAAGCAAAAAGAAAGATAAAGGAGTTTAATAGAAAATAATGAATAAAGTGATTTATATAGATTTCGATGGCGTACTTGTTGATACTCCAAAATTTATAAATGAAGAGCTAAAAATAAATGGAAATTCAGAAGAAACTTGCAAAAATTTTCATTGGGATTATTTTTTAAAAAATTGTAATGAAATAGAAAATAATTTAACAGTTTTAAAAAAAATATCGCAAAAAAATAAAGTCGTAATTTTAACACATGTTTATTCAGACAATGAAAAATTAGCTAAAGAGAAGTTTATTTTTGAAAAACTAAATAATATAAAGATTATTGCAGTTCCTTATTATATAGATAAAAATATAATTGTTAATCCAAAAGATAATATTTTAATTGATGATTATAGTAATAATATTGATAAATGGATAAATTCAGGTGGTATAGGAATACAATTTAAAAACGAAAAAAGAATAGATAAATTATTAATTGATTACATAAGAATTTAAGGTGGTGAAAATAATGATATCTTATTATAGTTGTTTTAATAAAAAAATTTTAATTAATTTATATAAAAAGTCGGATGATATGTTGGATTTTTGGCTAAAAAGATTTTGCCCTAGTATAATTAAAATTCAAGATTCAGCACAATTAAAAATTGATTTAGAAATTATTGTCGTAAAATCCGAAAAAACAAATTATAGTATAAAAAATAATAAAATATTTTTATTTGGAAATATAAGAGATAATATAAGCTATATTGCAAAATTTGTAACACAATGTTTTCAAAAATTATTAATAGAAGAAAATATTTTAATAATTCCAGCATCATGTGTCTCAAAAAAAAATAAAGCGTTACTTGTAATAGGTGATTTTTGGCAAGGAAAAACTTCTTCAGCATTAAATATCTCATCTAAATATAAGTGTAATTTAATATCAGACAATTATGTTGCTATTAAAGATGGTTATATTATAGGAGCCACAAGTTTTATATCAGTAAGGAAAGAAGATATTAAAGATAAAACCAATCCCATATTTTTTAGCATTAATGATAGATATTTTTATAATAATAAATATTTCTATGATAGTAATTTAAAGATAATTGGATTTATGTTACCATATATTAATAAAGGAGATAATAATATTCATTACATATCAAAGGAAGAATCTTATTGGTATTTATATCAAAAATTTTCAAGATTATTATGTGGCGAAACGATTTTATTTGATGGAAAATTGCCATCACCAATGTTTTTAAATAAGAGTAATTCAAAAACAATTTTAAAAATTGTAGATGAATTACTAATTAGCAATAGCATAAAATATGTTTCTGCTCCAATGGATATTATAACAAACGAAGGAAACAAAATATTATGTGATGGAGATGATAATAATGAATAAGGATTTTAATTTTATTGTAAAATTAACAACCGGTTGTCCTGGAAATTGTAAGTGTTGCCGCGATAGACAAGAAAACTTTAAATTAAAAAATGAAAAAAATAGTATTTTTGATATAAATATTTTTGAAAAAATATGTAAGAATATAAAAAAATTAAACGGATCGTATGTATGCATTTCTGGCGGAGAGCCAACTATGGTAAGAAATATTGATGATTATATAAAAATAGCAAAAAAATACGAATTAGCGACAAGAATAAATACAAATGGATGGAATGTCACAAAAGACAATTTAGAATGTTGGTTAAAAAATGGATTAGATCAAATTGTTTTATCAATATATGGGTTAGATGAAAAGAGTATTATTGAGACCAGAGGTAATAGATTTATTTTTGATAAAAGTATGAGGGCTATTGAAGTTATAAAAGAACTAAGAAAAAAATATAAATTTATATTTATTATTCAAACTATAATAATGAAAGAAAATTATAAGCAAATGCCAGAATTACTTAATTACTCAATTGATAGTAATGTAAATTTATTTTGGCCTTCATATTTGGAAGATGCAATTAATTTACCAGAAATAAGGTTGAGTACTGAAGAAATAAGTGATTTCAAAAATAATATAATTCCAAATATGAAAAAAATAATTGATGAAAAAGTTATGGATAATAAGATAAAAGAGAATATTATGAAATCATTAGATAGTTATTATAATGATGGTACAAAGTTATATCAATACCATAAAGAAAATGAGAATTGTCATTGGAGCGGTAAACATTTCACATTTTATCCTAATGGGACAATAGATCCATGTCCTGGTCATGAATATTTTAAGAGTAAATATCAATTTAAAATAAATTATAATGAGATTGATGAGTTTATGAAATTAGAAAATTTAACTAAATGTAAAAATGTATGTTTTGATTATTGTAAGTATTGTCCACAAGGTGTTCATCACGAAATATCATTTATGCCTGTTTCATTTAATGAACATGATAGTAAAGAGGAAATTTAAATGATATATACTACCGAAGAAAATAGGTATTTATCATACAATACACCTTTAATAGAATATATTAGGTCAAAACATTTATATACAAACGAAAATCTGATGTATACAAAAAAATATTCTGATGGTACATTTTCAATAACAAAGCCTACAGAAATATTTACAAATTGTGAGTTTATCAATGGATATCCACATTTTCAAATACCACTTTCAAAATGTATAGAAGAAATTGAGTTTTTTATAACAGGTGAAAAAATGTATGATAATAATTTTTATATTAGATATGGTGATACTCATCCACATAAATGTATCCCTAAATTGGCACAAGTAAGAAATTTAGTTATAGAAAATTCTTTATCAAATATGATAGGCAAAAATGTAAAAAGTTTTTACGGCTTTGGAGACATAAGTTTGAAATCATTAAAGGATTTTATTGAAAAATATCATATAAATATGACACCCAATGAAATGTTTATAATGCTTGTTAATAATAATATATCTAATGATATTTTGAAAAAATTAGAGGAATATGATTTATCAGCCTTAAAACAAATTTTTATTTTTTTAAGACAGTTAAGATTAGTTCCGAAAGAATTTTTAGTTGAATCGAAACTATACTCAAATCAAAATTTATATAGATCATTAAAGAGTAATCCAAATTTTACAGAAGAATTAAAAAAAAATGGAGAATTGAAATATTCACTACAAGAGTTAATATTTATTAATTCAATTTTAGATAATAATGATGATGTATTATTTAATATTATAGGTGCAAATCAAAATTCACATGTATTAAAAGTAGAAGAATTGTTAAAAGGAAATTATGATTTGAGAGGTAGATTTTTAACATATGAAATATGTAGAAATGCAGATGAACGTGATATTAATTTATGGTCTGAAAAGTTAAATAAGTTTATTGAAAAAAATAATTTAGAAATAAGTGGTGATAATCTTGATTACCAAGATTTATTAAAAATATTAATGATAATTAATAGTAATGATGTAATTATTGATTATGACAAATTAGATAAGTATAAAAACAATATTAGAAAATTTACTAATATTGTTACAAGTATAGATGGTATAAATAATAAAAAAAATATTAATTCTGGTAATGATTTAATTTATAAAATGGCATTAGTTTGTTATAATTTAAATAGATCTATTGAAATGGGAAATCAAAGTAATTTTTACAGATACTTAATTGTTGTAGTTGATGAATATGAAAATAATAAAGATAAATATATTAATATTCAAGGACTGTATAAAGAATTTTTGATTAAGTGTTTAGATAGACTGGGGTATAAAAAGAAAGATAAAATAAAGGAGTTGAAAAAATGATTTATCCTAAAAAAGTAAATAAAAATGATATAATAGAAATAATTTCACCATCAAATGGTGTGAAAAGTAAAAAAATACAAAAAATCGAAAAAGCAGTAGAAAAATTAAATAATTATGGATATAAGGTAGTTGAAGATAGATATGTAAGAAATACTGAAAATGGCGTTAGTTCATCTGCATTTAATCGATCAGTTGAACTAAACAACGCAATTAAGAATAAAGAAGTAAGAGCCTTAATTGCATGTTCAGGTGGAGATTATTTAGTTCAAATTATGGGTTTAATAAGTTTTGATCAATTTAAAAAAAATATAAAATGGATACAAGGTCAATCCGATATTACACCTTTGTTATTTTATATAACAACTAAATTAGATGTTGCAACAATTTATAGTTTTAATGCCAAATCTTTTGGTGATGATAATTTACCAGAATCAATGATAAAAAATAACATGGAATTTTTAAGTGGAAAAATGCCGAAACAAATTGAATATGGATATAAAATAGATGATGATAAAATAGAACAACCATGGGAGTGTATAACAGAGGATAGAGAATTTAAAGGAAGAATTATAGGAGGATGCTTAGATTCATTAAAAGATATAATAGGGACAAAATATGATTGTGTAAAAAATTTTATAAATAAATATAATGAAGATGGAATAATTTGGTATTTTGATGTGGCGGAAATGACAAATGAAGATATATTAAGAACAATGTGGCAATTTAAAAATGCCGGGTGGTTTATAGGGTGTAAAGGTATTTTATTTGGAAGAATAGAAAATGAAATTAATTATACAGGCATAACACTAAAAGATGCAGTTAATTATAATCTTTTTGATTTAAATATTCCAATTTTTATAAATACAGATATAGGACACACGAATCCAGTATATACATTAATTAATGGTTCAATTGTAAGAGTTACTAAAAATAAAGATAATAAGCATATTATGGAGACAATTTTTGAATGAAAATATTAATTGGAATTTGTGGAATTGGAAATGGACATTTAAGCAGACAGACAAATGTAATAAATTTATTAATGAATAAAAATCATAAAATAGTTATAGTAACTACGAAGAATAATATTAATTATTTTAAAAATAAATTTCCAGAGTTTAAAGTATTAGAAATTAGTATTCCATGGATAGCATGCAATTCAACAGGAATTGATTTTGAAACATCTTTAAAAAAATATCAAGAGGGGAAAATAGATCAATTTTTTGAATTTTTAAAATTTTCTATGAATGTAGAAAATGCATTTTCTGGAGTTCCGGATTTGGTAATTACAGATTATGAACCGAATGTTGCTCAATATTCTTATGCAGTTGATATACCTTTAATTTGTATGGAACAGCAATCAAAATTTTTATATTTAAATGAAGTAAAAATAAGTAATTTCTCAATTTTAGAAGAAAAAAAAAGAATTAATTATTTTTTTCCAAAATACTCGTATAAAGTAATTTCATCTTTTTTTCCAATAACTATAAAAGAAAAAAATGTTAAAGTGGTTACACCGATTATATCTCCATTAAATGAGATAAAACATAAAAAAAATCATATATTAGTATACTTTTCTCCATATGAAAATTCAGATAAGTATAAAAAAATAGTAAGAGCATTAGAAGATATACCAAATCGTAATGTAATTGTTTATACAAAGGAAGACTTCGATATTGATTCGAATAACATTACATTTAAATCTTATTCTAATGAATTTAAAAACGATCTTGAAAATGCTTACTGTATAATATCTACTGCCGGGCATCAGTTGCTAAGCGAATCTATCTCAATTGAAGTGCCAGCATACTTAATACCATTAAGTACATATGAACAAAATTATAATGCTAAAATGATTGAAAAATATGATTTGGGAAAAATATCACATAATATAAATGCCGAAGAAATAAATCAATTTATTAAAGAAATACCTTACTATAAGAAAAGAATTATAAAGTTCAAAAATAAATATTATAAAAATAATTGGGAAAAGAGTTTGTTAGAAATTATTGATACTTTTATGTAAAAAAATGCTTGACTTTTAGTAAGGGCTCATTATAATATATGTAAATTAAATTTTGTTAGTGAAAGAGGGAATTTTTATGTTGAATTTAAAAAAATATATCAAAGAAGAAATAGAAAAGGTAGGTATTCAATTAGATAGCGTTGATGTTGTAAGACCACCTAAAGAGGAAATGGGTGATTTTACTATACCATGTTTTACTATAAATATGGATGGTATAAATAATCCACATGAAAAAGCAAAAGCTATTTTAGAAAAATTAAATATGAATGAAGATATTATTTTAGATACAAAAGTTATAGGACCATACTTAAATTTTACTATTAATAGAGATTTTTTGGCAAAAGAAACATTAGAGACTATTAGTTCAGAAGGAAATAATTATGGTTCAAGCAGAATTGGAAATGGAAAGGAACTTTTAATTGAGCATACATCAATAAATCCAAATGCTTCACCTCATATTGGTAGATCAAGAAACAGTATTATAGGAGATTTTTTAGTTCGACTATATAAATTTGAAGGTTATAATGTTGAAGCAAATTATTTTATAAATGATATTGGAAAACAAATTTCAATGTTATTGGTGGGGGTAGAAAAATTAGGTAATATTGACACTATAGCATTTAGTGATATGCTAAAGTTATATATAGAAATAAATGATATAAGTAAAACAGATAAAGAAGTAGAAAAAAAGATCTTCTATTATTTACACGAATTAGAAAATGGAAATGAAGAAGTTAGAGATAAATTTAAGAAAATTACAGATATATGTGTTGAAGGACAACAAGAAATATTTAAGAAAATGGATATTAGATGGGATAGATTTACTCATGAATCTGATTTTGTTTTTGAAAATAAAACCACAAAAATATTAGAACGATTAAAAGAAAGAAAAAAATTACATGAAGATGAGAATGGCAGATTATATGTTGACTTGAGTGAATATGATATACCAACAAAATCACCAGTATTAGTTCTTACTAGAGAAGACAAAACTTCATTATATCCATTGAGAGATATTGCTTATACTATTTCAAAACTAGAAAGAAATAAAGAAAATAATGTTATTGTCTTGGGAGAAGATCAAGAAGTCTATATGCAACAAATTGCTGCAACACTAGATATTCTAGGATATACTGCTCCAAAACTTGTCTCATATGATTTTGTTCTATTAAATGGTGATAAAATGGCTACTAGAGAAGGAAAAGTTGTCCTACTTGATGAATTTATTGAAAAAGCAAAAGAAAAATTAGCTATGACATTTAAAGAAAAAGGAACAAATTTATCAAATGATGAAATTGTAGATTTAGCTGCGTCTTGTATTAAATATAACATGTTAAATGTTAATAGAAAAAGAACAGTTAATTTTAATTTAGAATCAGCAACAGATTTTCAAGGTAATTCGGCTATTTATCTATTATATAATTATGCAAGAATAAATTCTATTTTAGAAAAGGTAAATTATTGTGGATCTGATGAAGATATTTATAAATTTAAAGAAGAATTAGAATATTCATTAATAAATAGTCTATATAAATTTCCAGAAGTTGTAGATAATTCATATAATACTCAAGAATCAGTAATTATTACCAATTATTTATATGATGTAGCTCAAAAATTTTCAAGATATTATAAAAATATACCTGTATTAAATGAAGAAGACAAATTAGTAAGACAATCAAGACTCGCATTATTAAATTCAACTAAAACAGTTTTATCAAACGGAATGAAAATTCTTGGAATAAATCCAGTTAAGAAATTATAATAAAATGAAAATATGTGTTGTTGGCACGGGATATGTTGGCTTTTCTCTACCTGTTCGTCTTAGTGAAAAAAATGATATTGTCGTTTATGATATAGATAAAGAAAAATTAATATGATAAATAATAATATAAGTCCATTGAAAATGATGGTATTTATTAATATTTAAATAATAAGAAGCTGAAACTAAAATCCACCCGTAATTATCAGGTGGATTTTGAAAATTCAAAGTACATTATAATATGTACTCCAATTGATTTTGGCTATAAAACTAATTTGTTTGATACTTCTTCTATTGAAAATATAGGATGATTTAAAAAATAAATATCAATTCTTTAAATCATTAATTGAAATAAATCGTGTTTTTGGAGATAATCAAGAATTTGTAAGGCAAGTAAAAAATGAACTTTTTGCTGATAGAATATATGTATATACAACTAAGGGAGAAATAGTTGAGTTACCAATTGGTTCTACAGCAATTGATTTTGCTTATAAAATTCATTCCGATTTAGGTAATACAATGGTTTCAGCAATTGTAAATAACAAGACTGTTGAACCAGACTATGTATTGCATAATAAGGATAGGGTAAGAATTATAACAGATATTATGTCATATGGACCAAGAGAAGAATGGATAAATAAAGTTCAAACTACTAAAGCAAAAAGAAAGATAAAGGAGTTTAATAGAAAAATCATTGAATAGTGTAAAATCAATAAAAAGGAGGTTTTCTAATTATGGAAAAAAGAGATATTTTTATAGGTGGTGCATGGCCTTATGCCAATTATTATTTACATGTTGGTCATTTAGCTGCCTTATTACCTGGAGATATACTTGCAAAATATTTTAGGGGTAAAGGTGATAATGTAATTTATGTGTCTGGTTCTGATTGCCACGGGACACCAATAACTGAAAGAGCAAAAAAAGAGAATGTTTCTCCAAAAGAAATTGCAACACATTATCACAATGAATTTGTAAAGACATTTAATAATCTTGGTTTTGAATATGATGAGTATTCAAGCACTATGTCTGAACATCATAAGGAATATGTAGAAGAACAATTTAAAAGGATGTTGGATAATGGTTATATTTATGAAAAGGAAGAACTTCAAGATTATTGTGAAGAATGCAATTCGTTTTTATCGGATAGAGAAATTGTAGGAGTATGCCCACACTGTGGTGGTAAAAGTACTGGAGACCAATGTGATATATGTGGAGATTCTTTAGATAGCAGTGAGGTACTAGATAAACATTGCAAAACTTGTGGGTCTAGTACTATTATGAAAGAAAACAAACATCTTTATTTTAAATTAACTGCTTTTGAAAAAACATTACAAGATTTAATTAATCGAAATAAAGAAAAATGGAGAAAAAATGCATTGGGCGAAGCACAAAAATATATTGATATGGGTTTAGTTGATAGGGCAGCTACTCGTCAATTAGACTGGGGAGTAACTGTACCTGTTGAAGGATATGATGATAAAAGAATTTATGTATGGATAGAGGCGGTATTAGGATATTTATCTGTGGGTAAAGAAGTAGCAGAAAAAAGGGGAATAGATTTTGATAAATTTATGTCAAAAGATAATCAAAATTTGAAAACATACTATGTTCATGGAAAAGATAATATACCATTTCATACAACTATATATCCGGCATTAATTTCTGCTATTAAAAATAATTATAATTTACCAGATTATATTGTTTCATCAGCATATGTTAATTTGAATAATGAAAAAATGAGTAAATCAAAAGGAAATTTGATTACTGCAAATGAATTACTTGAAATGTTTGACAGAGATACATTGAGATTTTATTTTTCATTTAAAGGACCAGAAACTAATGATATGAATTGTTCTTTATCTGATATTATTCAAACACATAATAAGTTTTTAGTTGGAATGTTAGGAAATTTTGTAAATAGAAATCTTTCATTTATTAATAAAAAATTTGATGGTAGTATTCAGGAAGCACATATAGATGAGAAGATAAAGGAAGCAACTGAAAAAAGTTTTAAATTAATTGGTGATTTTTTTGAACGAGGCGAATTAAGAAATGCAGTAACACAAATTTTTGAATATGTAGCAATTGCCAATAAATATTATGATACTTGTCAACCATGGGTCCAAGTAAAGGAAGATATTAATGCTTTTAATGATACAACATATACTTGTACTTATATGATTGCAAATATGGCAAATATGATAGCTCCTATATTACCTCATGCTTCACAAAAAATTAAACAAATGTTGGATTTACCTGATTATAAATGGGAGGAAACCAAAATAATAGGTAATTATCAAATTAGAAATTTACAAGTTTTATATGATAGAATAGACGAGACAAATTTTAAAATATAATGAATTTTATCGTTTCACGAAATAAAAAAACAAAGAAAAATAATGTTTCATCAAAAGCTGAAGGAAGAAGAATGATTGAACAAAATAGGGTAAGTATAAATGGATCAAAAGAAAGTGATGTTAATAAATTAATTACCACAACTCATTTTAATAATGGCAAATTAATTATCCAAAAAGGTAAAAAACAATTTAAAAAAATAGTTATAAAATAATATGAAAAGAGGGATGTTATGAGCAACATAATTTTAACTGGGGATAGACCAACAGGAAGATTACATTTAGGACATTTAGTTGGTTCATTATCTCAAAGAGTTCAATTGCAAAATTCAGGTTCATATGATGAAATGTATATAGAAATTGCTGATGCACAAGCAACAACTGATAATTCTGGCAATATTCAAAAAGTAAAAGATAATGTTATAGAGGTTGCACTTGATTATTTATCTTGTGGACTCGATCCAAATAAATGTACGATTTTTTTACAATCTGAAGTACCTGAATTAAGTGATTTAACTTTTTATTATATGAATTTAGTAACACTTTCTAGATTACAAAGAAATCCAACAATTAAACAAGAAATAATTTATAGAAATTTTGAAAATAGTATTCCGGTTGGTTTTATGACTTATCCAATAAGTCAAGCAGCAGACATTACAGCTTTTGATGCTAATATAATTCCTGTTGGAGATGATCAATTACCAATGATTGAACAAACAAGAGAAATAGTTAGAACATTTAATAGATTATATGGTGAAACTTTGGTTGAACCTAATGCTGTTTTACCTAAGAATACTGTATGTCATAGATTGCCAGGTACTGATGGTCAAGCAAAAATGAGCAAATCAATTGGTAATTGTATTTACTTGGCCGATAGTAAAGAAGATGTAAAAAGAAAAGTAATGGGGATGTTTACAGATCCAAATCATTTAAGAATAGAAGATCCAGGGGTTACTGATGGAAATCCGGTATTTATATATTTAACTGCATTTTCTAAAGAAAAGCATTTTCAGGAATATTTTAAAAATTCTGAAACAGGTAAACTTGAATATAATAATTTAGAAGAATTAAAGGCACACTATGAGCATGGCGGTTTAGGGGATATGAAAGTGAAAAAATTTCTAAATTATGTTCTTGAAGATACATTAGCTCCTATTAGGGCTAGAAGACATGAATTAGAAAAGCATATTCCTGAGGTGTATCAAATTTTATTTAGTGGTAGTGAAAAAGCTAGAAAAAAAGCTGCTAAAACTTTAGAAAGAGTAAAAACAGCAATTGGTTTAAATTATAAAAATGATTTTGAATTAATAAATGGACAAGTAGAAAAATATTCAAAATTGCATTCTGAAGAAGAAAATCAATAATGTTTAAATAATTAAAAAAGTTGTATTTAATTCTTTAAAGAACAGTGCTACAAAAACATATTGACATAATTGGAAAAAAAGGTAGAATAAACCTTAATTAAATTTAATTGGTGTTTTATTGTTAATATTTTTGAGGAGGCGGACCTTGTTTTGTGTCTTTTTTTATCAAAATAATGAAATACTAAAAAATGAGGAGGGAAAAATGAATATTAGTGTAGAAAAAGTTGCATCTAGTGAAAGGACAAATTTGGAAAAATTATTACAATTGTATTTACATGACTTAAGCTTATATTTTCCTATTACTTTTGATTCAAAAGTATGTGAATATGGATATGATTTGAATAAGTATTTTGATGATAATTATGCATACTTTATTAAGTCAGATAATGATATTTTAGGTTTTGTATTAGTAGATGATAATTCAGAAAATAATTACGAAATAAGTGAGATGTTTGTTTTAAATAATTATAAAGGAAAAAATGTTGGTGAAGAAGCAGTAAAGAAAATTTTTGACATATATAAAGGTAATTGGACTATAAAAGCAGTTCCATTATCAC
>CAKOTA010000007.1 GCA_934119965.1 uncultured Bacilli bacterium
TAGTAGCATTATATTTTGAAAAATCAAGAGAAGAACTAGAATACAATACATTAATAGAAGAAGCAAAACAAAATGGTTTTAAACAAGGAATTGAACAAGGATCTGTAAATAAAAGTATAGAAATAGCTAAAAAAATGCTTAAAAAAAATATGCCAATAGAAGACATAACAGAAATAACTTCATTAACAAAAGAAGAAATAGAAAAATTAAAGTAACACTAGAAATGTTACTTTTTCTATATATAAATTGAAAAAAACATTAAAATATTATATAATTAATTAGGTGGTTCTATGTGGAAAATAGGAAATGTTGAAATAAAAAATAAAGTAGTTTTAGCCCCTATGGCAGGAATATGTGATAATGCATATAGAACAATCGTAAAAGAAATGGGTGCTGGACTCATATGTGCAGAAATGGTTTCAGATAAAGCTATATATTATAACTCAAAAAAAACAATAGATATGCTCTATATGAGTGAAGAAGAAAGACCAATAAGTCAACAAATATTTGGTAGTGATATTGACTCATTTGTTTACGCAGCAAAATATATTGAAAAAAATATGAAACCAGACATAATAGATATAAATATGGGATGCCCTGTTCCTAAAGTAGCGCTTAGAGCTCAAGCAGGAAGTGCTCTATTAAAAAGCCCTGAAAAAGTATACGAAATTGTAAAAGCAGTAGTTGAAACAGTAAATGTTCCAGTAACAGTAAAAATTAGAAGTGGCTGGGATAGCAATAATATAAATGCTGTCCAAATAGCTAAATTAATAGAAAAAGCAGGAGCAAGTGCTATTACAATTCACGCAAGAACAAGAGCACAAGGTTATTCTAGAAAAGCAGATTGGAATATCATAAAACAAGTAAAAGAAAATGTTAACATTCCAGTAATCGGAAATGGCGATATAAAAACTTGCTATGACGCGAAAAGAATGATTGAAGAAACAAACTGTGATGCTGTAATGATAGGTAGAGGCTGCATTGGTAATCCCTGGTTAATAAAAGAAACAGTAGAATATTTAGAAAATAATAAAGTAATAACTAAACCAACATCTTTAGATAGAATCAATATGATATTAGAACACTTAGATAGACTAATAAAAACAAAATCAGAAAAACAAGCATTATTAGAAATAAGAACTCATATTGGTTATTATTTAAAAACAGTCCCTAATTCAAGTGAATTAAAAAATAACATTTTCAAAACAAAAGATATTAATGAACTAAGAAAACTATTAGAAGAATTTAAAGGTGAAATATGAAATTTAAAAGATTTAGCGCATATATGATAGACATACTATTAGTAGGAATAATATTACTAGTATTAAAAAATATAGTGCCAATAAAACAAAATAAAGAATTGAATCAAAATATGATGGAAATAACAGAACAATTTTTAAACAAAGAAATCAGTATTAGTGAATATTATAATGAATTTTCTGTTACAAACTATAATCAAGATAGAAATAATGTAATTTTATTAGGATTTAATACATTGATAGTGATATTTTACTTTATAATAATTCCAATAATAACAAAAGGTTATACATTAGGAATGTATATTACAGGAATAAAATATGAAGGACAAATTAATATTAAAAACCTATTCTTAAGAAACATAATAACAACAGGAATACTACAAATGATAGTATCTTTAATACTTGTATATTTAGTAAATAATAAAATATATCTAACAATTTCATTATTTTTAGGAATAATTCAATTATTACTAGTAATTATAAGTGCATTTATGATATCATATAGGAAAGATTTAAAAGGAATTCAAGATATAATAAGCAATATTAATATAATAGAGGTGAAATAATGAAAGAATATTCAGAACAAGAATTAGTAAGAAGAGAAAAATTAAATGAAATTAAAAATTATTGTAATCCATATCCTGAAAAATATGAAAGAACTTATACATTAAAAGAAGTAAAAGCTTTAGAAGATGGAACAGACAATGTAAGTATTGCCGGTAGAATCATTTTTATGAGAAAAATGGGAAAACTAAGTTTTGTTAGAATTAGAGACTTAGAAGGTGATATGCAACTAGAATTTAAAGTTGATTTGATAGGAGAAGAAAAATATGCTTTCTTCAAAAAACAAATTGACTCTGGAGATTTTATTGGAGCAAGAGGAGAAATATTTACTACTCAAACAGGAGAAAAAACTTTAAGAGTTCATAGCTTTGAATTTTTAGGGAAAGCCTTAAGACCGTTACCAGAAAAATTCCATGGACTAGTTGATACTGAAATTAAATATAGACAAAGATATGTAGATTTAATAACAAATGAAGAATCAAGAAAAGTTTTTTTAGGAAGAAGTAAATTTTATGCTTTTCTACATAAATATTTAGGAGAAAATGGTTTTTTACAAGTAGAAACACCAATTGTTCAAACTGCAGTATGTGGAGCAAGTGCTAAACCATTTTATACTCACCATAATGCTTTAGACTTAGATTGTAATTTAAGAATTGCCCCTGAAACTTACTTAAAACAATGTATAGCAGGTGGATTTGATAGAGTGTATGAAGTCGCTAAATGTTTTAGAAATGAAGGAATGGATTCAGAACACTTACAAGAATTTACACAAGTAGAATGGTATGTATCATATTGGAATTTTGAAGACAATATAAAATTTTATACAAAATTTATAAGAGAATTATTAATGGAATTAATAGGAACAACAACAATTGAATACCAAGGAAAAACATTAGACTTTGGTAAAGAAAAATGGAATAGAATTAATTATTGTGAAGAAATGGAAAAAATATTTGAATTTGATTTCTTAAGTATTGATGATCCACAAGAATTAAAAAATAAAATTATTGAAAAAGGATTATTTAGTAAAGAAGACCTAGAAGACTATAAATCATTAAGTCAAATAATAGATTTTGTCTATAAAAGAAAAATAAGAGAAGGAATTGTTGATCCAACAATTATATATAATTATCCAGCAGTATTAATACCACTTGCTAGAAGAAATGATGAAGATCCTAGAAGAATAGATGTATTCCAAGTTGTAGCAGCAGGAACAGAATTATGTAAAGCATATTCTGAATTAGTAAATCCAATTGAACAAAGAGCTTCATTTGAAGACCAATTAAAAGCTAAAGCTCAAGGTGATGATGAAACTATGGATTTAGATGAAGATTTCTTACTTGCTATGGAACAAGGAATGCCACCTATATCTGGACTTGGTTTTGGTATTGATAGACTTATGATGCTTATATATAATGTACCATCAGTAAGAGATGTTGTCTTATTTCCAATGATGAAACCTGTGGATAAAGATTAATATGAATATATTTGTACTTAGACACGGAGAAACTAATGAAAATATTACTGGAATGATGCAAGGTGATATGGATACACTTTTAAATGAAAAAGGGTGTGAACAAGCTTTAGCGGTCAGAAACAAAGTATTAGAAAGTAATATTGATTTGGTAATATCATCTCCAAGAAAAAGAGCAATAAAAACAGCTGAGTTAGCAGCTCCAAATATTCCTTTAATTATCGATGATAGATTAAGAAGTAGAAATCACGGAGAATTTGAAGGAAAAAGAAGAGATGAAATAAATATAAGTGATTATTGGAATATAAAGAAAAATATTCAATATATTAAAGCAGAATCTGTTAAAGATTTATTTGATAGAGTTGAATCATTATTAAAAGACATAAAAGAAAAATATAGTGATAAAAATGTTTTATTAGTTACACATAGTGGTATAACTAGAGTATTGTATTACTATTTTAATGGTATACCAGACGATGGTGATTTATTAGAATATACATCACATAATTGCTCATTTGAACATTATGTATTATAGAAAGAAGGATTTATATGAAAATATTAACAATTAATGCGGGTAGTTCTTCTATGAAATTTTCAGTAATAGAATTACCAGAAGAAAAGGAATTAATTAATGGTTATTTCCAAAGAATAGGATTAGATAATAGTTTCTATGATGTAAAAATCAATGGTGAAAAATTACATAGAGATATTGAATTACCTAACCATTTAGTTGCACTAGAATGTATCAAAAAAGAAATAGTAGAACTAGGAGTTGTATCTGATTTATCTGAAATAGATGGAATTGGGCATAGATTAGTACATGGGGGAGAAAAATATAAAGAAAGTGTTATCATTGATGATGAAGTATTAGCAACATGTGAAAAATTTAAGAAATTAGCAAAACTTCATATGCCAGCAATGTTATCTTGTATTGATGCTTCAAAAGAAGCTTTCCCAAATACTCCAATGGTAGCTGTATTTGATACTGCTTTTCATCAATCAATGAAACCAGTTAACTTTATGTATGCTCTACCTTATGATTGGTATACAAACTATGGTGTTAGAAAATATGGTTTCCACGGAACTTCACACAGATTTATCAATAGAGAAATTAGTAATTATTTAAATAGAAATGATTTAAAAGTAATTTCTTGCCATATCGGTAGTGGAGCAAGCATTTGCGCAATAGATAGTGGAAAAGTAGTAGATACATCTATGGGATTTAGCCCAATTACAGGAATAATGATGGGAACTCGTCCAGGAGATGTAGATCCAAGTGTTATCCAATATATAATGGATGAAGCAGGTATGTCATTAGATGATGTAATGACAGTATTTAATAAAAAAAGTGGTTTAGAAGGTATATGTGGTAAATCAGATTCAAGAGATGTTGAAGATGGAATTAAAGCCGGCGATGAAAGATGTATTTTGGCTCAAGATATGTATACTTGGAAAATTGCTAATTATGTAGCAATGTACAATAATATGTTAAATGGTGCCGATGCAATCGTTTTAACAGCTGGATTAGGAGAAAATTCTATTCAAACAAGAATTGATATTTTAAATAAACTAGAATCACTAGGAATCAAAATAGATTTAGAAGCAAACAATTTTAGAGGAGAATTTAGAAAAATTAGTACTGAAGATTCTAAAATACCAGTATATGTAATACCAACAAATGAAGAATTAATGATTGCCCTAGATACTTATGAATTAGTAAAGTAAATCAATGTAAAAATTGATTTCTTTTTTTTCATTTAATTGACTATAATGCCTATTTATTGATATAATTTTAATATAGGAAGCTGTGATAAAATGAATAAAGTATATAAAAAAATATATAATAAAATAAAAAAATATAATCGGATTGTAATAGCTCGTCATGTTGGAGCAGATCCTGATGCCTTAGGATCTAGTTTAGGGCTTAAAGAAATAATAAAAGCAACTTTCCCAGAAAAAGAAGTATATGTAGTTGGATATCCAGCTAGTAAATTTAAATATATTGGGGAATTGGATAAATTTAATGAAGAATATTATAATAATTCACTACTTATAGTTACTGATACCCCAGATAGAGCTAGAATTGATGGTGTAGATCCAAGAAGATTTGAGTGTTCTATTAAAATAGATCATCATCCATTTATTGAAAGTGTATGTGATATTGAATGGGTTGATGATACTGCATCTAGTGCTTCACAATTAATAATGGAACTAACTTTCAACACTAAATTAGTTATGACATTAGAAGCAGCTAAAAAATTATATATTGGATTAGTAGCTGATACAAATAGATTTTTATTTTACTATACAACACCTAAAACTTTTAGTTTAGTTTCTAGATTAATTGAAGAAACTAACTTAGACTTCTCAGAACTATATGATGAATTATATATGCGACCACTAAAAGAAATAAAATTCAAAGGTTATATTGCTAACAACTTAAAAGTAACACCTAATGGTTTTGGTTATTTAGAAATAACACAAGATATATTAGACGAATATGAAGTTGATGCTGCAACAGCAGGAAATATGGTTAATGATTTTAATTATATTGATGAAGTATATAGTTGGGGAATTTTTTCTGTCGATAAACAAAATAACAATATAAGGGGATCTATTAGATCAAGAGGACCAATTATCAACGAAATAGCTAGTCATTATAATGGTGGTGGTCATATATATGCTAGTGGAGTTAGAGTGAAGAATTTCGAAGAGGTAGAATCATTAATTAATGATTTAGATATAGCTTGTAAGGAATATAGAGAAAAACAAAAATAAAATTTTACTAAAAAAGCAAGATTTAATCTTGCTTTTTGATATATAAAGATTCACCTTCATATAATTTTAAATAGTAATAATCTTCTTTAGAACAAGTAAATATTAGTTTATAGTTATCATCTTTAGTAGGAATTTCTATAATTTTTTTACCTATAAACTGAATCCAACTTTCATCTTTTTTACTTGCGACATATCCAGTAACATTAGTATTAGTTTTAATCTTATACCAAGTATAAATATCACTATCAACTACATCTAAAACATCATATATTTCATCAAGATAAACATTTCCGATATCATTACTATCAGTACTAGAATTTTCTCTAATATTGATAACATCAACTAAGATTTTAATTTGATCAACATCATTATTTATTTCATTGCTTTGAGATATGTAACTTCCACTGATACTTCCATCTGCAAATCCTCTAGGGTTAATAAAATTACCACTAGAATCTGTTATTTCAATATGGACATGACTACCATAAGTAGAATCGTTAAAACTTTTACTTGATAAAACTAAACCAGTATTTCCTTGATGACCTAATACTTGATTTGGATATATAATATCACCTATATTAACTACAACATCATTTAAATGACATAATTTAATTATATAAGTTTCATTATTATAAATTGTTTCTAAATGAACTTGATTTCCACCTAATTCTTCACCATACATTGGAACAACTTTACCAGTTATTGAAACACAATTATATATATTCCCACTACGCCAATTATTTTGATTATTTAAAAATTCATTATAATTAATACTGTCTTCGTGTGATTTGAATTTATTTATAACATTAATAACTTTGCAAGTACTATTTATAGATACATCAGATAAATGATCGCCTGCATAATCTTCCGCACTTATATGATTAGAAAAACTATTAGTTAATATTCTTTCGCTACCTAGATATGTCATAATTACCTTTTAATTTCATTTTTTTTAGAAATAGTTATGTTGTCATCTATTGATGTTGGATTGTAGTTAATAAGATTTTGCTTTTTAAGAGCAGTATAAATAGCTGAAGCACCAATAAAACTAAATAGGGCTACCCAACAACCATCAGTCCATTTAATATCGTAAAATGTAATACAAAAGGGTATTCCTAACATAAATGCTAAACAAATATTCATAATCATTACATGACATGATTTTGTTATACATTTAAATGATTTTAGTTTTTGAACCAAAGCCATTAAGATAATACTGAAAACCATACTAATACTTAATAACTCTATAAGAAGATCAGGAACAAAATTTTTCATAAAATCACCTCTCATTACTATCTAATATTATATATTCTAGAATAAAAAAAAAGAATGTTTAATAAACTAAATTATTTATAAAAAAATAGAAATGTGCTATTATATAGGTGGTGATTGTATGTACGAAGAAGCTCTAGAGATATTGAAAAAAATAAATATGTTAGGTTATGAAGCTTATATAGTTGGTGGTTATCCAAGAGATAAATATTTGAATATCACAAGTTATGATATTGATATATGTACTAATATGCCACCAGACATCATTAAAAAAAATTTTAAAGTTACTAAAGATAGTGGATATGGTTCCTTAATAATAGATGGTAAATTTGAAATAACTACATATAGAAGAGATATTTATAATAAAAATAGATTTCCTGAAATCGAATATGTTAGTACATTGGAAGAAGATTTAAAAAGAAGAGATTTTATAATCAATACATTATGTATTGATTTAAATGGAAACTATATTGATAAATTAAATGCTATAGATGACTTAGATAATAAAATAATTAGAACTATTAAAAATGCAGATATCAGTTTTAAAGAAGATCCATTAAGAATAATAAGAGCACTAAGATTTAAAATAGACTTAAATTTTTCTTTAAATGATGATATAATAGAAAGTATTAATAAAAACAAAGAATTATTAAAAACAATTAGTAATAAAAGAATCGAAAAGGAAATAAATAAATCAAAGAATAAAGAATTAATTTATGAACTTATAGGTGATGTATATGAAAGAAAAAGTAATTAATATAATTAAAAATAATGATTTGCTAGTTCCTAAATTATTATTATCTAACTATAAAAAATTAAAACTAACATCTGATGAATTAATATTATTAATATATATAATTAATGATCGTGATGTAACATTTAATCCCAAAAAAATATCTTCTGAATTGGAATTCAATTTAGAGGAAGTAATGAATTTATTTGAATCATTAATAACGAAAGATATATTAAAGTTAGATAATAAAAAGATAGATGGAATTATTACAGAAAATATAAATCTAGATGAATTATATATTAAATTGTCACATTTAATTATAAGTGAAAAAGAAGAAGAAAAACCAAGCACAATTTATGATAAATTTGAAGAAAAATTTGGTAGAACTTTATCACCTATGGAATATGCAATTATAGGTGGTTGGCAAGATTTAAACTATTCTGATGAATTAATACTAATGGCTTTAGATGAGGCTGTATATAATGGTGTTTACAAATTGAATTATATTGATAAAATATTATTTGAATGGAATAAAAAAGGTATTAAATCAAGAGAAGACAAAATAAAAAATGACACAGAATTTAAAAATAGAAAATCTGAAAAGAAAGAACTATTAGATTATAACTGGCTTGAAGATGAATAAAATATTTGAATATTTAGATGAATTAATACCTAATCCAAAATGTGAATTAAATTATAATTTAGATTATGAACTTCTAATAGCTGTAATGTTATCAGCACAAACAACTGATAAAAGAGTTAATGAAGTAACAAATATTTTATTTAAGAAATATGATTCACTAAAAAAATTAAGTGAAGCCGATATTAATGATATTAAAAATATAATAAGACCAATTGGAACTTTTAATAAAAAAGCGAGTAATATAATTGAAATATCTAAAAAAATACTAGAAATTGGTTATGTTCCAAATGATAGAAAATATTTAGAATTATTACCAGGGGTGGGTAGAAAAACAACTAATCTAGTTTTAAGTACTTTATATAATGAACCATATATAGCTGTCGATACTCATGTTACTAGAGTTGCTAACAGGTTAGGATTAGTTAAGACAAAGGATGTATTAAAAATTGAAAAAGAATTATATAAAAAAATACCGAAAGATAGATTAAATAAAACTCATCATCAATTAGTATTGTTTGGCAGATATTATTGTAAAGCAATAAATCCTGATTGTACTAATTGTAAATTAAAAAGTATATGCAAAAAGTGAAGAATTATTTCTTCACTTTTATTCTGTTATTTTAAGGGTTCTACTTTTTGTTGTAGTAACACCATTATAAACAATTGTGTAAGTTATTTTGTATTCTCCAGCACTAGTAGTATTTATAGTTGTTACATCACTACCATTTTTACTATATTTTTCTGTAATTGTAGCTTTTTTAGTAACATCTAGAGTACCATCTAAAACTGTAAAAATACTTGAATAATCAGTTGGTTTTGTATATGTTTCGCCAACAGCTAATTGAGTAGTATCGCTTTTTAATGTAACAGTTACATTAGGTTTTATTGTATCAAGTTTAATAGAAACTTCAACTCCATCACTAGCATTGGCAGTAAAGATTGTATAGCTAGCAATTACGACGTATTTAGTTGGCGAACTAGATGTAACATCTATTGTTAGTGTAGTATCGCTTGTTTCTTTAATTAAACTTAAATTTCCACTAGAATCTTTAGAATATACTTTATAAACTAAATTTCCTATATTAGCATTATTGTAATTTTTTCTTGCTTGAATTGCATTATTTCTATATCCTTCATCTTGGAATAAAGAAGTAAATAATTCATTAATTTTTGTGTCATCAATAGCATTAGGTTTAATTCCAGTCCAAGTAAGAGTTAATTTATTATCTTTTACAGTTCCCTTTAAATCAGTAACACTAGGTAACTTGCTGAATCTGTCTGAAACATCAGTAGGTTCAGTTCCTTTTTTAAATAATTCGGTAACTTTCAAATTATCAGGAGTATATTCACTAGGTAATTTAGCAGGCCATGTTTCATACTCTACCTCAACTTCTACAACTCCATCCGGTTTAGTCCAGTTGCTTCCTTGTTTAAATACCCCACGAGCTACTGCTTGGAATAACGATCTATGGTTTCCAGTATAAGAGTTACTTACATAGTCTTTATTGATTTTTAAATATCCATACCAAACAGATATTGCATAATCAGGAGATATTCCTGTTACCCATAAATCATTAACAGCGTCTGGTCCAAATTTCCAAGCAGCAATAGTTGCATCATCGAAATTTGAAGTACCTGTTTTAGCACCGTAGGTAGCACCACCAATATTATAATTACTATATAACCCCATTTGAGCTGAACTTTGTAATAATGATGTCATCATATAAGCAGTTTCTTCACTCATTACTTTTTCTTTTTTAGGTTTTGTTTCGATAGTTTCACCACTATCTTTAAATACTATTTTTGTATAACTATATGGTTCAATATAATATCCACCATTACTAAATGCGGCGTAAGCAGCAGCCATAGTAAGAGGTGTTTCACCGGTATAACCACCAATGGCATGAGCTTCATGGATAATGTTTCCTTCAATATCAGGATGTAATCCCACACTTTTTGTGAATTTTTGAATATTAGAATTTTTATTTGTTTGGAAAGCTTTTAAAGCTGGAATATTTCTTGATTGACCTAAGGCAGTTCTCATAGTCATTAATCCATTATATCCTCTATCCCAGTTACTGACACCAACTCCAGTTGAATAAGCATGAGGTTCATCAGCATATAGCGTATAAGTTGACCAGTTCTCATATTCAATACCAGGACCATAGTCAAATAAAGGTTTTGAAGTAGAACCGATTTGTTTTGTATTTTGAGTGGCAGTGTTTAAAGTTCTTTCACCTTTTTTATTTTTATCACGGCCAGCACCAACAGCTACAATTGCACCAGTCTTTACATCAGTAACAGCAATACCTGCTTCAGCAACAGGATTTGGCCATTTATAAGTTTCTCCATTCATAATTCCATTTATTAGACTTTGTTTATCAGGATCCATTGTAGTATATATTTCCATTGGAACATTAGCTGGATCTAAGCCATTAGGATGTTCAGAACTTTTAGTATCTTCAATAACTTCAGCTACGACAGTATCAATAAATGCTTGCCATTCATTTCCACTTTTAACTTCATTATTGCTTAACATTTTTTCAACAGTAACCGCTTTAGCAATTTTATACTCTTCATCAGTAATATAGTCGTGTCGTTTCATTAAATATAAAACTGTATTTCTTCTTTGTTCGGCAAGATCTGGATTTGTATAAGGATTGTAAGCAGATGGTGCTTGGAATAATCCAGCAATTAAAGCAGCTTCGGCTAAATTTAAATCTTTAGCAGATTTTCCAAAGTATGTTTGACTTGCTTGTTCAACACCATAAGCACCACTACCTAAGTTATAAGTGTTTACATAGAACTCAAGAATTTCTTTTTTTGAATATTTTTTTTCTACTTGGAAAATAGCCATATAAATATCAGTAAATTTTCTTATAATACCATCAATACCGTGAGATTCAGTAGAAGTATAAGTGTTTTTTACAATTTGCATTGTTAAGGTAGAAGCACCACCACCACTTGTTCCTCCAGATAAAACTTGAGTTGCACTAGCTTTTAAGAAACGAGGTAAATCAAATCCATTGTGTTCAAAAAAGTTAGAATCTTCAGTAGCTATGATTGCATCGACTAAAACTTCAGGTAACTCATCAAAAGAAATTTTTGTTCTTTTTTCAGCACCTAATTTAGCCATTATATTACCATTTACATCATATAAAATGCTTGAGTCTTTAGCATATAACTGATTTGGATTGAATTTTGGGGCATGACTTACAATGTAAGAACAAAAAGCAATACCACCAATTATACATAAAGATATTCCAATTATAAAAACGATTAATATAATTTGAATAACTTTTTTCTTTTGTTTTTGAGTAGTTTTTTTATTTTTAGGTTTACTATTTTTCTTTCTATTTTTTAGATTAGGAAGGAAGAATATTAAATCTGCTAAACCAATAATTAAAAACGACTTAACAAATCCAATACTCAAGATTCCTGCGATAAACGCTACTAAACTAACTGCTAATATTATTATATTGTCCTTATCTTTAAAAAACTTTTTCATACATTATCTCCTTCAAAATATATTTTATTTACAATTTTTAAATAATCCAATCTAGGATTAAAATTATAATTTATGGTATAACCATATTCTTCAAAATAAGATATAGGAATAGATTTTTTATCACTATTATCAATGAAATTAAAAAAACTAGTTCCCTTTAGTAAAAATATTTTATTTTCTTTAGTAAAACTTACTATAATAAAACCAATACCACCATGATTAATAATTTTTCTTAGATGTTCAATTTGATGTTTGTGAATGTTTGCCAAAGGAAAAGATTTTTTTGCGGTTTCCTTAGCCTCAAAATCAATGTATTTCCCTTTATAAATTCCATTGTAATCTGTAGTAGAAGGAATTTTAAAATGGGCTTCCTTAATGACAGCATCTCTTCTAGACGGATAATCAACTTTATTTATGGTGATAGGTGTTGGCTTTTTGTATATAACAGCGATATCATTATTTAAATAATATTCATTAGTAACATTTAAATCACTTTCCAAATTCATTCCTCTATTACCATAATTTATATTATTTTTAATACTTTGAGTGACACCACCAGGATATCTCATATATATCACCATTATAAGTATACTATATTTTTAAAAAAAATACTATATTGAAAGTTCTAATTTTTTCTAGTTTTGTCGAATAGCAACAAATCATATTTTTTTTCTGTTAAAGTAATGTCAAGAGGTGATCAAACTTGAAAAATTATAATGTTTTAAATGAGATGTTTGAGGATATGTTAGATGATATCAAATATATCAAAAAAGCAACATTTATTGGAACACTTAAAAAGTATTAAAACGGATTGACAAAATTCGTTTTTTTTGAGAAAATATTACTGAGATTGTGAGGTAATATAATGTTTCAAGATAGAATCTTACTTACAGGTAAAGACATTTTAGAAAAAGAATTTAAAATTGATACTAGAGGTTATAGACCACAAGAAGTAGATAAATTTTTAGATGCAATTATAAGAGATTATGAAGAATTTGCAAACATTATAAATGAAATTGAAAATGATAAAAAAGATTTGATTGATGAAAACATTAAATTGAAACAAGAAATTAGAAACCTTAGAACTAAAATAGAAGTTCTAAGAGAAAACAATGATGACTCAACATCAACAGCTGATGTTCTAAGAAGAATATCAAGATTAGAAAAAATTATATATGGAAAAGAATAATATTTTGACAAACGCTGCATTCAAAGTAATGTAGAGGAAAGTCCATGCTCACACAATCTGTGATGATTGTAGTGTTCGTGCTTAGGGAATCAATAACCTAAGGTCTAATTTAGAACGGCTCCGAAATAACCTAAGTAGAAATATATGGTTAGATTAGGTGTAAAAGTGCCAAAGTGACGAAGAAATCAGAAATGATGGAAGTGGAACGTGGTAAACCCCGCGAGTGAGAAACCCAAATTATGGTAGGGGAACCTAATAAGGGAGAATTAAGAATCCCTTATGGGACCTGATAACAGGTAGATAAATGTTTGTCGCCTAGCAATAGGAACAGAACATGGCTTATAAAATATTATTTTTTTTTAATAAAGAAGGTGAACAATTGAAGGAAATTGGTGAAAGTTTAAAAGAAACAAGAGAAAATATAGGTTTGACTATTGAGGAAGTAGCAAGTGATTTAAAACTAAGACCAACTCAAGTAGAAAATATCGAAGCTGGTAATGTTGATGCATTTAAAGATATATTTTTTCTAAAATCATTAATTAAAGAATATGCTAAATATTTGGGAATGAGTTATGAAGATATGGTCGATGAATTTAATGAATACTTGTTTGATCGAACTTCAAAAATTTCATTAGATGATATAAAAAAAGCAAAAAAGAAAGCAGAAAAAAAACAAAAAAAAGAAGAAAGAATTGCCTCACCTTATACAATAGATAGAAAAATTAAACCTGTAACTAAATATATAATTATAGCAGTTATAGTATTATTATTAATTGTTGGTGTAATTGGAATTATTAAAATAAATCAAAATGATACAAAAACAAATGAGCCAACAATAATTAATTAGGAGGATTTATGAATTTACCAAATAAAATAACAATGAGTAGAATATTTTTGACAATAATAATTATTATAATATTATTATTTCCATTTGAATCAGCTGGAATTTATTTACCTAAACTATTTGTAAATGAAACTTTAGTAGTAGAAATTAAGTACATAATTGCTGGAGTACTATTTGTAATAGCTTCACTAACAGATTTTGTTGATGGAAAAATAGCTCGTAAGTACAATTTAATAACTGATTTTGGAAAAATGATTGATGCTATTGCCGACAAAGTATTAGTTAATTCAGTTTTAATTATATTAGCATCCCTAGGATTTATTTCTGCAATAATTCCTGTAGTTATAATTTTTAGAGATACAGTAGTTGATTCAATAAAAATGATTGCTGGAAACAAAGGACATGTTGTAGCAGCAATTAAAACAGGTAAATATAAAACAGCTTGTATGATGACAGGTGTTACTTTAACTTTATTTTATAATTTACCATTCGAACTATGGAATATTAAAGTATCAGATGTATTATTAATATTAGCTTGTGTACTATCTGTAATATCTGCAATAGAATATTATAATATGAATAAGAAATATATATTTGAAAACAATTAAAATTGTTTTCTTTTTTTAGGAAAATTAAAAAATTCGTCGTATAATATTAATAGAAGGATAAAAATAAAACTTTTTGAACAAATGTTCGATTTTTTGTTGACATTGATAAAATTTTGATTTATAATTAAGTTACAATAAGGAGGAAAAAGAAATGACAAAATCATCAAATGATAAAACTTTAGATCAAGTTTTAGCAGATATAGAAAAACAATTCGGAAAGGGATCAGTAATGAAATTAGGTGATAATGAACATAATGATATCGAAGTAATTCCAAGTGGTTCATTATCTTTAGATATAGCTTTAGGAATAGGTGGATATCCTAAGGGAAGAATAATTGAAATATATGGGCCAGAGTCAAGTGGTAAAACTACATTTGCACTTCACGCCATTGCCGAAGCTCAAAAACAAGGAGGTAGAGTAGCATTTATAGATGCTGAACACGCATTAGACCCAACATACGCAGCAAAAATAGGTGTCAATACTAATGAATTATTATTATCTCAACCAGACAATGGTGAACAAGCTCTAGAAATATGTGAGGCGCTAGTTAGAAGTGGTGCCATTAGCGTAATAGTTATTGACTCAGTAGCTGCTTTAGTACCACAAGCAGAAATTGAAGGAGAAATGGGAGATTCTCATATGGGACTTCAAGCTCGACTAATGAGTCAAGCCCTAAGAAAATTAGCAGGTGCTATCAATAAAACAAATACAGTATGTATTTTCATTAACCAACTGAGAGAAAAAGTTGGAGTAATGTTTGGAAATCCAGAAACTACAACAGGTGGTAGAGCTTTAAAATTCTATTCTTCAATTAGACTAGAAATCAGAAGAAGTGAACAAATAAAAGATGGAAGCGATGTAATTGGAAATAAAACAAATATTAAAGTCGTTAAAAACAAAATGGCTCCTCCATTTAAAACTTGCAATGTAGATATTATGTATGGTGAAGGTGTATCTAAAGAGGGAGAACTAATTGATTTAGCTAGTGATATTGCCGTATTAGATAAAACAGGTTCTTGGTATGCTTATAAAGGTGAAAAACTTGGACAAGGTAAAGAAAATGTTAAAGAACTATTAAAGAAAAATCCTGAAATGAGAGAAGAAATAGAAAACCAAGTTCGTGAACATTATGGAATATTAAAAAGTGAAAAAGAAACAAAATAAAGTGTTTCTTTTTTTTTTGCCTTGACTTATTGTGAAAATTTATTTACAATGATAGTAGGTAAAAAAATATTTTACTTATGTATATATTAGAATGGAGGTTATATTATGGATAATATGATTTTCTCCATTTTACTAGTCTTAATTGGACTTTTTGTTGGAATTATAATAGTATTTATTATTAATTATATTAAAGGAAATATGGCTGCTTCCAAAGCAGAAAAAATAATTGAAAATGCAAAAAAAGAAGCAGATAAAGCAAAAAGAGAAAGTATCTTTGAAGCAAAAGAAGAAATTCATAAATTAAAAATTGAAGCTGATAATGAAATAAAAGAAAAGAAAAACGAATTAAGAGAATCAGAAGAACGCATTATAACACGTGAAAATAATATGGATCGTAGAGATCAAACATTACAAAACCGTGAACAAATGCTAGAAGAAAAAGAAAATATTTTAATTGATAAACAAAAAGATATCCAAAACGAACAAGTAAAAATAGAAGAAATCAAAAAAGAACAAATTGACTTACTAGAAAAAATATCTGGTTTTTCAAAAAAAGAAGCTAAAGATTTGGTTCTAAAAAAAGTAGAAGATATGATGAACTTAGAAATAACAAGTTATATCAAAGATAGAGAATCTGAAGCTAAATTAGAAGCAGATCGTAAAGCAAAAGAAATGTTAGTATCATGTATGCAAAGATATGCAGGTGATGTTGCTAACGAACAAACTGTAACAGTCGTTAGTTTACCTAATGATGAAATGAAAGGTAGAATAATAGGTAGAGAAGGTAGAAACATTCGTACTATCGAAGCCGTAACAGGAGTTGACTTAATAATTGATGATACACCAGAAGCAATTGTTATTTCATCATTCGACCCTTATAGAAGAGAAATTGCTCGTGCTACCTTAGAATCTTTAATAAAAGATGGAAGAATTCATCCTACAAGAATTGAAGAATTATATGATAAAGTATCCAAGGAAATGAATGTTAAAATAAGAGAATATGGTGAATCAGCTATGTTTGAATTAGGTATTTCTAAAATGGATGCTGAATTAATTGAATTAGTTGGTAAATTACACTTTAGAACAAGTTATGGTCAAAATGTATTACAACATTCAATTGAAGTTGCTACTTTAGCTGGTTTATTAGCAGCTGAATTAGGTGAAAATGAAACTTTAGCTAAAAGAGCAGGATTACTTCACGACATTGGTAAATCTATTGATCACGAAGTTGAAGGTAGCCATGTCACTTTAGGTAGAGATTTAGCAATTAAATTTAAAGAAAACGATGTTGTCGTTAATACTATTGAGTCACATCATGGTGATGTTGAAGCAACAAGTATAATTGCTGTATTAGTTGCTGTAGCAGATGCATTATCTGCATCCCGTCCAGGTGCTCGTAATGATTCATTAGAAAATTATGTAAAAAGATTACAAGACTTAGAAAATATTGCTAACAGTATTGAAGGTGTAGAAAAAACTTATGCTGTTCAAGCAGGTAGAGAAGTTAGAGTAATCGTTAAACCTGAAGAGATAGATGATTTAGGAAGTTATAAGGTTGCCCGCGATATTAAGGAAAGAATTGAAAATGAAATGCAATATCCAGGAACTATTAAAGTGACGGTTATTAGAGAAACAAGAGCAACAGAAGAAGCTAAATAAGCTTCTTTTTTTATACATAATTGTATTTTTTTTTCATACAATTAATTGGGTGATTATATGAATTTTAAAGTAGGAGACCTAGTAACTCGAAAATCATATAATAATGATTTAATATTTAAAATAACTGAAATTAATGATGATGTATGTTATTTAGTAGGCGTAAATATAAGATTATGTGCAGATAGCGATAAAGATGATTTGGTAAAATATGAAGATGAGGCACCAAGAGATGAAGAATTTGTAAAAGAAATAAATAATTTAGATCGTGATGATTATTTTTATATGCCGGGAAAAATTCTTCATATAGATAGTGATGCTGATTACCTTGAAAGATGTTTAAAATATTATAAGAATGCCAAAATATGGGCAGCTGGAATATTTGAAAAAGAATATAATATCCCAAGTAGAATATGTGATTTATTGGAAGAATATAAACCAGACATAGTGGTAATAACAGGTCATGATGCCTATTATAAAAAAAATGATATCAATGATATAAATTCTTATAAGAATAGTTTATTTTATGTTGAAGCAATAAAAGAAGCAAGAAAATATGAAAAAAGTCATCAAAAACTAATTATTGTAGCAGGTGGTTGTCAATCAGATTATGAAGAATTAATAAAAGCTGGCGCCAATTTTGCATCTAGTCCTAGAAGAATTAATATTCACGCACTAGATCCTGCTATAATAGCCGCTAAATTAAGTTTATCAGTAAGTACTGAAGATATTGATTTAAAAGGAATTATTGAAAATACAAAATATGGAAAAGATGGTATAGGTGGTATTAAAACAAAAGGAACGATGTATGTTGGTTATCCAAGATAGGAGGAAAATATGACTATAGACAGCATAAAAGAACAATTAAATAATCATTTAGGAAGTAAAATAACCATTAAGTATAATCTAGGAAGAAATAAATTTGAAAAATATGATGTAGTATTAAAAGAATTATATAGTCATGTTTTTTTAGTAGAACTAGACAATGAAATAATTAAATCATTTTCATATTCAGATGTTATTACAAAAACAATAAAAATTGATTATTAACTTGCAATTATAAAAATAATATTATAAAATAAAATTAGATAAAACTAAAAAGGAGTGATGAACATGAAAATAACATCTGTTAATATTTATCTAAAAGAAAATTCAAGAATGAAAGGACTAGCTTCAGTAACACTTGATGATTGTTTTGTTATTAGAGATATAAGAATAATCGAAGGTGACAATGGTCTATTTGTTGCAATGCCAAGCAAGAAGAAAGCTGATGGTGAATACAAAGATATCGCACATCCAATTACACAAGAATGTAGAAAAATGTTTGAAGATGCAATAATTAGTGCATACAAAGAAGAATTAAAAAAAGAAGCTTTAAATATAGATTAATTAATCTATATTTTTTTTGTATATTATTAATAATTTTTCATATAATTCATTAGGAGGAAATATATGGACAAGGATATTGTAAATTATAATCATAGTATTACGCTTAATGAAAGAAAAAACATTGTTATATCTGGAGTAAAAAAAATTGAAAGTTTTGATAAAGAAGAATTTCTACTTGAAACAAATATGGGTTTTATTATAATAAAAGGAAAAGAATTAGAAATAATAAAATTAGATACTTACCAAGGTGTAGTATCAATAAAAGGAACATTTAATAGTTTGAATTATATGGAAAGTATAAATAAAAAAGAAAAAGAAGAATCTATTTTTAGTAAATTATTTAAATGACATTAGAAATTCAAATTAAAAGTTTACTGTTTTCTTTTTTATTTGGAATTTATTTTGCATATATAATTAAAATTAATTATAAATTTATATTACCATTAAATAAGTTTTTTAGAGTTGTGGGAACACTATTATTAATAATTTCAAATGTATTAATTTATTTTTTCATATTATTGAAAATCAATTATGGGTTATTACATATATATTTAATTTTAATGATTATTTTAGGTGTATACATAGAACATCTTTTAAACAAGTTAATTGTAAAATATATTAAAAAATGATATAATTTGTTTAAGGTAGGTGATAATGTGAAAAAGAGAGTTACTAAAGCTAGTAAAAAAAGATTAGCTGTATTCGGAACATTATCAGTTTTCATAATAGGGTATTTTATATTTATGGTAGCAATATATATATATAATATTGGAAGTTTAACTATAAAAAAAGAAAATTTAAACAATAATCTAACAGAACTAAAACGAAAAGAAAAAATATTAACTAATGAAATAGAAAAATTACAAGATCCAGCTTATATAGCTAAATATGCTAGAGAACATTATGCTTATTCAAAAGATGGAGAATATATAATAAAAATTAATGATGAAAAAAAAGAAAAAGAAGAAGAAAAGTTTAGCATAAATATTAATTTTAAATATGTAGCTTATGGCAGTATTTTATTGCTATTACTGATTATATTTATAATTAAAAAGAAAAAATAATACATTTCGTATTATTTTTTTTCAAAAAAAGATTTCTATAATTTGAAATCTTTAGTATCATCATCTTCCATATCTTTTCCATCGAAATAAGTTCTTGTTTTATATCTACTTACTTTAGCAACAATATTTGATGGAAATTTTTTGACTAATTTATTATAATCAGTAATTATATCATTATAATATTTTCTAGCAGCTACAATTTCTGATTCAGATTCAAATAAACCTAATTCAATTTTTAAAAAAGATTCTGTATTTCTTAATTCATCATAATTTTCTTTATATTTATTAAATTCGTTAATAGCATCATATAATTTACGATCTAAATCAAAATTACTTATTTTCATAGTTTTTAATTCATCTATAATATTAAGTACTTCAGTTTCTTTAGTATTAGCTTTAATAATTTCAATTGATTTATTTAATAAATCAAATCTCTTTCTTAAAGTTGTATCAATGAAAGCTTCAGCTTCATTAATCCTAATGATATAATTTTGATAATTATTATAAACACTAACATACCATATTAATATTAAACAAATAGCTATAATAATAACTAAAATATATTCAAAAGCCATATACCTCACCCATTATCATTATAACAAAATTCGACATATTAATCTATAATTTTTTAGAAATTTTTAACATAATTTATTTTTTCATCAAATGTAATGAAATCAACATAAATCATAAGTAATAAATACCACTTACCAGTAGATGGTTCACTTAATATTATGTGATCTCTACCAGACTGTTCAATAATTCCTGAAAATTCACGATCTTTGAATTGCTCTGAATCGGGAAAAGTCATATGAACTGTAACTTTTTTCCCTTTATTCATTCTTAATATATTTTCAATGTAAGATTGTTCAAAAGGTACATCATTATTTATCGTTGGTGCAGTTTGTTGATTAGGTACAACATTATTTCCAGTATAAATTGGTTGACCTGGAAAAACATTTTGATCAAAATATCCGTTCATAAAATCATCCTTTCTTATAAATATTATTATAAAATGTGTTATAATATTCATATAAGAGGTGCATTTATGAAAGTAGTACTTGGAGTATCAAACAGACATATTCATTTAAAAAAAGAACATTTAGAAATTTTATTTGGGAAAAACTATGAATTAAAGAAAATTAGAGACTTAAATCAACCAAACCAATTTGTAAGCGATGCAAAAGTAACAATAAAAACTGATAAAGGATTATTAGAAAATGTAGTAATTGTTGGTGGTTTAAGAGATTATACTCAAATTGAAGTATCAAAAACCGATGCTATTAAATTAGGAATAAATCCTCCAGTAAGAACGTCTGGGGATATTAAAAATAGTGAAATAGTTACATTAATTGGCCCTGAAGGAAGTATTCAAACAGAAGGATGTATTATAGCTGATAGACATATTCATATAACACCAAAACAAAAGGAATTATATGAGTTAAATGATACAGTAGATATCTTAATTAATAGTGAAAAAGGTGGAATAATTTCAGATGTTCATTTGAAAGTAAGTGATAATGCTTATTATGAACTTCATTTAGATACAGATGATGCTAATGCATTTTTGTTAAAGAATGGAGATATTTTAGAAATTATTCAAAAGTAAAAGAAGATTTAAATCTTCTTTTTTGTATAACTTTTTATTTTTGATAAATTAGCATTCTTATAATTTTTGTCATTGGTAACTTCTAAACCAAACCAATTAGGAATTTCAAAATTAATTGCTTCTTCCATTGTTTCAAATTCAACTTCTACAGTTTTTAAACCATCTAAATTATTATGATATACATCAATTTCAGCAGTTGTCTTACTACTTAAAGGAACAAGATATCTTGTTTTAGAAACTTTGCTATCTATTCCATTAATTAAGAAATTATAAAATTTTTCATCAATTTCCATTTCATATTCATTTCTTACCATTCCAGTCCCAATTTTTTTAGTCATAAAATATTTGTCATCTTTTTTTCTTATTCTTAGTTCTGGTTCATAACTTATATAAGCTTGAATAATTTCACTTTTAGCAAACTTATCAATATTAACTGGAAGATAATCCAGCAAAAATTTTCTTTCAATTTCCATTAAAATCACCTTAGTTATGTATTATAACACATTTTATTCAGTTTTCATAGTAGGAATTAAGTTATCATTTAGTTCACTTAATGGTTGAGTTCCTTTTATATAATATAAAACTTTTTTGTTTTTGTCATTATCAGTAGCAATTTCTCCTGTAATTGGATTAACTAAAACTCCCACAACATTATTAGGCTTTTCATACCAATTATCTTGTTTTTCTTTTAAATAATCTTCCATTACTTCAGCCCATATAACCTTCATTGTACTTCCATCTTTAACATCTGTATTTCTATTATCGTCATATCCCATCCAAATTCCTAATATAGCATCTTTATTATATCCAAATATTAAATGGTCTGTATTAGTTGTTCCTGTTTTTATAGCGTACTTTTTAGTTAATCTAGATGCAATATTTATACAAGTGGGTGAATTATAATCAATTAATTCTTTTGAATAACTTCCTGTTAATAATTCATTTAGGATATATACATTACTTTTATTTAAAATACTTTTCTTTGTTTCTTTAAATTCATATAAAACATTTCCGTTTATATCCTCTACTTTTTCGATAAAATGAGGTGTAATTAAATATCCTTCGTTAGCAAAACTACTATAAGCTCTCATCATTTCTAAAATACCGATTTCATTAGTACCAAGTGCTAGAGAAGGCAAGGCTTCTAACTTTGTTTCAATTCCAAGTCTTTTAGCCATATCTACTAAAGTTTCTTCTTCCAAAAAAATATGAGTTTTTACAGCATATATATTATCTGAATAAGCAATAGCCGCTGCCATACTTATTGGTTTGTTGGCATATATGTTTCCATAGTTATTAGGACTATATGTTTTATTATTTCCTAAATTAAAAGTTGTTTTTTCACTTGTGAAAGTAGATGAAGGTGTAAATCCATTTTCTAAAGCTGCATAATACAAAATTGGTTTTATAGTAGAACCTACTTGTCTTTTTGAATCAGTTACTCTATTAAACTCACTTTTACTATAATCTTTACCACCAGCAATAGCTTTTATTTTTCCGTTTTTTGGGTCCATTAATACAGCCGATATTTGTAATTCATTTTCACTATCAATATTTTCCTTGATTCTATCTTCTAATATCTTTAGAGCGTTAGTATCTAAGTTAGTATATATTTTAAGACCACCAGTTTTTAAAAAAGATGTCGGGATACTATTAATTGTTTCTAGCTCTTTTAATACAGCATCTTGATAATACATTAGTATTGAAGATTTTTTTTCGTTTTTAGAACCAATGAAAGTTAATTCTGTATTGTAAGCTTCTTTCATTTCATTTTCAGTTATATATTTATTTTTAACCATAGATTCGAGTATTATTTTTTGTCTTTCTTTAGCTTTATCATAGTTAGATATTGGTGAATAATTAGTTGGTGATTTTGGAATACCTGCTAAAATAGAAGCTTCTGCTAAAGATAAATCTTTGGCACTTTTTCCAAAATAATAATTACTAGCATTTTCAATTCCAAAAATTCCTCCATAGTTTATAGTATTTAAATATCCTTCAAGAATTTCATCTTTATTATAGTGTGTTTCTAATCTCATAGTTAAAAAAGCCTCATCAATTTTTCTTTTCCAACTTTTTTCAAAATCTAAGAATAGGTTTTTGGCATATTGTTGGCTTATAGTGGAAGCCCCTTGTAAATTTTTTCCATTCATAACATTTGTAAACATCGCTTTCATAATTCGTAAAAAATCAAATCCATGATGTTTATAAAATTTTTTATCTTCAATTGATATAGTAGCATTAATTAAATAAGGTGATACTTTATCTATACTTATCCATTCATCATTAGTTCCTTCAAATAAATTTTTTTTGTTGTCATACATATAAAAACTATTCGCACTAGTAATTGGTAATTTATCTAATGATTTTGCATATAAATAAACTCCAACATATCCTAAAAATACTAAGATAATGGTAATAGCTATAATTTTAAATATTTTTTTAAACTTTTTTATAGAAATCACCTCGCTATATTTATTATTGTTAAAAAAAGGTAAAATATAACAATTTATTTAAAATAAATTTGTCCTTTTTTTTATAAAATTTTTTAGGTGAAAAAAATAAAAAAATTTTATAGATTAATTTAAAAATTTATATCCGATTCTGGAATATTTTGCTATGATTATTTTTTTTTGTGAATCAAATCCATATTTTGATTTTTTAAATAGTCCTATTTTTTTTAAGACGATGATTAAAAAGTGTTTTTTGTCAGAATTTGTATATGAAAAAATGGATGAAAAAAATAAAAAATATAGTAAAATATAAACCGATATATTTAATTGGTGTTAGTGCATTCCTTCTAGAATAAGAAGGCGGTGATATTATGACAAAAAGAGAAATATCTTTATTTTTAATAATAATTCTATTATTTGTTATAATTTTTACTTTATTGTATAAATAATAAAAAAGCACTATCACAGGGGGGATAGTGCATTCCAAAAAAACTTAGGAATGTATCTAACTCTTGTAACAATTAGATATATCCTTTTTTATTGTATGAGCAATAACTCATCTATATACATAGTAACATTTTAAAAATATTTTTTCAATAATATTATAAAAAAATTTTAAAACAAACAAAATTTCTGCATAATAAGTTGTGGTATAGGGGTGTATGACACAACAACATATAAAGCAAGTGATGTATTATATACACCAAGTGATGGAACAAGTGTGAATGTAAATGATGTTTTAAATGAATTGTATAATAAAAGTAATGGTGAAGGATATTCTGATATTAAAATTTATTATAATTCTGGTTGGAAAAGTGGAACTTGTTATATTGAAGTTAGTTTTAATATACCTAGTGGATATAATTATTTAAGTTTAACAAATAATTAAACAACTAAAATAGTAATTGATAGTAAAATTGTTAATATTAATCCAGTTGAAAAATATAGTGTCTCAGAAAAAGATGTAGAAACAATAAGAATATATGGTGTTGTTAATAGTAGAAATCAATGTATTGCAAGTGGTGCCTGTTGTAATTAGTCATTAATTTGTTTCAAAAATTAACTTTATAATTAAATTAGTGTAGTTAAAGTTCTATCCTTAATGGACATAATTTGTCCTTTTTTTCATATAATTTTTTAGGTGAAAAAAATGAAAAAATTTTTATTATTTTTAATTATATTAATTCCTATAAATATAAAAGCATTAGATGTAAATACAAATAAATATATATTAATGGATATGGATACAAATAGAATAATAATAGGAGAAAATATAAATGAAGTAAAAAGTGTAGCTTCTATATCTAAAATAATGACAGCTATACTAGCTATCGAAAGTGGAAAAATGGATGATAAAGTAACTGTGGGAGATGAAATTTTGGCAGCCTATGGTTCTGGAATATATATAAAACAGGGGGAAGTTTTAACTCTTAAAGATCTAGTATATGGACTAATGCTAAGAAGTGGTAATGATGCTTCCTATGCGATTGCTAAATACGTAGGAGGTAGTGTTGAAAACTTTGTAAAAAAAATGAATGAAAAAGCAATAGAAATAGGAATGAAAAATACAACATTTAATAACCCTAATGGTTTAGATGAAGAAAAAGGAAACTATTCTACTGCCTACGATATGGCAATACTTACTAGTTATGCAATGAAAAATAATGAATATAAAAAAATAACCAAAACAAAAAAATATGTTTTAAAAACAAATATGAATGTTTACTCTTGGACCAATAAAAACAAATTACTTAAATTATATAAATATGCAACTGGAGGAAAAACAGGATATACTAAAATAGCTAAAAGAACATTAGTAACAACAGCCTCTAAAAACAATATTAATTTAGTAGTTGTGACTCTTAACGATGGTGATGATTGGAATGACCATATTGAATTATTTGATTATGGATTTAACACATATAAAAAATATAGCATTTTAAAAAAAGGAAAAATAGAAGTACCTGATACACAATATAAAAATTATCAGTATTATATAAAAAATAATTTTAATTACATATTAGATAATATAGAAAAAGATAACATAATATTAAAATTTAAAATAGAAAAAAATAAAATAATTAAAAATAATATGAAAATTGGAAAAATAGAAGTATATTTAACAAATACACTAATTTATACTGACGACTTATATATAAGTAAAAAAGAAAAAACAACATTTTTAGATAAAGTAAAAGGATGGTTTAAAAATGATAAATAAAATATGGGGATTTTTTATAATATCAGGTATTTTATTTTCATTGTTTACAGGTAATATAGAAGTAATTAATAAAGAAATTCTAGAATGTACAAATGTAGCATTTGATATGATTATAAAAATATTTCCAGTTTTAGCACTTTGGTTAGGAATAATGAAAATAGCTGAAACATCAGGTTTACTAAAAAAATTAGCAAGTCTTTTAACACCAATCTTATCAAAAATATTTCCAGAAATACCAGCTGGTCATGAATCACTAAGTTTAATTGCTTCAAATGTAATTGCTAATATGGCGGGATTAGGTAGTGCCGCAACACCATTTGGATTAAAAGCAATGGATTCTTTACAAACTTTAAATAAAAAAAAGGATACAGCAACCCGTAGTATGATTACATTTTTAGTATTAAATACAAGTGGCGTAACAATCATTCCAACAACTATAATATCACTTAGAATGTTATATGGAAGTAGTGATCCGACAAAAATTGTAATACCTTGTTTACTAGCAACCACTTGTTCTACTATTGCTGGACTTACAATTGATAGAATAATAGCTAGAAAGGTGAATAAATGACAATATCTAATTTAATTATTCCATTAATGGTATTATTTATTATAATTTATGGAATTAAAAAAAAGGTAAATATTTATGATGAATTTTTGACTGGATCAACAGAATCATTTGGAATGATTTTGAAAATTTTTCCTTGTCTTTTAGCAATGATATTAGGAATAAATATATTCTTAAAAAGTGGGCTATTAAACATTATCACTAACATATTAGAACCATTTTTTGATTTAATAAAAATTCCAATTCAAGTGTTTCCTATGATGATAATGAGACCGATATCAGGGACCTCCTCTTTAGCAATTCTAAATAATTTATTTGAAACCTTTGGTCCAGATTCAATTATTGGAATATTAGGCTCAATAATTCAAGGATCAACTGATACCACATTTTATGTTATAACACTTTACTTTGGAAGCATTGGAATAAAAAAAATAAGATATGCATTATGGGCGGGTCTATTTGCTGACCTGATAGGAATAACAGCCTCAATAATAATTACGAATATTTTATTTTAATTTCTTGTTTAAATTCAATTAATAAGGTATAATCATTACAGGTGATTTTATGGAAAGATTACAAAAGGTAATAGCAAACTATGGTTATACTTCTAGAAGAAAAGCAGAAGAATTAATATTAAAAGGAAAAGTAAGAGTTAATGGAAGTATTGTTAGAGAATTAGGAATAAAAGTAGAACCAAGTGATACCATTGAAGTTGAAGGAACAGTTTTAGAAAATACTGAAAAAGTTTATTTTTTACTTAATAAACCAAGAGGCGTAATTACTTCGGTAAGCGATGATAAAAATAGAAAAACGGTAGTTGATTTAATTCACACGAATAAAAGAATTTATCCTGTAGGTAGATTAGACTATGATACAACAGGAGCTTTATTACTTACTAATGATGGTGAACTTGCTAACAAATTAATGCATCCTAAAAATAATATTGATAAAGTATATGTAGCTAAAGTAAAAGGATTAATTGGAAAAAAGGAATTAACTAAATTAGCAAATGGAGTTTATCTTGATGGAATAAAAACAAGTAAAGGTAAAGCTAGAATACTTAAATATGATAAAAAGGCTGATACATCCATAGTAGAATTAACAATTCACGAAGGAAAAAATCATCAAGTTAAAAGAATGTTTGAAGCAATTGGATACAATGTCTTAAAACTAAAAAGAGAAAGTATTTCATTTTTAAGTATCAAAAATTTAAAATCAGGTGAATACATCGAGTTAAAACCAAAAGATGTTAAAAGATTATATAATGATACAAAATAATATAATTTTATGTTATAATCTTATATAGAAAGGAGTAATTATGAAAAAGATTATTAGTAGTTTATTTCTTATTTTAGTATTTTCATTAACTGGATGCGGTAATAAAGAAGCTACTATCGAATGTAATTTAAATTCAAAAAATCCATCAAATAACTATGAATTAAAAACTGATTATACAATTCACGCTAAAGGTGATATTGTTGAATATGTTGAAACTACTGAAACAGTTATTTCTGATAAAGAAAGCGTTTTGAGTTATTTCAAAGAATATGTAGAATCAACTTATAAATCAATGAATGATTCTTATGGTGGATATGATAATAAAGTTACAGTAGATGGTAATAAATTAGTCTCTACTACAAAAATTGATTATACTAAAATGGATATGGAAAAATTTATAGAAGATAATACTGCTATGAAGTCATATGTTAATAAAAATAATCAACTTAAAGTTGAAGGAGTTAAAAAAATATATGAACAATTAGGAGCTGTTTGTAAATAATAAAGCGCAATGCTTTATTATTTTTTTATTTGTTTTTAATTTTTTGTTAAAAAGATGTTGACAAACTAAATTGTTTTTAATATAATGTTAATAACAAGAAAGAAATCTTGTAATAATTTTTAGAATTGTTATTAACAATTTATTAATAAGTATTCTGCAAAAAGAATATATTATATTGTTGATTGTTATTAACAAAACGATAGAAAGAAGGAAAAATATGAATGAAAAAATAAAAAAATTAGAAGAATACAAGAAAGCATTATATGTTATTGATATGGTGGAAGGGTTTGTCAATATTGGAGCTATGGCTAACCCAGAATATAACAAATTAATACCTGAACAATTAAAAATAATAAATGAATTTAGAAAAAATCAGGAATTAGTTAACTTTATTTGTGAGGCCCATACTGAAAATGCTTTAGAATTTAATAATTATCCTAAACATTGTGTATTAGGAACTAAGGAAGCTGAATTAATACCAGACTTTATAAATCAAAAGGAATATCCAAATACAAAAATTTATCAAAAAAACTCTATTAATGGTATGTTAAACGATAATTTAAGAGCAGATATTTCAAAAATGAAAAATTTAGAAGAAGCAGTAATTATAGGGGTATGTGAAGATTTATGTGTTATGGATTTTGCCAGAACATATGCAAGATATATGGATGAAATAAATCATAAAATAAAATTATATGTAGTTGCTGATGCAGTTGATACCTTTGATGCTCCAAATCACAATTGTGAAGAATGGAAAAAAATTGCTCGTATGGTAATGGAACAAGCCGGTATTACTTATGTAAAAGATTGCAATGAATTAACAGAAAAAACTAAGTGTAAATAGAAAGAAGGAATATTATGAAATTATACAATGGATATAAAAGATTAAATAGAAATTATACTTTACTAACAGATGAATATGAATTTAGTATGTCAAATGCATATTTTATAAATCACAAAGAAAAAGAAGAAGCAGTTTTTGATATATTTTTTAGAAAAGTACCAAACGATGGTGGTTATGCAATAATGGCTGGATTAGATAAAATAATTCCATATATTGAAGATTTAAAATTTAATGAAGAAAATTTGGAATATCTAAGAAAAAATGGATATGATGAAGGATTTATAGAATATTTAAAAAATTTCAAATTTACAGGAAACATATATGCTGTTCCTGATGGAACACCAGTATTTCCAAATGAACCAATTGTCACAATAAAAGCACCAATTATTGAAGCCCAAATAATTGAAACAGCAATTCTATCAATTATAAATGGTGCAATGGAACACGCAACTGCTGCTAGAAAGATAGTAGAAGCGACTCCTAAAAATGTTCCTATAATGGAATTTGGTGCTAGAAGAGCAGATGGTTTAGAAGCTGCTATTGATGCCTCTATTTATGCGATAATGGCAGGATGTGCGGGAACAAGTAATGCGTTAGCAGCCGATATGTTAGGAATAAAAGGATTAGGAACTCAAGCACATAGCTATATTGAATCATTTGCTAGTGAATATGACGCCTTTTTAGCTTATGCAAAAGCATATCCTAATAATTGTTTATTATTAGTAGATACAATTGATACTTTAAAAAGTGGTGTTGTTAATGCTATTAAAGTGGCTAAAGAATATTTGATACCAAACGGATATAGATTAAAAGGAATTCGAATTGATTCAGGTGATTTAGCTTATTTATCTAAAGAAGCAAGAAAAATGTTAGATGAAGCTGGATTAGAAGATGCTACTATATGTTTAAGTAATGGATTAAATGCTAAAACAATTAAATCGTTACAAGATGAAGGAGCATATTTTGATTCACTAGGAGTAGGTGATAATATATCTAAACCTAATGGAAGAATGGGATGTGTTTATAAGGAAGTTGCATTAATTAATAGTGGTGAAATAATTCCAAAAATAAAATTAAGTAATGATATTACAAAAACAATCAATCCAGATTATAAAGATTTATATAGAGCTTATGATAAAGAAACAGGCTTTGCGATAGCAGATATAATGACAAAAAAAGGTAGTAAATTAGATAAAAAAGATTTAATAATTGTTGATCCAACTAATATTTTAAAACAAACAACCTTAAATAATTTTGAACTTGTAAAACTACAAAAGCCAATATTTATAAATGGTAAATTAGTATATGATGATCCAGATATATTCACAAAAAAACAATATTGTGAAGATCAAATGAAAACAATTTATCCAGAAATTAAAAGGGAATTAAATCCTCACGAATATTATGTTGATGGAACTTTAGAATATGTTGAGCACAAAAATAAAATGATTAGGAAGTTAAAACAAATATGATAAACTTAGTAGATTTAAATCGAAAAATAGAAGAATTAAAAACAATAAAAAAAGAATTAATTAATGAAAAATGTAGATTCTTAAGTACCCAAAAATATGAAATAAAATTAAACAATGGTGAAACAATTATAAGAGAAAAATTACTTAAAAATGGTATAGAAAAAGAAGCTGTAATTATTTTAGCAATTACTGATAAAAATGAAGTATTGTTATCAGTTGAACCAAGAGTTTTTACAAAAGAAACTGTTTTAGCAAACCTACCAGCTGGTTATAGAGAAAAAAACGAAACAATTTATGAAGCAGCACTAAGAGAATTAAAAGAAGAAACAGGATATGTAACAAATGACATAGAATTAATAAATAGTTATTATCAAGACCAAGGAATATCAGGTGCCTTAAATTATTCATTTATATGTAGAAATTGTATTAAAGAAACAAAACAAAATTTAGATAAAGATGAATATATCAATATATTTAAGTGTAATTATTGTGATATAGAAGAATTAATCAAACTTGGGTTTATAAAAGATGCAAATTCAATATTAACAATATTGAGTTCAAAAGAAAGAGAGATGACAAAACATGTTTAATGTAGAAAAAGAAACAAAAAATTTAATTGAATTTATTAGAAATTATTATAAAGAATATAATTTAGGAGGAGCAATATTAGGAATAAGTGGAGGTAAAGATTCTGCTGTAGTAGCTGCTATTATGTGTGAAGCTTTAGGAAAAGAAAATGTTATAGGAGTTACACTTCCTTGTCATTCTAAAGAAGAAGATAAAATAGATGCTAAATTAATTAGTGATGCATATGGTTTTAAATTAATTGATTTTGATTTAACAAATGTTTATGATAATTTTAAGAATGAAGTATATAAACTTGGTAATTTTACAGATAAACAATTAGAAAATAGTGACATAAATGTTAAACCTAGGTTAAGAATGACAACTGTTTATTATTTAGCAGCCCTATATACAGAATTAACTGGAAAACCATATATAGTAGCAGGTACAAGTAATAAATGTGAGCTATTTGTTGGTTATTTTACAAAAGGTGGAGATTCAGTACACGATATTGGAGTTCTTACAGACTTTACAGTTGATGAAGTTATAAAAATAGGTGAATATTTAAATGTTCCAGAAAAAGTTTTATATAAAAAACCTAATGATGGTTTATCAAATAAAACAGATGAAGATAAATTAGGTGTTAAATATAGTGATATTGAAAAATATATGAAACAAGAAAAATTAGATAATAAGGTTCAGGAAAAAATAAAAAAACTTCACAAAAATGCTTATCATAAATTTAATTTACCATACTATAAAAGATAAGAAGGTGATTCTATGAGAATTGGCATATTTGGAGGATCATTTAATCCTCCTCACAATATGCATCTATATATTGCAAATGAATTAATAAATAAAAATTATGTTGATAAAGTTATATTTGTTCCAACTGGAAATAAATATAATAAAGATAATTTGATAGATGCTAAAGAAAGATTACAAATGCTAAAAATAATGATTAATAATTTTCCAAATATGTATGTTAGTTCATATGAATTTAAAGATAGTCAAGTTCATACTTATCAAACACTAGATTATTTTAAAAATAAATTTTTAAATGATGAAATTTATTTTATTTGTGGAATTGATAATTTAAATTATATTAACGAATGGGCAAAAGGTTATTATATTTTAGAAAACTATAAAATATTAGTAATCGGAAGAGACAATATGAAATCACAAATTAATAGTAAAAATGTTCTTATAACAAATATAAGTGAAAATAATATATCTTCAAGTTTTATAAGAGAAAAACTAAAAAACAATGAATCTGTTGAAGATTATATCGATACAAATGTGTTAAAATATATAAAAGAAAGGAATTTATATGAAAGAGGTTGTTGAATTATTAAAAAATAAGAATAAAACAATAGCTACTATGGAATCTTGTACGGGTGGTTTTATTGCTAGTTCTATAACTGATAACGAAGGTGCAAGTGAAGTCCTTAAATTCAGTGCAGTTACTTATTCTAATGAATTTAAAATTAAATTAGGTGTTAATGAAAAAACTATTAATGATTATTCAGTTTATAGTATACAAGTTGCAAGAGAGATGGCCAAAAACATTTCAAAATTTGCTCAAAGTGATTACGGAATAGGCATAACTGGTAAAATTAATCGAATTGATAAAAATAATTTATTTGGTAGCAATGATAAAATATTTTATTCTATATATAATAAAGATAATAATAAATATTACGACTATGAAATATTAGCTATTGCTGGTACAAGAAAAAATAATAAGGGATATATATTAAAAAATATTGAAAAAAAATTAATTAACATTTTAGGAGAATGATTATGAATAAAGTGAAAATATGTTATAATAATAACATTAAATCAATAGAAGTTTATGAATTAATCAAAGAAAAACTTGTTAAAAATGATTTTGAAATTGTTAATGAAGACTATAATATTGCAATGGCAATAGGTGGAGATGGTTCATTTTTAAGAATGATTAAGGAAACTAACTTTAAAAATGATATTTTGTATATAGGTATAAATACTGGTACTCTAGGATTCGCACAAGAAGTGAATATTAATGAGATAGATGAACTTATTGATAATCTTAAAAAAAATAATTATAAAATAGAAGAATTTGGAATTCAAGAAACTAATGTATATAGTGAAAATACAAATTCTAAATTTTTTTCTTTAAATGAAATAGTAATTAGAGAAAAAGAATTAAATACAGTTAAGTTAAATGTCTATATCGAAGATAATTTTCTTGAATCATTTGCTGGAGATGGTCTATTAGTATCAACTTCATTTGGTTCAACAGCTTATAATTTAAGTTTTGGAGGTCCAATTGTTTATAATACTTTTCATTCTTTGTTGTTAACACCAATTGCGCCATTAAATAATCGAAGTTATAGAAACTTAACTAACTCTATAGTTTTGCCACAAAACAAACAAATACGATTAGTTCCTAAAGAAACAAAAAATTTGATTATTACAATTGATGGTGAAAATAAAATATATAATAATGTTGAAAAAATTGAAACAGTAATAAATCAAAAAACAATAAAATGTTTTAGAAACAAAGAATATAATTTTGTAAAAAAAATAAATGAAAAATTTTTGAATTAGAGAGAGTGTATTTATGAATAAAGCAATTAATAGAATTATAGAAAGATACCCATATTTAAATAAAAGAAAGTTTGGATTTCCTGATATTGGTTCAAGAAAAGATAAAAATGAGTTTTCTCCTTTTGTTAAAGAAGTAAAAGATGCTTTTGATATTTATGATTATATACTTAATAAATTTTATAATCCCAAATTAGATATAAATATGACTAGTGGAAATCCTATGGAATTTAAACCATATCCACCAATAATTAAAAATATAAAAAAATATTTGAAAAGTAATGAACTTTATAAATATCCTTATTCTGAGGGTGATAATCGAGTAAGAAAAACACTATTAGATTATATTGAAAGAATAGGCATTAAAAATACAACACCATATTCATATGATGATATAGATAAAAATGGGTTATCGATAAATAATTTAACGCTAACAGTATCAACATCTCACGCGGTAAATATACTATTTGATATAATTGCTAGAGAACACGATGTAGTTTTAATGACAGCCCCTAATTATGGTTTATTTAGTTTTAAACCAGAACGCTTTAATATTGATGTTAAAGTTATTCCTCTAAATGAGAAAAATAATTACTTAATAGATCCAAATGAATTAGAAGAAATAATAAATAAAACTAATAAGGAATTAAAAGAAAAATATTCAAATTTAGATTATATTCCTAAGGTAGTAGCAATAATAAACAGTAATCCTAGTAATCCATTAGGTAACTTTATGGGAAAAAATGAAATAGATAGAATGATTAAAATAGGAGAAATTATTAAAAAAAATGATATTTTTATAATAGATGATTTAATATATCGTGATATTAGTTTTACTGATGATTTAGCTCTTCCATTTGCCACAATAGATGGTTTATTTCAAAACACAATTTCTCTTTTTGGTTTATCAAAATCTTATGGAATGGCTAGTTTAAGAGCAGGTTTTGTTGTTGCCGATGAAGTTATTATAAGAGAAATAATCAATCGTATATTTTGTGAAATAGATGCCGTTCCAGCAATTATAGGGGTTGCTTTAGAAGGAGCATTTAAAGAAAATAAAAAAGAATATAATAAATATTTTAACGAATTAAGAAATAAATATGCTTTTAATTACAATTTATTTAAAAGTTTAATAGATGGTATAGATTCATGTGATAATAAATATAAAAAAGAAATAATTAAACTAGTACATAAATATTATCCTAAATATAATATTTATGAAGGAATAAAAAATGTTAAAATTAAATTAGATGTTAAATCAGGCTTTTTTATTATAATAGATTTTACCAAATTAAAAGGTAAAGAATTTAACAATGAAAAAATACTAACTGAAGAAGATTTACTTTTATATTTTTATAAAAATGTAAATCTTAGATTTCTAATTGGAAAAAGTTTTGCTTGGCCAAACAAAGATGAATTAGTAGGAAGATTTACTTTTGCAAAAGCTCCTAAAGAAATTATTGAATGTGTTGTTAAAATGAATGAGGCTATTAATAAATTATTATGATATAATATATATGAGGTGTTATAATGTATAAATCTGAAGAAGAATTTTTAAAAAACTATGACTCTAATGAATTTGAAAAATTATCAATGACAACAGATATATTAGTAGTATCTGTTTCTGATGAACCAACCACAAATTATCGTAAAACTAATAAAAAATATATGAGTATTTTGTTAGTTAAAAGAGATAATTATCCTTTTAAAGATAAATGGTGTTTACCAGGGGGATTTTTAGATATTAAAGAAGATTTAGAAGATTGTCCTGTTAGAATATTAGAGAAAGAAACAAACTTAAAAGATATTTATTTAGAGCAACTATATACATTTGGTAGTGTAAAAAGAGACCCAAGAATGCGAGTAGTCTCTACTTCCTATATGGCTTTGATTGACAAAAATAAATTGACATCTGTTTTAAATCCAAATGCTTGTTGGTTTAATATAACAACCTTAGAAAAAGATAATGTCGTAGATATTATTCTAGATAATGGAAATGTAACTATAAAAACTAAAATAAAAAAAATACTTAATGATAAAACAACAGATCGTTATAAATTTGAAATATTAGAAAATGATTCTTTAGCATTTGATCATCCTTTAGTAATATTATCGGGATTAGAAAGATTAAAAAATAAGATTGAATATACAGATGTTGTTTTTAATATGATGCCTACTTATTTTACATTAGGTGAACTACAACAAGTATATGAAGTAATTTTAAATAAAAAATTATTAGATCCTGCTTTTAGAAGAATAATTGCAAATAAAGTTGAGAAAACTGATAAAATAAAAACAGGTGGAGGACACCGCCCATCAGTTATGTTTAAATATAAAGAAAAACAAATCAATTGATTTGTTATTTTTCTTCTATTTTTATTGCACTTACAGGGCAACCTTCTATAATGTCTTTTACTTCATCTTTTTTTTCTTCAGACATTTTATCTATTTCATTGTTTTCAGTAGTTGCTAAATCATCAACATCCATTTTAAATACATCATCTAAATTAGCTGCACAAAACCCACAACCAATACATATGTTTTTGTCTACAATAACTTTTTCCATAAATTTCCTCCTTTAAACATTATAAAAAAATATCAAAATTAATTCAAGTAGATATTTAAAAAAACGACAAATTATGATATTATTATTATAGGTGATGGATATGAGTAGAATGGATAGATATTACAAAGTAGAAGAAAAAACAAAAAGAAGAACTAGTCAAAACCAAGAATTATATCAAAAGATATATGATATGGGTGAATATAGTAATATTGAAGGAATTGCTACCATTGATAAATCTAACGAAGTAGACATCACTAAAGTAAAAAATATGCTTAAAAATAGAGAAGAATATCAAAAACAAAAAGATTTAAGATTTAATAAAGAAGTAGAAACTCCTAAAATAGAAGAAATAGAAGTAGAAGATGATAGATCATATGATATAAGAGATATTTTAAAAAAAGCAAAAATCAATAAACCAGAAACAGAAGAATATAAATCATTAGATAATATTAATTATCAAATAATAAAAGAATTAAAAGAAAAAAACATGAAAAAAGAAGAAGAAAACGAACTAAAGGAAATGATTGATACAATTTCTAATACCAGTAAATTAAATAAACTTACTGATCAAGAATTAGGATTAGATATGTTTAGTGATTTAAAGTCAGAAAATAATACTATTGCTGATAAAGAAGCTATTAGAAAAATATTAGATGAAGTAAAAAAAGAAAAAACATCAGAACTAAAAACTGATATTGATAAATCTTTCTTTACATCAAGTTTAAATTTTGGCAAAAAAGATTTTGAGGAATTAGCTGAGATAACAAAGAGAACTAAAAAGAAAAGTACTATTGTTAATGTTTTTGTATATATTATTGTTATATGTATTAGCGCATTATTGGTATATTTAATATATAGTTTAATCAAGTAGTTTTACTTGATTTTTTAATTTTTAAAAATATAAACAATGGAACAATTACAAGAAAAACAATCATTATGTAAGAAAAAAAGCCTCCAATATAATATCTAGCTGATGTACTACTAGAAAATAAAAATTCAGAACATAATAATGAAATTATTATTAATATATAAATTATTTTTTTGTTAAAATTCAAATTTTTATAAATATAGTGTATAGTTAATATAATTCCGGATGCAGTGACTAAAAACCAATAAATTGCTAAAATTTTTTCAAATCTTTCTCCTAATCCAAATAAAGTAACCCTTTTTAATATATGGTACTCTGGATATTGATATAAGTTTAATAAATTAATACCAAAAACAGAAATAAGTAAAAATAAAATAATAAAATTTGAAATATTAGAAACGAAATAAGTAATAATTATTTTTTTATTAATATTAGCATCATCTATTTTGTTTTTAGGAATTACTAATAATATAAAAATAGGACAAATAATAAAACCAATATAATCGATTAACGATTTAAATAAATTAAATTTTCCATAAAATATTGGTTTAATATTATTAATATCAACTTGTGTTATTAAACTTGTGAAATTTATTATGTATATAATAATTAATACATAAACTAAAACTAACAATGTTCTAAATAAAGAATTTGTACCATGACTTAATACATATATAAATGAAATTATAAAAATTATTTCAATATATAATTGAGGGGTATTATATAAGTATTGAGAACTTGTAAAATTTGTTATATTCCAAAAAAGAATCATCGAAAATAAAGAAAAAAATAAAATCAAAATCATATTAATAATTTTTCCGGACTTTTTAAATAAATCATTAATTAAACTATTTATACTTTTATTTTGATTAAAGAGATATAAATAAATGAGTAAAATTGGAAAACCAACAATCATGCCGATTAATGGAACTATCCAACAATTTTGACCCATATAACGATATGATCCGTTTATGAAAAAACCTAATAAACAACATTGCATTAAAATAAAAATTGCTGCACAAAATTCAAATGATCTTATTTTCATTATTTTACTCCTTTCAATGTTGTTTTAGCAGATCCAGTAGTACTTAAAACAACATTAGATTTAATTTTAACGTCTAAATCTTTAAAACCTTCTTTGTCCCAATCTTTAAATTTTTTAAAGTAATTTGGATAATTTTTATATATTAAATTTCCATAACCGAAAACATCTGTATTATTTTTTTTAGCTATTTCTAATCCTTGATTTGCTAATTCTTCAATTTTTTTATTAATTTTCTTTTCAATCTCTTTCATAACTTTTTGATCAGTTAATGAATGGTTAGAATTATCTTCTACTAAGGTAGCAATACCTTTAATTTCTACATTTATAATTGGTTTGTCATTAAATTTTATTTTGCTTTTAGTTTTAGAATCTAATAATTTAAAAGTTATATATTTATTGTCTATTTTAATATTTACCGTTAGTTGTTCAATTGTACTTTTTAATAAATTAATCCCTCTACTTTCATTAGCATTAGCAAAACCAACTAATTTATAATCCTTAAAAAGTGCTAAATTATTTATTTTTATAAAAGCATCTGGAACAGTTTGCTGTAAACTTTCATCTTTCGCACCATCTTTTTTATCGCCTTTTAGAATGACACTCGGTAATATTGGATTCATACCTTTTTCTAATAAATTGTAAATGAAATCACTATATAAAATAGATGTACTTGTTGCTTGTGAATCTCTAGAATATTTTAAATTATTTGATATATTTTGCGCTGAGAATGTTTCAAGAGGAGTTAATATTTTTAATATATCTTTAGCTTTGCAATTTTTAGCAATTACCATTTGAAATCTTTTAGTTGATTCGGGATTTCTAGCTGAAAAATCTAAAATATCATTTAAACCATCTTTTGCTACTTCATCTGAAATCACAACGACTGATACATGACCAATATAATTTCTTCTAGGATTATATAAATCAATATCTTTAAAAGCCTCAGAAATTGTGTTTCCAACACCGGTAAATATAATACTCTGAGATTCGCTTTCTTTTGAACTACTTTGTTCTTTTCTTGAATTAGCAATCATAGTACTTACTTCATATTTTCCATCATCATTTTTATCCACTCCTATAGCAGTTGATATAGCAATACTATTTAATTCTTGATAGTTCCAACATCCAGTTAATAAGAATAATAATAATAAAATTAATACTTTTTTCATTTTTTATCACCTAACTTTGTTGTATTTTTAGTTATATAAGGAGATCTATTTTTTAATTTGTTATTTGGTAATTTTATTATTGAATCATTTATACTTTTAACATATAATGGACTAAAAGGTGCTAGATAACAAACATTATCAAATGTTATCGAAGCCAGTTTATTAATAAATAATACAGCAGCAATAACAAATCCAATTAATCCTGCTGTTGCAGAAAAAATTATAAATATAAATCTCCACCATCTAATAGCATTAACAAAATCAATATCTGTAAATAATAAACCACAAATTGATGTAATTGCAACCACAATTATAACTATTGGTGATACAATACCTGCAGAAACGGCTGCTTCACCTAATACCAAAGCACCAACTATACTTATGGCAGCCCCCATTGTACTAGGTAATCTAATATCACTTTCTCTTAATATTTCAAATGTTATAATCATTATAACCAATTCAAAAACGGTTGAAAAAGGAACTCCATCTCTTTGAATAGCTAATGAAATAAGTAATTGATCAGGAATTATTTCTTGGTTAAAAGTTGTTAATGCTGTGTAGAGACCGGGGATTGTAATAGTTATTAAAAAAGAGATATATCTTAAAATTCTTGTAAAACTTACATTTGAACTTTTTTGATAGTAATCTTCTGAAGCATGTAAAAAATCATTTAATGTTATCGGCAATATTAATGTAAAAGGTGTATTTTCAACTAGTATTATTATTTTTCCTTCTAATAGTGAATTACAAGCTAAATCGGGTCTTTCAGTACTTTTTATTTCGGGAAAAATTGATTGATTTTGAATTAAAAAGTCTCTAATATTACCACTATCGATTATTCCATCTATATCTATTTTGTTGAGTTTTTCTTTAATATTATTTACTATATGTTCATTAGCTATACCATTTATATATGCAATGGTTACTTTAGTATTTGTTCTTCTTCCTATTTTAATTTCATCATACCAAAGATTTTTGTCTTTTATTCTTTTTCTAATTAAGCCTAAGTTTGTTGAATTGTTTTCTGTAAAACTATCTTTTGGACCTCTAACGATGCTTTCACTTGTTGATTCAGTTATTCCTCTATCTAATTTACTTTTAGTTTCAACTGTAATATATTGTTTATCACCATCAATAAATATACATGTAAAACCACTTGCTAGTTTAGTAAAACAATCTTCTAATTTTGATTCAACAGTTATATGACTATTGGGGATAGTATTTTTAAGTTTATCAAATAAATTAACTGTTAAAATTTTATTTTTACTATATGTATTTATTTCTTTCATTAGAAATTCACTTATTTTATCGTCACTAGCAACACTTTCTAGATATATACACAATATATCTGTTCCTTTGACATTAATTTTTCTTGTTACGATATCACTACTATGATGATAGCTTTCTAAGATATAATTATTTATTTTATCGATATTCATAAATATTCACCTAATATAGTAATGTCCAAAAAAATATAAATTATGTTATTGAATATATTTGTGATTAAAAAAAAATAAATTAAATTTTTAAATTTAATTTATTGTAATATGAACATATGTTTGATATAATAATTAAGGAATATTCAATTGTTGGGTGTCTACCTCTTATCTTAAAAAGGAAAGGGGGTTGAGAATTTGAAAAAACGCGAATACAACATAAGATTGCTTCGCTATATTTCACTCATTTTACTACTTTTAAACTTATTAGTTTTAGTAATAAAAAAATGACACTTAATTTCATAAGAAATTAAATGTCTCCACTAATATTGGTAGACATTCAACATTGCAAAATTGAATGTTCCATTTTTTATTATATGCAAAATACATTTGCTATAAACATTTTATCATAAAGAAAATACTTTATCAAGTTGAATTTTATAGTAATGTTCAAGAATATATAAATTATGATATAATTAAAATGGTGATTTTATGGAATATGTAGTTGAAATAGAAAAGTTAGACCATCAAGGAAGAGGAATATGTTTTACTGATGGAATAATAACTTTTGTTCCAAATACTTTAATTGGTGAAAAAGTAAAAATCAAAATAGTTAAAAATACAAAAAAAATAAGAGAAGCTATTGTAGTTAGTTTATTAGAAAAAAGTTCTAAACGAATAGATATTAAATGTAACAATTTATGTGGTGGTTGTAATTTGTTACATATGTCTTATGAAGATGAATTAATTTATAAAGAAAATAAAGTTAAAGAAATTATAACTAAATTTACTGATTTAAATTCAAATATTGTAAAAAAAATAATACCTAATAATGAATATAATTATCGAAATAAAGCTACATTTCAAGTAAAAGAAAATATTGGTTTTTATAAGGAAAAAAGCTATGAAATAGTTCCTATAGATAAATGTTTATTAGTTGATGAAAAAATAAACGAGATCTTAAAAACTTTAAAAAAATTAAACTTAAATAATATTTATCAAATTGTTGTAAGAACTAGTAAGAATCTAGATGAATCAATGGTTGTTTTTAAAGTTAATGGTAAATTTAATATCGATATCTCTCCATTAAAAAAAATAGTAAATACAATTATTTTATTTGATAAGGAATATAAAGTATTATATGGTAATGGCTATATAGTAGATAAAATTGGTGATTATTCATTTTTTATCTCTCCTGATTCATTTTTTCAAGTTAATACAAATGGAGCATATAATTTATATAGTAAAGTTTTAGAATATGTTGAAAATTCTAATTATTTATTAGATTTATATTGTGGCACAGGTACTATTGGAATTTTTTTAAGTAATGTTTGTAAAAAAGTTTTAGGAATAGAAATAAATAAGTATGCTGTTAAAGATGCTATTAAAAATAAAGAATTAAACCGAATTAATAATATCAATTTTATATGTAAAGATGTTGCTTTATTTAATGATATTGATTCTTTTGATACAGTAGTAGTTGATCCTCCAAGAAGCGGATTAGACAAAAATACAATTAGTTATTTATTAAAAATTAGTCCTGAAAAAATAGTGTATGTTTCTTGTGATCCTATTACTTTAGCGCGTGATCTAAAATTATTAAGTGAAAAATATGATTGTCTAGAAATAACACCAGTTGATATGTTTAGTAGGACATATCATGTAGAGAATGTATGTGTAATAAAGTTAAGAAATATGTTATAAAAAATTATTTTAAAAGTGTTAGAAGGTGAATATCATAATATGGAAAAAAGAATGAATAAAGAAAACTTACTTGAACTTATTGAAAATTTAAAATTGGATAAGGAAGAATATTGGATTTTATCTAGTGGGGCATTAGTTATTCGTGGTATATATCCAGATGCCGGAGATTTAGATATTGCAGTTACAAAAAAAGGCTTAGAGGAACTAAAAAATAATTATAACTTAAAAGAAAAACCAAATGGTTGGTATATAATAAATGATAAAATTGAATGTGTTCTTGATACAAAAGAGTCTTGGAAAATTGAAAAATACGGAGAATATAATTTACAAAGTATTGAAATGTATTATAACTATTTAAAAGAAAGTACTAGAGAAAAAGACAAGGCAAGAATTCCACTAATTGAAGAATATATTAGAAATAAACATTAATTATAAATAGGGATACTTAATTTTGGTTTTATAATAATTTTTTATACAATATATCTAGAGTTTAAAACTCTAGAAATGTTTCCTGTTAAAAATGATTTTTACATTATATGATGTTAATGTGAAAGGAGAGATTATTATGAATCAAGAAAAAATAGGAAAATTTATTTTAGAATGTCGAAAAGCAAAGAAATTAACACAATCTGAATTAGCAGAAAAATTAGGTGTTACTGATAAATCAGTTAGCAATTGGGAGAATGGTAGAAATATGCCAGACTTATCTTTGTTTAAACCATTATGTGAATTACTAGATATTTCTATTAATGATTTAATAAGCGGAGAAAAAGTATCAAAAGATGAATATCAAGAAAAATTAGAAGAAAATATTATTAGTACAATTGACTATACTAATAAAAAAGTAGTACAAAAAAATAATTTAATTGGTATTATCTTAATATCATTTGGGATAATGATAGCAATAACTGCAATGTCTATATTTCCAAGTGAAAGTAGCTGGGGTAGCATTTATTCTGTATTTGGAGGAATAATTTCATTAATTGGTGTTTCTAGATTTACAAAAAAGTTAAATTATACAAAAAGATTGTTATTAAATTTTGGCTATTTTATTATGTTTATTATTATGCTTTTTGTTGTTGATTATATAAGTGTAATTAATATTAAACAAGCACCAAGATTTTCAATTTATAAAATATCAGCAAATACAACAATCTACTATGATACACCATTTTATGATGTTGTTAGATGTAATAAAGATACTAAAGACGAATATTATAAAATCATAAAAAATCAAAGTTATGATAATGACAATATTGAAAAATATTGTAAATAAAATAGAAACAGAGTGTGATTAATATGAATGAAAGACCAAATTTAGATAATAATTTAGATAGTAAAACTTTTGGGGAATATTATTATTTAAAAGAGGAATTAATTGACTTTTGCAGAAAAAATAACCTACAAACAACTGGTGGAAAAATAGAATTGACAGAAAGAATTGCAAAATTTTTAGAAACAGGCGAAAGAACTTATAAAAATCATACTACTAGAAAGGCTTCAATCGCTGATGAGATAAAACTTGATACAATCATAGAAGAAAATTTTGTATGTTCTGAAAAACATAGAGCATTTTATAAAGAACAAATAGGTAATAATTTTTCTTTTAATGTTAATTTTCAAAAATGGTTAAAGAATAATTCAGGTAAAAGTTATCAAGATTCAATTAATGCATATTATCAAATATTAGAAGATAAAAAGAAAAATAAAACAACTATTGATAAACAATTTGAATATAATACTTATATTAGAGTTTTTTTTAGTGACAATAAGGATAAAAACTTAGAACAAGCAATTAAATGTTGGAAATATAAAAAGAATTTAAAAGGTCATAACAAATATGAAAAAGATGACTTAAAAATATTGAATATTTAACTGTAAATTCAAATTGATTACGAAATGAAAGTGAGTTGATATTATGGCCACCACAAAAGAATATAAAGACTTTGTTTTAGAACAGTTAAATTCGTTAAGTAACATAACTTGTAAACCTATGATGGGAGAATATTTACTTTATTATAATGGAATATTATTTGGTGGAATATATGATGATAGATTACTTGTTAAAATTGTTGATAGTAATAAAAAATATAATATGCAAGAATCTATACCTTATGATGGCGCTAAAACTATGTATTTAGTTGATGATATAGATAATCAAGAAAAATTAAAAGATATAGTATTAAACACTTATAAAGATTTACCATTTAAAAAGTGATTTAAATTTATAATATAATTACTACAAAGGACATTAAAATAATTATAATTTGATCAACAATATATGTTGATCTTTTTTATTGAATGATTGACAACTGTTATATAGTGTTATATAATGCATATAACAGTTGGGAGGAATATATGAAAATTATTATTAGCAATAGTTGTTCAATTCCAATATATGAACAAATAAAAAATCAAATAATTGATCAAATAATGTCAGATGAACTGAGTGAGGGGGATTCTATACCTTCGATTAGAGCCTTAGCCAATGATATTAAAATAAGTGTGATGACAATAAAAAAAGCTTATGATGAATTAGAAAATGAAGGATATATAAAATCAGTTCAGGGTAAAGGAACATTTGTCGCACCTAAAAACACTGAACTTGCGAAAGAAAAGGCAAATAAAGAAATAGAAGATCATATATCAAAAATCATTGATATTGCAAACAGATTTAATATTAATAAAAAAGAAATTCTTGATTTATTTGAATTTATTTATGGGAGTGATGAATAATGAATAATGCAATAGAAATTAGAAAACTAAAGAAAAAATATGATAACAATTTTGAATTAGGAGAAATAAATTTAGATATTCCTAGTGGTTATGTAATTGGTTTAATTGGAGAAAATGGGGCAGGTAAAACTACATTAATTAAATCAATATTAAATATAATCAACACAGATACGGGTGAAATAAAAATATTTAATAAAGATAATAAAAAATATGACTATTTAACTAAAGAAAATGTTGGAGCAGTTCTTGATGATATGTTTTTTCCTGAAATATTAACCGCTAATGATATAAATATCATTATGAAGGGTATTTATAAAAATTGGGACGAAAAACTATTTTATAAATATTTAGATGATTTTAAATTAGACAAGGCTTTACTAACAAATGAAGAACAAAATCAAATATTGTTTTCATTACAAGGAATTAATAAATTACAGATAGATGCAAATAAAACTTACGATAAATTAAAGAATATTTTCTCTAAAGATGAAGAAAATTGGTTTGAAGTTGATTTTTCAATATGGGGAAAATCTGATGAACATAAACAAAACTTCGAAATAATTAAAAATGCAATTATAAATAAAAATGTAATAGAATTCTTATATTTTAATTCATATGGAAAAATTGCAGAAAGAAAAGTTGAACCATTAAAATTATTATTCAAGTATAATTCTTGGTATTTAGTTGGATTTGATGAACAAAAAGAAGATTACAGATTATTTAAAATAATGAGAATAAAACATTTAAAAACTTTAGAAAATAATTTTGAAAGAAAAATTCCTGTTTCTATGAAATTAGATGATAAATCTTTAAAAACAGTTAAACTAGTTCTAGAAATTGATAAAGAATTGTCATATAGAGTTTACGATGAATTTGAAGAATCGGCAATAAAAAAATTGGACAATGGTAATTTTATGATATCCGTAGAATATCCATTGAATGATTGGATATATGGGTATATACTTTCATTTAAAAATCACATCAAAGTGTTGGAACCACAAATGATTAGAGATGAGATTAAAAATATATTGGAAAAAAGTTTAGAAAAATATAATTAATATGACATAATGTTGTCATATTATCTGTAATATAATTTTCTTATGAAATTTAAAAAGAACAGTATGATATCAATTAATAAAAGGAGTTGTGATTATGAATGAATATATAAATTTAACATTAGAAAATATTGATAGTGAACATATATGTTGCGCTATTGGAGATCAAAAACATCGAAATGGTGTTAATAACAAAAAAGAATGGATTAAAAGTAAATTAAATGATGAACACATTTTTAGAAAATTGAATGCTAGAGGTAAAGTCTTTATAGAATATGAACCAATAGAAACAGCTTGGGTACCTATTATTGGAAAAAATTACGAATATATTTATTGTTTGTGGGTAGCAGGAAGTTTTAAAAATAAAGGTATTGCTAGAGAACTAATTGAATATGCTATAAATGATTCAAAAAATAAAGGTATGAGTGGAATATGTACTTTAGCTTCAAAGAAGAAGAAACCATTTGTAGGTGATAAAGGTTTTTATGAACATTATGGATTTAAAGTTGTAGATACTATCCAAGATTATGAATTGATGGCCATTCAGTTTGATGATAATAAGCCTCCAAAATTTAATGATACTGCTAAAAAAATGGAAATTGAAACAACAGATTTTACTATTTATTATAGTCCTGAATGTCCATATGTATTGAATTGTATAGATGAAATAACAGAATATTCGAAAGAAAATAATATATCTTTAAATATTATTAAAATAGATACATTAGAAAAAGCTAAAAACTTACCTTGTGTATTTAACAATTGGGCAGTTTTTAAAAATGGTAAATTTGTATCAAACACTTTACTTAATAAAAACAGTTTCAAAAAAATGCTTGAAGATTAAAAAGAATATTTTCTAATAAAAAAGAGTTTGTCAAAAAAATGATAAACTTTTTTTGTATTTGTGTAATTTCAATATATTTACAAAATATAACAGATGTTATATAATATGAGTGTTATTGAAAGAGGTGACTTTATGGCAGCTATAAGAAAAATAAATAGGGAAGATATATTAAATGCTAGCATAGAAATAATTAAAAAAGAAGGAATTCAAAAATTAAATGCTCGAAGAATTGCTAAAGAATTAGGCTGTTCGACACAACCGATATTTTATATTTATTCCAATATGAATGAAGTGAAAGAAGATTTGTTAAAAGAAATTTCAACAATTTTTGATAATGCATTGTTAAAATCTAATTATGATAGAACAGTATATAAAGATATAGGAAAAAACTACATTAAATTTGCTAAAGACGAACCATTCTTATTTAAGTTACTATTTAATAGTACTATAAATGATGAAATGTTATGTTTTATAGATTTAAATGGAACATCCGAAAAAATAGGGAAAACAATATCAGAACAAACAGGATTATCAAAAGAAGAAGCGAAAAAATTTCATATAAAAATGTGGTTATATGTGAATGGTATTGCTAATTTAGTAGCAAACAATATTTATGAATTCAGTGATGATGAAATAGATGAATTATTAGGAGAACAATATATCTCAATGGTATTATTTGAAATTCAAAAAGGTAATATGAAAAAAGAAGTATTAGATAATATACTAAAAAATAAATTGAAAAGAATTGATGATTAAAAGGAGTATAAAGATGAGTAAATATGAACCATTATGGAGTTATATAAAAAATAATAACCAAGATAGTTATAAATTAACTTATGAAGAAATTAGAAGCATATTAGGATTTGAAATAGATCACTCTTTTTTAAAATATAAAAAAGAACTATTAGAATATGGATATGAAGTTGGTAAAATTTCAATGAAAGAAAAGAGTGTCATAATTAATAGGAAGGAAGTAATAAAATGAGGTACAAAAGAACAAAAAGAATTTTACTTTTTTGGTGTTTATTTATAGGAATTGCTGCAATATGGGGTGGTATGAATATGTTACTAGATTCAACAGGTAATTCACTAGGAATGAACGAAATGTTACCATACTTTCAAGTTTTACCATTTAGTGATATATTATTTCAAAATTATACATTTTCTGGTATTTCTTTGATAATTGTTAATGGAATATCAAATCTAACAGCAGCTTATTTTCTTATAAAAAATAAAAAAATAGGTATTATTTTAGGTACTATATTTGGATTTACTTTAATGCTTTGGATTACAATTCAATTCATAATTTTTCCATCAAATATTTTATCAATTAGTTATTTTATCTTTGGAATATTACAGTTAATAATAGGGTATATAACTTATGTGTTTTATCTTCAAGAACACTTTGAATTTGATATAAATAAGTATAATAATATTGGTAAAAACAAAGAAAATATAGTAGTTTACTTTTCAAGAATGGGTTATACTAAAAAAATTGCATATGAAGAAGCAAATAAATTAGGTGCTGAAGTATTAGAACTAAAAGCAAAAGAAAAAACTGAAAATACATCTGGATTTTGGTGGTGTGGAAGATACGGAATGCATAAGTGGAATATGAAGATAGAAGATTTAGGGATAGATTTAAAAAAATATAAAAAAGTGATAATAGTATCACCAATATGGGTATTTAGTATATGTGCTCCAATTAGAGAATTTTGTTATAAATATGCAAAAGATATGAATAAAGTTGAATACATATTTACACATTTTATGAGTACTGATTTTATAAATGTTGCTGATGAAGTTGATAAAATTTTAAATAAAAAAAGGGAAAAATTTACTACAATTTGTGTTAGGTTTGGAAAAATAAAAAAATATAAGTTAGTGAAAGAAAATTAATGATGAAATATATAGCTTTATTAAGAGGTGTTAATATAAGTGGTAAAAATAAGATTGCAATGAAAGAATTAAAATCAGAATTAGAAAACTATGGATATTTGAATGTAACTACTTTCCTTAATAGTGGTAATGTTATTTTTAACAGTAATGATAATAAAGAAAATATAGCAAACAATATTCATTTAATTATTAAAAATAAATTTAATCTCGAAATACCAATTTATATTACAACATCATTAGAACTTGAAGATATATTAAATAATAATCCTAATTGGTGGGGAACAAATAATAAAGAGATATATGATAATATAATTTTCATTATTCCACCAACAAAATATGATGAAGTATATAATGTAGTTGGAGAACCAAAAGAAAATATCGAAAAAATTAAAGAATATAACAATATTATATTCTGGTCATATGATTTAAAAGAATATAGGAAATCTAATTGGTGGACTAAAACAATTAGTACAAGTATCAGTAATAAAATAACTATAAGAACTGCTAATACTATGAGGAAAATTTTAGAATTATGTAATAAATAAAAGAAATAACCATTTCTTTTAATTTTGTGGAGGTAAAAATATGCAATATAGAATAATTTCATTAATATTAATTATTATATTTATTTTATATTGAAAAAATTATATATTTAATGATTTACTAGAAAAGAGATGATGTACAATGTTAGTAAAAGTAGGTAACTTTGAAATAAATGAAGTCTAGGATAATACTTTATACAAGAAATTATCATCATATCCAGAGATTAGTGATTGGGAAATGCGAAATATTATTGAATTTATTAACTATGAAAAAATGAATAATCGCGAATGTATAATTGAATGTGAAGATAAAAATTTACTTAATAAAATTAATATTGGACTTGATAATAAAGAAAAATATATAAAAGCTAATCGTCCTAAATTAATTACAGAATGTACAGCTTGTCCTTACAGAAAAGGATGTGTTACTGATTTTGTATGTCACACAACATCAATTGAAAATGCAGAAAAAATATTTAAGACTGGAAAATTATTATCAGCAGTAAATGCAAGAGGAATTCCTAATACGGAATTAATGAAGGAAAAAAGAAATACTGCAAACGATCCGGCAGATTATTTTGATTATATTATGTTTAGTTGGGGAAATTGTCAAGCAGGGGATAGACTTGTTATGGAACGTAAATTAAAAGGATTTCCAAATGAAAAAGATTTAAGCGAAGAATTTACGCCAGGCATTAGATATTATTTTAAATATGATGTTTTAAAAAATCATCCTAATGTAGTTTTTGATGGGGTTTTACCAATGAAAATCAAAGATGAAGTTATACTTTTTGATTGGGTATATGCAATTATTATCCCTGACGAATATAAAAAGAAGTTTGAAAAAATGATTCCTGTAAATCTTAAGAATAAAATAATTTATGTAAAAAATGATTGCAAAGATATATGGGATTGGTCTGAAAAAGTATATAGTATTGTAGAAAAATATAATTAATGTATATAAATAAGCAGATAAATTCTGCTTTTATTGTGTTATAATAAATTTAGTTAATTATAAGGAATGTGAAAATATGATGTTAAAAATTAAAGAATTACTTATAATTATAAATGGTTAATTTGTTTTATTTGCTTAATACTTTTTCTAGCTTTAGCAGAGGATGTTTTTAATCACGAAATAATGAAAGGTGATATTGTTGGTTATAGCTTTATATCAACCTATTTAATCAGTGATTTTTTCACACCAATTATGAAAATAATAACTTGGTTTGGAAGTCCCGCTTGTCTAATTTCATTAACTTTAATTTTATTTATTATAATAAAAAATAAAAGAAATGGCTATCTTATAGGAATTAATCTCGTTGTAGTAACAGTATTAAATCAACTATTAAAATTTATTCTTCAAAGACCAAGACCAACAGATTTTAGGATTATTAACGAAACAGGATATAGTTTTCCATCAGGACATTCAATGGTGAGTATGGCATTTTATGGATTTTTAATTTATCTAATTTATAAAAATATTAAAAATAAGCATTTAAAAATATTTTTGATAATTATACTTTCAATATTAATAATGATGATTGGTATCAGTAGAATCTATTTAGGAGTTCATTATACAAGTGATGTATGTGCGGGATTTTTAATCTCACTATCATATTTAATACTATATATAAATATTGTGAAAGTGAATTTATGAATAGTCTAGATAAAAATTTTATTATCAAATAATATATCATAATATGAAAAAAATGATATGAATAAATTTATAATTCCCAAAAGAGGTAATAAACTATGAGATGTAAATGGTGCAATATAAACAATCCTAAATATATTGAATATCACGATTATGAATGGTGCAAACCAAATTTTGATGAAAAATACTTATTTGAAATGCTTATTTTGGAATCTTTTCAAGCAGGATTATCTTGGGAATGTGTTCTAAATAAAAGAGAAGAATTTAGAAAATGTTATGACAATTTTGATATAGATAAAATATGTTTATATGATGATTCTAAAATAAGTGAATTATTACAAAATAAAAACATAATCAGAAATAAACTAAAAATTAAAATGAGTATCAATAATGCTAAAATATTTAAAGAAATTCAAAAAGAATATGGCAATTTTTATAATTATTTAAAAAAATTTACTAACGAAAAAACAATTTATGAAATAAATAAAACAACTAATGAATTATCAGATAAAATATCAAAAGATTTAAAAAAAAGAGGTATGAAATTTGTTGGTAGTACAATAATTTATTCGTATTTACAAGCAATAGGTGTTATCTATTCACACGATAAAGAATGCTTTATGTATAAAAAATGAAGACATAACTAGTCACTATAAAATTAGTTAAAAAAATCTAAAAAAACTTACATAAAAAAAATATTTGTGATACAATGAACAAGTCTTGAAAAATAGATTGTTTTATTTTGGAGGTAAATTATGAAAGAATTAAATCTAGGAAAAGAAAAAATAAACAAATTGTTAGTAGCATTTTCTATACCTTGTGTAATTAGTATGCTTATAAATTCTGTTTATAATATTGTTGACCAAATATTTATTGGTAAAGGTGTGGGTACATTAGGAAATGCAGCTACTAATGTAATATTTCCATTAGTTATAATTTTTAATGCTATAGCGGGATTAATTGGAAATGGAGCAGCAGCAAGTTTGTCATTAAAACTAGGAGAAAATGATAAAAAAACAGCTGCTAAAAATATTGGACAAGCAGTTAGTTTATCTATAATTATTTCTATTCTAATAAGTATAATTGCCTATGTATTTTTACCACAATTAGTTTACATATTTGGATGTACAGAAAATGTATACAAATATGCAATTGATTACGGAAGAATAATAATTATAGGGGCTCCATTTATGTTAATTTATTCATCATTTTCAAGTATAATTAGAGCAGATGGATCACCTAAATATTCAATGATAATGTTAGTTATTGGAGCAATTATTAATATTATTTTAGATCCAATATTTATCTTTGGATTTGATATGGGTGTAAAGGGTGGCGCTATTGCAACTGTAATAGGTCAATTTGTTTCATTCGTAATCGCAATCATTTATTTAAGAAAAATAAAGTCAGTAAAATTAACTAGAAATGATTTTAAAATTGATAAAAATGTATTTAAAATATTATCTTTAGGACTTTCTTCATTTATAACTCAAGCAACTATATTAGTATTATTTATTTTTATGAATAATATAATGACTAAACTAGGAAATAGTACTAAGTTTGGTTCAGATATTCCACTGTCTGTATATGGAGTTATATCCAAAATAAATAGTTTATACATTTCTACAGTTTTAGGAATATCAATTGGCTCTCAACCAATTATTGGATTTAATTATGGAGCAGGAAATGAATTAAGAGTTAAAGAAACTATTAAAAAAGTTTTAACAATTAATTTTATTATTGGAATTATTTTTAATTTAATATTTATTTTATTCCCAAAGCAACTTGCAGGAATATTTATATCAAGTAGTGATCCATCATATGATTTATTTATGGAATTTGCTACTTTAATGTGCCATAGTTTCTTACTAGTAATTGCTTTAAATGCTCTAGAAATGACAACTAGTATTGTTATTCAATCACTAGGTAATGTTGTAAAATCAACTGCAGTTACTTTTATTAGACAAATTATTTTATTGATACCAATTTCTTTATTTTTAGCTTTTGTTTTAAATAAAGGTATATATGGTGTTTTATATGCTGGATGTATTGCAGATGTAATCTGCTTTATAATAACAATATTTATTCTTAAATCAGAATATAAAAAATTAGGTATTAATGAAATAAAAAATATAAAAGAAAATACTGAACAAAAAACAACATATAATGGAAAACATATTGTTATAACTATATCTAGAGAATATGGCTCTGGTGGTAGATTTGTTGGAAAATTAGTTGCTGAACAATTAGGAATACCTTTTTATGACAAAGAGTTAATATCATTAGCTGCTAAAAAATCTGGACTTTCAGAAAAATACATTGAAGAAATAGATCAAAATAAAAAATCAGCTAATTATGCTAATAATAATGATGATAGATTATTTATAGCAGAACAAAAAGTAATTAAATCTTTGGCTAAAAGTTCCTGTGTTATAGTTGGAAGATGTGCAGACTATATTTTAAAAGATAATAAAAATGTAATAAAAATATTTTTATATAGTGATTTAGATTCTAAAATAAAGAGAACTATAAAATATTATGGATTAACAGAAAAAAATGCTTTAAAAGAAATAAATAAAATAAATAGAGAAAGAGCAAAACATTATAAATTTTATACAGGAAGAGATTGGAAAGATTTTAGTAACTATGATGCATCATTTAATGTTGACAAATATGGTGTTGAAAAAACAGCAAACAATATAATAGAAATATTAAAGTAGATTTAATTCTACTTTTTTTGTATAATTATATTGGTGGTATAAATTGAAAATATATAACTTAATAGAAAAGCAAAAGTATCTAAAAGAAGTAGCAATATTAGAATACAATGAGTGGGCAAAAGATAAAGAAAAAAATAAAGAAGAAAGAATAGAATCGAAAATAAATAAAATAAAAAAACAATTTAATGAAAATAATTTTTGTAAGTTAATTCTATTAGATGACGAAAACTTAGTGGGATTTATATCATTATTTCCTCACGATAGTGATGAATTAAAAGAACTCTCTCCTTGGTATTCTACAATGTATGTAAAAAAAGAATATCGAAAAAAAGGGTACTCCAAAATATTAAATGATGCAATATTAGAAGAAGCAAAAAAAAGAAAGATTAAAACTTTATATTTAAAAACTGAATTAGAAAACTATTATGAAAAATTTGGCGCTAAATATTTGAAAAAAATCAATAAAGAAGAAAAACTATATAAGTTTGATTTATAAATGAGGTTAAAAAATGAATAAACAAGATATATATAATTACCTAAATAATAAAAATATTGCGTATGAAAAAATAGAACATAAAGCGGTATATACTATGGCTGAAATTAATGAAATAAAAATGCCATATCCTGAAGCTGAAGCTAAAAATATTTTTGTTAGAGATGATAAAAAGAAAAATTATTATCTTATAACAATCAAAGGAAACAAAAAAGTAAATTTAAAAGAATTTAGTAAAATAAATAATACTAGACATTTAAGTTTTGCTTCAAGTGAAGATTTAATGGATATTTTAAAATTAACCCCAGGTTCTGTTACACCATTAGGACTATTAAATGATATAAATAATAGAGTAATATTCTATTTAGATGAGGAATTTTTAAATAGCATTATTGGAATTCATCCTAATGATAATACAGCAACCATAGTATTAAAAACAGAAGAATTAATTAACATAATAGAAGAAAATGGTAATCAAGTAAATATTGCGAAAATTTAGTAAGGAGAATTAAATGAATTATAAAGTAATAATTGATATCATTGTATTAGTAATTTTATATTTTGTTTGCTTTTATAAAAAATGGAAAAATAATAAAACTATAATAATTAACACAATAATGTATGTTTATATTATAGGTGTTTTATATTTTACCCTTATGCCTATCATTACTGAGATTCCATTTATTTTTAATCATCCTTATGTTTCAATGAATTTAAATTTGTTTGAAGATTTATTTATGCATAGAGGTGACTATATTCGTCAAATAGTTTTAAATATAATAATGATGATTCCATTTGGATTTTTATTGCCTATTTGTAGAAAGAATAGTAAAATATCATATGTAACCTGTATGACTTTAATATTTAGTCTATGTATTGAAATTATTCAACCATTAATTCACGGGTATAGTAGTTCTGATATAACAGATATTGTTACAAATACAATAGGTGGTTTCATAGGATATATTATTTATTATCTTTTAAAATTAACTATTAAAAAATAGAACTCTACCTTTGGTGGATTTACAAATACTGATATTGCCTATAGAATATAGCTATAGGAGGGATTTTATGAGTCAAGAAAAAATAGGAAAATTTATATCTGAAAAAAGAAAGGAAAAAAGACTAACTCAACAACAATTAGCTGAAAAACTAGGAGTTACAAATAAGGCTATTAGTAAATGGGAAAATGGAAAATGTATGCCAGACATTTCTATTATTCAAGATTTGTGCAATATATTGGGAATAACTGTAACAACTCTATTAAATGGAGAAGAAAACAAAGATGATGAAATAGTTATTAAATTGCTTTGGATAATAGATAAATTTAAACAATTGAGATATGCTTTAGTAGGTCTAGCAATTTGTTATCTTGGTGATGTTATCCAAAATATGAGATTTACTGAATGGTTAAAAGATGAAACATTTATTAAAGGATTTTATGATGGTTTATCTGTTGGTTTGAAATTAGTTGGAGTATTTCTTTTTGCCTATGGATGTGTCTTATATATAAAGAAAAATTCAGAATTAAAAAAATGAGGTAAATTATGAGAGATGTTGAAAAAACAATTGGAAATATTATAGATAAACAAAGTATTTGTTATATTAGCTATATAGATAGTGAAGGATATCCTAATACTAGGGCAATGCTAAAACCTAGAAAAAGAAATGGAATAAAAGAAATATATTTAACTACAAACACTTCTTCATTAAAAGTAAAATCATTTAGAAATAACTCTAAAGCTTGTTTATATTTTTGCGATAAAAGATTTTATAGAGGTGTAATGTTAAAAGGCAATGTTGAAATTTTAGAAGATCAGGAATCTAAAAATATGATTTGGCAAATAGGAGATACTTTGTATTATAAAGGTGGCAAAACAGATCCAGATTATTGTGTATTAAAATTTAATGCTATATCTATTAGGTATTATAGTAATTTTAAATCAGTTGATATAGATTTGTAAAAGAATTTGTACAAGATGTAAAAGACATTTTATTCAAAGAAAATATAATTTATAATATTATTTATTTGAGGTGAGAAAATGACGTTAGGGAAAAAAATAATAGAGTTAAGAAAAAAATGTGATTTAACTCAAGAAAGGTTATCAGAAGAACTAAATATATCAAGACAAACTTTATCAAACTGGGAAAATGATATAACTAGTCCTGATATAATTCAAGCTAAAAATATAGCAAATTTCTTTAAAATAAGTTTAGATGATTTATTAGATAACAAATTAGAAATAAATTGTTCTAAAAAAAATATATTGTCAAATTTAATAGGAAAAACTTGCTATATTGATATGATATCTGATGACGATGAAACATATGAAAAACTATGTACAATATTAGATGTTAATAATGAATTTATTAAATTTTCTTTTAAAGAAAAAAAGAATACAATAGAAAAATTAGTTGATATTGATTTAATATCCTCATTTAGAATAATAGAAAGTGATCGTGATAAATAATGGAATGGGTAGCTTTTATGATTCTTTTTGTGATTATGTCAACACAATATACAATTCTTGAAAAAATAAAAAAAATGTCAGAAAAAGAAAAGAAAAATAATTTAGATTTAAAAGAATATCTAAATAAAGATGTATATATAGTACTAGATAATGAAGATGTAACAGATAGTTACTTATTTAGTTCAATAACTAAAACAATGGGAAAAATATTAGATTTTGATGAAACTTGGATTATATTTAGTTACTACAATAAAAGTAAGAGAAAAAATATTAATCAATATTTTAGAATATCTGATATAAAAAGTATTAATATAATTCAAAAAAATTAGTATGAGGATAAAATGAAGAGAAAATTAATTAATTGGTTATGTTTAACAGGAGTGTTAAGCATAATTTTTTACTTATTACACGATATAATAGGAGGACTTAATTATCCCAATTATGATCGTTTAAGCCAAGCTGTAAGTGATTTAACAGCAACAGATGCTCCATCATTTGTGGTAGCGACAAATTTATCTAAAATTTATGGTACATTAAGCTGTGTTTGTTGTACATTGCTTTGTATTTTAGTAGAAGAAAAAAACAAAAAATTAAAAACAGGAATATATTTATTTACAATAATGAGTTATATATCTTTAATAGGGTATTCATTATTTCCATTATCAAGTAGTGGATATGATGGAAGTGTAGCTTCATTTATTCATGTATATATAATAACAACACTAGTTGTTATACTATCTATTATTTCTATTGTATTATTGATTATGGGATTTAAAAAAGAAAATAGTAAATTGTATGAAATATTATCTATTATTTCGTTAACAGCAATGTTTGCTGGTGCTATTGGAAGTTCAATTGTTCCTAAAGAATACTTTGGTGTAATTGAAAGATTTAGTACATATAGTGCAGTTATTCTAACAGGAATTTTAGGAATATATGGTTTTAATAAAATGAATGAAAATAAATTAAAAATTAATAAATAATGAGGTGTTAATATGGAATTATTTAATTTTTATGGATTTATTATTATATTAGTGATAATGATTCCTAACATTGTTTTTATGTTGAAAAATAAAAATGGATTTGAAAATAAATATTCGAATATTAAAGTTGAAACTTTAGAACAAATAGGTAGATTTGCTTGTTTTCTTTTAATGATTATTAACATACCATATTTAACAAAAGGATATTGGTTTAAAAATGGTGAAATAATATATATATGCTTGAATTCTATTTTATGTGTTTTATATTGTTTATTTTGGATTATATTTTGGAATAAAGATGGAATTGTTAAATCTTTATTATTATCGATTATTCCATCCATTATGTTTTTATCGTTAAATAAATAGATAAAGTCTCAAAAAAGATTATTATCTATTTTTATATGTAATGTAACGTTTTTTATTGAAAA
>CAKOTA010000008.1 GCA_934119965.1 uncultured Bacilli bacterium
AGAATTCCTAAAACTCAAGCAATTTTACCATTAAGAGGAAAAATTCTTAATGTTGAAAAAGCAAGATTAGATAGAGCTTTATCAAATGAAGAAATAAGAACAATTATAACAGCATTCGGTACTGGTATTGGTGATGAATTTGATATTAGTAAATTAAGATATCATAAAATAGTAATTATGACAGATGCCGATGTCGATGGTTCACATATTAGAATTTTATTGTTAACTTTATTTTATAGGTTCTTTAAACCAATTGTTGAAGGTGGATATGTTTATGCAGCTCAACCACCATTATATAAAGTAATTAATGGTAAAAATATTAAATATGTTTTAACAAATGAAGAATTGGAAGAATACAGAAGTACATTAAGTCCAAATGCTAAACCAATAGTACAAAGATTTAAAGGTTTGGGTGAAATGGACGCAATTGACTTACGTGAAACAACAATGCATATAGATAATCGTGTCTTAAAAAGAGTAACAGTAGAAGATGCAATTGCTGCAGATAAAGTATTCACAGATTTAATGGGTGATGATGTAATTCCTCGTAAATCATTTATTGAAGAATTTGCTAAATTTGCAGAAATGTTGGATGTATAGGAGGATATTATGGATAGAATAATTGAAAAAAATATTGTACAAGAAGTAAGAGATTCTTTCTTAGAATATTCAATGAGTGTAATTGTATCTCGTGCTATTCCAGATTTAAGAGATGGTTTAAAACCTGTTCATCGTAGAATTTTATATTCAATGTATGAATCAGGATATACTGCAGATAAACCACATCGTAAAAGTGCCAGAATAGTCGGGGATGTTATGGGAAAATACCATCCACATGGTGATTCATCAATTTATGAAGCAATGGTTCGTATGGCTCAACCATTTAGTTTTAGACATATGTTGGTAGATGGACACGGTAACTTTGGTAATATGGATGGAGATGGAGCAGCAGCAATGCGTTATACTGAAGCTCGTCTTTCAAAATTATCTTTAGAAATGGTAAGAGATATTAATAAAGATACTGTTGATTTTAAAAATAATTTTGATGATACTGAAGAAGAACCTATCATATTACCTTCTAGATTTCCAAATATATTAGTAAATGGATCAATGGGAATAGCTGTTGGAATGGCAACAAATATTCCTCCACATAATTTAGGTGAAGTTATAGATGGATGTGTTGCTTATATCGATAATCCTGAAATTGATACATTAGGTTTAATGCAACATATTAAAGGTCCAGATTTTCCAACTGGTGGTATAATCCTTGGAAATAGTGGAATAAGAAAAGCTTATGAAACTGGAAAAGGAAGCATTACTATTCGTGGTAAAGTTGAAATAGAAGAAAATAATGGTAAAAGTAGAATTATTGTTACAGAACTTCCATATCAAGTAAATAAAAAAGAATTCCAAGAAAGAATTGGACAATTAGTCAGAGATAAAATATTAGATGGAATTAGTGATTTACACGAAGAATCAAACTTAGAAAACCCAGTTCGTGTTGTAATTTATTTGAAAAAAGAAGCTAATGCTAATGTTGTATTAAATAATTTATATAAACATACACAATTACAAACAACTTATGGTATTAATTTATTAATGATAGATCAACAAACACCTAGAATATTGTCTTTAAAAGAAGTTATTTCTAAATATATTGATTATCAAAAAGAAATTATTATTAGAAGAAGTAAATTTGATTTAAATAAATGTGAAGCAAGAGTTCATATATTAGAAGGTTTAAAAATAGCTTTAGATAATATAGATGAAATAATTAGAATAATTAAGGCATCAAAAACAGACGATATTGCTAAAGAACAACTAATGTCTAAATTTCCTTTGGATGTAGTTCAATGTGAAGCAATATTAGAAATGAAGTTAAGAAGATTAACTGGTTTAGAAAAAGACAAAATTGAAAATGAGTTAAAAGATTTATTAGCGCGTATTGAAGAATTAAAATCTATTCTAGCTTCAGAACAAAAAGTATTAGATATAATTAAGTCTGAATTAATTGAAATTAAAGATAAATATAGTGACGAAAGAAGAACAAATATAGATATGACAGCAATAGAATATATTGAAGATGAGTCATTAATTCCAGTAGAGGACATAGTTATAACATTAACTAATAAAGGATATATAAAAAGAGTAACTAGTGAAACTTATAAAACTCAAAATAGAGGTGGAGTTGGAATTAAAGGTATGGCTACAAATGAAGAAGATTTTGTAGAACAATTAATTTCAATGACAACACACGATTACTTATTATTCTTTACAGATAAGGGAAAAGTGTACCGAATTAAAGGATATGAAGTACCTGAATTTAGTAGACAATCTAAAGGATTACCTATTATTAATTTATTACCAATCGAAAAAGATGAACAAGTTACAGTTATGTTAAAGGTTGAAAATCAAGACCAAAACAAATATATTGTATTTTGTACACAAAGTGGTTTAATTAAAAGAACTGAATTAACTGAATTTGATAGCATTAGAAATAATGGTAAAATAGCAATTACTCTAAAAGAAAATGATAAATTGATATCTGCAAGAAAAACAGATGGTACAAAAGAAATAATGATTGGTGCTTCAAATGGTCGAATGATCAGATTTGAAGAAAATGAAATTAGAGTAATGGGTAGAACTGCATCTGGAGTAAAAGGAATAGATGTCGGCGATGGAATATGTGTTGGATGTGAAGTAGCTGATAAAGAACAACAAGTATTAGTTGTTACTGAAAAAGGATATGGTAAACGTACTAGTGTTGAAGAGTACAGACAAACACATAGAGGTAGCAAAGGTGTTAAGGCATTAAATGTTACAGAAAAAAATGGTAATATAGTTTCATTTAAAATAATTGATAGTAAAGAAGATTTAATGATTATTACAAATAGTGGAATAATTATTAGATTACCAATTGAACAAATATCAACAACAGGTAGAGTAGCGCAAGGTGTAAAATTAATTAATCTTAAAGATGAACAAAAAGTAAGTACAGTAGCGCTTATTCAAAAAGATGAAACAAATGAAATAGAAGAACAACAAGATTAATTGTTGTTTTTTTATGTTTCACGTGAAACATTGATTAATATCTAAATTTTTTGAATTTAAAAAATTTATAAGACTTTTATATATTAAATTTTATAATAATACTTATTATCTAAGTCTTTAATTTATATAAAAAAGTATTAATTTTATGTTTTATTAAATAATTTTTATAATATAATGTTCCACGTGAAACATTAAATTTAAATTATGAAACAATAATTAATGTTTCACGTGGAACATTGATAAAAAACTTGCTAAAAAAAATAAAATATTATATATTATTAGGGACACAACATTTATATTCGAACCAGGTCAGATGAGGAATCAAGCAGCCTTAAGATTCACTAAATGTGTGTGTCTTTTTTTATAATTGGTGATGAAAATGAAAGAATATATGCAATTAGCCTATAATGAAGCTTTAAAAGCTTATAAAAAAGGTGATGTACCGATTGGAGCTATAATAATTAAAAATAATAAAGTTATAGCAAAATCATATAATAAAAAAGAAAAAAATAACAATGCTATATTACACGCAGAATTAGATGTGATAAATAAAGCTTGTAAAAGATTGAAAACTTGGCATTTAGAAGAATGTATATTATATACAACATTAGAACCTTGTTTAATGTGTATGGGTGCTATTGTTCAATCAAGAATAAATGAAATATATTATGCTACTAAAAATAATAATTTTGGAGAAATAAATATAATAAAAAAATATAACAAACAAATAAAAATTAATTCTGGATTATTAGAAAAAGAATCAAGTGAATTATTAAAAAAATTCTTTCAAGAAAAAAGAAAATAACATAATTATTTTCTTTTATTATGTTATAATATCTATTAGAGGTGAAAATATGTATCAAACATTATATCGTAAATATAGACCTTCAAATTTTAATGAAGTAGTAGGACAAAAAATAATTGTTCAAACATTAAAAAATGCAATCAAAAATAATACATTGTCTCACGCTTATTTATTTACTGGACCAAGAGGAACTGGTAAAACAAGTATTGCTAAAATATTAGCTAAAACAATTAACTGTACTGATTTAAAAGATGAAACACCTTGTAATAAATGTGTTAATTGTACACAAAATAATTTAAATCCTTTAGATATAATAGAAATCGATGCTGCATCTAATAATGGTGTAGATGAAATAAGAGAACTAAAAAGTAAAGTTAATCTAGTACCATCACTTGGAAAATACAAAATATATATAATAGATGAGGTTCATATGTTATCAACTGGAGCATTTAATGCGTTACTAAAAACATTAGAAGAACCACCTGGACATGTAATATTTGTTTTAGCAACTACTGATCCACACAAAGTGCCAGCAACAATTCTTTCAAGATGCCAAAGGTTTGATTTTAAAAGACTAAATCAAAATGAGATAGTATCAAGATTAAAGGAAATTTCTAAAAAAGAAAATATTGAAATAACTGAAGAAGCATTAAATGAAATAGCGACACTTTCAAATGGTGGAATGCGTGATGCTTTAAGCTTACTGGATCAAGCAATAGCTTATTCAGAACAAAATATAACATTAGATGATATTCACGAAATAAACGGAACAATAACTCCAGAGGAACAGCTAGAATTTATTAAAGATATATTATCATCTGATATTGAAACAATTTTAAATAAAATAGATAATTACGAAAATAATGGAAAAGACTTTATAAAACTTACAGAAGAAATAATAAATTTCTTACGAAATATAATAATATATAAATGCGCTCCAAAATTTTATGAAGAAAAAATTAAATACAATATAGAAATCGAAAATGTCGATACAGATAAAATATTTAAATATATTAAAGAATTTAATAATATACTTAATGATATGAAAAATTCAAATAATCCAAAAATACTATTTGAATTAACAATAATTAAACTACTAGATACTAAAAAAGATTTAAAGAAAATAAGAATAAATAATACTTTGTGTAATTTTAACAAAAAAGAACTATTAGACTTTATACCATTAGTAAATAAAATAAATGAAATAAATGAAACTAAATATAATGAAATTAAAAAAATAATAAATAAAGGAACTGTTAAAGCAGTTGGAAAAGAAAATATTATATTCTTATTAGAAGATGAATCAAATATATTTAATAATAATCTAGAATTAATAGATGAATTATTTGAAAAAACATTTAACAAAAAATATAAATTAATATCAGTTTCTCTAGATGAATGGGAAATAATAAAAAAAGAATTTAACAATAAAGAAAAAAAATATGAATATATTGCTGAATAGAAAGAAGGAATAAAAATGAATATACAAGCAATGATGAAACAAGCTCAAAAATTACAAAAAGAAATGATGAATGCTAAAGAAGAAATAGATAATAAAACATACACAGGAACAAGCTCTTTTGTAACTGTAAATGTTAAAGGAGATAAAACAATCGAAAATATTAAAATAAATCAAGAACAATTAGACAAAGAAGATATTGAAATGTTAGAAGATATTTTGACAGTTGCTATTAATAATGCAATGAAAGAAATTGATAAAGAAACAGAACAAAAAATGGGTAAATATACACAAGGAATGCCAGGTTTATTTTAATGAAATATCCAACAACCCTAATGAATTTAATTGAATGTTATAAAAAACTACCAGGCATTGGTGAAAAAACAGCAGAAAGAATGGCAATATCAACACTAGAAATGGATGATGAAATAATTGAATTATTTTCAGAATCATTAAAAAATGTTAAAACAAAAATTACAAGATGTAAAAAATGTAATAATTTAGCAGAAGGTGATTTATGTGAAGTATGTAAAATGCCAAACAGAGATGAAACAACAATATGCGTAGTAGAAGAACCAAAAAATGTTGTATTATTTGAAAAAGTTGGTTCATATAAAGGTTTATATCATGTTTTAGATGGATTAATCTCCCCATTAGATGGAGTTGATCCAAGTGATTTAAATATAAGCAGTTTAATTAAAAGAATAGAAGAAGAAAAAATAAAAGAAGTAATAATAGCAGTTAAACCTAGTATTGAAGGTGAAACTACATCATTATATATATCAAAATTATTAGAAAAATTACCTGTTAAAGTTTCTAAAATAGCACATGGAATTCCAATTGGTGTAGATATGGAATATATAGATGCTCTAACACTTGAATTAGCAATTGAAGACAGAACGAATTTATCATAATAAAAAAAAATAAACATATAATCAAATGGGTGATTATATGAAAAAAATAATTAAAATAATAAAAAAAATAGTATTTAGTGCTTTATTATTATATGGATATAATGTAATAGCAGCTCCCTTAAATGTAATAGTACCTATAAATTTTATAAATATTGGAATAATGACAATATTAGGAATACCTGCTTTATTTGCACTAATATTTATTAATATAATTGTATTTTAAGAAGGTGAATTATGCTTGATGAATATATTGAAGAACAAAAAGTAGCATACAAAGTATTAAGAAATGCTGTAACAAAAGATAAATGTGCTCACGCATATTTATTTGAAACAAATGGATATTTAAAAAAAGAAGAATTTGCTAAAGCATTTGCCAAATGTGTACTTTGTCCTTATAAATATAGCAATAATCAAAAATGTGTTGATTGTACACAATGTGAGAATATTGATAAAAATATATTTAGTGAAATAAAAATAATTAGTCCTGAAAAAGATAGTTTGTGGATAAAAAAAGAACAACTGTTAGAACTACAAGAAGAATTTATGACAAAAAGCTTATTAGCAAGTAAAAAAATATATATCATAACAGATGCTACTAAATTAAATACTTCATCGGCAAATTCAATATTAAAATTTTTAGAAGAACCTGCTGATAATATAATAGCAATTCTTCTGGCTGACAATATTCATCAATTATTAGATACGATAGTATCAAGATGTCAAATAATATCATTAGTAAATAAAAAACAAAAAGAAAATATACTAGAATCATTATTATCTGTAAAATTAGATAATTTAGACGAAATAAAAGATACTATAATTAATTATGTAAATGAATTAGAAAAAAATAAAAAAGAAATGATTTTATTTAATAAAAAATATTTTCATAATAATATAAAAGAAAAAAATGAATTAATTGCTGCTTTTGAAATAATGATTTTATATTATAAAGACGCTATTAATTTAAAATTAAATAGGAAACCTGAAGTAATAGAAAATATTAATAATATACTATTAACTAATACAATTCAAGAATTAAATGAAAAAATTAAAATAATAACAAACTTAAAAAAGAACATATATGTAAATGCCAATACAAATTTATTAATGGACAAGCTAGTAATTGAATTAGGAGGTGTAAAATGAAAATAGTTGGTGTTAGATTTAATGAAGATGAACAATTAACTTACTATTATGTTAAAGATTTAGAATTAAAGAAAAATGTAACTGTAATAGTAGAAGATAATGATACATTAAAATTTGGTAAAGTTGTGACTCCAATTCATAATATAGAAGAAAAGAAACTAACAAAAGAACTAGGAAATGTAGTTAGAATAGCGACAAAAAAAGATTTTAATAAACATTTGAATAATTTAAAACAAGCAGAAATAGCCTTAAAAAAATGTAAAGAATTAGTTAAAAAATATAAATTAGAAATGAATTTAATTGATGCAACCTATACATTTAATCAAGATCAATTAATATTTCACTTCTATGCTGATTCAAGAATAGACTTTAGAGATTTAGCTAAGGAATTAGCAACTATTTATAAAACAAGAATAGAGCTTAGACAAATTGGAGTTAGAGATAAAGCAAAAAAAGTATGTGGTATCGGTGTATGTGGACAAAAATTATGTTGTTCTAGATTCTTAAATGAATTTGATTCAGTATCAATATCAATGGCTAAAAATCAAAACTTATCATTAAATCCATCTAAAATAAATGGTGTTTGTGGTAGACTTTTATGTTGCTTAAAATATGAAGATGAATGTTATAAAGAATGTAAAAAAAATCTTCCAAATGTTGGAGCGACAATTAATACAGAAAAAATTAAAGGAAAAGTAATATCTGTTGATATCTTAGGTCAAAAATATGTTGTTAGTACTGAAAAAGGAAACATTGAAGTTGATATAAATGGAAGTAATTAATTATTTATTAGGTTATGAAAAATTAAAAATATATCAAAATACTGATATGTTTAATTTTTCTTTAGATTCAGTTTTACTTCCTAATTTTGTTACATTAAGTAAAAAAACAAAAAAGATACTAGACATAGGAACAGGAAATGCTGTAATACCAATAATATTGTCTACAAAAACATCTGCGAAAATTGATGCCATAGAAATTCAAAAAGAAGTATATGAATTAGGTAAAAAATCAATTGAATTAAATAATCTTCAAAATCAAATTAGAATTTTAAATATGGATATAAAAGATTATAGTAACACTTGTGAAACAGATACTTATGATACTATAACTTGTAATCCACCATTCTTTAAAGTAAATGAAACATCTAATTTAAATGAATCCGAGTATAAAATAATAGCTCGTCATGAAGTAAAATTAAACTTAGATGACTTAATGTCTGTAGCACGCAAACTACTAAAAAACAATGGAAATATAGCTATAGTTCATCGTACTGATAGACTAATTGATATAATCGAAACAATGCGAAAGTATAATATTGAACCTAAAAAAATTAGATTAATATATCCTAAGAAAAATACCAATTCAAATATTTTATTAATTGAAGGTACTAAAAATGGAAAACCAGGGTTAAAAATTTTAAGTCCTTTAATTAGTCACAGTGAATTAGATGAATATACAGATGAAATAAAAGAATATTTTACTAATTAGATAGATTATCTATCTTTTTTTTGATATAATAGCAAATGAAAGAAGGAGATTCTTATGTCACAAAAAAGTTATAATGGAACACCAACTGTATATGTAATACCAACTCCAATAGGAAATATGGAAGATATAACAGTTAGAGCATTAAATATTTTAAAAGAAGTAGATGTGATATTTTGTGAAGATACAAGAGTAACATCACAGTTATTAACTTATTTTGAAATAAAAAAAAGATTAATATCTAGTCATAAATTCAATGAAAAAGAAAATCATAATAAGTTGCTTGAATATTTAAATGATGGTAAAAATGTTGGAATTGTTACAGATAGAGGTACTCCAATAATAAGTGATCCAGGATATGAATTAACGAAATGTGCAATTGAAAATAATTTTAATGTTGTATCATTACCAGGTGCGACTGCTTTTGTTCCAGCTCTAACTTCTTCTGGAATATCTCCTCAGCCATTTTTATTTTATGGATTTTTAATTAATAAAGAAGGAAAAAGAAAAAAAGAATTGGAAGCTTTAAAAAATAATAAAGAAACAATGATATTTTATGAATCTCCACATAGAATAATAGAAACATTAGATAATATGTTAGAAGTATTTGGTAATCGAAATATTAGTATTTCCCGGGAAATATCTAAAAAATTTGAAGAAATTTATAGAGGAACAATTGAAGAAGTAAAAGAACAAATGCTTGAAATTAAAGGTGAACTTGTGATTGTAGTTGCGGGAAATACTTCTAAAAACACATTTGACAATCTAACAATAATAGAACATGTAAACCTATATATTAAAGAAGGTATGAGTAGTAAAGATGCAATAAAACAAGTTGCTCAAGATAGAGGTTTAAATAAAAATGAAGTATATAAAGAATATCATAGAGGTGAATAATGAAATTAATAGTAGGATTAGGAAACCCTGGTAAAGAATATGAAAATACAAGACATAATATGGGATTTATGGTAATAGATAGATTTGCTAAAAAACATAATATTACAATATCTAAAAATAAATTTGGTGGTTTATATGAAGAAACTAATATTAATGGTGAAAAAGTAATATTGTTAAAACCACAACAATATATTAATTTATCAGGTGAAGTAATTAAAAAATATGTAGATTTTTATAAAATAAATGTAAATGATATATTAATTATAAGTGATGATTTAGATCAAGAAGTTGGAAAATATAAATTAAAATATAAAGGTTCAAGTGGTGGACATAATGGTTTAAAAAACATCGAATTACATTTAAAAACAAATGAATATAAGAGAATTAAAATAGGAATATCTAATAATAAAAAAATAGATACCAAAGACTATGTTTTAGGTAAAATAGATACTCAAACAAAAGAAAAATTAAATAATGTTTTTGAAATTGTGGAAAATATTTTAGAAGATTATTTCATTTTATCTTTTGATAATTTAATGAATAAATATAATTAGTGATACTTAAAAGTATCATTTTTGTGCTAGGAGGAATAATATGTTTGATAAACTTTTTAAAACAAGTAATAAAAATATTAATGGCTTAACAGATGAACTACAATCAATATATGTATATGATTATTATTTACAAAATAATAAACCAGTTATATTAGTGACAAGTTCATTATATGAAGCCAATAAATTATACCAATCTTTATTAAATTATACTGAAAATGTATTATTTTTTCCTATGGATGATTTTTTAACAAGTGTAGCATTAGCTGCATCTCCTGAACTTAAAACTAATAGAATTGAAACAATAAATAAAATAATAGAAAATAACAATAAAATAATTGTAACAAATTTAATGGGATTTTTAAGATTTCTTCCACCTAAAAATCAATTTATTAAACATCATTTAGAAATAAAAGTAAATGATGAATATGATATTAATTGGTTAGCTAAAGAATTAGTATTAATGGGTTATAAAAGAGATACAATAGTAACATCAACTGGTGAATTCGCACTCAGAGGTTTTGTCTTAGATATTTTTCCAATAGGAAGTATAAATCCAATAAGAATGGAATTTTTTGGTGATTCAATCGAAGAAATAAGAGAATTTAATTCTGAAACACAATTAACGATTAAAAAATTAGATAATATTAATGTTTCATCAAATACGGAATTGCTATTTGATGAAAATGTGGAAAACTCTATCCAAAAATCTAATTTAATAGAATATTTAGGTAGTCCTCAAGTTTTTTTCCACAATTATAGTGAAATAGAAACAAACTATCAAAAATTGTGTGAAGATATAATTGATTATAATACCACTCAAAATAAAACAACTAAATATATGTATGATTTAGAAGAATTAAAAAATAGTAATGATATAAATATTAGTAAATTCGATAATAGTGTTAATGATACACAAAGTTATATTTCCTTTGAAATAGAACCTTTTGATGGTAAAATTTCAACTATTAATACAACTCTTAATGATTATATAAAGGAAAAAACTGTTATAATTTGTTTATCAAGTAGATATCAAATTAATAAAATTGTGGAAAACTTGGATAATAAAAATATAGTAATAACCGATGAATTTACGATTTTTGATAATAAAATTAATTTAATTATCAAATCAATTAATGAAGGGTTTAATTATGATAAATACATTGTAATTAGTGAGAAAGAATTTTTTAACAAAAAAGAAACAAAAATTAATTATAAAAATAGTTTTAAATTTGGTACTAAAATAAGAGACATAAAAAAAATAGAAGTCGGTGATTACATTGTTCATAATACACATGGTATTGGAAGATATGTTGGAATAAAGACATTAATAAAAAATGGTTTAAAAAAAGATTATTTAGTTATTGAATACAAAGATAATGATAAATTATATATTCCTGTGGAAAAAATAGAATTAATTTCAAAATATTCAAGCAATGATAATGTCACTCCTAAAATTAATAAATTAGGAAGTACAGAATGGGCCAAGACAAAATTAAGAGTAAAGAAAAAATTAGAAAATATTGCTTCAGAATTATTAGAATTATATGCTAAAAGAGAAGCTAGTGTTGGCTTTGCTTTTAATGAGGACGATGAAAATCAAATTGAATTTGAAAAACAATTTATATATGAAGATACTTTAGATCAAGTAAGAGTAACTGAAGAGATAAAAAAAGATATGGAAAAACCACGACCAATGGATAGGTTATTATGTGGAGATGTTGGTTATGGTAAAACAGAAATAGCATTTAGAGCAATGTTTAAGGCTGTTTTATCCGGAAAACAAGTGGCTTATTTATGTCCAACTACTATTCTTTCGTCACAACATTATAATAATGCAATCGAAAGATTTAAAGAATTTCCTATCAATATTAGATTATTAAATAGATTTGTGAGTAATAAAGAGATAAAAGAAACAATTGAAGGCTTAAAAACAGGAAAAATAGATATTGTAATTGGCACACATAGATTATTAAGTGACGATATAGTCTTTAAAAATTTGGGATTACTAGTTATTGATGAAGAACAAAGATTTGGAGTAAAACATAAAGAAAAAATTAAATCAATGAAAAATAATATTGATGTTTTAACTTTATCGGCAACTCCAATTCCAAGAACATTACAAATGTCAATGTTAGGTATTAGAAATCTATCGTTACTAGAAACACCTCCAGTAAATAGATTACCTGTTCAAACTTATGTTTTAGAAGAAAACAATTTTATTATTAAAGATGCTATATATAAAGAACTTTCTAGATCTGGTCAAGCTTTTATTTTGTATAATAGTGTTGAAGATATGGAATTAAAAAAATTAGAATTAGAAAAATTAATCCCAGAAGCAAGGATTACATATGCTCATGGGAAAATGTCTAAAACTGAATTAGAAAATGTTATGACTGCATTTATTAATAAAGAGTATGATGTTTTACTATGTACAACTATTATAGAAACTGGAATAGATATCCCAAGTGCTAATACATTAATAATTATTGATGCTGACAGATTTGGACTTTCTCAACTTTATCAAATTAGAGGAAGAGTAGGTAGGTCTAATAAGATTGCTTATTGTTATCTTATGTATAAAAAAGGTAAAACATTATCAGATATAGCTAATAAACGTTTATCAGTAATAAAAGAATTTACTGAATTAGGTAGTGGTTTTAGAATAGCAGCTCGTGATTTGTCTATTAGAGGTGCTGGTGATATTTTAGGTAGTGAACAAGCTGGTTTTATTGATTCAATAGGTATTGAGTTATATCTAAAAATGTTAAATGAGGAAGTAAATAAATTAAAAGGTATAAAAACTAAGGAAGAAGTTACTTCAGATCAACCATTAATTGATGTTGAAACAACTATTGATGACAAATATGTTGAAGAAGTTGATTTAAAAATTGAAATTCATAAAAAAATCAATGAAATTGATTCCTATGATAAATTGCTTGAAATTAAAGGTGAATTGGAAGATAGGTTTGGTAATATTAATGAAAGTATTTTAATTTATATGTATGAAGAATGGTTTGAAAAATTAGCTCATAAATTTAATATTACTAAAGTAAGACAAACTAATAATTTTATTGAACTTACTTTACCTTTAGAAATTACTAACAAGGTTAATGGTGAACTTTTATTTATTGAAGCATCACGAATTACTAGAATGTTTAGATTTAAAATGGTCAATAAATGTTTAGTTATAACACTTGATACTGTAAAATTAGATAAACACTTTATTTTTTACTTAATTGAACTAATGGAATTATTGGAAAAAGCTATAAATTAGTATTTGATATAATTCTAAAATTTCTATATATAACAGCAATTGATAAATTAACTTTATAAATGATTGTGAAAAATATTTAAAATGTTGTAATAACTAATAAGAAAGCATATAGTTTTAAGCTATATGCTTTTTTTTAATCTAGACTCCATTCAAAAGTATAGTCTTCATCAAATAAAATATTTTCATAATATCTAACTTTTAAATTATTGTCATTTTCTTTTTGTTCCCAAATAATGACACCTTCAGTTTGTCCACCAGCATCAAGCTCACCGAAATCTAAAGATACATCATCCTCTGCTGTAATACTATAAACTGAAGCTTCCTTACCGTCTCCGTCTACCATTTGGAAATCAAGAGAATTGTAAGATATTTTTTCATCACTTTTATTTTCGATTTTAATTGTTACTTTTACATATTCATAACCATCTTTTGCTTGGAAAAATTCATTAGACCCTTTTGTTTTTTCAACATTTGTGATTGAATATTCAACATTTTTGTATGTGACTATATCGTTTTGATTATATTCTTTTATAAAATTATCATCATCGTTAAAACATAAAGATACAATTCCAATTACTATAATTCCAATTAATATCCATCTAAAAATATGTGATTGTTTTTTCTTACAATTTGGACATATTTTAGCCTTTTTATCAATTTCACTTTGGCAATATTTACATTTTTTCACAACTTCTCCTCCTTTCTATAATCTATTATAACACAAAACTCATCGAATAGGTGAGTATATTTTTAATTAATAAGTGAGAAAATATTATTAAGAAGAGGCAGGTGTTATATAAATGAATAAAAATGATGAAAATTATGTTTATTATTTAGTAGCACATAATCTTAAAATTCAAAGAAAATTAAAAGGTTTGACTCAAAGTAAGTTTGCCGAACTTTGTAATTATAGTTATGGTTTTATTATGAATATTGAAAGTAAAAATTATTATCAAACTTTTAGTTTAGGCACTTTATGGAAATTTGCTGAAGTACTGGAAATTGATATAAGAGAATTATTTAAACCAATAGAAGATAATGAGAAGAATTAGAAAATTTTAATTCTTTTTTTCATATATTTAAATGGAGGCAAATATATGGAAAATATTGGTTATTGGGATAAAAAATATGAATATATTTCTAGAAGTACAATAGAATATGACAATTGGTTAGATACATTTGATGATGAAATAACTAAATGCCGTACTAGTATATTAGACTTAGGTTGTGGTGATGGCAGTAATACTTTAGCACTCTTAGAAAAGTGCAAACAAGTAATTCCTTGTGATGCTTCGGTTAATGCTATAAGTAATATTATTAGAAATTTTCCTGAAGTAGAAACAGCTAAATGTTTAAATTTTATGTATCACTTGCCATATATGGATGATACTTTTGATATGATAGTGGCAGATCAATCTTTACATTATTTTAATGATTATTTTACGAAAAGAATTTTATTTAACATTAAAAGAGTATTAAAACAAAATGGTACTTTATTATTTAGAGTTAATTCAATAAATGATAAAAATTATATGCAAGATTTTGTCAAAGCACTTGATAAACATTTTTATCTTAATGAAGAAGGTTTAAATGTTAGATATTTTTCTTTAGAAGAAATATATAGTTATTTTGGTAACGGAAATATTGAATATTTAGAAGAAGAAAAGTTAGAAAAAGATGGAAAACAAAAAACATTATGGAAAGGTTGCATAAGATATTAATACATATATTTTTTAATTCAATCCACACTATTATAAGAAAGTGAGGATTTATGAAAGGAATATCTAGAAAAATAGACGAACTAGGTCGAATTGTTATACCTAAAGAAATAAGAAATAATTTAAATATTAATGTCAATGATGAGTTAGAAATATATGTAAATGATAATAAAATTATCTTAGAAAAATATTCAAAATTAGATAATATAAAAGAATTTATTAAAAACTTAATAAAAAATATAAAAGACGTAAATGAAATGAAAATATTAGTAACTGATAAAGAAAAAGTAATAGATACCAATGAACTAATTACAAAAGATTTAAAAAACATTATAGAAAATAATGTAAATAGAAACAATATAAATTTGAATATAACCGAAAAATTAGAAACTAATTGTTCAATAAATATAATTAAAGAAAATTATTTACCAATTGGTTCAGTTGTTATTGTAGGTAATAATCTTAATGAATTTGATTGTAAGTTGGGTAATTTTATTGCACAAATATTAAGCAATTATATTGCTTTATAAATATTTATATGTTATAATTTTACATATTGAAAAGTTATGAAGGAAAGAGAAATAATTGAATTTTTAAAGAGAACTAGTGGTTGGTGTAAACTAGTAAAATTGATTATTTTAAATGGTTCTGGAATTGTTTAAGTGAATAATTAGCTTATACCGTAAATATGCGTTAAATATAAGAGGTAGATTTATCTACGAATTAAGGTGGTACCACGTGAACTACGTCCTTATTAGGATGTAGTTTTTTTATTATTGGAGGTGTAAAATGCGAAAATTTGAAAAAATAAGTTTTGAACAATTTAAAAATGATATAAAAGATGATGTAAATTTATATGATTCATATAATATTCCAAAAAGAAGTACTAAAAATAGTGCTGGATATGACTTTGAATCTTTATATGATTTTACACTTAAACCAAATGAAATTATTAAAATACCAACAGGTATTAAAGTTACAATGAATTCAGATGAAGTTTTATTTATAATAGTTAGAAGTAGTATGGGTTTTAAATATAATGTTAGGCTTGTAAATCAAGTAGGAGTAATTGACAGTGATTATTACAATAATTCTGATAATGAAGGACATATATTTATTAAATTACATAATCAAGGTAATAAAGATTATATTGTAAAAAAAGGTGAAAAAATATGTCAAGGAATATTTACAAAGTATTTGACGGTAGATAATGAAGAAAAAATAGAAAAAGAAAGAATTAGTGGATTTGGTTCTACTAGTAAGGAGGATTAATATGAAAGAAAAATTTTACATTTCAACAGCAATTGCTTATGCATCAAGTAAACCACATATTGGAAATACTTATGAAATAGTTTTAGCCGATGCTATAGCTCGTTACAAAAGATTAACAGGTTATGATGTTTATTTCCAAACAGGTACTGATGAACACGGTCAAAAGATTGAACAAAAGGCTCTTGAACATGGAAAACAACCTCAAGAATATGTTGATGAAATAGCTTTAGAGGTTAGAAAAATATGGGATGTTATGAATACAAGTTATGACAAATTTGTTAGAACTTCAAATCCAAATCATAAAGAAGTAGTTTCTAGAATATTTAAAAAATTATATGACCAAGGTGATATTTATAAAGGTAACTATGAAGGTTTATATTGCACACCTTGTGAATCATTTTGGACGGAATCTCAATTAGTAGATGGAAAATGTCCAGATTGTGGTAGAGAAGTTAAAGTAGCTAGTGAAGAAGCATATTTCTTTAAATTAAGTAACTACACTAAGAGATTAGAAGAATATATTGAATCACATCCTGATTTTATTCAACCTGAAAGTAGAAAAAATGAAATTATGAATAATTTTATAAAACCAGGGTTACAAGACCTTTGTGTATCTCGTACATCATTTGATTGGGGTGTTCCTGTTACATTTGATGATAAGCATATAATTTATGTTTGGATAGACGCTTTATCAAATTATATTACTTTCTTAGGATATGATGTTGATAATAGTTCAGATGAATTTAAAAAATATTGGCCTGCTGATATCCATTTGATAGGTAAAGATATTTTAAGATTCCACACCATATATTGGCCAATTATGTTAATGGCTTTAGATTTACCAATGCCTAAAAAAATATTTGGTCATCCTTGGGTATTATTTGGTAATGATAAAATGAGTAAATCAAAGGGAAATATATTATATGCTGATGATTTAGTTAAAGAATTTGGTGTTGATGCTATTAGATATTATTTATTACATGAAATACCTTTTGCTAGTGATGGAACTATTACTTATGAATTATTAATTGAAAGAATTAATTCTGATTTAGCAAATATTCTTGGTAATTTAGTCAATAGAACAATTTCAATGGCTCATAAATATTTTGATGGAATAGTTTCTTTGCCCACTGAATTTGAAGATATTGATCAAGAATTAATTGATTTAGTTCTAAAAACACCAAGTATTGTTGAAGAAAAAATGAATGATTTAAAAGTAGCAGAAGCAATTGATGCAATCTTTGATATATTTAGAAGATGTAATAAATATATTGATGAAACTATGCCTTGGGTTTTAGCAAAAGATGAAACAAAACAAGAAAGATTAAAAACTGTATTATATAATTTATTGGAATCAATAAGAAGTGGCGCTACATTATTATATCCATTTTTGCCTGAAACAGCTGATAAAATTTTTAGTCAATTAAATACTAACAATAGATCAGTTGAAAGCATTAATTTTAAGGGAATGGATGAAGGTATTAAATTAAATAATCCAGAACCTTTATTTGCTAGAATTGACAAAGAAAAAAAATTATCTGAATTAAATGTGTAAAATGTTGTAAATTGTCGTACGAAAACTACAAAATTTGTTTGTAGTTTTTTTGTCAGTATGTTATTATATTGCTTGGATAGAAAGGAAAAATATGACAACAAACAAGTTAATAGAAAAGAAGTATATTATTATGGCGTTACTATTAATACCTATAATGATATTTAGTAGTTTGTTGGTGAATTTTAATATAATGGATGCTTTTTATTTGATGATTATTATAGTTTCCATTATATGGTACATAAGATGTGAGTAGCAAATTATACTAGAAAATGGTATAATTTTTTTGGTGATAAATATGTTTATAGATACTCATTGTCATATATTCAAAGAATATTATGATAATATTACAGAAGTAATAAATGAAATGAAAGACAATATAATGATAGTAAGTGGTTACAATTCTAGTTCTAATAAAGAAGTAATTGAATTAGTTAATAAATATCCGAATGTTTATGGAACAATTGGTTTACACCCAGAAGAAGTTAATAATATTTCAGAAAATGATTTTGATTTTATCATAGAAAATATTAATAATCCAAAAATAGTAGGTATTGGCGAAATAGGTTTAGACTATCATTATATAAGTGATAATAAAGAATTACAAAAAGCCATTTTTGTTAAACAAATGGATATAGCTAAAAAATATAATAAAACAGTTGTAATTCATAGTAGGGATGCTATAGTAGACACTGTAAATATTATTAAAGAATATCAAAATTTGAAAATAGTTATGCATTGTTATAGTTCTAGTTTAGAGGTAGCAAGAGATTTAATTAAAATGAATGTAAAGCTAGGAATAGGAGGAGTTGTTACTTTTAAAAATGGTGTAAAATTAAAAGAAGTTGTTCAAAATGTACCAATAGAAAATTTATTATTAGAAACAGATAGTCCATATATGTCTCCAGAACCATTAAGAGGAAAACAAAATAAACCTTATAATTGTTATTTGATTGCGGAGAAAATAGCTGAATTAAAGGGTATTTCTTTAGAAAGTGTATTAGAAATTACTACTTCTAATGCAGTTAGTCAATTTGACTTGAAGTTATAAGTTTGTTAAAATTATATGTAGACGAGGTGAATGGAATGAATATATTATTATTAGAGTTTGCTCGTAAATTATTAAGTTTACTAGTAATATCTTTTATGTCATTATTCAATCTTGGAAATTACAATGAAGTTGAGTTAAAAACAGATAATTTAATAAAAGATACAAGTATAATAAGTACAGTTACTAAATATAAAACGGTTTACAAATATAATTCTAAATTGCCAAGTAATGTTAAGAAGGTTATAACTCCAGGTATTAATGAAGTAGCATATAAGACTAGTGAAAATGAAACTGTTCAAGTTATTCAAGAAAAAGTAGATGAAGTGGTCGAAGTAGGAACCGGTAGAAATGGTAATTATACTGGTAAATTATCAGGATATGGTCCAGATTGTGTAGGTTGTACAGGAACTGGTAATTTAGCTTGTAAAACAAGAGAAAAGAAAACACATAGTTTAGTTAATGATGGAATTTATTATGAGGATACTGAATTTGGTAAAGTTAGAATAGTAGCAGCTGCATTAAAAGGTTTTCCTTGTGGAACTATTATTCAAATTACTAAACCTGGTAAAGATTCTTTTACAGCTATTGTATTAGATAGTGGTGCATCAATGGCTAATTCTTGGGTTCAAGGTAAAGTGTGGATGGATCTAGCATATCCAACTCAAAAGGATAAAACAGTATTTGGTGCTGACGGACTTACTGGCAATAATATTAATTTTAGTGTACAAAGATGGGGCTGGTAGTCTCATTTTTTGTTAATGAATAGGAAATATCCAAAAAGATTTAGTCGAATATTATATAAATAGGAGTGAATTTATTTCTAAAATATTTTTAGGATTATATGGTAAAGAAAATGATATATACATTTATTCAAAATATTATAAAGAAATTGAAAACATAGATAGAATATTATTTGAACAATTAAAAGAATTATTAACAAATGATCCATCACTATATATTAATGCATCTGACATAATAAAAGAAAATAAATTAATTCAAGATTATGTTGTTTCACTTGATTCAAGAATGAGTGCCTATATTAAATAATGAATATATGATTTTATATTTGTTATAAAAAAATATATTAATCTTTTCTTAATATATCTTTTATTTCAAATTCTTCCTTATCATTTTTAAATATAATTTTATACCCACATGCATTTGCAATATCTAATACTGTATTAAATGATATTTCTCTTCTTTCTGTTTCATACCCTGATAGTGTTGATCTTTCAATGCATAATAAATTTGATAATTCCTCTTGACTTAAATTTTTATTTTTTCTCATATATTTAATCAATTTTCCTAACATTAAAATCACCTGTTAAAATTGTTGCATATTGTCACAAAAAAGTCTTGACATGTGTCATCTTGTCACATATAATAATTTTAGAGACTAATAATTTAATATGAAATGATTTTTTATGGAAAGTAGATGATTAGATGAAAAAAAGTAATAAAATATTAATGACATTAGGAATAATAACTTGTCTAACAATAATAGGAACATGTATATATCTTGTGTATAATGTTGCTATAAACGAAAAAAATGATATAACTGAATCAAATAAAAATAATGATGTGAATGAACAAGTTGAAGAAACAAATACTGATACAAAAGAACAAGAATTAGAAGTAACAGAAGAGGATAGAATATTAGCTAATAATTTACTTAAACCTTTTAATAGATATAAGGATGCACTTTCATATAAAAAAATGGGTTATATTTATAAATATGATAAGCTTACTAGTGAAAATCTTCCTAATGATATTATTTTAGAGGTATCTTTATATGAATATGTTAGGGAAAATAATGATATTTATGATAATTATTATAGTGTCACTTTTAAAAGTACAAATATAGATGCATCTGTTTTTAAACAAACTGTACAATCAATATTTGGAAATGTTAGTTATACAAATGAAAATATAAGCAAAAGTTGTACATATGGTTCAGCTGTTTATAATGCAGATCAAAACAATTATACTTATACAGGTCAAGGTTGTGGTGGAACATTTTTACCATATATTGAAAGTAAAATAATACAAATAAAAAAATATAATGATCGTATAGAAATAATAGAAAGGATAGCTTATATTGAATATCTAACATATGAAGATGGTTCAACTCCAAATCAATTGGTTTATAATAATCCAACAGATAAGCGATATGTTGGAGCTGACCCAACTTCATCATCAGTAGATATTTTTGATAAGTATTCAGATAAATTGACATCATATAAATGGACATTTAAAAAGAATGAAAGTAATTACTATTTCGATAAGATTGAAAAATTAAATTAACTTACATTTACTATACAAAGATAGTATTTGTATAAGAAAATAATTAGTAAATATATGTAAAAAAAAGAGGTAATGATATGAACGAAGAAAAAGATTATGTGATAGAAAAAAGGAAAAGTAAGGTATTAATATTTATGTCTGTATTGACATGTTTAGTAATAATAGGAACTTGTATTTATTTTATATTTAATAGTATAAAAACAGATAATAGTAATTCAAAAAAAGAAAATAATAGTGAAGTAGAAAATAAAGTAGATATCGATAATAGTAATGCTGAAATAAAGGAGTTAGAAGTTACTGAAGAAGATAAAATTATAGCACAAGGATTAACTGGTAAATTTAAAATTTTGAATGAAAGTCCAAGTGGGATTAATCCAGTTCTTTATGAAAAAGATATTACTTTATCAACTGATTTAAATAATGCTGTAATATTAGAATTGGCAATGTATCAATACACAATAAATGAAAGCCCATTTGATAATCTAGATTGGGGTGGCAAAGGTTCAATAACAGTTGCTAGCAATAAGATTAAAAATTATGTTACTGACATTTTTGGTGAAAATTTTGTATATAAAAATGCTGATATACCTGATATGTGTTTTAGTGGTGTTCATGGTTTATATGACAGTAATAATGATGTTTATATTTTCTCAAGACCAGAACATGGTTGTGGTGGAATGTTTTTACCATATATTGAAAGTAAAATAATACAAATAAAAAAATATAATGATCGTATGGAAATAATAGAAAAGATAGCTTATATTGAATATCAAACATATAATGATGGTTCCGCACCAAGTAAATTGGTTTATAATAATCCAACAGATAAGCGATATGTTGGAGCTGACTCAACTACATCATCAGTAGATATTTTTGATAAATATTCAGATAAATTAACATCATATAAATGGACATTTAAAAAGAATGAAAGTAATTACTATTTCGATAAGATTGAAAAATTAAATTAACTTACATTTACTATACAAAGATAGTACTATGATTACTATCTTTTTCTTGTTTTATAAGGATTCTTTTAGTATAATTAAAGAGAGGTGGCATTATGAACTATTCTCCAAAAAAAATGAATGAATTACTAGAAAAAAATGAATTCAACTTCAAAAAGAAGTTTGGACAAAATTTCATAATAGATGAAAATATCATAAATAATATAGTAACAAAAGCAAATGTAGATAAAGATACATTAGTAATAGAAATAGGTCCAGGTGCTGGATCACTAACATATTTTTTGGCTAAATTTGCAAAAAATGTATTATGTTATGAAATAGATACAACATTAAAAGAAATACTAAGAGATAATTTAAAAGAATATGACAATGTTGAAGTAATCTATAATGATTTTTTGAAAGTAAATGTGTTAGATGATATAAAAAAATATGAATATAAAAAATTATATGTGATTGCAAATCTACCATATTATATTACAACACCTATAATAATTAAATTAATTGAAGATGATATCAATGTTGATAAAATAGTTGTAATGGTTCAAAAAGAAGTAGGCGATAGATTTAAAGCTGTTCCAGGGACAAAAGATTATAGTTCATTATCGGTATTTTTAAGTTATTATTACAATATAAAAAAAATAATGGATGTTAGTAAAAATGTATTTATTCCAAAACCTAATGTTGATAGTATTGTAGTAGAATTTAATAAAAAAGAAAAAAATTTAAATGTTATGGATGAACAATTGTTTTTCAAATTAATTAAAGATAGTTTTGAATTTAAAAGAAAGACCTTAAAAAATAATTTAAAAAACTATGATTTAGAAAAAATAGAAAAAGTGTTAAAAAAACACAAATTAGATTTAAGCGTTAGAGCTGAACAAATATCATTAGAATTGTTTGTTGAAATAGCAAATGAATTAGGAGGATAAAATGGATAGAGTTGAAGATGAATTTGATAAAATGTTAGATGATTTAAATGCTGTAAATGATGATTTTGTTAATAGTTATTTTGAAGAAGATAAAGTAGATGACATTAAAAAAGAAATATTAGAAAATGAAAATATAGATACTTCCGATTCAAATAAAGTAGAACAAACATCAAATGAAACAGATGAACCATTAATTGAGGAAAAACCTAAAACATTTTCTTATAATGAGATATTAGATAGATTAGATAAAAAAGAAAAGTTAGATTTAAATAATACTAATGATATCTTGGAGTTGATAGAAACAACAAATAGTTCTACTGAATTCTTTAAAAAAATAGAAGAGGCAGAAAATGATAAATAAAAAGTGGGATGTTGTTTTAGAACCAGAATTTAAAAAAGACTATTTCAAAAAATTAGGTGTGTTTGTTAAAAGTGAATATAGCAAGAAAATAATATATCCTGAATATAAAAATATATTTAATGCTTTAAGATATACCGACTTTGATGATGTAAAAGTTGTTATATTAGGTCAAGATCCATATCATGGGGAAAATGAAGCTCACGGTTTATCATTTTCTGTTAGGAAAGGTACTCCAATGCCACCATCATTAAGAAATATATTTAAAGAATTATATGATGATATTGGGGTAAAAAGAACAGAAACAGATTTAACAAGTTGGGCAAAAGAAGGAGTATTACTTTTAAATTCAATTATGACAGTTGTTAAAGATAGACCGCTTTCACATAAAGACAAAGGTTGGGAAATATTTACAGATAGAATAATAGAATTGTTAGGTGAACGAGAAAAACCTTTAGTATTTATTTTATGGGGAAGTTATGCTCGAAGTAAAAAAGAACTAATAAAAAATAAAAAACATCTTATATTGGAAAGTGTTCATCCAAGTCCTTTATCAGCAAATCGTGGTTTTTTTGGAAGTAAACCTTTTTCTAAAACAAATACCTTTTTAAAGAAAAATAATATAGAAGAAATTAAATGGTAGGTGAACTATATGTCTTTTACAAGTATTGTTAAAAATGAAATAAGTAAATTAGATACAATTGAAACAGAAAATATATCTGAACTTTCAGCAATTATTCGAACAATTGGAAATATTAATAATAATATAAATATTACAACTGAAAATGCAAGTGTAGCTAGAAGAATATTTAACTTGGTAAAAGAAATATATAATATCACCCCTAAAGTAATAGTTCGTAGAGGATACAATTTTAATAAAAATTATATCTATATATTGGAAATAAATAATAAAATAAATTACATAATTAATGATTTATCAATAAATACAAATATTCCAAAAGAATATATATATGCAGATATTGATTTAAAAAGAGCATATTTAAGAGGTGTTTTTTTAGGAAGTGCAAGTATAAATGATCCAAAAAAATCAAGATATCATTTAGAATTCGTTGTTGACAACGAAGAATATGCTTCATTTGTTTCAAGTTTATTAAACGAATACAATTTAAATAGTAAGATATTAAAACGAGAAAATAAATATATGATATATATGAAAGAAGCCGAAAAAATAGGTGATTTTTTAAGAATAATGGGTGCTATAAATTCTTTATTCTATTATGAAGATATAAGAATTTATAGAGATCATAAAAATATGACAAATAGACTTAACAATTGTGAACAGGCAAATGTTGATAAAATGATAGAAACCGCTAATAAACAAATAAATGAAATAAATAAGATAATATCAATTGGTGGTTTAGATTTATTAGATGAAAAAACAAAAGAAGCTGCTACTTATAGATTAAAGTATCCAGAAGTATCATTGACAGAGTTAAGTGAAATTATAACCCTAGAGACTGGTTCGCCAATAACTAAATCAGGATTACATCATAGATTTAAGAAAATAGAAGAATTAGCAAGCAAAATTAAATAGTTTAATAACTATTTTTTTCTTTAACTAAAGACAAGATTGGAAATTTATAGTATAATAATATTATGATTTTTAACGAGGTGATAAAATGAAAGTTATATTTTTAAAAGATGTAAAAGGCCAAGGAAAAAAGAATGAAATAAAAGAAGTAAAAGATGGTTATGCTAAAAACTTTTTAATTAAAAATGGTTATGCAATGCAAGCAACAAGTGTAAACACTTCTAAAGTTCAAAAACAAGTATCAGAAGAAGCTCTAGAAGAAAATTTATTAATAAAAGATTTAGAAGTATTAAAATCTAAATTACAAAAAGAAAAAATAGTATTTAAGGTTCAAACTGGAAAAAATGAAATGATGTTTGGAAAAATATCAACAAAACAAATAAAAGAAAAACTAAATGAGTTAGGATATAAAATAGATAAAACGATGATTAAATTAGATCACGATATAGTAAGTTTAGGAACTCATAATATTGAAATTGAATTACACAAGAAAGTAATTGCAACAGTTAAAATTAATGTTGTAAAGGAGTGATAAAATGAATGAAAAAGTAATTCCACATAGTATAGAAGCAGAACAATCAGTATTAGGTTCAATGTTTCTATCAAAATATGCTTTACAAAAAGCATTAGAGGAATTAAATAAAGATTTATTTTATTTAGAATCCCATGGAAAGATATTTGAAGTAATAAACGATTTATATGAAAGTGGTAGTGCCATAGATGTTACTACAGTTACTTCAGAATTAGATAAAAGAAATCTATTAAAACAAATAGGAAATGTTGAATATATAAGTGAAATAGTTAATAGTGTTGTATCTGCTGCCAATATAGATGACTATATAAGAATAGTAGAAGAAAAAGCAATAAGAAGAAGATTAATTGAAACATCATTAGAAATAGAAAAAGCAGGATATTCATCTCCAGACTCAATTAATGAATTATTAGATAATGCTGAAAAGAAAATGTTAAATGTAGTTAAAACAAGAAAAGGAACAGAATTTAGAAAAATTCAAGATGTTTTAACAACTACACAAGAAAATATTGAAAAATTATCATTGAATGGTGGCGATGTTACTGGATTATCAACAGGATTTGATGAAATTGATAAAAAAACATCAGGTTTACACGCAAATGAATTAATAATAATAGCAGCTCGTCCAGCAATGGGAAAAACAGCTTTTGCTGTTAATTTAGCAACTAATGTAGCCATAAGAAATAATAAAACAGTAGCACTTTTTAATATGGAAATGAGTGCTGAACAATTAGTAACTCGTATGATGGCTGCCGAAGGACAAATTAGTCAATCTAAATTAAAAACAGGTAATTTAGGAAAAAATGATTGGAAACAATTAGATGAAGCTGTAACTAGATTAGCTGATACAAAAATATTTATAGATGATACTCCAGGTATGACAATTGCTGAAATAAGAGCAAAATGTCGTCGTTTAGCTTCTACAGATGGAAATTTGGGACTAATTATAATCGATTATTTACAATTAATATCTGGTTCTGCTAGATATGCAGGAAATAGACAACAAGAAATAGCTGAGATATCAAGAGCTCTTAAGACTTTAGCAATGGAATTAGAAATTCCAATTGTCGCTTTAGCGCAACTTTCTCGTGGTGTTGAACAAAGGGAAGATAAACGACCATTATTAAGTGATTTAAGGGAATCGGGATCTATCGAACAAGATGCCGATATAGTAGCATTCCTTTATCGTGATGATTATTATACGAAAAAAATAGAAATAGATGAATTTACTAGTAAGAGTGAATTTATTATGGCAAAAAATCGTAGTGGTTCTACTTGTACAATTGATTTAATATTTAAAAGAGATATTAGTAAATTTGAAGGATATATAAATGAAATTGGTGATTAGATGAAAAAGGGTTTGACAATTATTTTAATAATTATAGTAACTCTCTCAATCTCTTATTTAAGTTTAGGTTTTAAAAAAAGAATAGAACCAAATGCTTATTATCAAGTATACTTAAATAATGAGGTCTTAGGAGTTATTAAAGATGAAGAAGAATTAAATAAATATATTGATAAAAAAAATATCGAATATAAAAAACAATTTGGTGTAAAAAAAGTATATGCTCCAAAAGGTTTAATAATTAAAAAAATTGAAACTTATAATGGAACAACAACATCTATAAAAGAAATTTATAAAAAAATAGAAAAGAAAGAGCCTTTTACAATTGAAGGATATCAATTCAATTTGAAAAAAGAAGATGAAACATTGACAATATATACTTTGTCAAAAGCAATATTTGAGGAAGCAATTACTAATACAATAAATACTTTTGTTGGAAAAGATGTCTACACAAATTATTTAGAAGAAGTTCAAGAAAAGATAGAAACAACAGGTACAATTATTGAAAATGTTTATGTTGAAGAAAATATTACGATTAAGAAAACAAATATTCCTGTAACGGAAACAATTTATACTAATTCAGCTGATTTATCAAAATATTTGTTATTTGGTACGACTGAAGATCAAAAGAAATATACTGTTAAAGTAGGAGATACAATAGCTGATGTTGCATTTAATAATGAGATTTCAGTAGCTGAATTTTTAATTTCAAATCCAACTTTTACTAATGAACATAATTTGTTATTTCCAGGTCAAGAAGTAACAATTGGAATTACTGATCCAAAAATATCTATTGTTATGGAAGAATATGTAGTAAAAGATCAAAAAGTTAACTATCAAACTGAAGTTCAATATGATGAAAATATGGTTGTTGGTGATTACAATGTTATTCAAGAAGGTGTTGACGGTTTAGAGAGAGTTTCTCAAAGAATTAAATATGTAAATGGTGAGGTAGCTTATGTTGATCCAATAGCTAAAGAAGAATTAGAACCTACAATTAATAAAGTTGTTATTGAAGGTAAAAAATATGTTAGTACTGTTGGTTCTACTAGAAACTGGGCTTGGCCAACAAATAGTGGATATATGATATCATCAGATTATGTATATCGTATTAATCCAATTACAGGTGGTCGTGAGTTACATGCTGCTATAGATATTGCCGGTACAGGAACAGGTTCTCCTATATATGCGGCAACAAATGGTGTTGTTAGTGAATCAAGTTACAGGTATCAAGATGGTAATTATGTATGTATAAATCATAACAATGGATATTATACTTGCTATGCACATATGTCTAGAAGAAATGCAACAGTAGGACAAACTGTTTCTAGAGGTCAAGTTATAGGATATGTCGGTATGACAGGTTGGGCAACAGGACCACATGTTCACTTTGAAGTATGGATAGGAAGACCATGGATGGGTGGATATCGAATAAATCCATGGACAATGTTAAATAGATAATGAAGTTTTCTGTTTTAGCAAGTGGTTCAAAAGGCAATATTAGTTATATTGCCTCTAGTTCTGCTAAATTATTGATAGATGCTGGAATAACAGCTTCAACAATTGAAAAAAATCTATTAGAGTTAGGTGTTGATCCTAATGAAATAGATGGAATTTTACTTACTCATACTCATAGTGATCATATTAATGGTTTGAAAGTGTTTATAAAAAAATATCATACAAAAGTTTATCTAAGCGAGAAAATGTATGATGAATTAGAAAAACAAATTAATTTAATTAATTATGAAATAATTGACAAATTTGTTAGTATTAAAGATATTGATATTGATATAATTAAAACATCACATGATGCCGATGATTCTAATGGTTATATTTTAAATTCAGATGGAAAGTCAATTGTTTATATAACAGATACTGGCTATATAAATAGAAAAAACCATTCCAAATTGAAAGATAAAACTGCTTACATAATGGAAAGTAATCACGATGTTGAAATGCTTATGAATGGTAAATATCCATATTATTTAAAACAAAGAATTTTAGGTGACAGAGGACATTTATCAAATAAGCTTTCTAGTGAGTATTTAGCAACTTTCATAGGAAAAGATACTGAAAAAATAGTATTAATCCACTTAAGTGAAGAAAATAATGACCCTGAAGTTGCTTTAAAGACAATTCACGATACTTTTTCAGAAAAAAACATAAATTTTGATGATATAACAATATCTACTCAAAAAGAAAGAACGGATTTGGTTACTTTATGATAAAAATAATTTGTGTTGGAAAAATTAAAGAGAATTTTTTTAAAGATGCTATTAATGAATATACAAAAAGGCTAAGTAAATATACAAAATTAGAAATAATTGAAGTTCCAGATGAATGTAATGGAGAGATATTAAAAAAAGAGGCAAGTTCTATTTTAAAACATATTACTGAAAGAGATTATGTTATTACTTTAGAAATAGATGGAAAAGAATTAAATTCTATAGAATTATCCAATAAAATTAATGATACACTAATTAATAATTCTAATATTGCATTTATTATAGGAGGATCTTTAGGTTTAGATAATTTAGTAAAGATAAGAAGTAATTATAAATTGTCTTTTTCGAAATTAACTTTTCCACATCAATTGTTTCGAATTATATTATTAGAGCAAATTTATAGATCATTTAAAATATTAAATAATGAATCTTATCATAAATAATTGTATAAAAATAAATTAAGTCATCACTATTTAATAGGAGATGATTTTTTTATGAAAAAAATATTATGTTTATTAATAATCATATTTGTAATTATTACGAGTGTTAAAGCAAGTAATTTTGTTATTCCTGATGATGCTATTAGAATAAGAGTAATTGCTAATAGTAATAGTGAATATGATCAAAATATTAAATTAAAAATAAAAGAAATGTTAGAAATAAAAATGTATAATTTATTAAAAGATATAAAAGGTGTAGAAAGTGCTAGAACTATCATCAATAATAATCTGAATAGTATTGAAAAAGATATTAAGAATATTCTAGAAAATGAAAATTATACTTTAGGATATAATATTAGCTTTGGGGACAATTATTTTCCTAAAAAGGAATATAAAGGTGTAACGTATGAAGAAGGTTATTATGAATCATTAGTAGTTACACTAGGAAGTGGTGAAGGCGATAACTGGTGGTGTGTTTTATTTCCCCCACTATGTTTATTAGAGGCTGAAGAAAGTGAAGAAGTCGAATATAAATTTTTTATTCAAGAATTATTTGATAAGTATTTTTAAAAAGTAAAATTTTTATATATAAATTGTTAAAAAATGAATGAAAATAATAAAAAATATAGTAGAATATAAACCGATATATTTAATTGGTGTTAGTGTATTCCTTCTTAAAAGAGGGCGGTGATATTATGACAAAAAGAGAAATATCTTTATTTTTAATAATAATTTTATTATTTGTTATAATTTTTACTTTATTATATAGATAATAAAAATGCACTATCACAGGGGGGATAGTGCTTTCGTAAAACATTTTAGGAATGTATCTAACTCTTTAGACAATTAGATATATCCTTTTTTATTGTATGAGCAATAACTCATCTATATACATAGTAACACTTTAAAAAATTTTTTTCAAGTTTTTCATAAAAGATAGTTCATAATATAACTATTGATAATATATTTTTATTCATAAAATGGAAAGCCCTTAATATTATAGATTAGGAGGTTTTTTTGATGTCAATAATTATATTAATAGGAATTAGTCTTAGTATGGATGCATTTAGTTTAGCCTTAGCTTATGGAACATTAAGTTTAAAAAATAAGGATATTAATACATTATCAGTTATAGTAGGTTTATACCATTATTTTATGCCATTATTAGGTATGTTTGTTGGCAAAAAAATAATCTCACTTTTACCAATAAGTCCAGCTTTTTTAATATTTATAGTTTTATTTTTAATTGGGCTTGAAATGATAATTGAGTCATTTAAAGAAGAAAAAGAAATAAAACAATTAAATCTATTTGAGATGTTAATGTTTGGATTAGCTGTTTCCATTGATAGTTTTTCTTTAGGATTAGGATTAAAAACATTGTATAAAAATCCGTATATAGCAGCACTTGTCTTTTCTATTTCTAGTTTATTATTTACATATTTAGGATTAAAATTAGGAACAAAAATAAATCAAAAAGTAGGAAATATTTCAACAATAATAGGGGGTATTGTACTTATAATAATAGGTATAATTTATTTAGTGTAAAGTAGATGTTATAAAAATTGATTTTAATAAGAAAAAATAATATAATTAATATGGTGATAATATGTTAACAAATACAAAAGAAATGTTAGAAAAAGCAAGAAATGGTAAGTATGCTGTACCACATTTTAATATTAATAATTTAGAGTGGACAAGATTTATATTAGAGGAATGTGAAAAAAATAATAGTCCTGTTATATTAGGCGTAAGTGAAGGCGCTAAAAAATATATGGGTGGATTTAATGTCGTATCTGCTATGGTAAAAGAATTAATAAAATCATTAAATATTAAAGTACCAGTGGCTCTTCATTTAGATCACGGTAGTAGTGTAGAAAGTTGTATTGAAGCAATTAATAATGGTTTTTCATCTGTTATGATAGATGCTTCTAAATATGATTTGGAGACAAATATAAAAATGACAAAAGAAGTAGTAGAATATGCTAAAAAATATGATATTACAGTTGAAGCAGAGGTAGGCCATATTGGTGGATCTGAAGATGGCATTTCTAGTGAATTAGCATATGCTAAAGTAGAGGATGCGGTTAGATTATATAAAGAAACAAATATAGATAGTATTGCTCCAGCACTAGGAAGTGTCCATGGAATATACAAAGGTGAACCAAAATTAGATTTTGAAAAGATGAAAGAAATAGCTGATTTAACACAAATACCTTTAGTATTACATGGTGGCTCAGGAATAGATGATGAAAAAATTAGAAAAGCTATATCATCAGGAATTTGTAAGTTAAACATTAATACAGAATTACAAATGGAATGGGCTAGCGCAGTTAGAAAATTTGTAAATGAAAGTAATGATTATGATCCTCGTAAAATAATCAAATCAGGAGAAATAGCTATGAAAGAAGCTATAAGACATAAAATTGAATTGTTAGGAAGTTCAAATAAAGCCTAAGGAGGAACTATGAAACAAATTAAAATAACTGGTGGGAAAATATTGTCAGGTGAAATAAAAATAAGTGGTTCAAAAAATAGTGCGGTAGCACTTGTTCCAGCTTCTTTATTAAGTGATGGAATAGTAGAAATTGATAATATTCCAAATATTTCAGATATTGATGCCCTAACAGAAGTTTTAGAATATCTAGGTGCGAAAGTGACTAGAGATGATAGAAAAATGACAATTGATTCAAGTAAAATAGAAAGTAAGAGTATTCCAGAACAATTGGCAAAAAAATTAAGAGCTTCATATTATTTTATGGGAGCTATGTTAGGAAAATATAAAAAAGTTGAAATGTATTTTCCAGGTGGATGTTCCATTGGTAAAAGACCTATTGATTTACATTTAAAAGGTTTTGAAGCTTTAGGAGCAAAGGTAACTATTGATGATAATAAATATATTGTTGAAGCTGATGAACTAGTTGGTAATAATATATATTTAGACATAGCTAGCGTTGGTGCTACCATAAATATTATGTTAGCTGCTACTTTAGCTAAGGGTACAACTATTATCGAAAATGCCGCTAAAGAACCACATATTGTAAATGTTGCTATCTTTTTAAATCAAATGGGTGCAAAAATAACAGGTGCTGGTACTAGTAGAATTAAAATAGAAGGAGTACAAAAATTAAATGGTGCTTTTCACGAAGTGGTTCCTGATTATATAGAAGCTGGGACATATGTCGTGGCAGGTGCTTTATGTGGTGAAAATTTAGTGATTAAGAATTTAATTCCATCTCATATAGAATCGTTGACTTCTAAATTAAAGGATATGGGAATTAAATTTGAAACAGGAATAGATTATATAAAAATATCTAAAAGTGAAAAAATGAAACCAGTTGATATATCAACTGCTGTTTATCCAGGCTTCCCTACGGATTTGCAACAAGTTTTTACTGTTTTATTAACACAAACTGAGGGAATAAGCAGAGTAAAAGAAAATATATGGGAAAATAGATTTATGCATATTCCTTATTTAAATAGTATGGGGGCTAATATAACAGTAAATGAGAGTGTAGCAACTATTAAAGGGAAAACTCCATTAACAGGAACAGATGTAGTAGCTACTGATTTAAGAGCAGGTGCTTGTATGGTTTTGGCGGCTCTTATTGCAAGTGGTGAAACAACTATAAATTCTGTTGAACATATATTAAGAGGTTATGAAGGTATAATTGAAAAATTATCTAATGTAGGTGCTAAAATAGAATTAATAGAAATATAATAAAAGTAGATTGATATCTACTTTTTTTTGAGGTGAGTTATGAAAGTTAAGGTTGTTTTGGCATTGTTTTTAATAGTTGTTTTAATATTTCTTATTTATACATTTAATATTAAAAATGATATATTTTATTTTAATGTGATGGATAAAAAATATGACTATGATACCTATAATGTTTTATTAAATGAAAATTTAGATAATGTTCAAAAATATATAAGTTATGAACAGGACGATTATAGGGTAACAGATTTAATAAGAGATATTAATGATAATATTATTGTTAATAATCGAAAAATTCAAAATATTTTAATTAAAGCTGATATTATTACACTAATGATTGGTAATAATGAACTTAATTATAAAATTAAAAATATTGATATGACAGAATTATTTGAGTATAGTAACTCTTTATTGGAAGATTTAGATGATTTATTTAAATTGGTTAGAAAGTATTCTAAAGAAAAAATATTTTTTATAGGATTTTATAATTCAAATGAATATTATGAAGAATTATATAGATATTTAAATTTAAGAATTAAAGATATGTGTGATAGTTATAATATAGTTTATATAGATAGATTAATGGATTTCAGTTCTGAGGAAAATGTAAATATATATAAAAAAATAATTAAAAAGTATTGATTTCATTGCTTTTTATGTTATAATATAAGAGCATTAAATTTCTATGACTAATGTTAGTCATGGCGGAAGGAGATAGTAATATGAAAAAAAATATTCATCCAGAATATGTAGAAACAAAAGTAACTTGTGCTTGTGGTAATACATTTACAGTTAGATCTAACAAAGCTGAATTACACTTAGAAACTTGTAATAAATGTCATCCATTCTATACAGGTGTTCAAGGTGCAGTTGCTAAAACAGGTCGTGTTGAAAAATTCAATCGTAAATATGGATTTAATACTGAAAAAGAAGCTTAATTGCTTCTTTTTTATGGTTATGCTCTAATTATTTTTTTAATTATTTTATTTAATAAATCTTTTATCTTGTTGTAGAAATACTTAAACTCTTCTGTTTTATGAAATAATAAAATTATAATTAAATTGTATAATATAAATGTAATACCTGCTAAAATAATCCACATAATTATATTTTTTGCAACTATGTAATTTGTTATTAATCTAATTAATATACAGGATACAACAAATATTAATAAATAATAAATGTATCTAATGTAATATTTTTTAGGACTATCTTTAAATCCATATTTATAAACAACATAAGGATCTAGCCAAGCTGTAGTAAAAATTCTACTTAGAATGGTACCAATTACTACTCCAGCAACACCTAATGGTTTAACTAATATTATAGAAATTATTATATTTAGAATTACCATTACAATAGGTCTAAATTTAGCAATATAGAATAAGCCATATGCTGTTCTAAAAGAATTTGTTACTGATTGCATACCAGCTGTGTAAAAGTTTAGTGCTAAAAGAGCAGATATCCAATTTGATAACATATAATCACTACCAATCCATAGATAAATAAATGGATTAATTAGGATAAATAAACATAGAGCACATAGAGAAAAAATATAAAAATTAAAGAAATTTAGTTTTTCATATATATTTTTGCTTCTTTCATTGTTTGTTGCTACTAAGTTACCGATACTTGATGTAATTGCATTAAATATTTGAGAAACTACATTATTTAATGAATTAATAATTAATAAGTAATTAGAATATAATCCAACGGTAATTAAACCTATAAATTTAGAAATAATAATATTATCAGTTCCGTTAGCAATTACATTACCAATCTTATAAATAAATAATGATTTAATATTTTTATTTATTTCTGCTAATTCCTTTTTATCAACATTTTTTACATCTTTATCTTTTAAATATGGATACATTTTATCAGCTGTTTTAGAATACCAAATGTTTTGAATTAAGACGAATACAATACTACATCCTAAATATAAAACAAAATCTTTAGTTAAAACTAATATAATTACTCTAACAACATTTAATAAAAGTGAGCAAGTAAAAGTTATTTTAGAAACTATATATCCTTTTTGATCGGATTCAATTAAAAATCTTTTATATACAAATAAATAACTTAGTGCTGAATGTGTAGCAAACATCATATAAATTAAATATATATGAGGTATGTCAGGCATATTTTTAATAATTAAAGGCAAAAATGGAGTTATTGATAATCCAATAATTAGAACAACTAAGCCTATAATATTATATACTTTAGAATAATATTTCATTAATGATTTTATTTTTTCAGTATCTTTTTTAGCTAAAGGTTTATATAAACTATATGGAATGGCAATTCCGATTCCTAAATCTGCTAAAGATAAAAGTGTAATAATATTTGAAAACAATCCATTAATTCCTAGATATTCACTACCTAATATTTTAATAAAGATTGTTTTAACAGCAAAATCCATTAATACAGTTAATACTTGATTTACAATCGATGTTGTCGAATTGATTATTGAATTTTTTGTTCTAGATCTTTCCATTTAATCACCTGTCTAATAGACATTATACATTAATTTTGAATAAAAATAAATGACTTAAGGTAAAATATATAGTATAATTATGGTGGTGATAATATGCTAGAACAATTAAGTATTGAAGAATTTAATGAGTTTTCGAAGAATCACGAACAAGGTATATTTTTTCAAAGTTCTTATTGGGGTGATTTGAAGAAGATGACTGGTTGGGTTCCTCATATTGTAGGAATAAAAGAAGGCTATAATATAAAAGGAGCAACTTTATTATTAGCTAAAAAAATACCTGTATTTAATAAGTATATATTTTATGCACCAAGAGGTTACTTATTAAATTACAAAGATGAAAAATTTTTAGCTGATTTTACAAATAAAATTGTTAAATATGTTAAAAAAAATCATGGAATTTTTGTTAAAATAAATCCAAATGTTGAATATCAAAAAAGAGATATTGATGGAAATATAGTAGAAGGATTTAATAATCAAAAAATAGTTGATGCTTTAATCAAACTAGGATATAAACATAATGGTTTTACTATTACATATGGTACAGATTTAGAACCTCGTTGGTGGTCCGTTTTGGATTTAAAAAATAAAACGGAAGAAGATATTCTAAAAAATATGCGAGGTACAACAAGATGGGGAATAAATAATTCCTATAAGCACGGTTTGAAATTAGTTGAAATTGATGAAAGTAGAATAGATGAATTTAAAAAATTAATGGAACATACTAGTGAAAGAAGAGGATTTATAGATAGACCTATTTCTTATTATAAAAAAATGTATGAATCTTTTAGTAAGAATGACAACATTAAGATATTGTTAGTTGAATTAAATTTAGAAGAAAATCTAAAAAGTTTAAATGAACAATTAGTTAATACCGTAGACAAATTAAATAAAACAAAAAAAGAAAGCGCTATTAAGGAATATGAAAGTCAAGTAACTGCTATTAAGAAAAAGATAGAAGAAGATAAAGAGCTAATAAAAAATTATGGTAATAATATTGTAGTTGCTGGTGGATTATTTATGTTGTTTGGTAGACAAGTTGTTTCTTTATTTGGAGCATCTTATCGTGAATTTATGAAATTTAATGGTCAATATTTTTTAAATTATGAAATGATTAAATATGCTTTAAATAATGGTTATGAAAAATTTAATTTTTTTGGAATAACTGGTGAATTTAATGAAGATTCAGATATGTATGGATTGTTTAATTTTAAAAGGGGCTTTGGAGCAGAAGTTGTTGAATTAATTGGTGAATTCAATTTAGTTACCGATAAATTCTTTAATGTCATTTATAAAATTATGTATAAAGTGTATAGGAAAACAAAGAGGTGATTTTGTGATAGGAATAGCAAGTGATCATGCAGGGTATGAAGTTAAACAAAAAATAATTGATTTTTTAGAAAAAAATAATTATAAAGTTATTGATTATGGAACAAATAGTACTGATTCAGTTGATTATCCTAATTATGCTTTTAAAATAGGCATTGATGTTGTTAATAAAAAAATAGAAAAAGGTATTTTAATTTGTAAAACAGGAATAGGGATGTCAATTGCTTGTAATAAAGTAAAGGGAATTAGATGTTCTAAAGTTGATACTAAGGAAGAGGCATATTTAACTCGTTTTCATAATGACAGTAATGTTTTAGCTATATCTGCTATGAAGGAATTAAGTGAAATAGAGGAGATAATTAAGATATATTTAGAAACACCATTTTCCGATGAAGAAAAACATTTGAGAAGAATAAAGGAGATTAGTGACTATGAATGTTAAGTTGATATTGTATATAGTTATATTACCTCTTTCTTTATTTGCTTTAGATTCTTTGAGCATTGAAAATAAATTTAAAAAAAATAGGATTTATCAAGCCAGATTGTTAGTTCTTTTTTTAGCAATGTCTATGTCTTACTTAGTAGTTAATTTTTTGACTGATGTATTTTTAAATAGTAATTTTATATAAAAATTCACTTATTAGTGAATTTTTTGTTTTTTGTAGTTATTGATAATGGCATTGTTTAGTAGTAATTATATATTAGGAGAAATTTTTGTCGAAATTTGTGTGTTAAAAACTAGAAAAAAATAATTAAATTTATAGTAAAATATTAACCGATATATTTAATTGGTGTTAGTGCATTCCTTCTTCAAAGAAGGAGGTGGTATTATGAAAGAAAGAGAAAAATCTTTATTTTTAATAATACTCCTATTATTTTTTATAATAATTACATTATTGTATAAATAATAAAATATGCACTATCACAGGGGGATAGTGCAAACCAAACTTAATGGAATGTATCTAACTCTTTAGACAATTAGATATATCCTTTTTTATTGTATGAGTAATAACTCATCTATATACATATTAGCATTTTAAAAATATTTTTTCAAGTTTTTTATATATATAATGAATCAGTAATTTGACAATTCATATTTTTAATATATAATAATCACCCAGTAGGTGATAGTATGCAAATAATGAATATTAGTAATCATCAATTTAGAAAAATGAAAGAATATGTTCCTGATAATGGAATAGGTCATATGGAATGTAAACTTTATCTATTAAAAGATAAAGATAAGTGGAATAAAAATTATAAATTATTTAAAAAATTTAATAAAATAGAAGGTGAATACTTCAGTAGTAAATTATATACTATAAATGAATTAATAAATAATAAAGATAAAATAGAAATTGAAGAGTTAGTTTATCCGGATAAACTAATTTCATTAGATAATGAAATAGTAGGTTATTCAATGGATTTTATAAAAGATAATATAAACATTAATATGATGTTAAATTCTGATAAAATTGATTTTAAATTTAAAATAAAAATATTAAAAGAAATAGGATTATTATTAGAAAAAATAAAAGACAATGGAATTATTACATTATCAGATATTCACGAAGGAAACTTCATTTATGACCTATCTAGAAAACAAGTTTGTGCAATTGATTTGGATAGTTGTAAGATAGGAAAAAATGAAGGATCTTTATCCAAGTATTTGACTTCTAATAATAATTTATGGAATTATCCACATAAATATCCATTAAATGCGGATGACATTCATATTCCAAACACTAACACAACATATTTGAGTTATATATATATGATTTTAAATTTTATATCAGGTACTAATTATATAAGCGAATTATCAATCGATAGTTATTACAAATATTTAGAACGATTAAAACAAAATGGTTTTGATCAAGAATTACTTGATATATTTTCACTAATTTATGTTAATACAGATAATAAAAATCCAGTAGATTTACTAGATAGAATACAAGATAAAAAAATTAATTGTAAAGGATTACTAAGGTAATCCTTTTTTTGACAATTTTTTAATTTTTAATATATTAAAATTTTTATGAGATGATAATATGAAAAAAATAATTTTATTAATTTTAACAATGTTATTAATTCCATATATGATTATAGTTTTTTTGACTAAAGATAATAATCAAATTGAAGTAAGAATAAAAAAAGAAAATAATGAAATAATAACTGTTGAATTAGAAGAATATATAATAGGTGTTTTGGCTGGAGAAATGCCTTCATCGTTTAATATTGAGGCTTTAAAAGCAGGTGCTGTAGCTTCTAGAAGTTATGTATTAAAAAAAATGCAAAATAATGACAAAGATTATGATGTTGTTGATACTGTGATGAATCAAGTATATCTTGATGAATTAAAATTAAAAGAAAAATATGGTGAAAATTATAAAGAAAAAATACAAAGAATTGAACAAGCTGTTAAAATTACAAAAGGTGAATATTTAAGTTATAATGATGAAATAGTTGAAGCTTTATTTTTTTCGACAAGTACTGGAAAAACAGAAAATGTTGAAGAAGTTTTTAACGAATATTTACCTTACTTAAGAAGCGTTGATTCATCATGGGATAGTGAGGTATCTCCGATATTTAGTGAAACGAATACTTTTTCACTAAATGAGTTTTATGAAAAATTAGGACTTCCAATAAAAGAAAAATTAAATTATCAAATATTAGAAACAACAAGTACAGGTAGAATTAAAAAAATTAAAATTGATGATAGAGAATTTAGTGGTAGTGAGTTTGCTAAAAAATTAGGATTAAAATCAAATTATTTTGAAATAATGATATTTGATACCAATGTCTTAATTACAACAAAAGGATATGGTCATGGAGTAGGAATGAGTCAATATGGAGCAGAGGCAATGGCTGAGAAAGGATACAAATACGATGAAATTCTAAAATACTATTATCAAAATGTAGAAATTAAAAAAATTTAGTATATTATTTTTTTATTTGTTCACACTTTTAATAGAGGTGAAAAAATGGAAAATAGAAGATTAAAAAAATCAGTTGTTTATTTATTATATGGATTAGGCTTTGTTTTATTAGTTAGTGTAGCATTTACAATCGAAAATGTATTTACTAAAAAAACACTGGATGATAAATTAACATATGTATCAAAGACAATATTCGATGAAGTTGTTCCTGTAGTTGCATCTGATTACAAAGTAATAAGACCCGTAAATAAAAGTGAAGTTCAAGTAGTTTATGGTTATTACGATTATAAAGCTGATGAAGAAAATCAAAGAAGTTCAATACTTGTATATGATAAAACATATATGCAAAGTAGTGGTATAACTTATGGATATAATGAAGCATTTGATGTTGTATCTATATTAGATGGAAAAGTAATCACCGTAAAACAAGATGAATTACTTGGTAATATTGTTGAAGTAGAACATAATAATGGAATAATTAGTGTTTACCAAAGTTTAGACAAAGTAAATGTTAAAGTAAATGATACAATTAAACAAGGTACAATAATAGGTACAAGTGGTAAAAATAATTTAAATCAAAGTACTGAATATTGTTTGTATTTTGAAATGATAGTTAATGGTAACTTAGTAAATCCAAATGATTATTATGATAAATCAGTAAATGAAATATAGGATTAATAATCCTTTTTTTGTATAAAATTGCTACTAAATCTATATAATTTAGTAGGTGATTTTGTGAATATTAGTGAAAGAGTTAAAGAAGAAGCTAATTATATTTTAAAAACTGGTTATACTATAAGAGAAATAGCTAAGGAATTTAGTGTTTCTAAAAGTACCGTACATAAAGATTTAAATGAAAGATTACATAAAATAGATTTAAATTTATATAAAAAGGTAAAATTAATATTAGATTACCATACTAATATAAGACATATAAGGGGTGGTGAATCTACAAGAAAAAAATATTTGAAGGAGGAGTAATAGTGTTCGCACATGATATTGGAATAGATTTAGGAACAGCAAATGTTTTGATTTATGTAAAAGGACAAGGTATTGTATTAAATGAACCATCAGTTGTAGCAATAGATTCAAATAAAAAAGTTTTAGCTGTAGGAGAAGAAGCAAGAAATATGCTTGGACGAACTCCAGGAAAAGTAGAAGCGATAAGACCAATGAAAGATGGTGTAATTGCTGATTTTGATGTGACTGAAATAATGTTAGAAAATTTTATTAAAAAAATTAAAGCTAAAGGTGTATTTTCTAAACCACGAATTTTAATTTGTTGTCCATCCAACATAACTGGTGTTGAAAAAAATGCTATTAAAGAAGCTGCAGAAAGAACGGGAGCAAAAAAAGTATTTATTGAGGAAGAACCAAAAGTGGCAGCGGTTGGAGCAGGATTGGATATATCGCTTCCAATTGGTAATATGGTTGTTGATATTGGTGGGGGAACAACTGATATAGCAATATTATCACTTGGTGATATTGTTACAAGTTCATCTATCAAAATAGCTGGTAATACATTTGATACAGATATTATGAAATATATTAAAGAGAAATATAAATTATTAATAGGAGATAGAACAGCTGAAACAATAAAATTTGAAATAGGTAATGTTTATATAGATAAAAATAGCAAGTCTAAAATGGAGGTTAGAGGTAGAGATTTAGTAACTGGATTACCTAAAACAATTACAATTACGGAACAAGAAATAACAGAGGCTTTAAGAGATAGTGCAATGTTAATAGTAAATACAGTAAAAATTGTTTTAGAGCAAACACCTCCAGAATTATCGGCTGACATTATTGATAATGGTATTGTTTTGACAGGTGGTGGTGCATTAATTAAAGGAATGGACAAACTATTACAGAGTGAACTTAAAGTACCTATTAAAATAGCTGAAAGTCCTTTAACATGTGTTGCTTTAGGAACAGGTGTTCTTTTAGAAAACATTCATTTAATTGATAAATAGATTGTATAATCTATTTTTTTATAGTAAAATAATTATAGATTATAAGGTGATATTATGAATAATAAAGGGTTTGCTGTTTCTGGTATTTTATATACTTTGTTGTTAATTTTTATAACAATTTTAGCAATGTTATTACTTAATTTTCAAAATAAAAAAAATATTTTAGATAAGTTAAAAGGTGATTCAATAGATGAATTAACAAGTAGAAATGAAATAATATTTAATCAGAACATGCCTTCTTCAATTATTAAAGGAACAAGTTACAAAATAATTGATGATTCATCAAATAATAATTCTATTGAATGTTCTAGTGATATTGATGGAAAAATTGAAAATACTAATGAATTGATAAGTGTTGGCAAACATTTAATAACTTGTACTGCTATAACTGATGCAGGTAAAGTAATATTATCAAAGAAGGAAATAACTGTAACGGAAAGTTAAATTTGATTATTTCATAAATAAAATTCTAAAAAAGTTTCATAATATAAGTGAAACTTTTTATTTGATTAAAAAGTAATAGATGATATAATGTATATAGGTGATTTGAATGATAATTGATCAAGAATTAATATCACGAATATTTTTAATGATACTATTACCATTTATATTTGTAGTATTGATAATGCCATATATAAAAAAAATGGCTATTAAAATTGGAGCAGTTGATGTTCCGAGAAATAGACATATGCATAAGAAAACGACTCCTAAATTAGGTGGTTTGGCAATATTCTTTGGCTTCTTATTAGGATATATGGTATTTGGTACCCATAGTAGTACGATGAATGCAATATTAATTGGAAGTTTTATAATTGTAATAATAGGTGTAATAGATGATATAGCAGAATTATCAGCTAAAACCCAATTTATAGGTCAGGTGGCAGCTGCTTGTGTTATTGTTTTTTATGGTAATATTTTATTACAAGATATTAGTGCTTTTGGAATTTATATAAATTTTAGTTGGATGTCTTATCCTTTGACACTATTTTTTATTCTTGGGTGTATTAATTGTATCAATTTAATAGATGGCCTAGATGGTTTGAGTGGGGGAATAAGTTCGATTTATTTCTTAACAATTGGAATAATAGCAACAATGCAAGGAAAAACAGGTTTAGATTTTGTTCTAGCATTTGTGATGTTAGGCTCTATATTAGGTTTTTTAGTTTATAATTATCATCCAGCTAGTATATTCGCAGGAGATACTGGATCAAATTTAATGGGATTTATGATTTCTATAGTAGCTCTTCTTGGATTTAAAAATGTAACTATGACATCTTTAATTATTCCGTTATTAGTAATGGCTATTCCAATATTGGATACTTTGTTTGCAATTATAAGAAGAGTTTTAAAAGGCCAAAACCCTTTTACTTCTCCTGATAGATTTCACATCCATCATCAATTATTGAATAAAAATTTTTCTGAAAAATCTACTGTTTCTATAATATTAGGAATTGATTTATTATTTGCTAGTGCATCAATTATTTATGTGCTTGGTGATGAAAAACTAGGATATATCGTATATGGAATATTATTAGCAATTGTATTAGCTTTTGTTCTTACAACTAATGTTATAACTGATAGAGAAACTGTAAAGAAAACATTAAATAGATTAAAAAGATCAAAATAATGATCTTTTTTGTATATTAATCAAAATTAATAAAATAATAATAATGGTGATAATATGACAGAAACTTTAAGAATTATACCCAGAAGTTTAGTATCATTAATTGTTTTGTTTTTGATAACAAAAGCAATTGGAAAAAAACAGGTATCAGAACTATCTTTATTTGATTATGTAATTGGAATAAGCATAGGTAATTTTGCCGCCGAAATGATAATGAACTTTGATAACAATTATTATAATGGAATAGTGGCTATGATAACTTTTGGTTTTATTGCTTGGTTGGTATCATATTTTACAATGAAAAGTATGGTTCTTAGAAGAATAATTATAGGAACTCCTACAGTTTTAATACAAAACGGAAAAATAATAGAAAAAAACCTAAGGAAAATGATGATTGATATTAATGATTTACTAGAACAATGTCGTAGTAATGGAACATTTGATGTTAACGAAATTGAATATGCTATTATGGAAGCAAATGGTAAAATAAGTATTTTGCCAAAAAAGGAATATGCTCCTTTAATAGTAAAGGATATGAATTTGAAATTAGAAAAAAATGAATTAGTTTCTAACGTAATAATTGATGGTAAAATAATGAAAAGTAATTTAGAAAATTCTGGAAAGGAAAAAGATTGGTTATTGAAAGAATTAAAAATTAAAGGGAAGAAATTAGAAGATATATTATTAGCTACTTTAGATAACAATTATAAATTAGTTATATATGAAAGAAATAATAATTTGAAAGTTAAAAATGTTTTAGAATAAAAGATGATATGCTATTTAAACATATCATCAATTTTTTTATTTATTTTTCTTTTAATTTTAGTATTAGTCTTTTTTCTAATAGTTTCACTAAAGATACATGCTATTAGAACAATTAATATGGATATTGTACTTAATAATATTTCTTTTGTTATTTTATATCCAAACAAGATAAATAAATAGTCTTCATCACTCCACAAATTTAATCCTTCTTTTTTGGCAAGTTTCAAACTATCATTTAAAGTATTTAAATATTTATAATCACCATAAATATATTTAATTTCTGCATAACCTTCTCTAACAATTAAGTCTTGTAACAACTTATCATCTACAAATACCCAAGCTAAATATCTATTATACTTATCAGTCTTATCAGCTTTTTCATCATATTCTATTTCTATTTTTGTAGCATTTTTTAATAAATTACAAGTGAATTCACTTGCCTCTTTACCATATTTTTCATTTTTATTGGTGGATTCAGGTGTATCAATGGCTAAAAATCTAACTTTGATTTTCTCTTCTTTTAGATTGAACCATGCGGTATCACCATCAACACATTTATTCAAAGTAACTTCTTCTTTAGCATATATACTAAAAGGTACTAAAAATAAACATATAATAAAAATTAACTTCTTCATTCTAACTTCACCATAAATATTATAGCACAACTTGACTTTATAAGAAAAAAATAATAATATATTGTCAAAAATTTGGAGGCTATTTATGATATTGTATAGAGCTATTACTTTAGAAGATTTTAATGAAATGCAAGAACTAGGAAAAATAAATTGTACTTTATATCGTTCTTATAAAAATTTAGAGAATTGCAAAAATATTGAAATGACTAAAAAAATGTATAATATATGTTATCAGAAAAAAAATAAAAAAGATATTTTAAGTTTTATTTATGGACATATAAGTGGTAAATTAGTTAGTAGCGCTAAAAGAAGCCCTTGGATTTCATTAACTTCTAGTTATGAATCTGCATGTAAATATGCTAATTTAAATGAAAGAAGACATATTTTATGTTTTCAAGTAGACGACAATGTCATAATAAATAATATTGATGACTTTGAAGCAAAGGATATACTTAATGGAGCAATTTTGAAACTGTCAAATGGGGAACTTACTAAATATCGAGATAATGGTATAATTGTTCCATATGGTGAACAAAAAGATAAGACAAGAAATAGCAAAAGTTTTACATTTGTCAATTATTCAAAAAGTGATAGTGAATATCTAATTTGCTATAGTCTAATACCAAATAATTATTTTATTTTGACACCCAAAGAACAAGATATTTTTGATAAAAGATATGGTAAAATAACTCCAAAGATTCTTCAGGAAATGCTTGAAAAAGAAGAAAATAGAGAAAAAATTAAAATAAAATAATGATATAATGATATATATATAGCTTTTTTCTTTACTTTTTAGAATGAATTATGCTATAATATGCAAGGCAAAAAGGGAAGTGTTTTTATGAAAAATATAAAAAATATAGCAATAATAGCTCACGTAGACCACGGAAAAACTACATTAGTAGATGGACTTTTGAAAGAATCTGGAACTTTTAGAGATAATGAACAAGTAGATGTTAGAGTAATGGATTCAAATGAAATTGAAAAAGAAAGAGGAATTACAATTTTAGCAAAACCAACAGCAATTGATTATAAAGGAACTAGAATTAACATTTTAGATACTCCAGGACATGCTGATTTTGGTGGAGAAGTAGAAAGAATTATGAATATGGTTGATGGTGTACTTTTAGTAGTTGATGCTTATGAAGGTACAATGCCTCAAACTAGGTTTGTTCTTAAGAAAGCTTTAGAAGCTGGAGTTACTCCAATTGTCGTAGTAAATAAAATAGATAAAGAAACAGCTAGACCTAAAGAAGTAATAGATGAAGTAATGGATTTATTTATTGAATTAGGAGCAGACTTAGATCAATTGGATTTCCCAGTTGTTTATGCTTCTGCTATTAATGGTACATCTAGTTTAGATCCTGATGTTAGTACTCAAGAAAAAACGATGAAACCAATTTTAGATATGATAATTGATAATATTCCTTCACCAAAAATTGAAGAAGGTAGTTTACAATTTCAACCTGCATTATTAGATTATAATGATTTCGTCGGAAGAATAGGTATTGGGGTTGTTAAAAGAGGAAGAATTAAAACTAATCAAATGGTATCTTGTGTTAGATTAGATGGAAGTATTAAACAATTTAGAATTGCTAAAATGTTTGGATATATTGGTTTAAAAAGAGTCGAAATTGAAGAAGCTGAAGCTGGAGATATAATTGCTATTTCAGGGTTACCTGATATTTCAGTTGGGGAAACAGTTTGTGAAGTTGGAAAAGAAGATGCTTTACCACTTCTAAGAATTGATGAACCTACATTACAAATGACATTTGGTGTAAACACATCACCATTTGTTGGAAAAGAAGGAAAAATAGTAACTGCTAGAAAAATAGAAGAAAGATTATTAAAAGAAACAGAGAGAGATGTTTCACTTAAGGTAGCACCTAATGATAATGAGTCATTTATTGTGTCCGGCCGTGGTGAACTTCATTTATCAATTTTAATTGAAAATATGCGTAGAGAAGGATTTGAATTACAAGTTTCAAAACCTGAAGTTATTATTAAAGAAAAAGACGGAATTAAAATGGAACCATACGAAGATGTTCAAATTGATGTTCCAGAAGAATATGTTGGTTCTGTAATTGAAGCTTTAGGAAATCGTGAAGGAAATATGGAAAATATGACTAATCACGAAAATCAAGTTAGACTTTTATATACAATTCCATCTCGTGGTTTAATAGGTTTTACAACAGAATTTATGACTATGACTAAAGGTTATGGTATGATGAGTCATACATTTAAAGAATATCGTAAAATGGCTGGCGCTAAAGTAGGGGAAAGAAAATTAGGTGTATTAGTTTCTATGGAAAACGGAAAATCAACGGCTTATGCTTTAGGTCAATTGGAAGATAGAGGAATTATGTTCATTGAACCTGGTGTTGATGTATATGAAGGTATGTTAGTTGGTGAACATACTCATGATAATGATTTAGCAGTTAATGTTGTTAAAGGTAAAAATTTAACTAATACAAGAAGTGCTGGAAAAGATCATACAGTTGTATTAAAAAGACCAAGACTATTATCTTTAGAATATTGTTTAGATTATATTAATAGTGATGAATATGTTGAGGTAACACCACTAAGTATAAGAATGAGAAAGAAAATATTAAATACAGCAGAAAGAAAAAAATATGATAGCAAAAAATAACACATTAAGTGTTATTTTATTTTTCAAAGAAATCTTTTATATCTCTATTTAAAATATAGGATATTTGTTCTAAGGTATCTATAGATATTGTTTGATGAGTAACGGATTCTAGTTTAGCAATAAAACTATCACTTAGTAACAATTTTTCTGCTAACTCTCGTTGCGTCATATTACATTCTAAACGATATTTCTTTATATTTTTTCCTATTATGTTATATATATCTTCTTTCATACTACCACCATTTAAATTTTCTCACATTTTAAATTCTTTTGATATAGATTAATAGTCTATGTTATAATAATTATGGTGGTAGTATGTATGATGTTGTTAAATTAAAAGTTTTAAGAGAGAAAAATAATTATACAGTAAAAGATATGGCTGATATGTTAAATATTTCTCCAGCTCATTATTGTTTAATTGAAAATAAAAAAAGAAATTTATATTATGATATGGCAATTAAAATTTCTAATATTTTTAATTTAAAACCAGATGATATTTTTTACAAAAAAGACTAGCTTAGCTAGTTTTCTCTTTGTATTTTGTTTTCTAAGTAATAATTTCTTAATTCTTTAAATCTTTGATAATGAACTACTTCTCTTTGTCTTAGGAATGATAGTGGACCTAAGACATCTGGATCGTTTGTTAAATCCATTAAATGTTCATATGTAGCTCTTGCTCTTTGTTCAGCTGCCATATCACTTTCTAAATCAGCAATAAAATCTCCAGTTGTTTCTATATATGCTGATGTGAAGGGAACACCATTGGGATCATTTATAAATAATCCACTATCATGCATTGAAAAATGTCCTCCAAGTCCAGCTGTTTTTATTTCTTCAATTGTTGCCCCTTTCATTAATTGATATATCATTGCTGATATCATTTCAATATGGGCCATTTCTTCAGTAGCAATATCTGTAAGTAATGCTTTTCCTTTATCATCTGGCATTGTGTATCTTTGATTAAAATATCGTAAACAAGCTGATAATTCAGAATCTGGACCACCATATTGTGCCATCATATATTTAGCCATTTTAAGATCTTTTTTTGTTATATTTACTGGGTATTCTAATTTCTTTTCATATTTAAACATTATTTACCACCTTCCCAAGGCCAAGGACTATTTATCCAAACAAATGGATACCTATTATTTGCCTCACTATTTAATGTAATAGGTCCAAATTTTCTTTGATATTCTTCCATTACATTGTTTGCTTGTTCACGATATTGATTGAATAATCCAATCATATCTTTATCGTCAGGATATATATCCAAATATAAATTAATGTCTGTCATTGCAAAGCATAATGAATCTAATGTAGTTAGCATTTTTGCTTGTTCATTAATGGGTTTTAAATCAATTGGATTTACTTTATAACCATTGTATAGATTTGGAAATAAGTTTCCCCTAATAAATCCTTGATATGGATCATATAATTGATTAGGGTTGCTATCTTCTGTATATAATGGTTGATTATAATTATTATTTACATAATTATAATAATCTTGTCTAAAATTTTGATTATACATAATTTTTCCTCCCAATTTATAATATGGTTTGATATAACAAGTGTATGGGCAAATGTAGTATTATAAATAAATTAGTCAAAAAGTCTTGATTATTTTCAGAATAATTGATAAAATATGAATTGTTGATATGGCGTGATTGGTGAAGTGGTTAACACGGCGGATTGTGGTTCCGTTATGCAAGGGTTCGATCCCCTTATCGCGCCC